>CBFHIS010000001.1:0-35157 GCA_965655975.1 Wenzhouxiangella sp.
ATCCCGGCCAAATCAACCATCAATTCCCAGGACTTCCATGGGATGAGTTTGAGCATTATTGGGCGCGTTCTCCCCTTTCATTGGTGGGTGGTGTCACCACGCCGACACTTTTAATGACGGGCGAAGATGACTTCAGAACGCCGATGTCAGAGACCGAGCAGTATTACCAAGCACTCAAACTGCAGCGCGTGGATGCGGTGATGATTCGCCTACCGGGCACCGCTCATGGGATTGCCAGTCGGCCGTCTAGATTGATTGCAAAAATCGACAATATATTGGCGTGGTTTGACCGCTATGACAATAAGCACCAAGAGTGACTCAGGGGCAACTTGAGCATGAGTCATCAGAGATGTTTCTGAGAGAGCACGTCGCATGAGTCCAGAAGAACTGGCGCTGGTTATCGACCTGCATATAGACGGTCATCGGCAAGGCCCGGGCAGTCAAGAGGACACCTTGCGGGCACTGAGTCTATGTGATTTAGACACCGATGGATTTCTTGAGGTGGCCGACATCGGCTGTGGCACAGGGGCATCGGCTTTGGTCTTGGGAAAGCGACTCAATGCGCACATTACCGCAATAGATTTGGCCCAACCCTTTTTAGATCGTCTGAGCGAACAAGCCAAATTAGATGGGGTGACGGAAAAAATCACTCCGATGTGTGCACCTATGGAAGACCTGCCTCTCGAGCCAAACTCTTTCGATCTAATTTGGTCAGAAGGTGCGATCTACAACGTTGGCTTTTCAGCAGGCCTCGAGGTTTGGCGGGAACTTTTAAAACCAGAGGGCATGCTCGCTGTCTCTGAGATTACTTGGTTGGGGCAAACGCGGTCCGAGACGTTGACCGCCTATTGGGAAAACGCCTATCCAGAGATCACTACAGTAACCGGCAATGTTGCCAAACTTCAGGCGGCCGGATATCGGCTGATGGGCTATTTCCCATTGCCCGTGAAATCATGGATGGATGAGTATTATCTACCCTTGATCAGCCGAATAGATGATTTTTTAGGTCGTCACCCCGACAACGAACTCGCTCAATCCCTTGTAGCTGCTGAGCGCTCCGAGATTGATCTTTTTCTAACACACCAAAAAGACGTTTCTTACGGATTTTATGTGATGCAAAAAGCGTAACCGAGCGCATCACTGAGTGCTTGAGTAGACCCAGAGCCCATGAAGAAGATAAAGACCTGCAATATTGCCCGCAACTTCTCTTTGCTGGCAAAAATGCCATCGGCTGCTCAGGGCCGAAGAGACTCGCCGAGACCCAATCTAAGACTTAATCTCGTCGTCTGGTGACAGATTGACGCGATGCCCAATGTGCTTTAATTTCACTTCTTGGTCCCCAACCTTGGGCATCCGCTCTTGGACCACTCGATCCTCAACCAGACGCTCTGCTCCTTCACTCAAATGGTCAAAGACCGCCTTGTAGCTATCGGTCATTCGATTAATCAACTCGGCCGTTTCGACAAAATGCTGATTGACCTCTTCTCGAAACCGCTGATGCCTGTCTTCCAGCGCCTTGACCGAGCGCCCGGCTTGCTCCGCTCGACGGTCTCGCACCAGCCCCCACAAAGCAACAATGGCAGCGCCCAAAAACCAGCCTGCACCCAACCCCATCCAAAAACTGCCCCAGCTTTCCATCAATGCACACCTTTTTTGAGACTTTTGACTCTAAGAAAATCATAGCAAGATTTTTTCAGTCCATCAGGACCAGATTGGATACACTGAAGCATTCACTATCACATGACCTTTCCCAGCAGGCTGACAATGACTGAGCATTCTCCAGAAAGCGCGATTGATCTCAACACACTCATTGGGGATGAGCCTCTAGAGATCATGGAACGAGATGGCATTCGCTACCACATCCTCGGCACTGCCCATGTCTCACAAAAAAGTGCTGAAGTCGTGACTGCTTTGATCGAAACAGATGCTTTTGATGCGGTGGCCGTTGAATTATGTGAACCGCGGTTTCAGGCGCTGACCAAACAGCAAGGGTACGAGGAGATGGATTTGTTTGCTGTCTTGCGTCAGGGCAAGGCTGGGATGATGATGGCCTCCTTGGCGCTTTCGGCCTACCAACGCCGCATTGCCAAGCAATTTGGGATCGAACCGGGTGCCGAGATGAAAGCCGGCATTGAAGCGGCCAATAAAATGGAAAAGCCGGTCTGGCTCATTGACAGAGAGATTGGCATCACGCTCAAACGTGCCAGCGCTCACTTGGGTTGGTGGGGCCGCTGGGTCATGCTCAATGGCCTGTTCTTTTCCATGTTTTCGAAAGAAGAGATCTCAGAGCGCGAAATTGAAGAGCTCAAACAGGGCGACCTCCTCGGACAAACGCTGCAACAGGTCTCAGCCGACAGCCCCGAGCTCTATGAGAGCCTCATCGCAGAGCGCGACCGCTATATGGCGGCCAAGCTTAAAATCCACGCAACCGAGGACTCGGCAGGTCAACAGACCAATCAACCCATTCGCTCCATCTTGGTGGTTTTGGGTGCAGGCCACTTGCCCGGCACTGTGAAAGCTCTGGCCCAAGATGAGGTCCCGAAAGACACACTCACCGCCCTAGAATATACGCCACCCAAAAGCCACATTTGGAAACTGATCCCATGGGCGATTTTGGTTTTGGTTTTGTTGGGATTCGCGATCGGCTTTTCTCGCTCGCCCGAGCTAGGCTGGGCGCTCATCAGCACCTGGGTGCTGATCAATGGTGGGCTTTCGGCCTTGGGCGCACTCATCGCCCGAGCCCATCCCTTGACCGTACTGACAGCGATATTTGCAGCCCCGCTGACCTCACTCAATCCCACAGTGGGTGCAGGCATGGTCACCGGCGCTGTCGAGGCATGGCTCAAGAAACCGACCATTGGGGACTTTGATGCCCTCAGAGATGATGTATCCACCCTCAAAGGCTGGTACCGAAACAAGATCTCGCACGTTTTTTTGGTGTTTTTCCTATCCAACCTTGGATCGGCCGCGGGCACGTGGATCGCTGGCTTTTCTATGGTGCGTCAGCTAACCGCAGGATCTTAAAGTCAAAATAGGCATACGCGATCCCAATGATTGGGACCAATAGGGCAAAAAAGGCATAGGGGGCATACTCAATCGGGCTGACCCCCAAGACACCAAACATAAACACCGCACAGGTGTTCCATGGGATTAAAACTGAGGTGATCGTGCCCCCGTTTTCAAGGCTTCGCGAAAGCACGCGTGGGTCCAAGCCTCTGGCGGCATATTCTGCTTTAAACATGCGGCCAGGCAGAACCAAGGAAATGTACTGATCGGCGGTGAGAATGTTGGTCGAAAAAGCGGTCAGTATGGTTGTTGTGATCAAAGAGGCGGTGGTCTTGATCAGTCCAAGCAGCGTCTCAAGGACCCGCCTGAGTAAGCCAGATTGTTCCATGACCCCGCCAAAGGTCATGGCACAAATCACCAGCCAGACGGTGTTTAGCATCGACGACATCCCACCACCACTGAGCAAATCAGCCAAAGCCGCGTTGTCGCTGGTGACCTGAGTGCCATCGCTCAATGCCAACCAAACCGCCTGCAAGCTGGCCAGAGATCCCCCACTCTCACCCGCCATCGCCGCCACCCGCTCAGGCTGAAACACCAACGCCCACACTGCTCCCAACAAAGCAGCGGCAAAAATGCTCGGGAGAGCAGGTTTCCCCAAGGCAGCCAAAACAAATAAAAACCCCAATGGAATCAACATCCAAACACTGATATTGAATAATGAATCCAGATCTTGTTGCATGACCACCAAGGTCTCCCCTGTGCTACTGACGTCGGCAGAAAAACCCAGCAAGGTGTAGGCAATCAGCGCGATGACCAGCGCAGGAATCGACACCCAAGTCATGTAGCGGATGTGGGCGAATAAATCCGACCCACTGACCGCTGGCGCCAAATTGGTGGTGTCTGACAAGGGTGACATCTTATCGCCAAAGTAAGCGCCAGAGACCACCGCCCCTGCCGCAATGGGAAGGGACAACTCAAGGCCTGCAGCAATCCCCATGAGCGCGACCCCAATCGTTGCAGCCGTAGTCCATGAGCTGCCAATCGAGACCGCCACAACCGCACAAATCAAACAACTCGCGGCATAAAACCAGCTCGGATTTAATAGCTCCAAGCCAAAATAAATCATGGTGGGCACAATGCCCGCCAGCAGCCAAGTGCCCACCAATGCGCCCACCGTGAGAATAATCAAGATGGCGCCCAACGCCACAGAGATACCGTTGACGATGCCCTCTTGGAGGTAGGCCCAGCTTTGCCCGTTGTAGAGCCCAATGAGCGTTGCGGTTGCCGCTGCAATCAGTAGCGCTATCTGATTGGGGCCATACGAGGAATTGTCCCCAAACAACCAAACCGAGGTGGCCAGCATGATAATGAGAAAGCCAATCGGCAACAGCGCCTGCATGAGCGATGGGGCTCGGCTGGTAGGGGAACGTTCTTCGTTGGGTCTATTTGTCATCGGCCTATCTTATACCATAAGAAATCTGGCACAATAATCTCTGGTATTGAACCCCTTCGGCGACGAGAAAATCTTGTTTAGAAAACCCTGGGAAAGCAAGGATGAGGCTTCTCGCGCCGCGGCGGTGAGCACCTCCAGTGACCCCAAGCTCACCGCAAGCCTGGCTGCTATTGCCCAAAACGACCCGTCTGCTGTGGTGCGGCTGGCCGCCTTGAAGCGGATCAACACAGAGCCTTTTTGGCTGGATGCTCGGCTGTCTGGCGCTCCAGCCGACATTCGGGACTCAGCTGACCGCTTTATCGCTCAACAAGTAATCAAAAGTGAGTCTGATGAGTATCGCCGAGCCCGCGAGGTGTGGCTCGATGCGATCATTGAAGAGGATCAAAACCGCTCGCTCATTCAAACCATTGCGAAAAAAGCCCCAGATACGAAACTAAGGCAACGCGCTTTGGCGGCCATTCATGCCAATGGTTTTTTGGCCGATTGTTATGTCGAAGAAACAGACCCCGACCTGGCCAAAACGATTCTTAGGCAGATCACCGACCCCAGTTCACTAGAACGGGTCGTACCCAGCCTAAAAAAGCGATCAAAAACAAAAAGTAAGGCGGCGCATGAGCGGATTGCTGAGCTCAGAGGTATGGTGGGCGCGTCGGCTGAGACTGAAAAAGCCCATGCTTGCTTGAAAAAGCTCGACGAATTGGTCCTTGGCAAAGGATCGGGTCATACCGCAGAGATCTTGGCTGGTATTGAACAAGACTGGGCGAGTTTGGGGCAGCTTCCTTTGGCGCTCGAACAACGGTTCCAAAAATCGCGCACCATGGTCTTGGCCATCCTCCACCCCCCGGCCATGCCACCTGAGCGCGTGGACGGTGACCGGGCCAATCAACAGGCCAATGAACAGGCCAAACCCAACCATACGCCCGCAGCCGAAGCCGATGCGGGACCTGCGCCTGATCGAGCCATCAAAAGCACGGACAAAGGCGATCAGCTTGCCCGAGAGCAAGACGAAGCCCAGAAGGAAGCCAAGAAGGAAGCCAAGAAACAAGCCCAACAAAAGCAGGCCGAGGATCAATTGCGCCGCAACAACGAGGCCAAAGGCTTGTTGGAAGAGGCAGAACAAGCGATTGACGATGGGCACTTGCAACAAGCCGCGGTTGCCTTGGCGGGCTTGCCCAAGCCAATGCCAAGTGCGCTCAGGTCACATGAGACCCGCGTCAAAGCGCAGTATCAGACCCTCAAACAATGGCTCCACTGGTCGAACAACACCCAAAGAGACCAACTCATTGAAAAGCTTGAGGCCAGTGCCACCCAAGACTTACACCCCGATGCATTGCGCGCACTCGTTCAAGAGGCCAGAAAACAATGGAAAGACCTTGAAAACGCCGAGCGCACGGCATTGAGTGACCATCGCCGCCCAGTGGCACCGCATGCGCAGTGGCGCAGGTTCTCACAAGCCATTGATGCCATATTCGAGCGCATTAAGCCGGCTCTAGAGCAGCGCCAAGCCTATCAAGACAGCAATCTGGAGGCACTCGAGGACTTTATTCAGCAGACCACCGCGACCCTTGAGGCCACGCATCAAGACGTCAATGTCTATCTAGAACCCCTCAAGGTGGCCCGCCAAGCCATCCGTCGCCTAGATGACTTGCCACCAAAGCACCGAGCAACCAACGCCAAGCGCCTAAAAAGTTTGATGGGTGAGCTGTCGCAACGGGTCGACCACCTGTTTGAAGACGTGGAGCAACAAAAGCGCCAACTGGTGGCACAAGCCGAGCAATTGCTGCATGAGAAAGACGCTGCTGCGGCCATCGAGACGGCCAAGTCATTGCAAAGTCAATGGAAGAAGCTCGGCCGCGGGCGGCGGCAATCCGATCAGGCGCTGTGGTCGGCGTTTCGCGCCCCCATTGATCCCTTGTTTGATTCGCTCAAAAAAGAACACGAAGCGCAATCGGCGGAGCGGCAAGCCAAACTCGAATCCCTCCAAACACTCTTGGGGGAGATTGAGGACTTGGTCAAAGCAGCCACAAGCGATGCCACCGCGCCAGAGAGTGATGTCCAATCGCGCTGGGCCCGCCTAGAAGACCAATGGTTGAGTGAGAGCCAACGCCCAAAGCATCTCAATGCGCGCTTTGAAAAGGCTCAAGCACAGCTCAGAAAACACCTCGATACACAGCAGGCCAAAGCAAAATCAAAAGCGCGAGCCGTTGTCGATGCCTTAGCCGATCAACTTCAGGCCGCCCTAATGGCCAGAAGCGAGGCCTCAGGTCACAAGAGCGATGCACCAGTTGGTCAAGAACTCGCTCCTGCCGATCCGAAAGAGCTCACCGGTGCACCGCGTTATTTGCTGGAAAGCTTTGAGGTGCTTAGAACAACCCATCAAAAATTACAAAGCCAAGAAGAGCCGCCAGAACAATTGCAAGAACAATCGCCAAAACAATCGCTTGAGTCGTGGCAGGAATTGGCTGAAACCCATCATGCCTTGGCCCGAGTGGTGGTTGTCGAGATGGAGTTTTTGTCTGGCTTGGAATCACCCGACGCAGATGCCGATTTAAAAAAAGCATTTCAAGTGGCTCAATTAAACGAGCGACTCAACCAGCGTGGTCAAAGCAGCTCACTGGCGGATGATCTTTCCAGCCGAATCATTCGCTGGTACAGCGCCATACCGATGAGCCCAGCCCACTACCCCGACTTGTCTGCCCGATTCAAGCGGGCACGCGACGTCCTCGAAGCGATGCTGGGCTAAGCCGTGACCCAACCGAGCTTTATTCATTTAAGACTGCACACCGAATACTCGCTGGAAGACGGCATGGTCCGGATCGATCAATTGATCGACCGTGCCGTGGAATTAAACATGCCGGCTGTGGCCGTGACCGACTGGTGCAATCTTTTTGGTCTGGTGAAGTTCTATCGACGCGCCATTTCCAAGGGCATCAAGCCCATTGTGGGTGCTGACCTCTTGATTGCCGATCCAGACCACAATGATCGCTTTGGTGTTGTCACTGCCCTGGTACAAAACCAGACAGGCTATCTCAATCTCTGCCAGTTGATCTCTAAAAGTTTCTTGGAGGGCAGAAACGCTCAATCCAAGCCGCTGATTCATCCAACCTGGCTCCGACGCCATCACGAGGGCCTGATCGTGTTGTTGGGCAGGGACTCATCGATCGGTCAAGCGCTGGCTCAAGGCAATCGCTCATTGGCCGCCTCCGATCTTCGCGAGCAAATGAGTCTTTGGGGGGACCGTCTCTATCTGAGTCTAGAACGACTGGGGCGGGACAACGAGTCACAACTCGAATCGCAGCTCTTGTCTTTGGCCATTGAACACAGCGTCCCCGTGGTGGCCAACAACGATGTACGTTTTTTGCATCAAGCAGATTACTTTGCCCACGAGGCGCGCGTCTGCATTCACCAGAGTCGCTTGCTTGATGACAAAAGACGCACACGAACATTCGTCGATGAGCAATATTTCAAAAGTGCAGAAGAGATGGAGGCGCTCTTTGCTGACATCCCGGTGGCACTTGAAAACACCGTAGAGATTGCCAAGCGCTGTCACTTTGAACTGTCTTTGGGCCAATACGCACTTCCTGCCTTCCCTGTGCCCGCTGAACAGACAGAAGCCGAGTATCTAAAAGCCAAGTCTCAAGAGGGACTGAGCGCTCGACTGGCTCGGCATGGATTGGCCGATGAGCTCTCTCAAAAGGATTATCAAGACAGGCTAGAACACGAGCTCAAGGTCATCGTCTCGATGGGTTTTGCGGGTTATTTCTTAATCGTTGCTGACTTCATTGCTTGGGCCAGAAACAATGATGTCCCCGTCGGTCCCGGCCGAGGCTCTGGCGCCGGCTCCGTGGTCGGCTGGTCACTGGGCATCACCGATGTGGACCCGCTTCGTTATGACCTCTTGTTTGAGCGGTTCTTGAATCCCGACCGTGTCTCCATGCCCGATTTTGATATTGATTTTTGTGTCGATGGCAGAGACCGCGTGATCGATTATGTCGCCGAGCGCTACGGGCGCGATCAAGTCTCTCAAATCATCACCTATGGAACGATGGCGGCTAAGGCCGTTGTCCGTGATTGTGGGCGTGTGCTGGGCTACAACTATGGGTTTGTCGACTCCATCGCCAAGCTCATCCCCGCCAAGCCCGACATGACGCTAGAAAAAGCATTCGAAGAAGAGCCAGAGCTGGGGCAACGCTATGAGGCTGAAGAAGACACCCGCTCTATCATTGATTTGGCCCGATCACTCGAGGGCTTGGCGCGAAATGCGGGCAAACACGCCGGTGGTCTGGTGATCGCACCCTCGGCGTTGACCAATTTCACACCACTCTACACCGAGCCCGATGGCTCATCGGTCCTGACCCAATACGACAAAAACGATGTCGAAGCCGTTGGGTTGGTGAAGTTTGATTTCTTGGGTTTGAGAAACCTCACCATTATTGATTGGGCGCTCAAGGCAGTGAATGCCTCGAGAGCAAAAAAAAACGAGCCAGCCATCGTGCTCGATGACATTCCGCTCGATGACCCAGCTTCCTATCAAACATTACAAAAAGCACACACCACAGCTGTATTCCAACTCGAGTCGGCTGGCATGAAAGAGCTTCTTAGAAAGCTCAAGCCCGACACCTTCAATGACATTGTCGCTGCAGTGGCCTTGTATCGACCAGGTCCTTTGGATGCTGGCATGGTTGATGAGTACATCAACAGAAAACATGGCCGGGCATCTGTGAAATACCCACACCCGCTGGCCGAGCCCATACTCAAGCCAACCTATGGGGTGATCTTGTATCAGGAACAAGTTATGCAGATCGCCCAGGACTTGGCCGGATACAGCCTCGGGCAAGCCGATATTTTGCGCAGAGCCATGGGCAAGAAAAATGTCGATGAAATGGAACGCCAGCGCGAGGGCTTTGTCACCGGCGCGCAAGCCAATGACATTCCGGCCAAGCAAGCCGAATCAATCTTCAATCTCATGGAAACGTTTGCACGCTACGGCTTTAATAAATCTCACTCCGTGGCTTATGCACTGGTGGCGTACCAAACCGCGTGGTTAAAAACCCACTACCCAGCTGAGTTTATGGCAGCGGTTTTAAGCGCCGATCTAGACAAGACCGACAAAATTGCCAACCTCATTGATGACTGCCGTGCAATGGGGCTCGATATTCTGCCCCCAGACATCAACGCGTCCGAGCATCGATTCAAAGTTGAAGACAACAACATCCGCTATGGGCTAGGCGCCATCAAGGGCGTGGGCTTGGGGGCCATCAACAACATCATTGATGCCCGTAACCGGCTCGGGCGCATAGAGTCGCTCGATGCCTTGTGCGCCGACATTGACATGGCCAAGGTCAATCGTAGAACACTCGAAGGTCTGATCCGATCTGGTGCAATGGATAGCCTCCACCCCAACCGCGCAGGTCTCATGCATGCCCTACCCGATGCCTTATCCAAAGCCGAACAAATACAAGCAGACCGCGCCGCTGGCCAAAGCAGTCTATTTGGGCTGGAGCCAGAACCCCAAGGAGCCAACCAGCCTCAAGCAAATGCGAAGGCCATTGAGGTCGTGCAGCCCTGGACGAACATCCAACGCCTGAAAGCCGAGCGAGAGACCTTGGGCTTGTTTTTATCTGGACACCCCATTGATGACATTCGTGAGGAGATCGGTGCCTTTGTCACCAGTGCCATGGATGGACTATCGCGCCATGCGCAAGCGCCGAGTCCACCGGTGACCAACGACGATGAGGGCCAAAGCCGACGTTATCAGCGTAACAAAGGCGTGGAAATGACCTTGGCTGGGATTGTCATGGCATTGCAAAAGCGGATCGGCCGTGGCCACTTTTTAACACTGGATGATGGCACGGGACGCGTGGAAGTCGCCGTTTTCGAGAAGCTTTTCCATCAGGTTGGGCACCATTTGAGTGTGGACGCCATCCTGGTCATCAAAGGCCGTGTTGAGGTGGATGAGTACCGCGGCGGCTTTCGCATGGTCGCCGATGAGATCATGAATTTAGATGAGGCGCGCGCCCGCTTCGCGCGTGGTCTCGAAATACGAATCAATGGCCAAACAGACGAACTCGACCAGGATTTGGCGGCAGCACTCAAGCCATACCGACAAGGCCAAACCCCGGTTATCCTCCGCTATCAAAACGCCCAGGCGCAGGCATTGCTAAAGCTTGGGGAAGACTGGGCCGTTGTGCCTTCTTCTGAATTGCTGGCTGCAGTTAATGCGCTAAGGGGCATTGAACTGGCTCGACTGCGTTACTGAGACAATCAACCGCTCATCTGCGCATTCAAGGCATCGTTAAGTGCGCCAACCACTGAGTCACTTTGGCCATGGATTGATCCAGCACGGCGTGCAATGCCTCGAGGCTAATGGGTTCTGCCTCAAGCCCCGCTGCTGGATTGGCCACAATGCAGATGCTCGCATAATCTAGGCCTGCCTCTCGCGCAAGCCCAGCCTCTGGCATGCCCGTCATCCCGACCACATCGCAGCCGTCTTGAGCCATCCGCCGGATCTCGGCTGCCGTTTCCAAACGCGGGCCTTGGGTTGCACCATAGCAGCCACCAACATGCACAGACACATCGGCCTGCTTTGCAGCTCTAATCAAATTCTCACGCAACACCCCCGCATAAGGCGTGGCAAATTCAATGTGGGCCAAAGGCTGGCTGACACCATCGCTAAAGGTGTGCGCGCGACCCCACGTGTAGTCAATCAGGTCATCGACCAACACCAAATCACCCGGTGCCAGTTTGGGATCAATCCCACCCACAGCATTAATGGCTATGACGTGCTCCACACCTGCTTGTCTCAAGGCATCGATGTTGGCTCGATAGTTCACCCGATGCGGCGGGATCCGATGTGGGTTGCCATGCCGTTGGATCATCCATGCCGGCAAAGCTGTCCCAGCAGACCCCAAAGAGACCTCGGTTAGAGCAGAGGATGGATCACCCCATGAGGTGGTCACAACATAGGAGGCTTGCGGTGAGAACAGATCCATTGCACCGGTGCCAGCAATCACGCCCAAGCGTAGGGGGTTGAGTGCCGAGGCTTTCATGACACACTCCAAATCGAGTCGAGTTGGCGCCATAGGCCATCGATGTCCATTCCAAACCCAAACACATACTCATCGGGGACCTCGAGGGCCGCATCATCCACCCAGTCTCTGGACAAGCCCCGATCATGTTGCTTTCGAACCGCTGCAACCGTGACCACATCTTCGGCGCCCGCCTCAAGCAAGGCTTTCTTCACCGCCGCCATGGTGTGGCCCTCATCAAAAATATCATCCACCAAAACGACCGTGCCTGACAAACGCTCAGGCAGGCGAACCCAGTCGAGCTCTCCACCGCTTCTGGCTTCGCGATACCGGGTGGCATGAACATAATCCATGCGCATCGGGAGAGACAATCGCTTCATCAGCTCAGCTGCTGGGATCATGCCGCCATTCATCAACGCCATCAAGGTGACCTCATCGGCCCCCTCCAAACGCTTGGCCAACCGAACGGCTTGGGCATCTAATGCATCCGCTATGGTGTCGGCATCAAAAATCAAGCGGGCTTGGTCAGGCCACTGCGGGTGATCAATCATTGTGTGGGTCCATTGGGCTGCTGCTCTCTGGCCAACGCTTCGGCCTGCTCGACTTTGAGTGTTCGTGTGGGAAAGGCAATTTCGGCACCGTGCTGGTCAATGATCGCGCCAATTCTAAGCAAAACATTTTCTCGGACTCGGTGATACTCCCCCCAGTCTTTGGTCTTGGTAAAGCAATACACCATGATATCGAGCGAGGATGCATTGTAGACATTAAAGTGCACCATCAAGGTCTGATCGGTTGCAATGTCCTCATGTGCCATGAGCATGCCACGAATGTCGCTGACGACCCCCTCAATGACGGCTTGATCATCGTAGCGGATGCCAATGTGATCAAAGATCCGGCGGTGCGTCATGCGCGATGGGTTTTCGAGTGTGATGGTCGTAAACGTGGCATTGGGAATGTACATCGGGCGTTTATCAAACTTCCTAACCGTGGTCATGCGCCAACCAATGGCCTCCACCGTCCCCTCGATCTCTTTGTCGGGCGAGCGGATCCAATCACCGACTGAAAATGGCCGATCCATAAACACCGTCAAACCACCAAAAAAATTCGCGATCAGGTCGCGGGCTGCCAGTCCCACTGCCACACCACCCACACCACCGGCTGCCAAAAACCCAGAAATTGGAATTTCGAGAATGCTCAGCCCTGTCAAGACACCGGTGAGCACAACAGCGATGCGAACAATCCGTCCCAACACACTCACGGTGGTGATATCGAAAGCTTTTTGTTGCCGCTGTCTTTCGTTGACAAAAGCCCGCTCAAACCCAGTCGTTAGCCTAAAGGCAAACCACGTGGCCGCCACCACCAACCCGAGCTGGCCCAAGGCCGCCAAGAAGGCTTCGTCAAAGCCCAGTGCTTGGGTATTGGGGCTGATTACTCGAGCCGCCATGACCAAACCTTGCCACCAGATCAGCAAAGACACAGGCCGCTTGCCCGCATAAACAATGGCATCGTCCCAAAGGCGCTCTGTTTTCTGAGCAATTCGATCTAGTCGCGCCACAAAACTGCGGTAGACAACTTCCAACAGCAAAGCCGCCAAAATGATCAAGAAAGCTTGCAACACCCAGTGCGGCAGACCCACCCACTGGCTCAATGACTCTATGGTGAAATTCATGTGTGCTCCTGTGCCAACTGCGCCAAGGATTGTCGCCAAAACCGAAACTCAGAGACTTGTAGCTGCTCTTCCAAACTCAACATGGCTCGACCCGTCAATGATGCCATGGCCGTGGGATTCGGTGTGGGCCAGTCCCCATTGAGGACTTCAGCCACCGAACTGGGCTGACACACCAGCACCAAATCACAACCGGCTTCAAATGCGGTACTCAAACGATCGGGGAGTGGCCCAGCACCATGGGCACCCACCATGTCAAGATCATCGGAGACCACCAGACCCTCAAAGCCAATGTCACCTCTCAAGCGTTGCTTGATCCAGGTCTCGGAAAAGCCGGCGGGTTTGTCACACACCGCCGGATAAACCACATGCGCCATCATCACCAATGAAAGCTCATTGGCCAAGGCTCGAAATGGCATCTCATCAACCTCTAAGTCATCCAATGGCCTCGAATCAATCACGCCTTGGGTATGTGTATCGGCCGCCACCGATCCATGACCTGGATAGTGCTTCCCACAAGCGACCATGCCCGCATCGCGCATGCCCGCAATATAGTGACGACCCAAAGCAACCACCGCTTGGGCACTTTCCGCCATGGCTCGGTTGCCAATCACCCCGCTGATGCCAGACAAATCAAGCACCGGCGCCCAGCTCAAATCCACGCCATGGGCCAGCACTTCTGCCGCCATCACGCGTCCGTGGCGGTAAGCCAAATCCAAGGCTCGATCGGGGTGGCTGTCGTACCATCGACCCAACAGCGCCAGGGGTGGCAATGGTGTAAAGCCCGCCTTAAACCGCTGAACACGCCCGCCTTCTTGATCCACGCTGATCAACAATTCAGGGTAACGCAGTGCCTTGATCTCCTGGCACAAGGCCTGCAATTGCTCGGGCGATTCGAAGTTTCTGGCAAACAAAATCACGCCCCCAACCGAGGGATGCAGCAAAGTCTTTTTGACATTTGGGCCGAGAGACAGACCTTCAAAGCCAACGATTAACGGGCCGAGTACGCTCATTTTCGTCGCTCAAATAAAGCAATGGATTCAACATGGGCGGTGTGGGGGAACATATCGGCAATGCCCGCTTCAATCAACTCATAGCCATGGGTGTTGACCAAAATGCCCGCATCACGCGCCAGAGTGGCTGGATTGCAGGACACATAGACCACTTTTTGGGCACCACTTTGAGCGATCACCGATAAGACTTCTTCGGCACCTGACCTGGGCGGGTCAATCAACACCCCGTCAAAAGGCGCAGACAGCCAAGGCTGCCCCTCAGGTGGTTCGGATAAATCCGCAACGAAAAACTCGGCATTGTCGATGCCGTTGGCTCGGGCATTGGCGCGTGCTGCTTCAACCAAATCGGCTGCCCCCTCAACACCCACCACTTGACCCACGCGCTTGGCCAGCGGCAAGGTGAAATTGCCCAGACCACAAAATAAATCCAACACCCGGTGGCTTTGATCCATCCCCAACCAATTGAGTGCTCGCTCGATCAAGCGCTCGTTGACCGAGGCATTGACTTGAATGAACTGCTGCGGGCCAAAGTGCAGCTTAAGCTTTTTATCGGTCACCTCGTAATACATCTCGTGTGTCTCAGGAGTGAGGCGAAAAACCGTATCAGGCCCCTTGGACTGCAAATAAATGGCGACCTTGTTGGCATCTGACCAGCGTTTGAGTGTCATCAAATCCTCGCTGGTCAATGGCTCGAGGTGTCGAAGAATCAACGCCGCGCCCACATCACCCACGGCAATTTCGATTTGTGGAATGGCGTTGGGGATGGAGAGCGCACCCATCAATGCCGACAAACTCTCCAATTGATGCGAAAAAGCCCCATCGAGCACCTCGCAATGACCGATGTCGGCCACAAACCGACCTTGTCGCTCCCGAAACCCCACCAGCACGCGGCCCTTGCCTGGCACATGGCGAACACTCAAACGTGCGCGACGGCGATAGCCCCAGGCATCTGCCACCACAGGATCTGCCCATTGCTTTGGCGTGACCTGGCCGATGCGCTCTAAATTATCCACCAGTCGTTTGTGTTTCCAATGAATCTGGGCCCCATGGTCCATATGCTGCAGCGCACAACCCCCGCATTGCCCATACCATTGGCACTTTGGGGTGATCCGATCCGGGCTGGGTGTCACCACCTCAGTCACTGTCGCCTCATCAAATTGCCGGTTGCGACCGATCAAACGCGCCTCGACCCGCTCTCCGGGCAAAGCGCCGTGCACAAAGACGGTTTTGCCGGCATCATTGGACCCGGATGACTCGGCATTGTCAGGGTGAGCCACCACAACCTGCCCCACCCCACGGCCATCGTGGGCCAAGTCACGGATGTCTGCCAAAATGGGTTCAACGGGCAATTTGCGCGTGCGCCGGGCGTTTCGTCTGCTCATTTAAAAGGCGTGATTCCAGTGTCTAAATTGATTGAAGTGCATCGGCTAAATTATTGAAACCCAATGCATTTATTTTGACTTTGACCCCTTTAAGATTGGCCTTTGGGACAATGGCTTGGTCAAACCCCTGCCCGGCCGCTTCCCGCAAACGCTCTTCCCCGTTGTACACCGGCCGAAGCCCGCCCGACAAACCCACCTCACCAAACACCACCAAACCCTTGGGCAGTGGCCGTTCTTTTAGAGACGACAGCAGCGCCAAGGCAATGGCCAAATCCGAGGCGGTCTCGTGGATCCGAATGCCACCGGCGACGGAAACAAAGACATCTTGGTCACCAATCACAATGCCGGCGTGTCGGTGCATCACAGCCAAAATCAGCGCCAAGCGGTTGGGGTCCACGCCCACAGCCACACGGCGCGGGTTGGACATCGACGATGGCGCCACCAGCGCTTGAATTTCGACCAGCAAAGGTCGCGTCCCCTCGCGGGTGACCAGAACACAGCTGCCGGCGGCCGGCTCGGTTTGCCCTTGCAAGAAGATGGCAGAGGGATTGCCCACGGGTTTAAGACCGGTATCGGTCATGGCAAACACCCCCAGCTCATTGGCTGCACCAAAGCGATTTTTGACCGCACGAATCAAGCGGTATCGCGAGCCAGAGTCGGACTCAAAATACAAGACCGCATCGACCATGTGCTCCAACACCCGCGGACCCGCCAAAGCGCCCTCTTTGGTCACGTGCCCCACCAAAACCACGGTACATCCTGTGGTTTTGGCATATTGCACCAACCGCGCTGCGCACTCTCTGACTTGCGCCACAGCACCAGGCGCTGACTGCAGCGCTTCAGTCCAGAGTGTCTGAATGGAGTCGAGCACCATAAATTGGGGTTTTTCTACCTCAGCCGTGGCCAAAATGGTCTCCACTGAGGTCTCTGTTAAACACATCAGAGTCTCGGGATTGAGACCCAAGCGCCGAGCGCGCATCGCCACTTGCGCTGCCGATTCCTCGCCGGTGACATACATGGCAGAATGGCTTTCAGCCACCGCGCTTTGCACCTGCAGCAACAAGGTGGATTTGCCAATACCTGGGTCGCCACCGAGCAACACAACAGAACCTTTGACCCAACCGCCGCCCAACACGCGATCAAGTTCGCTGAGCCCACTGGACATGCGCGCTTCATCGCTTTGGGTTTGCACCGCACTGAGGCTCACCACATCGCTGGGCGTGGCGCCGGCCCAATGACCGCGACCCGCTGGTCCCTTACTGGCTTCAGCCGTTCGGGACTCTTCCAAAGCGTTCCACGCGCCACAATCCGGGCATTGCCCGCTCCACTTGGGGAAGCTCGCCCCGCAAGATCGGCAGCTGTATTGGGTCTTGGATTTGGCCATTTGGATATTCTGACAGATTCGACTGATATAATGGCGCCTCTTCAACGATCCCGCCCCATCAGGAGGCTCAACATGTCAGCGACCATGCAGGCGTTGGTGAAATCTCAGGCCAGCAGAGGCCTTGAAATGCAGACGGTGCCCATTCCCAGCGTTGGCCCCAATGAAGTGTTGATCAAAGTTGAAAAAACCGCGATCTGCGGGACAGATCTGCACATTTTCTTGTGGGATGAATGGGCCGCTCGAACCATCAAGGCCCCATTGACCATCGGACATGAGTTTATGGGGCGCATTGCCAAGCTCGGGCCTGGCGTGGTGGGGTATGAGCTGGGGCAACGGGTGTCTGCCGAGGGCCATGTGGTCTGTGGCATGTGCCGCAACTGCCGGGCGGGTCGCCCACACCTATGCCCAAAAACCGAAGGCATTGGCGTGAACCGCAACGGCGCATTTGCAGAGTATGTGGTGGTGCCAGCGACCAACCTGTGGCCCATTCCCGACGAAATCCCCTCCGAACTGGCGGCCTTTTTCGACCCCTTTGGCAATGCCGCGCACTGTGCCTTGCAGTTTGACTTGGTGGGTGAGGACGTTTTAATCACAGGCGCTGGACCCATTGGCATTATTGCAGCCGGTATTGCCAAGCATGTGGGCGCCCGCCATATTGTGGTCAGCGATGTCAATGACTATCGCCTCGGCCTGGCTCGCGAGATGGGCGCGACCCGGACTGTCAATGCAAAAAAAGAATCTCTTGTTGAGGTGGTGCACGAACTCAACATCGATGGCTTTGACATTGGCTTGGAAATGTCGGGCAATCCACAAGCTTTCAATGACCTATTGGCTTGCATGTACCACGGCGCCCACGTGGCCTTGCTGGGTATTTTGCCCAAAGGCACAGGTGTGGATTGGGACACCATAATCTTTAGAGGCCTTGAATTGCATGGCATCTATGGACGGCGCATGTATGAGACTTGGTACAAGATGACCCAGATGACCTTGACTGGCTTCCCATTGCACAAAGTACTGACCCACCACCTACCCATCACCAAATGGGAGATGGGTTTTGAGTTGATGGAGCAAGGAGCGTGTGGCAAAGTCGTGTGCGACTGGACTGGTGAGATCTCAGAATGAAACAAGCCCTCTTGTACCCCAGTCAAGCCTTGAACACCAAAATAGCCTGGCTTTTGGGTGGCTGTGCCCTGATTCTCACTGCTGTCTTTGCCACCCTGGGTGGCTTGGTCACCGATGGCGTGCTTGACCTGCATTTTCTCGTGCTCAGCGGCCTAGATGGCGAGCCCTCAGGGCGCTGGATACAAAACTTGGCCCAAGGCCTCACCAATCTGGCTTGGGCTGTCGTATGTTTTTGGGTGGCCGCTCACGTCATTGGCCGGCCCGTGAACCCATCTCAATTGCTTGCCTTTCAACTCATGGCCCGATGGCCGTTGGCTTTGGCCTCCGCGTATCTCGCCTTGCCTTGGGTGGGGGACCGTGTACTGACCCTGACCTTTGAGATGGTCAACGCCCTCCCGGCCGGACCTGACGAGGTCATGGCATCCGCAAGATATTTACTTCCAGCGCTGGAGCTCACGGCTTGGTCCCTGCCATTGCTCGCCTGTATGGCTTGGATGATTTGGTTGATGTTTGAGAGTTACCGACACCTCACACAAGCCACGCTTGGCCAAGCCGTTCCAAGTTTCATCGTCGCCCTTTTGCTCGCAGAGATTTTGAGCAAGCTCACCATTTGGTAAGCCATTTACTCGATCATTCGTCACCCCACTCGGTGACCTGATCACCCTCTGAATAGATGACGAATTTGGGTCTGCTCTGACACAAATTGTTGCTCTAGCCCAAAAGCCCTCACTTTCATGCCGAGCTTTGCAGGCCCGCTCAACTGGCATGGTTTTTGCATCTCTATTGATCCCACAAACCATCAACCGATAGAGAGGTAGACCATGAGAACATTGTTTGCGGATCAGACCCGCCCCCGACAAAAGGCGTTTAGCCTAGTGGAGCTGATGATTGTTTTGGTGATTATTGCGGTCTTAGCCAGCATCGCCATTCCAGGCTTTCAAGACCAAGTCGCTCGCTCCCATGTCATGGGTGGACTTTCAGAGCTTCGGTCATTGACCTCAGCATATGAGGATTTCAGCCTGCGTGGCGTCACTTCATTTGATTTGAATGACCTGGGCTTGGAAAGCGAAGGCGCAACCGCCACCACCAATCGCTGTGAGATGACCCTCACCAGCCCCGATGAAGAGACCGGTGACGGCGGACTTGTTTGCATCTTACAGGGCAGTCCGCGCATTGCCGACTTTGAGCTGAGGCTCGACCGAGAAGGCAGCCAGGGCCGATGGGTCTGCCGCAGCGATCTGCCGGATCGATTCCGACCTGAGAGTTGCTTGAATGATGGCGCCTAGGTCGACAATAAGCAGGTTAGGACCCACCCAGGTACTGGCGCTTTTAGACCAATTGAGTCTCTTGCTTGAAGCCAAGGTGTCGCTGATGGATGCCCTCCATTTGCTGCAATCCACTCAGTCTCATCCAAGTGCAGTGGAGGTCAGCCGGCGCTTAATTCATGGTGTGGGTCAAGGCCAGTCTTTGGCGCAAGCCATGGCACGCTTGGACCATCAATTTGACCCATCCATCCAGTCGTTGGTGGCAGCAGGGGAAGCCTCGGGCACGCTGGCAACAGTCTTGGGGCAATTGGTGACTGATCTAAAAAATAGGCAAGCGTTCGGTGAGAAACTACTCCAAGCGCTCGCCTATCCAACGGGGATCTTCGTCATCGCCTTGGCGGTTGCTGGCGTATTGCTCTGGTGGGTCGTGCCTCAATTTCAGTCGCTGTTCAATGGCTTTGGCGCCGCTCTACCCGCACCCACTCAGATCGTTATTGGCCTATCCAATCTCCTCAAATCATCTGGCTGGCCAGCCTTGTTGCTCGCTGGCCTGAGCATTGCTTCGCTCTTGGTGTTGTATCGGCACCATCAGCCAACGAAAAAACGCTTGGATCGCTGGGGAGATCAATTGCCTTTGTTAGGGGCAGTGCTTAGACAGCAGCGCGCAGCCAAAACCAGTCAAATACTGTCCACCCTTTTGGGTGCGGGCCTGCCATTAACACAAGCGATGGATTTGGCCATTCAAGCCAGTCACCACAGCCAACACCGGCAAGCGCTTGAGCAGGTGGCAGCAGAGATCCGTCGGGGCCAGTCACTCTCCGAGGCACTCTCAGCCACCCATTCCTTTGACCCATTGATGGTGCATCTGTGTTTGATCGGCGAGCAGTCTGGACAAATCTCTCTCATGCTGGGTCGTGTGAGCGAGATCTTAGAAGCCAGAGTCAACATTCGTCTACAACAATTATCTAAGCTGCTGGAACCGTTTATGATGGTCGCAGTCGGACTGATGGTCGGTGGGCTATTGATTGCCTTGTATCTGCCCATTTTTAAGATGACCGATGTCATGATGTAGGCGAAAAATAAGGAACACGTGGCGATGAATGACTCTGCAATCGAAGCTTGGATAAGCTTAGGCCCCACAGCCCATGTTGTCCTCGCTGGAGTCTTTGGGCTCATCATTGGGAGCTTCTTAAACGTCGTCATTGTTAGGCTCCCCAATTTGTTGATCTACCACCACAGTGGTGAGAGTGATAGAACGCCACCGCCGAACCTAATTTGGCCTCGCTCATTCTGCATGAGCTGTCACCAAACCATCGCTTGGCATGACAACATCCCACTCATTTCTTGGCTGTTGTTGCGAGGTCGCTGCCGAACTTGCCAAGCCGACATTGGCCTTCGTTATCCCATCATTGAGGGAATCACCGCCGTTTTGTGGATGCTGGTTGTCTGGCAACTCGGTCTGACTTGGCCCAGCTTGATGGCCTTGGTGGCCACCAGTTATTTAATCGCCGCCACAGCGATTGATTTAGAGCACCAAATCTTGCCCGACTCTTTGACCCTCACACTCTTGTGGCTTGGGCTGATCACCAATGCCAGCTGGTCTGCCTTTGCGACCCCAGTCGATGCCATCTATGGTGCGGTAGCCGGGTATGGCAGTCTGTGGCTGGTCTTTCATGGCTTTTATTGGTTGACGGGCAAAGAGGGCCTGGGGTTTGGGGATTTCAAACTTTTGGCAGCCTTGGGCGCCTGGGTGGGCTGGGCCTTGTTGCCTTTTATCTTATTTGTGGGCTCACTGCTGGGTACCCTAGCCGCCCTGTTTATGATGGCCAGATACAAACAAAGCAAAGACATCCCCATTGCATTTGGCCCTTATTTGGCGTTTGCGGGTTGGGTGGCTTTGCTTTGGGGCGAGGCCATCATGCAATGGTTCAGCCCGCTCTAATCGAATGATGAAGGTATGACGTTAAGTGTCTCCTTCAGCCTCATCATCGGCCACCGGCGTTGTTGAACAAATCCTCTCCGATGCCATGACCAAACGGGCATCGGATGTGCATATCGAACCGCATCAAGATGGCCTCAAGATTCGGCTCCGCATTGATGGATTGCTGCACGAACACCGAGTGGTCGAACGCACCCAAGCCAATGCCATCACTGCCCGCATAAAGATTTTGGCTGGCCTAGACATCGGCCAACAACGTCTGCCCCAAGATGGACGCTTAAAGCTGAGCGCAAAGGGCGACCAAGCGCATGAGTTCCGTGTCTCATCGTGTCCGACGCTGTTTGGTGAAAAACTCGTTCTAAGGCACATTGATCATCTCAGCTCTCTACCTGCGCTTCACCAATTGGGCATGCTCGAGAACCAGTACCAAGAACTCACTGATGCCATTGAACACCCGTGGGGGATGGTGCTTGTGACTGGGCCCACCGGCTCGGGCAAGACCGTCACGCTGTATGCTGCTTTGCAGGCCCTGAACACAGCCCACCGCAATCTCTCGACCATCGAAGACCCCATCGAGATGACCTTGCCTGGCGTGAACCAAGTCCAATGCCATGAGGCGATTGGCTTGGGCTTTGCCAACACGCTAAGAACTTTCCTGCGACAAGACCCAGATGTCTTAATGATCGGGGAGATTAGAGACGCAGTCACTGCAAAAATGGCCGTTGAGGCGGCACAAACCGGACACTTGGTCTTCTCTAGCCTACACACCAACACCGCCTTGGCCACACTGACACGACTAAGGCACTTGGGCATCACCACACCTGATTTGGTGGGCGCCCTGCGATTGGTGTTAACTCAATCTTTGATGCGAAGACTCCATCATTGCAAACAACCCGACGATGGCCCCGCTGCCACTCAGTTGCTGAGTCAAGCCGGGCAAGCATCCGGAAAGATCTATCGAGCCGTAGGCTGTAGCAAATGCCGCTCTGGCTACCTCGGCCGAGTGGGTGTTTTCGAAACCCTGCCCATCACGCAGGGACTCAGACAAACGTTGCTTCGTGCGCGCTCCCCTGAGGCACTGACCTCAAGTGATCTCGATACAGGTTGGATTGATCTTAGAACGGCCGCTACCAATCATGTGATGGACGGCATCAGTTCTTTGGCAGAGATGAAGCGAGTGACTGCTGAAATAGTGCAGTAGAAAATGCGGGCCAGATTGCGCTAATCGCTGGCCCAGACACCCGAAAGCTGCTGGCTCACCGCCACCCAAGAACCAAGGATTCCCACACAACCCATCCCAAGGATCAAACCAATGCTTGCACCGACGGAGGGCGCCTCAGGCACCAACGTGATTTGGTAAGACTCGGAGAGACCCTGCAAAGGCTCAGAAATCCCCCAACTCGCCAGGAACACAAAGACCAAAGCCAAAGCGGCTGCACTCACCCCAAACCAAAAGCCAGAGTACAAAAACGGCCGCCGTATAAATCCAGGTGTTGCGCCCACCAAGGCCATCACCTCGATTTGGTGACGCCGATGATGAACCTCCATGCGAATGGAATGAGCAATGACAAACAAAAAGGCGAGTAACAATAAGACCCCGACCACATAAACAATCCGCTCGCCGAATTCGATCAATAGATCCAATCGTTCGAGCCAAGCCAAATCAATGATCACCTGAGCCACGCCCGGTGTTTCCATCAACGCATTGGACAGCACCGCCAATTCCGCCTCCAAATCAGGACTCACCTCAAGCACCCATGGAAGCGGGTTGTCCTCTGGCCCAAGACCTGTGCCCACCACACCCAAGTGGCCCAAAGCCTCGCTCAGCCCTTCTTCTGGACTAATCGGATCGACCGCAATGATCCCCTGCCATGTGCTCAGCTCAGAACTTAAGCGCATCACTTCGTCTTCACTCAGTCCACCATCCAGGAACACAGACAAGCCGTTGAACCGATCAATGTCTTGAGTCAGTTGGCTTACTTGCCCAACCACCAAAAAAAGCCCCAGCGGCAAGGTCAGCGCCAAACCCAGTACAACAACGGTCATAGCAGCGCTGACCGGGCGCCTGATCAGCTCACCGAGCGATGAAAAAAAGCTATAGCCGTGATGCCTAAACCAGGCCCGGAAGCCATCACCCTTTGAGGCCAACCGGCGCACACTTTCTGCTTTGCGTCTGTTCTTTCGTGACCTAGCCATGAGCCAGAGACCCCTCCTTTAACACCCACACTGGCTTGTTTAGACGGGCAATTAAATCCACATCATGGCTGGCAACCAAGACCGTGACGCCGAGCTCATTGAGGTTGACGAAAAACTGCATGAGTTGTGCGGAGAGCTCTGGGTCTAGGTTGCCAGTGGGCTCATCGGCCAATAAAACAGCAGGCTTGGCAATGATGGCTCGGGCAATGCCCACCCGTTGTTGCTCCCCTCCCGATAGCATCGACGGATAGAGCCGTTCTTTGTCCAGTAGCCCGACTTTGTCCAGCGCTGCGCGAACCCTTCGTTTGATCTCGCTATAGCTAACACCAGCAATGACCAAAGGCAATGCCACATTGTCAAATACCCGCTGATCTGAGAGCAAGCGATGGTCTTGAAAAATGACCCCGATCTGACGCCTGAGATAGGGCACATGGCGTGTGGATAGTTTTGAGACATTGCGCCCATCAAACAAAACCTGACCTCGAGTTGGGCGCTCTAGGAGGGCGATTAATTTTAGTAAAGTCGACTTTCCGGCACCAGAATGCCCCGTTAAAAAAGCCATCTGTCCCCGATCTAGAGTAAAACTCACATCGCTCAGCGCCAAACCCGTCCCTGGATATTGTTTTGCCACTCGGTCGAATTGAATCATGACCCACCAAGTAGCTGACTCATGTTCAATATGGGCAGCATGATGGCCAAAACAATGTACAGAACGACCACACCCACCAACAAAATCATCAACGGCTGAATCACAGACAGCACCACCGATTGCACTGAGGCCAAAGCGCGTTCTTCGATCTCAGCCGACTGCTCCAACATGGGCGCCAGCTCACCACTTTTTTCACCCGCGTGGGTCAGGCGCTTGGCAATCCCAGAGACCCAATCAATCGGTTCTAGTGTTTTTGACAAAGACACCCCCTCACTGACTTTTTTGGCCACCTGCTCAATGTCTTTGCTGGCGGCTCGATTACCAAGGACGGAACCACTGACGCCCAGAGCCTCCACCAAAGGCACCGCACTGCCTGTGAGGATGGCCAACGTGCGGGTCAACAAAGCCGTCTGTTGGGCTTTGAACAGGGACCCAACAATCGGCCAACTCAAACACCAGCGATCAAACCTCAACCGCATCTCAGGCTTTTTCAGCGTGATCACCACCAAAAATAGGAGCCCGATGATGAACAACGCGCCCAGCCACCCAAACCGTCCCAAGAGATCGGCCAAGGCCAATAAAGAGCGCGTGATCCATGGCAATGTATGACCAGCCTGGTCAAATACATTGACGACTCGCGGTACCACAAACCCAATTAAAGCGGTGACCACCGCCAAGGCGATCAACGCCAATAGGCCAGGATAGACCAACGCCAAACCCAAGCCTCGACCCATGTTCTCGCGGCTGTGCGCATAATCGGCCAATTGAGCCAGCACCGCCTCTAACTGCCCGGTCCGTTCACCAGCAGCGACCGAGGCAGAGTACAGCCTAGGGAACAAACCTGGGTGCTCGGCCATCGCACGAGACAAACTCGCCCCCTCCAACACACGTGCCCGAATAGCGCCCATGACTCTTCTGGTGGCTACGCGGTCGGCCTGGTCGGTTAGCACCGTCAACACCTCTTCAAGTGTCATGCCAGCTTTTAGAAGTGTGGCCAACTGACGCAAGATTAAGGTGCGTTCACGCCCCGCCCCCCAATAGCGAGCCACACGGTTCGACACGGCCACCGCTTGGACTTCCAGTGGGATCAGGCCATCGTCTCTCAGCAACGCTCGCGCTTGGCGAGGTGTATCGGCCTGAATCACGCCTTTTTTGAGGCGCTGGATTCCGTCCAAGGCTTGGTATTCAAATGCAGCCATTAGATGTCTCGATTAGGCACTGCGGGTCACACGCAAGACCTCTTCTACTGAGGTGATGCCCCGCGCCACTTTATCCAGGCCATCTTCTAAAATACTCGGTGAATGCGCCCGAGCGATCTGCTCAAGTGCATGCTCACTGGCCTGGTCATGAATGGCCTGACGCAGTGCATCATTGACACCCACCACTTCATAGATGCCTGTTCGACCCCGATACCCTGTCTCACCCGCTGCCAATCCCTCTCTGGGGCGCAGCGCGTGAATTGCCGATTCAGTTGGTGCTTGATCGCTCAAACCAAGCGCCTGCGGGTCGATACTGACCTGCTCGCACTGACTCGGATCAACCACACGCACAAGCCGCTGTGCGACCACACCCACCAAGCTAGAGGCCAATAAAAAAGGCTCAATGCCCATATCCACCAGTCGCGTGATCGCACCCACCGCAGTGTTGGTATGGAGGGTTGATAGCACCAAGTGCCCGGTCAATGAGGCCTGCACTGCCATACGAGCGGTTTCCACATCACGGATTTCGCCCACCATCACCACATCGGGATCCTGTCTTAATATTGCCCTTAAGCCCCGTGCGAATGTGAGATCGACTTTGGGATTGACCTGTGTTTGGCCAATTCCATCGAGATCATATTCAATGGGGTCTTCAACCGTCATGATGTTTCTGCTGCGGTCATTGAGCTGCATGATCGATGCGTATAAGGTGGTGGACTTACCAGACCCAGTCGGCCCGGTGACCAACAAGATGCCGTGCGGCCGCGATAAGAGTTGTTGCATTGTATGTTGCGACACATCTGACATTCCGAGACCAGTCAGATCCAATCGGCCTGCCTGTTGATCCAACAGCCGCAACACGACTCGCTCACCATGACTAGAAGGCAATGTAGAGACTCGGACATCGACCGATCTCCCCGCGACCCTCAACCCCATGCGACCATCTTGCGGGACCCGCTTTTCGGCAATATCCAATTGCGCCATCACTTTGAGCCGTGACACGATCAAGCCGGCCAAGGTGCGGCTTGGTGACATCACCTCATGCAAAACACCATCCACCCGAAATCGAATACTCAGACGTTGCTCGAAAGGCTCAAAATGAATGTCCGACGCGCCCTCTCGCAGAGCTTGGGTCAACACCCCATTGATCAAGCGAATGATGGGGGCATCGTCCTCGCTTTCAAGCAAGTCCGCCGATTGAGGCAGATCATCGGCCAATTGGGCGAGGTCCAAGTCCTCGCCAAGATCATCCACCACCTGTTGTGCGGTTTCATCTCCTGCCTCGTAGAGTTTGGCAATCAATTCCTCATAGGCGTCGGCCTCCAACGTTTCGATCTTGCTGGATTCCCCAACATGCCGCAGTACTTCTTGGACAGCTGCGAGATCCGCTGGCGATCGAACAACCACGGCGCATGCGCCATCTGCATCAGCGACGACGGTGACTCCACGCCGACGGGCAAAACGATAACTTGGGCGATACTCAGCGCTCATCGGGCGGGGGTTGCTGCAAGAAGTCGTGCCACTCGGGCAACAAAGGCGCTTTCTTAGCGGGGCTCAGCGTTTGCGCGCGCTCGATGTTTTCAAGCTGCGCCTCACGAATGCTGGAGTATTTTCTTCCTGTGACTTCGTCAAGCACGTTGTCATCATGCAATATGGTTGGCCGTATAAAAACCATCAAATTGCGTTTGACGTTGCTGTTGCGGCGGTACTTGAAAAACTCCCCAAGCAGCGGGATGCTACCCAAGCCAGGCACGCTTTCCAAACGCTCTTGGACATCCTCGGTGGTCAAACCACCCAATACCAAGATGGCGCCATCAGGCACCATCACACGCGTTGAGATGGTGCGTTTGTTGGTGATCAGATCCACCGCACCGGCCGACGGCGCGAGCGTTGAGACCTCCTGCTCAATCGCCAACATGACTTGATCACCCTCGTTGATGTGTGGGGTGACGTTGAGCTTGATGCCAATCTCTTTTCTCTCAATGGTCTGAAACGGATTGATTTGTCCATCCGATGTGGCAACACCTTGGGCTGAGAAACTGCCAGAGACAAACGGCACTTCTTGCCCAACATTAATGTTGGCGGGGTGGTTGTCCATCGTAACAATCGAAGGTGTGGATAAGACGTTGGTATTGGCATCCTGACTGAGTGCTCGGGCCAGAGCGCCGATTTCTAGTATCTCCAGACCCAGGAGACTAGACCGACCTCGCACATAGCCCACATTCAGACCTTGGCCAGGTAAGGTTAACTGCGCGCCTTCACCGGCCTGCCCAGCCGCTCCACTCAAGGTCAAAATGTTGTTGCCACCGGTCTGGAAATTGGTGCCGCCAAACAACCCCGAATCACCGGAGGCAAACGCTTGCCATTGGATGCCAAGCTCTTGGCTCACATCAACAGCCACTTCGGCAATGATGGCCTCGACCTGCACTTGTGCTCGGCGAATATCGAGCTGCTTGATCACCGATTCGATTGTGCGAAAAACAGAGGGTGTCGCTGTAACGACCAGGGCATTGGTCGACTCATGCGCCTGAATCCTCACCTCGTTGGCACCAGACTCATCAGAGCCGGGCAACATATCTCGTAACACTGAGACCAGATCCTTGGCAGTTGCATAGCGCAGGTACACCACCTGTGTTCGTCCATCGGTGGACAAAGGTGTATCCAAATGCGCAATCAGGGTTTTTAGACGCAGGCGCCTGGCCGGGTCACCTGCCAAAATGATCGTGTTGGTCCGTTCATCGGCAACGGCTTGATCTTGACTGGCATCTGGATAGAGACGAGCGATTAGATCAGCCACTTCAGCGGCATCGGCATGCTCCAGCACGATGGGCTCTAATTCTTGGTCGCTTCTGGCATCAAGGCGCGACACAATGGACTCAATGCGACGAACGCTTGCTGCTCGATCAGACAAAATCAGCACATTGGAGGGCACATGATGAGCAAGGTAGGCGGACTGAGGAACCAAGGTCCGAAGCAACTGCACCACCTCACTGGCTTGGATGTGCTCCATTGAAATAATCGAGGTCACCGGCTCATCGCCTGAGGCCCGCATGGCGTCGACTGGCACCCGCCCATCCTGTCTGGCTTTGGCATCTGGAACGATGCGGGTCAAACGGTCGTCTTCAATGGCGCTGAACCCATGCACAGCCAGAATCGATAAAAAGACCTCATAGACCGCCTCGTTGTCGAGCCCCTCTTGCGACAAGACGGTCACTCGGCCCGCCACTTGCGGATCGATCACTAAAGTTCGACCCGTCATCTCTGAAACCGCTGCGATGACGGTTCGAATATCGGCGTCTGTGAAATTTAAAACGTGCCGATCATTGGATTGTGCCCAAGCACTGCTCGAGACCGCCACCAGGACAGTCACCAGGAAAACGCCAAGACTTGCTCTGAGCCCGTGGCTCAACCGAAATCTACTCATTATTGCACTCATTGTTGTGGTTGCATCCTTTGATTGATGACAGCGCGCAGATCCTCGACGGTGGGCTGCAGCGTGATCTCTTGTCCGGCGCGCTCTATGGTGACTGACACGCGCTCACCTTGCAGCACGCGCATCACCATGGCCTCCAGATCCGGTGCGGATTCCAGGGTTGTCTCAATGGGTCTACCATTTAGGGCCACCAAGACATCGCCAACTTGCAAACCAGCGGCTGCGAACCAACGCGCCTCGGGTGAAGGTCGCAAGCGATACCCGCCACCTCTCACAGGCGTCAAGCCAACCCCACCAGCGCCCAAGTTATCCTGGCCTGCCTGGAGCTGGCGCCCCATGCCGCCCAGCGATCCAATGCCAATGCCCCGAGGCACAGGTTCTGCCTGTTCATCATCCATTTCAAGCCCGCGTGCGGTTGTTTGCGACGAAGACTCTCCCATCTGACCCGAGTTGCGGTCTTTCAAGACCAAGACCTCTTCACGGCCAGCACTGGCCAAAACCACCCGATCCAGAGCAATCTCTGCGATGCGCCGCCCATCGGGGAGGGTGTCATTGATTCGGTACAGCCGATCACCCGAGCCTGTGCCTCTGATCATGGCGTAACCAGAAGATTGATCTTGATTGGACGCCGTGACAGAAGGCGCCACCACACCAACCAAGATCAACGCGCTCTGGTCCACTGGTAGCCGATCCAGCGCGGCGCGTCGAGTGCTTGACCGCTCGCCAAAAAACTGGCTCCAATCGGGCTGATTTGCAGAAGATGTCCGCACCATCGAGCTGACACCTTGATTGTCCAAACGAGCCCCTTGGGTGCCGGGCGAGCCGATGGGTAGCGTTGGCCCCGCGACAACGAGCCACACGAGGCGGACCAGCAACCAAGCGGCCATCAAAGCCAGCGCAATGGCCAGCCAAGTCGGCATGCGGCGCGTGATGGGGCTGGCCCATCCCAGCGAAGTTGCAGTCATCAAGCGGGCTCCCACATTAATCAATCGAACAGTCCAACTAAGCCAATGAGAAATGCTCTTGAGATTAGCACAAACCCCGAACCAGACGAAGCGCCATCACTGAGTTCGGCGTCTCGACCCCGAATGCTTCGAGCGGCTTTTTTTGTGGCCGGAGGAGGGTTTACGCGGCGCGGGGCGTTGCAAAGTCGGCAAAGAATCCGGGTCATGGTTCACCACGGGCAATGTCAGACCGATGTAGACCTCAATCTCAGGCAGATAAAACGCATAGTCTTCACAGGCAAAACTAATCGCGTCTCCCGAGGCGCCTAACCTCGCTGTCCGACCAATCCGATGCACGTAATCGGCCGCATCTTGTGGCAAATCATAGTTGATGACATGCGAGACATCAGGAATGTGAAGCCCTCGAGCCGCCACATCGGTGGCGACCATGACATCAATTTCGCCATCGTGAAACTTGCCCAACAATTTCTGTCGCTTCACCTGGGGCACATTGCCGGCCAACATGGCCGTGTTCAAGCCGTTGGCCGTGAGGGTCCGAGCCACCAAATCGGCGGCATGGCGAGTGTTGACAAAGACCATCGTGTGGGCTGATGTTCTCTCTTTTAAAAGCTGAACCAGCAAAGGCAATTTCTCACGATTGGCTGGGTAGTAGACAACCTGCGTCACCCGCTCGGTGGTCATTTGCTCTTCTTCAATGCGAATGGTCTCTGCATCTTTCATGTGCTCATAAGCAAGCTCGGTCACCTTGAGGGGAAACGTTGCAGAGAACATCAGCGATTGGCGACTGCCTGGGGGTGGCATGCGGCGGAACATGAACCGAATGTCGGCAATGAAGCCCAGATCAAACATCCTATCCGCTTCATCCAACACAGCCACCTCAATCGACTTGAGGTCATAGATGTTTTGTTTTAAGAAATCAATCAAGCGCCCTGGGGTACCAATCAAAATATCCACCCCTTCAGCGATGGCATCTTTTTGCAGCTGATAGTCCACGCCCCCGTAGGCCAGGAGCGTATTCAAGCCGGTATGGCGCCCCAAGACCGCCGCATCCTTATGGATCTGTATCGCCAACTCGCGCGTAGGCGCGATGATGATGGCTCGGGGATTGCGACCCTGTTTGTCAGATTCTTGTTTGAGCAACTGATTAAAGACCGCGAGCAAAAAAGCCGCCGTTTTGCCTGTTCCCGTCCGAGCTTGCCCGAGCACATCTCGACCTTCCAGGGCCAATGGGAGTGTTTTGGCCTGAATGGGTGTACACAACTCAAATTTGGCATCAGCCAGCCCTTGCCTGATTCGGGGGTCAAGATCAAACTGCGAAAAAGCCACCTCACTCAACACCGTCTCTGCGGAGGGCTTTGCTTTTGAAGGCGCTTTGGTCGCCTCAGCGCTGGCCTCTGGCGCGGTGGTTGAGGGGGCTTTAGCGCCTGTGGTGTTTTCGAGAATTGGCTCTTTTTGGATCAAATTTGATACTCGGCTCACGCACGAGCGCACCAAATCCGTTACCATGTGTTTAAAGTTCATTGTTTACCCTATATTCAGGAGCACTGTCACTGTGAGCGGCAACCTAGTTCATGTCTCTGAGAGCACCTTCGATGAGGTGGTCATCAATGCCAACGGCCCAGTTTTGGTTGATTATTGGGCTGAATGGTGCGGCCCGTGCAAGATGATTGAACCGATTCTACATGAGTTGGCCAATGAGTACGGGGATAAACTGACCATCGCAAAAGTCAACATTGACGAGAATCCACAAGTAGCGAACCGATTCAAGATCCGTGGCATCCCCACTTTAATGATCTTTCAAGATGGCGAGCATCAAGGCACCAAAGTTGGGGCGATGACAAAATCAGCGCTCAAAGAGTTTGTTGAAGCCACCATTTAAACAATTTTTAAGTTAGACGAATCCAGTGTAAATGAATCAAGGCTTGGGCAAGGGCCAGTGCCCTTTGCCCAAGTCAACTTGAATTAAACAACAACTTGGACTAGACGGCCTGATGAAAAAGTGCTAACGTAGGCTCAGGTTGTTGGTAGAAGCAACCCGGTTTCCCACATAATCCGAACAGAACAATTAACTCAAACCTTAGGTACATCTCCGACCAGTCGGACAGATCCCTGCGGTGGTGTGTATCATTTCCCAACCTTCCCGTGACAAATCCATGAACCTCACAGAACTCAAAAGAAAATCCGTCCAAGAATTACTCGAAATGGCTGAAGAGCTCGGCATCGAAAACATTGGCCGCTCTCGCAAACAAGATGTTATTTTCGCCATTTTAAAAGCCAAAGCACGCAAGAAAGAATCAATCTATGGTGATGGCGTCTTGGAAATACTCCAAGATGGCTTCGGCTTCTTGCGCGCTGCTGAAGCCTCGTATATGGCAGGGCCCGATGACATTTATGTCTCTCCCTCCCAGATCCGACGCTTCAACCTCAGAACAGGTGACATGGTCTCGGGGAAAATTCGACCACCGAAAGATTCTGAGCGCTACTTTGCGCTACTGAAAGTCGAGGAGCTCAACTTCGATAAGCCAGAGTTTGCCAAAAACAAAATTCTGTTTGAAAACCTAACCCCAGAATTCCCTCGGGAGCAGTTGCTTTTAGAGCGAGGCAATGGCTCGACGGAGGACATCACGGGCCGGGTGATTGATTTGATTGCGCCAATCGGCAAAGGCCAACGAGGCCTGATTGTTAGCCCACCCAAGGCGGGTAAGACAATGATGCTCCAATCCATTGCCAGTGCCATTCGAGCGAACAACCCCGAAGCGCACATGATCATCTTGTTAATTGATGAGCGCCCGGAAGAAGTGACTGAAATGCAACGAAGTGTGGATGCAGAAGTCATCTCATCAACTTTTGATGAACCCGCCACGCGGCATGTCCAGGTGGCTGATATGGTCATCGAACGCGCCAAACGTTTGGTGGAGCACAAACACGATGTCATCATTTTGTTGGACTCCATCACCCGCCTGGCGCGGGCCTACAACACCGTCGTGCCCTCATCTGGCAAGGTGTTGACCGGTGGCGTTGACGCCAATGCCCTGCAGCGCCCGAAGCGCTTTTTTGGTGCCGCCAGAAACATTGAGGGTGGTGCCAGCCTGACGATCATTGCAACGGCCTTGGTCGATACGGGCTCAAAAATGGACGAAGTCATTTATGAGGAGTTCAAAGGCACGGGCAACATGGAGATCCACTTAAGCCGCAAGATCGCTGAAAAGAGGACCTACCCTGCCATCGACATCAACCGCTCTGGTACCCGCAGAGAAGAATTAATGGTGGGCAATGACACCCTACAAAAGGCCTGGATTCTGCGGCGTATCTTACAACCCATGGATGAAGCACAAGCCATTGAGTTCATGCTCGACAAACTGAAAGTCACCAAAACCAATGAGGAGTTCTTCAACTCCATGAAGCGCTAGGAGCACGACCGCATGAGCGAGCAAGACTCTCACATCACGATCTTATTGGTTGAAGACCACACCGATCTCGCAGCAAGCGTGGGTGACTATCTAGAAAACTGTGGCTATGCCATGGACTTTGCTGCCGACGGCTCAATTGCCCTCAATCTGTTAGAAGAAAACAAATACGACCTGATTGTCTTGGACCTGATGCTCCCCAAAGTTGATGGCATCAAAGTCTGCAAGCAGATTCGGGAGCGTGGCGATGGAACACCGGTATTGATGCTCACCGCCCGCGATCAACTCGAAGACAAAGTCACTGGCTTCGAAGCGGGCGCAGATGACTACTTGGTCAAGCCATTTGCCATGCAAGAATTGGAAATGAGAATCAAAGCACTGATCCGCCGTGCTCGCGGTGAAGTCTCCGATGGTGCCATGAAAGTCGGGGATTTGGTGTTTGATCCCAGAACCATGCGAGTCGAACGGGAAGGGCAACGTCTCAACCTCTCGCCCACCTCAGTGCGCATACTCAAAGTGTTGATGCGTGAGTCGCCCCGCCTGGTGACACGCGAACAGTTAGAAAATGAATTGTGGGGCGACATGTTGCCCGATTCGGACACACTGCGCTCCCACATGTATAACTTGAGAAAGTCCTTAGACCGGCCTTATAAAACCAAGCTTTTACATACGGTCCAAGGCCTAGGCTTCAAGATCGCCTTGCCTGAAGATCTTTGAACTTGGCTTAGCCGGCCAAAAACGCAGCCAGAGCCGTCGGACGCCCCACTCGAAGCTCCGACCACTCCATCCGAAACCACGGTGCAATGGCATCGGTCACTGCGCTCTGTGCCATCCAAGCATCCACCTCGGTAGCCCGCAACCAGCGAGTGCACGCTATTTCCGTTGGATTGGGCTCAATCGAGTCTGCCTCAATCCGGCCCAGATAGACCGAGCAGAGTTCATGCTCTGAACCCAGCTCACCAAAGCGTGCGTGGTATTCAAACTTATAAACAAAATCAAGGCTTGCCTCAACACCCAACTCTTCTTTGATGCGTCGCGATGTCGCAGTGGCCATGTCTTCCCCCAGCCGTGGATGGGAGCAACAGCTGTTGGCCCAGTACATTGGCCATAGGCGCTTCGCTTGGGCACGTTGCTGCACCAGCAAACGGTTGTCTTGGTCGAACAAGAACACAGAGAAGGCACGGTGCAAGACGCCCTCGCCATCATGGCAAGCGCCTTTTGACAAGGATCCGATGGCTTCGTCTTCAGAATTGACAAGGATCAACGCCTCGTCGTCTGATGACACCACCGCGTGGTTCATGCCTCCCCCGCTCCGCCGACCTCCACCTCGAGTGCGTGGTAGCCGGCTGCACGCATCGCACGCGCCACTTTGACACTGTCTTCGGGACACAGCGCAATGATCGAGCCACCGCCCCCACCGCCGGTGAGCTTGGCACCCAAAGCGCCATGGTTTCTGGCAATTTGAATCAACTCCTCAAGCTCAGGGGTTGAGACTTGCATGGCATTGAGTAGGCCTTGGTTGACATTCATCACCTCACCCAGCCCCTCATAATCACCACTTTGCAACGCATCTAGGCCAAGATCAACCAAGGAATCAATGTCATCGAACAGACGCTCATACAAGCTTGGGTTACGTTGCCAGGCTTCTCTGACACGCGCGACTGTTTTAGCGGTTAAGCCTTCCACACCGCTCATTCCAATCACCAATGGCAGTGGCTTATGTGGCATGATCACACGTCGCTCGGGCTCTGTCCCTGCTCGGTACAGCATGAAATCTCCAAAGGTGGCCAGCGTGTTATCAAGGCCCGATGGAGTGCCATGCGCGATCTTTTCACATTCAAAGGCCAGTTGGTTGACCCGTTCATCCTCTAACCCCAATTCAAAATGCGCATCGAGTGCGCGTATCACCGCGACCGCCAGCGCCGCGGAGCCACCAAGCCCCATGGCACGCGGCACATTTGGGAAGACCTCGATGCGCAAGGCGCGGCCTTTCAGCCCCAATGCCTCCAACATGCCCGCAATGGATCGTGTGAAAGAAGGCGGGTTCTTA
>CBFHIS010000001.1:35256-40142 GCA_965655975.1 Wenzhouxiangella sp.
GCAGCCAAATCGAGACGCTGCTCGATGCCCCAACGCGGAATGATCAATTCCACGCCCTGCGCTCGATCCTCAATGCGGGCTTGGATCGCCAGCGGAATCGGTGCGGCAATCGCACGACGTCCGTAGACGACTGAGTGCTCGCCGAGCAAGATGATCTTGCCATGCCCCGCCCCCAAAGGCTCTCCCTCCATGGTCTCTGGCTTGGCCTCAGCGCCCAACCGAATGGACGGATCTGTTTGTGAGCGGACACTCTCAATGATCTCTTGTGCTTTCCAGATCTTGATCTCACCTGAGGCCACCAAGCGATCCACCACCGTGTCAAACAGCTCCGGCGGGGTTCCCGCAGCCGTGGCAACAGAGCGCGCATGGAGCGTCATGTGCCCTTGTTGGATGCCCTCTGTCACCAGAGCTCTGAGCGCTGAGAATGTTTGGGCCAAACCCACAGCCCCCATGACCTCGGCCAACTCACGCGCACTTTGGGTCTTCATCAATCGAAGATTGAGGGCAACCGTTGGATTGGTCTGCAAAGGACCACCCACGGTGCCTACTTTGATCGGCACCTCAAGTTGCCCAATCAAATCACCGTTGTCCGCTTTGGACCATTCAGTCAGCGCCATGTAACGACCACCGCGTGCCGCATAAGCATGCGCACCCGCTTCAATGGCGCGCCAATCGTTCCCGGTGGCCAAAGCGACCGCATCAATGCCATTCATGATGCCTTTGTTGTGCGTGGCCGCTCGGTAAGGATCAATGCGCGCAAAATCGTTGGCCACGATGATCCCATCGCGAACCTGTTCTCCATCAAAACCCTTGCCAGTCAGCAACGCAGTGGGGATTCTGACTTTGGCACGCACCAAAGCGCGATCGGCGAGGTTGGATAATATGCGAAGAAACACCCGCCCCTTGGCAATGGTCTCAACCAAAGAGGCCACACCCTCACACATGGTGTTGACCAAATTCGCACCCATGGCATCGCAGGTATCAACAAGTAAATGCAACACCACCATATCCCCACCAATTCCTTGCGAGGGATGAATATGGACTTCGACATCTTTTGCGCCACCCCCACGAGCAATCATCTTGGGATGCAGGCTATTGGCCAGATTTAGAATCTCATCTTTTTTCTCTAGCAACAAAGTCTTGGCTTTTTGCGGGTTAGGCACATCAACAATCTGCACTTGGCCAATCAGCATCGGGCGTTGGCTTTCCACCTCAAACCCGCCTGCCTCACGAGCAAGTTTGGCCGCTGAACTCAGCGCTGCAACGATGGAGGGTTCTTCAACCACCAATGGCACAACATAATCTTTTTTGTTGATTAAAAAATTGAGCCCCAAGCCAACGGGTAGGCCCATCACGCCAATGACGTTTTCGATCATTTTGTCAGCCAGTTGCACCGACAAAGTGTGGCGACCGCTTTGCAGCGTTTGATAATCGTTTTGGTCAATCCAACCGTGATGATGCACGGTGCGAACACGCTCCGCCACGCTCATTTTGTAAAACTTCGGAATGCGCGATTGGTCGCTGCTCTCGTTTGCCTGAAATGGCTTTGATTTGTCCCCAGTCATGGCATATAAGCTCTCTTCGTCGTTTTAGCGATTGCGCGTGCTGTTGAACGCACCTCTACTCTCCAGTGCCCAGCTCCCAGCCATTGGCATCGATTTCGAGCTCGATACTCGACATACCCATGGCCTCAATGGCCCCCGTCAAATGCACCAATTGCTCCGCATCTTTGCTGAGCATCAACCCAATGTCACCACCACCGGCGCCACAAGGCTTGTAGCCCACGTGGTGCTTTCGAGCAAGTTCAGCCACGGCTGCATGCGCCGGAGTGACGATGGGGCGTTCTATTAAGCCTCCCATTGTACCCATTCTGACCCCGTAATCGGTGAAGCCCTCAATGAAGGCATCGACATCACCCGCCTGCAGCGCCTCTATCAGGGAATTGGCACACCGGCCAAGCCCACCCACCACATCATCAAACTGCTCAGGAGAGCGTGAGCGCCAATCGCGATAGGCGGTGAGCATGTCGGGCGTGGACGCGCTCTCACCCGTCCAAACCACCAGCCCATAGAGACCTTGGGGCCAGTTGAGTGAGGACCATTGCGCTTGGGCATTGGTGTTGGTGTCACTCGAGCTAGGTTGGGTGTATGCGATCAACCCACCCGTCAATGCCGTGGCCAAATCAAGACCACTGCCCTGCCCGCCCTGATGCAAACGCCACAGACGATGGTGCCACTCTCTGAGCTCAGCGTCTGTATCAGTTCCCTCTACAAACTCAGGGCCTTCAGACTGCTCTCTGGCCAACTGACGGGCCAGTCCACTCAATAAAACCGCAACGGCCGCAGATGATCCCAAGCCGAGCTTGGCGTTGTGATCATCAAACAACGCACGCGTATTGATTTCTAGAAAAAAAGAATCCAGACAACCGCTTGGGCCCCACTGCTTCCATGCCGATGCGATCAGATCAATGGCCTGAGCAAGCACGGGCGACCTGCCTCGATTGTCCAAAGGCCAATCAATGGACTCGCGACTGATTGGATCGAGTTTTAGCTGACTGGGTCCCGTGTGATCGAGACACAAGCGCGCGCTGGCTCGTCGATTGACCGCCAAACCCAGCGCCCGGTGGCCCTCTAGAACAGCATACTCACCCGCTACGACCAACTTGCCGGGTGCAGATGCCCGCCATTCGATCACAAAATCTCCGCCCCGGGACCTAGGTGGGTGCATGTCACATCGATCACCCCAGGGATGTTACTCAAAGCGCCAGCAACCACAGACGACTGACCTGGCAAACACACCGCTTTGACTTGTGGGCCAGCATCAACAGTAAAAAAGACCCCACCGCCCTTGGCTCTTAAGTCACGAATCACATGCAAACAGGCCATGGTTGCGCCTTGCCAATAAAGCACACCCGGCTCTGCGGCCATGGCCGAGGCGTGCATCTGCAACGCACTGGCTTCGCTCAGCTCGGCCAGATGCTCAAAGTCTTGGGTCAACACGGCTTGCTTGGCGGCTTCGAGCCGTCTCTCATTGTGGCTGACCCAGACTTCGTAATACGGTGACGTGGCCATCGTATGATTCATGCCCACCCTTGAAGAGACACTCTTGGCGTCGGTTGCAGTAATGGCAATCACCACCTCCAAAGGCCAACTGGCCGCATCCAGCAGGGGTTTGGCCACGGCATCCATACCATCGTCTCTCTGACCTTTGTGCATGACACAAAAGCCGCCCCACAAGGACCGAGGCGCTGATCCTGAACCCATCCGCGCCAACGCTGAGAGCTCATCTGCGCTCACATTGAGCCCATAGGCCCGCGTGGCGGCCAATGCCAGTGCTGCAAACCCCGAGGCGGATGAAGCCAAGCCCGCCGCGGTTGGAAAATTATTGTTTGAAACGACTTTGGCATACGGAGCATCTCTGCCAACCAATGCCCTGATGTGATCCAAGAACATGCTGATGCGTGGCTCATCCACCGCTCTATCGTTCAATCGCACTTCGTGTGCTTTTAGATCTGCACACACGCCAACTTCGGTGGTTGTTTGCAAATCAGCCAATGTCAGGGAAAGAGAACTGGTGGCCGGCAAATTCAGGGCGCCACCGACACGCTTACCCCAATACTTGATCAAGGCTATGTTGGCACCAGCTCGGGCCCGAACTGTATGATCACTCAAACCGTGCATGGCCTTTATGGCTGTGGCTCATATTGAGCTCTAGGGAACTCAATGTGGATTTCTGTGCCCACCGCTTCCTCGCTGCTCGCCCGAAGGTCCCACCCAAACCGGTCACACAAACGCCGCACAATGGCCAAGCCCAAGCCATAGCCCTCATTGCTCCGATCATGTCCACGGACAAACGGTTCGAACATGCGTTCAATGTCATCTGCTCCCATGCCACAGCCAGTGTCTTTAACCACCACACCGCGGCGATCAATGATCACTTCCACAAAACCACGGTCGGTATACATCATAGCGTTTCTTATCAAATTGGTAAAAAGGATGACCAGAACCCGTCGTGGCGCTTCAACTTTTAACTCTCCTTGAGCGCTCAATCGGTGCACAACACCAGGCTGACTCAAGGCTTCACCCAGCTCATCAAGGAGCTCAGCCAACAGTTCATTCAAGCTGACCGAGGAAGTCGTCAAGGAGGACTCTGCATCACGCGCTAGCAACAAAAGCGTCTCAACCAAATCCTCCATGCCATCAACGGTCCGCCTCATGCGCTCTATGACTGACTGTCTTTTTTCGGGCTGATCAAAACGCTCCAGCAAATCAAGATTTGCTTTCACCACCGCCAACGGGGTTCTCAGCTCGTGGCTGGCATTGCGCGTAAAATTTCTCTCGCGCTGCATTGATGACTCCATGCGGGTGATGAATTGGTTGAATGCATTGACCAACGTGAGCGCCTCGCTGTCATCGACACCCCCAAACTCACTCGCCTGGAAGGGCTCAAATCCACCCGCCTTGACATCATAGTTGCGGACGCGGTCAGCGAGCTTCACCATGGTAGACACAGCCCGTCTGGACATCACATAGCCCACCCAGGTGAGTAAGTAGATCAGTAATAAAACACCGGTCAACGGCGCCAGCCCAAAATACAATGCCAGCTGGGACACTTGGACTTCATCAAACACGAGGAATAGGCGTGCATTGTCTCGGCTGGATATCGAGACCAAAGGCTCAAAGTCTGGCGAGTGGCTGACGCGGTAAAAGCCATCCTCGTGACCTCTTAGCCAGGCTGGGAGGCTCTGTTCATCGCCAGCGACACTCAGATAACCCGTCAGATTGTTGGTATTGGGCAGCGGGAAGTTGGGGTCTTTTTCATAGTGATTCCAGAAATGAGCCGCCTCACCACTCAGCGCCTCTTTGACCAAGACACGCTCTGCAATC
>CBFHIS010000001.1:40241-42198 GCA_965655975.1 Wenzhouxiangella sp.
GGGTCTTTTTCATAGTGATTCCAGAAATGAGCCGCCTCACCACTCAGCGCCTCTTTGACCAAGACACGCTCTGCAATCAGGCCCGCCACGAACACGCCCAAGACGGTGGCCACCGAAATCGCCAAGATCTGAATTAAAAAGACGCGAACCAGCTTGGTGTTGATGCCACCGGTTGCAAACCACTCGCGCGCGGTCATGGCTTATCTGCGACGAAAGCGATAGTGCGCCACATGCCATGCCTGACCATTGTCATAGGCAAAAAGCTCCTCACAGGCCATGAAGAATAAGCGCCACCGCTCCCCCCAAACCTTCCAGTCTTCACCGTAGACACGTTGCAAAATCGGATCCACTTCAGGCCGCTTGGCGTCCATTCGATCGAGCCAAGCCCGCAATGTCTTGGCATAGTGTTGGCCGTTGTAGAAGCGCCTTGACTCCAGCGCCAAGTCGTTTTGAAAATGCAACAGCGTATCTGCCGCTGGCATCAAACCGCCACTGAAGAAATGACGCGCCATCCAATCATTGTCAGAGGCGACCTCGTAAGGATAGGCCAAAAAACGATGGCAAAAGATGTGCACAAACAGCATGCCATCGGGCTTGAGCCATTGGGCGATGCGTGACATCAACGTTCGATAATTTCTAACGTGCTCAAACATCTCAACCGAGACAACTCGATCAAAGCGCTCGTCGAGAGTCAACTCGTTAACATCACTGGTGATCACTTCCAAGTTGTGTAGCCCCAATTCCAATGCCCTGGCATCGATGGACTGCTTTTGTGAGGCCGAGTTGGACACGGCTGTGATGTGACTATCGGGATACTCAGCTGCCATCCACAAAGACAACGACCCCCAGCCACAGCCCAATTCCAACACCCGTTGCCCATTGGTGAGTTTGGCATGCTCGCAACTGGCCCTTAGCATGGCTTCTTCGGCTTGATCGAGGTTGCTGACTTTGTCTGACCACAGCCCACTGGAGTACTTTAAGCGCTGCCCCAAGACGGTTTTAAAAAAGCCTGCTTCGACTTCATAGTGCTGTTCATTGGCTTTGTCTGTCTCAATGGCAATCGGCGATTGCGCCAGCTCATCGATCAAGGACTGAATGCGGGTCGCTTGGCGCTCCACATCAAAGAGATGCTCGGCCAAAAGCTTTCGCTTCAATCGTTGGCGGATACCAAAACGCACCAATGCATCAGGCACCCAGCCTCGTTCTACCCAATCGATCACGCTCATGATGTCTTTTCACTCAATGTTTCAGGCACAGGTGGGTCTTCATTGTGGCGCGCCCGACCCAACCAAAAAAGACCCGGCAGCAAAATCGCCCAACTCAATCCCACCGCCAACGCCACCTGCCAGGTGGGTGCCACCCATTCCGCCGCGCCCAGTTTGGCGCCGGCATAGTATGACATTGGTGACCCAATTCCGCCAAATAGGGCCGCCCAAATCAAGCGGGTTTTGAAAAACTGCAGCGAGTGATTGATCGCCAGTGCCAACGCCAACCACAGCAACATGATCCAAGCAGGCGCAAAGTGCGGCGATGGCCAAGGCATGGCATAACTGATCAAACCAAGCTGAATCCACAATGTATCCAGGACAATACCTAAGCCCAGACACACCCATACCATGGTCCAATCGAGTGGGTGGCGATTGGTCGGGTGCAACTGCCAAGCCGCCAGCAAGCCCACTACCAAGAATCCAGGCCACCCCCACCCATAGGCCGCGCCCGCCACGCACGCCGGCCAGCTGACTTGAAACAAACCTTGATTGACCCAGAATCCTCTATTCATCGGTTGATTGTGCCTTGTGATGAGTGGGGGTAATGTGAACCCAGAGGGCATTCACCCGGAGTTGACAGCCATCAGCCAGACTGCGTTCTTACCCTTCAAGCGGTCAGACCCAATGTCCAGTCACTCAAACAAAACACGGCTTTTACTAGCGTTCTTACTTCTCACCAGCACACTGCT
>CBFHIS010000001.1:42297-61905 GCA_965655975.1 Wenzhouxiangella sp.
CCTGGGAGGATGCGGCAGCTCAGGGCCACAGGTGGCTGCTGATCGGTCAAAAATGGCGGTGGATGCTTATTTAGAGGCGCTACAAACCCATCCAGGCACCACGCAGGCCATTGATGCGGGCTTGGCTCGGTTTGAATTGGGGTATCAAGACTTAACCGCCCCCGACTTAGAGAGCGCCATTGACGAAATCTACGCCGAGCGTCTTTTCTTCAATGACACGGTTCACACATTCACCGACCGAGAAATGCTCAAAGCCTACATGGCACAAACGGGTGCCAACCTCAATCGAAGCGAGGTCGAGATTCACCAAGTACTCAGAGATGGGCCCGATGTGTTTGTGCGGTGGACCATGTTTTTCCAAATCGGGGATGGTGATGAGGCCATTCGATCCACCTCGATTGGCATCAGCCACCTTCGGTTTGATGGCAACGGTCAAGTCATCTTGCACCAAGACTATTGGGACAGCGCCAGTGCATTGTATGCGCACCTACCCATCGTGGGTTTTGTCTTGCGAGCCGCCCAAGACCGCCTGGCCGCACCGGAGTGAGGTCTCAGAGTGAGCGCCCACGAACTCCATCCCAGGCCAACCCGTTTAAGCGCTTGGTGCCCCAGCCCTCTCAATCAGACTAGGCCTGAATGGCCCACATCCGCATAAAATCAGGCACCGTCAGGCCTTCTAGCGCGCCTCTATTGGCCATGGCCTGCTCGATTGAAGCGGCCTGGGTCGCATCGAAGTGCGCCTCAATGGCTTGGGCAAACTTGGCTTCCAATTTAGGGATACCCTCAGCCCGGCGGCGACGGTGCCCAATGGGGAAATCAACCGCCACCCGCTCGGTGCTGGACCCATCTTTGAAAAAGATTTGGATGGCGTTGCCAATCGCACGCTGCTCCGGATCAAAGTAAGCCGCAGTGAACTCAGGGTTTTCCCGCACCACCATCTTTTCTCTCAGGGCATCGATGCGAGGATCTGAGGCCGTCTCATCGCTGTACGAGTCAGCGGTCAGCGAACCAAAAATCAGCGGCACCGCGACCATATATTGCAAGCAGTGATCACGGTCGGCGTAGTTATTAAGCGGGCCGGTTTTGTCGATAATGCGTGCACCGGCTTCTTGGGTTTCAAGCTCGATGCGCTCGATTTCATCCAAGCGGTCAGCGACGTCTGGATGCAATGCCAAGGCACACTCCACCGCTGTTTGGGCGTGGAACTCGGCGGGGAATGCGATCTTAAAGAGCACATTTTCCATCACATAGCTGCCCAAGGGCCGCTCCAGCTCGAGCATTTGACCTTTGAACAACACATCTTGAAAGCCCCAACCTGAAGCTGTTAGGGCTGAAGGATAGCCCATCTGTCCGCCCATGGTCAGTAGCGCCAATTGCACCGCTCGACGGCAAGCGTCGCCGGCGGCCCAGCTCTTTCTGGGTCCTGTGTTGGGCGCGTGCCGATAAGTCCTTAAGGCACCCCCATCGATCCATGCCTGACTCAAGGCATCAATGACCTGCGCACGCGTGCCACCGAGCATGCGCGTCACAACAGCTGTTGATGCGATACGAACCAGTAAGACATGGTCTAAGCCCACCCGGTTAAAAGAGTTTTTTAGTGCCAAAACCCCTTGTATTTCATGTGCTTGTATCATTGCCTTTAGAACATCTGATAATAGCAATGGCGCCTGCCCGTTGGCCACTTGTTGCTTGGAGACGTAATCTGCCACCGCCAAAATAGCCCCTAGGTTGTCCGAAGGATGGCCCCACTCGGCGGCGAGCCAAGTGTCATTGAAATCCAGATAGCGGATCAGCACGCCGATATTGAAGGCCGCTTGAACCGGATCGAGCTCGTCGGCTCGCCCAGGAATCGGAACACCGCCTGGCAAATCGGCACCGGGCACCACGGGACCCATCAGGCTGACGCAATCCGGAAACTTCAAAGCCAACATCGCGCACGCCAATGAGTCTTTTAGGCAGTAATGGGCGGTATCAAACGCCTCTGCAGATTCGATGGGGGTTTGGCACACATAATCGGCGATGGCGACGAGCAGAGCATCTGGGTCGGGTCGTGCAGCAAGGCGGGTCATTATTTCAGCGGTCATGGCAGATCTCTATGTCCTGAGTCGTCTATTGAAGAATTTGTGGGTGAATGCAAAGGCACCCAGAGAGGGGGTATTCTACACTGAGAAGATATTTAAGAGCAGGAGCCAAAGCCAGATGCCAAAATCAAGCAAATACGAAGCCAAGGTGGTCGATGAGAATGGATTCATCGATTACTCTGAGGCCGAGGACGGGGTTTGGTCAACGCTTTATGCCCGACAAATGGAACTCTTGCCCGGACGCGCCTGCCAGCCATTTTTGGATGGCCTTGATTTGTTGGATTTGCCGTCTGACCATGTCCCTCAACCCAAAACGCTCTCTAAAAGGCTCGACGAGCTCACCGGATGGTCGATCGAACCGGTGCCTGCGTTGATCAACTTCGATCGCTTCTTTGCTTTGCTCAGTGAGAAGCGCTTTCCAGCCGCCTCATTCATTCGAAGCGAAGAAGACCTCGATTATTTGCAGGAGCCTGACATATTTCATGAGGTCTTTGGCCATGTGACGATGCTGACCCATCAAGCGTTTGCAGACTTCACCGAGGCCTACGGGAAAGCGGGGCTGGCCGCCTCGCCAGCTGATCGGGTATTGCTGGCTCGGCTCTACTGGTTCACGGTAGAATTCGGCTTAATCCAGACGCCTCAGGGGGTGAGAATCTGTGGGGGTGGCATTGCCTCCTCCCCTGGGGAGACGCTCCATGCGCTAGAAAGCGATGCGCCCATTCGGCGGCCGTTTGTGCCCTTGGATGCCCTGCGAACGCCTTATCGCATTGATATCTTTCAAAGCGTTTACTACATCCTCAACCGAATGGAGGATTTGTTTGATCTGGCAGGCACAGACCTGTTAGCGTTAATCAAACAGGCGCGGGCGCTGGGCAACTTCGCCCCAACCTACCCGCCAAAATCTGCATAAACCACAAAATCCGCATAAACCAATAGGGCCAAACACATGACAGAGCACAACCTTTTAGAAAAAAAATGCCAACCGTGCGAAGGTGGCATGGAACCTTTAAAACCAGACGTGTCCAAAGCTTTACTGGCGCAAGTGCCGGGTTGGTCGGTCAGTGATGATGGAACCACCATGACCAGGCGCTTTGAATTCAAGGGCTTTTATAAAACGATGGCTTTTATCAACGCGCTGGCTTGGATCGCCAATCGTGAAAACCATCACCCAGATTTTGAAGCGGGCTACAATTATTGTGTGGTTCACTTCACCACCCATGCCATTGGGGGTTTGAGTGAGAATGACTTTATTTGTGCCGCACACACCAACGCACTTATTGAGGAGTAAGGTTCTTATGCACACAGCCATCAAAACGATCGCAACCCTCGGGCTGATTACTTTCGCGGTGGGTTGCGCCAGCATTCCGCAACCTTTGCAAGGTGACTCCGACGCATTCGCTCCCATCATGGCCAACCAAGCCAGCGCTCAAACGGTGGGCGCTCGCGTTCGTTGGGGCGGTGTGATTGTGAACACAAACCCTGAAACGAATCGCACGTGCATGGAAATTTTGGCCAGAGAACTCGACCGAAGCCTGAGACCGGTGGTTAGAAACGACATTCACTTTGGCCGCTTCATGGCGTGTGGCGCAGGCTTTCGGGACCCGGCCATCTACACGGAAGGCCGTGAGGTTAGCTTGATTGGTCGCCACGATGGATTTATGGAAGGCCCCATTGGGGAGTTTATGTATCGCTACCCCACGGTGAGCATTGACCAGCTCTACTTGTGGCCTGAGCGAATGGAAGAAGACCCATACCGACAATATGGCCACCTGTACTACCATGGTTGGTGGGGGCCCTTTAACCCCTACCCTGTGCGACGGGTGTATGTGCCTGTCCAGCCCAAGCCACCCAAAAAGGACAAGTAATCCTGTTGAGCGGCAGATTTAAAAGCTGAAGCAACCACTGTTTTTTGATACAGTAGGGCCATGTCTTTGACACGGCGCCAACAAGAGATTTACGACTTCATCGTTGAGCACATCAATGCAACGGGGTTGCCACCTACACGCGCGCAAATCGTGACCCATTTCCGCTTCGCTTCCCCGAATGCCGCCCAATGTCATCTCAAAGCACTTGAGAAACATGGGGCGATTGAACTTCTATCGGGCACAGCCCGGGGCATTCGTCTCAGCGCCACCTCAACAAAGGCGCGCTCTGTGACAACGCTCCCAGTTATTGGACGAGTTAGCGCAGGTCGGCCAATTTTGGCGGTGGAGCACCATGAGGCACACATGCCCATTGAGCTTGCCCACTTTTCACCCAAGCCTCATTTTTTATTGCGCGTCAATGGCGACAGCATGGTGAATGCTGGGATTTGTGATGGGGACCTGCTGGTTGTCCACAAAACTCCAGAGGCACGCAGTGGCCAAATGGTGGTTGCGCGCATCGATGATGAAATCACGGTGAAGCAACTCAAGCGCACTGGACGCCGCATTGAATTGATTGCCCACAACCCAAATTATGCGCCCATCCGCATCGGGCGCGACCACGAATTTGCTGTTGAAGGATTGGCTGTTGGGGTAATTAGAGCTTTCTCAGGCGGGCAAGTTCCACTTCGCTGAAGCCCGCACGACGCCGGGCAGGCTCGTTGTAAGGCCCTTTTGGTGGCGGACTAAAATAGGTGTGCAACAGCTCATCAAAAGTTGAATCTGGCTCTAAACCTTGGAGTTGGCAGCAATAACGAAACCACCGTGTGCCAATGGTCACATGCGCCTCTTCTTCCTCGAGAATGATCTCTAAAAGCCCAACCGTCTCATCATCACCCACTTGTTTGAGCTTGCTGATCATGCCCGGTGTGACATCGAGCCCTCGGGCTTCAAGCACACGGGGCACCAGCGCCATTCGAACCAACACATCGTGCTCGGTCTTAATGGCCATCTCCCACAAACCGTTGTGGGCAGGCAAATCTCCATAGCGCGCGCCCAATGCTTCCAGCCGACCTGAAAGCATAGTGAAATGCCTCGCCTCATCGGCTGCGACACTCAGCCAGTCTAGATAAAAATGGCCTGGGTCACTGGCATGAGTCTGATCGGGCATGTTTGGGAATCGACACGCCGCATCAAGCCCCAAATTGATGGCATTAAATTCAATGTGGGCGATCGCGTGAATTAAAGCCACACGTCCTTCCACAGAGCCCAAGCCGCGCTTGGGCAGTTGCGATGGATGTATCAGTTCAGGCGCATCGGGACGCCCACAGGGCAGATCATCGCTCGACCAATCGGGCTTTGTATTTGCCAGGAGAGTTGCTGGGTTTGCCTTGGCTTGTGCAAACAGCTCAGTGACCTGCCTGCACTTGATCCATGGATCGGGCTCGGCCAACGCGGACCGAGCCATTTGCCAAATGCTCATCAATCAGCCCTTAGCTTTTTTCGATGGCTGCCACCAGTGCATCTGCAAAGCCACTGGTCGATACTTTGGTTGATCCATCCAACAAACGTGCAAAGTCATAGGTCACGACTTTCTCACCGACGACTTTCTCAAAAGCCGCTTCAATCAAAGCCGTGACTTCAGGCCAGCCGATGTAGTCGAACATCATGCAACCAGAGAACATTAGAGAGCTTGGGTTGACCATGTCTTTGCCCGCGTATTTTGGAGCGGTCCCATGAGTGGCTTCAAACACAGCCACGTGATCGGCCATGTTCGCGCCCGCGGCAATGCCCATGCCACCGACCTCAGCGGCCAAGGCATCCGAGAGATAGTCACCATTGAGGTTCATGGTGGCCAACACATCAAACTCAGCAGGACGTAGCAGCATCAACTGGAACATGATGTCTGCAATACGGTCTTTGATGACAATTTTGCCCTCTGGCACTTTGCCGTCGTGCTTTGACCAAAGATCGTCTTCGGTGATGGTGACATCCCCAAACTCTTCAGCGGCCACTTCATAACCCCACTTTCTGAAGGCCCCTTCGGTGAACTTCATGATGTTGCCCTTGTGAACCAAGGTCACACTCGAGCGGCTGTTATCAATCGCGTATTGAATGGCTTTGCGGACCAGCCTTTTTGAACCGATCGCTGAAATGGGTTTGATGCCAAGGCCGGCATCTTCAAAGAAATCGGCACCCATTTCTTGACGCAAGAAGTTGGCCAGTTTTTTGTTCTCCGGCGTGCCAGAGGCATACTCCAAACCGGCATACACGTCTTCGGTGTTTTCGCGGAAGATCACCGCATCCACTTCTTCTGGCTTTTTCAGAGGCGATGGCACACCGTTGTAATATTTAACGGGTCGCACACAAGCATAAAGATCTAAGGTCTGGCGAAGAGAGACATTCAATGACCGAAAGCCCTCTCCGACCGGCGTAGTCAGCGGGCCTTTGATCGCCACAGTCAAATCTTTGATGGCATCCAGGGTTTCAGCTGGGAAATAATCGCCATCATAAATGCCGGCGGCTTTTTCACCGAGATAAAGCTCTGCCCAGTGGACTTTGCGGCGTCCACCGTAGGCCTTTTCGATCGCAGCATCCCAAACCTTCATACAGGCTGGCGTGATATCGACACCAATTCCATCGCCTTCAATAAACCCCAAAATGGGCTGATCTGTGACCACCAGACGGCCATTGTCGATGCGGACTTTATCACCTGATTCAGGCATTTTGACGTGTTTGAAACCCATGAAAACTCTCCTTATGTCACAAGCGCTCTAGTCTATCACCGTCTGGATTTGAATAGACAATTGACCCAAATTGGGTAAGATTCATTGGACTGAGTCTGACAAAAATTTAACCGCCCCTAAAATACCCTCTAGCCCATGTCTGAGCGCATCGTATTGGCAGGATTCCTAGCCCTATCTATTCTGGGGCATCTGGCCGTGTTCGCTTTGATCGGGTTCCAACAGCCCCAAACACAGCCAGCGCCCCAGACTGTCTTACAGGTGGCCCTGGTTGAACGGCCCGAACAGAGGAACGAACCCAAACCTGATGATGCCGAAACACCACCTGAATCTGAGTCTTTGGCCCAACCCCCGGCGCCTGAATTGACTGAGATCCCACCTAGGGAAATCGGCCCATTGATCGCCTCCAGTGAAGCAGAAGCAAAAATAGACCCAGAGCCCGCCGCGGGCGCCCGACTGATCACTAACCTCAATACCCAACTCCCAGGCGTCGTGGCCAAGCTCAACCCCATGGCGGCACCAGAGCAAAAAATAAGTCATTTGGGCAAAGCCGCACCGAAGCTGCCCGGGGGACCTAGCCTATTCGATGAATGGATGGGCCCCGTCAAACCCAACTTAGATCGATGGCGCGATGCATCAGGGGGCGTGAATGCGCAACTGACATTGGCCAATGGAGATCTGGTCTGCATCAAGGTACGTGCCCCAACCACGCGTGAGCTATTTAATCCATGGATGTCTGCAGCGATCCCCATGAGTCGGCTGTGTGGGCGCAAGAACGCAGAGCCTGTGGACCTAGAGAACCCGTGGCTGAGAGCGAGACCAAAATGACTGAGCAAACAAATCTTTTCGAGTACATTTGATCAGAGCAGTTCGCCCAACAAAGCCAATCCCCCAAAGAGGTCACGTCAGCTTCACTGGCGTGGGGTAATCTCTTACATGTAAGTCGTCCCACCAACAGCTCTTCCCTTTGACCAAACCACAAGGACATAACATGTCGAAACTTCTCAAAAATACCTTTTTAGCTTGCACCCTTGCTTTATTTGCCTCAGCAGCCAGTGCCGATAACCATGGCGCTCATCAGAAAAAAGACATCGTTGATACTGCGGTGGATGCAGGGTCTTTTAATACATTGGTTGCTGCTGTTCAGGCGGCTGATCTGGTCGAGACCCTCAAAGGCGATGGTCCTTTCACCGTGTTCGCCCCAACCGATGCGGCTTTTGCGGCACTCCCTGAAGGCACTTTGGAAAGCCTGTTGCAACCAGAAAACAAAGCGACACTGCAAGGCATTCTCACTTACCACGTCGTACCTGGAAAGGTCATGTCAGCAGACATCGCTGGCCAAACACTGGCTCCAACAACCGTTCAAGGCACCACCGTGGCGATTGATGCCACAGACGGAGTCAAGATCAATGGTGCCAACGTGGTCACTGCCGATATTGAAACATCAAACGGTGTAATCCATGTGATTGATGCAGTGATTCTTCCTGAATAATCAGTGATCAGTTGGGAGAATGAATAGACAGGTTTGCCAGTGAAGCAACTGTCAATAGAAGCTCAACATTAAAAATCGCGCCATCACCGCCAAATCGCTTGATGCTCTCAGGCTGGCGGTGATGGTTTTTCTCGCCAGCGTGCCTCTGGGACAACGGCCCAGCCCTCCAAAACCTCCTCAATCATTTAAAAAATAATTCAGGCGGACAGTGACGCTACTTTGCAATGGAAGCTTCTCAATCACACCCGGGTCTTCGTCAAGCGTGACATACACCATGCGCCTCTTTTCATCCGACGTGAATCCATCCAAATCTGAGACAAGTGCAAAACGATCAACCCAGCCGCTCACTTCAATACCCACACCCTGTATGACGACCCTCTCGCCAAGTCGGGGCAAACGCAACATGTTGTCCGGCAACTCCCAAACAACATGTCGACGGTCATCATCGAGAATATGCATCATGACCTCTCCTGCCACCACCGAACTTCCCTCAGTGACGACCCCTGAAGAAATGATGCCCGCTCGATCAGCGAGCAGTTGACGATTCGGCCAGGTCACAGCGATTTCTGCTTGGCGGGCCTCCAAGTCCTTTTGGTTCTCCAGCAATTTTTCTAACAACACTGGGAGTTGCGTCAGGCGTGCCCGATTCTCCTCTACTTGAGCCAACGCGTCGCTGTATTCGCGGTACAACATGGTCCGTGTCGTGAGATCAATCATGTCTGGCTGAGCGTTGGCATTCTCCATGATTTCACTCAGCTCGTCTAGTCGTTGTTGCAACGTCGGCCTCACGCGTTCTGCAACAATCAACTCTCGCTGCACCCTATCAATGTCTTGTTCTCGATTGGCAAGCGCTTCGGCAGCCTCACTCAAGGCCTCACTGTAATCAGCGCGTGTAACCGTCGCCAGTAATGTGCCAGGATAGACTTGATCACCAGGGCGAACATGCACAAGATCCACCGTGGACACAAAGGCCACCGAAACTTCCTCCATAGGGGCGGTGACGGTACCCATGCCTTCCAGAACAACATACGGCCGACCGAAGAAGTAAATCGCATAACTCAGTACTGAGATCACGAGGAGGGAGTACACAAGCCGGACGACCCTTCCCGAGCTCTTATATCGTTGGTCCCCGTTATCCACCTTTTCGCCTGTATGCATCACCTGCATCACCGTTTACCCTCAATTCGTTTTCTAAAGCGCCTCGGCAAATAACCATCATTGGCCGATGCGTGAAAAATTGCCTCGGTGATGTATGCGTATAAGCGCACCATCTTCATGAATATACCCTGATATAGGGGAAATATCGGCAATAGGAGAAGGTCAAATAAACTCACCTGACCTCGATAAAATATAAACACCGGTGCCAGTATGACTGTCGCCCACAAAATAAGAAACAGGTATCCACCAACGAGAAAATCTCCCAGCTGTGCCAATGGCACCTGTGCTAGGACGGGCACAAACATCGGCAACATGAGAGTTGGTAAAAACGTGAACAGCAAAAAGTCATAGCGTTGCAGGGTATTTGATAGCGGTTCATCTCGACCTTGCTTTTGAATTTGCTTAAATTGCACAATTTGAATTCGAAACGCATCTCGATCCCATCTGAGTCGTTGAGAAACAAGCCCTCTGAGGGTCTCAGGCGCATTTGTATATGCCCACGCCTCAGATTCAAAATGAACCTCATGCCCCAAACGACGGAGCTTTAACGTTGTCGCCAGATCCTCCCCAGAGCCTGAGGAAAACCCTCCGATGCCAGTGAGTATGCAAGTGCGATACATTGTCAGCGCTCCAGAACAACAAGCTACAGCGCCGAAGGTATCAGAAAACTCTCGACCAAAGTCGATCGCTATCATGTACTCGAGTTTTTGCAAACTCGTCCAGATACTCGCGCGTTCATTTCTAACGCCAATATTGCCCGAGCATGCGGCAGCGGCGGGTCGGTCGAGCAATCGTTTCCGAAGAGCGCCAATCGCACCTTTTTCAAGGTGAGTATCGCAATCAATAAACAACACAAACTCTGTGCCGACATATTGAAGAGCAAGATTGCCTGCTGCTGCTCGGCTAATTCGCTGATCATTGATCACTAGCACATCAATCGCCCCTTTTCGCTTGAGTGCTGATAGCACGGCGACCGAGTGATCCGTGGAACCATCAGAAAACACAATGATACGATCGGGCGTGACATCTTGAGCCTTTAGGCTGTTTAGGCTGATTAAAACCCCTTCAGCATCATTGAGTGATGCTATGACCACAGTGACCCCACTGGCTTTGCCCCCATCGAGTGGCTCTGCATGAATAGGCGCATTCCCGCGCAATCGGCTCAGACCAAGGGCACCCAATGCAAGCAGATCTCGTGGCACATCGAAGATAAACACGGTGGCCACCGTGGCCAATGGACTCGCACCGAAAAAGACGCCAAAAAGATAAAAGATATGCTCCACTGGCCTGCGCCTAAGACAACGGAGAGAGCTCTGTCGCCGGCGCTAGCCGCCTAAAACACCAGAGCCGATGAAAAGCGACTTCATCAAAACCATAAGAGCGTCGACACCCCAAACAAATAAATCCAAGTTGTGGCTCGGGCGATCTCCCACCACACTCTAGACACAAATAAGTTTCACCAACCGACTCGACTAGACCCTTTTGATCACCCAGTCGTGAGTCACATTTTGGGCATACTTCGAGTGCATCAATGCCATCCGGCGCCTCGAATATGCCCGCGCAGGGTATGTGGTGAAATAAAGAAATCGTCTTGAGGTTTGCAGATTGACACAACGCACAGCTCTCCTCCACGACGCATTGATGACTCTGGCACTTTGGGCAACGCGCACAGCGATAAATCACTTTTGACTCAGCCAGCCCCTTCTCAACCAAAGCGTGCAGGCCAGCCTCGCTCAAACCCGGACCGTACATATCAGTCACAGCTGATGCCAGGTCTGGACACAGCCATTCATCGGTGGGTAGGTGCTCTAGGGAAGCGCCAAGATTCGAGATATCATTCGACATCTTGCCGATTCTTTATGAACTGTTCCACATATTGTTTATCCAAAAACAGGCGTGTCCCCGCGCTATTCTCGATCATATCCCCTGCACAGCTGAACACGCAGGTCATCAGATCCGATTCGATCGGATTTTGGCCCTCTGCCGCAAGTCGAAAGCGCTGGCCACCAGATATCATTCTATCGAGAGTTTCTGCCTCCAAAAGACTCAATGAGCGCTCAGGATCAGTGATCAGATTAGCAGGTCGAAGCATGTCTTCCACAATCGCCTCGGATAAACCGGAAAGCTTGCTGATTTGAGAGATTCCAGCTTGATTGAGTTTGCCATCCTCATGAACGATGTTGGCAACAGCCTCAAACCAGACTTCTATCAGCGCCTCTCCCAGACCTGGATTCTCCGAAAGCGCCTGACGATCAACTGCGAGACCGCCAAGCATCTCACCAGCGAGCACCCCTCGTGTCATGAGTTGCTGAAACTCAGGCAATGCTCTGAGCCTTCCGATTTGTGATGTCCCTGCCGCAAAGGTGGTGACACTTCCATCGACAGCACCCTGGAGTATTTTCGAGGCTGAAGACCCAATCAAATTGATATCAGATAGCTCAAGACCCGCATTTTCAAGGACCCGAAAAAGATAGTAATGGCTGGCTGTATTCAGCTCAACATGAATGCGCTCGCTGGCAAGATCTTCTACCCGATCAACCGCCTTACTCAATAACCCGTAAGTACCTTGGGAAAAATCGGTGAGCAATATGACACTGGTGGCTCGCGCCTCTTTTTCGATGGTTCCAACTAAAGTATTCAGAGTGCTCGTCACAGCATCAATCTGATTTGTAGAATAAGCTAATACGGCATCTGCCTCATTGGCAAAATTGATGAGCTCAAGTCGTATCCCATGACGTTGCTCAATCGCTTTCAGCGCCTGCGACCGCTTAACAATGGTCCAAGGAATTCGACTCAACTCATTTGTGATGCCAATCTGGAAACTCTGAATTTCTCGCTGCTCAACCCGTTCTCTCTCGTCGAGAGGTTGATTTCCCTTGCCACACGCGACGAGCAGCAACAGGCCAAGTAATGAGACATGACGAAGAGAAACGATCATACGCGGATCATATAACAAAATAAGGAACCCCCACCTTTGTTAGAGCCAGGCGATCTAAGCCACTCGGATAGTCACCTAGACCAACTCTCAGCTTTTGAGAAGAACCGCCGCATAAACGAGTTCATGAATGGCGGAGAGGGAGGGATTCGAACCCTCGAAGGGCGCTAACCCTTGCCGGTTTTCAAGACCGGTGCATTCAACCGCTCTGCCACCTCTCCGTGGGGGCCTATTATATAGAAAACGAACCCAAAATGGCGAGGCATTCAACCCTTTTCGAGCCAAGACTCTTGCCTGAGACTCTGGCATTGGGCCAATTTGGACTGCACACAGCCGATTTAAAGTGGCGGAGAGAGAGGGATTCGAACCCTCGGTACGGGATAAACCGCACACTCACTTTCCAGGCGAGCCCGTTCGACCACTCCGGCATCTCTCCACATTCAGCGGGTATAAGTTTAAACCAACTCGGCCTCTTGTGCTTCACATCAAAACAGCCCTGAGATTGCACACGCATCAATAACTGTATTAATATATAGTTATTGTGGAATATGGCATCGAGTGCATGGTTTGTGGAAGCCCTAGATCAACTATTAACAGAACGCAGAGACATTTGGCTGGGCACCCAGCGCCCAACGCATCCGGTGATCTCAACAGGAGAAACTGAGCTAGATCGTTGGCTACCCACCCATGGATGGCCCTGCAGTCAATTGATTGAACTGCTCACCACCCCTGTCGGTAGCGGCGAATTGCAGATTCTTTTACCCATGCTGGCTCAACAAACCCAACAAGCCAAACCAGTGATGCTGATCTCACCGCCACTCATACCCTGCCCTCAAGCGCTGATTCAAGCAGGGGTTGACCTCACTCATTTAATTGTTATTCGGTCGCAAAAAAACGCTCTATGGGCTGCCGAAAAAGCTCTCAAAAGTGGACTTTGTGGCGGTCTGTTGATTTGGCCAAGAACCACAGAGATGAGCACAGTAGCGATTCGAAGACTACAACTGGCTGGAGAGCAAGGCCCTGCGCCTGTGTTCCTCATTCATGGTCACACCCAGCATTCAATGGCGGGAAGATATGCCATTCGACTCAAAATAGAGCCGGGCCCAAAAATCACTTTGCTCTATGCATCCGACCCCAAGCGTATAAACAAAGAAAGTCATTCAATTGCACTCACCTCACTGAGCTGACCATGATCTGGCTCGGTCTTTATTTTGAAAACATCGCGGTGGGATCGACACCCCGTGTGCCGCGTGAGCGCATCACCCATCTGGCCTACGGCTATAGCGACCAACTCCATTGGCCCAACCACCATACATTGGTCTTGGAAATCAAACGAAGCCATCGACTCTACCAAACACCACAACAATTGATTGCCGATGTATTGATGGACTTTGAACCACTCATGCTCATGCCCCAATGGGGCATTGCGCCAAACCCAACAGCCGCTACCTTGGTTGCGCAACATCAAATAAAGTGCTGGAACCAAGCCTCTTTAATTGAATGCCTAGATACATGGCCAGTTGAGAAACTGGGCATGGATCAAAAAATACAATGCGCACTCATCAACTGCGGCATTTACACACTCGGCGAGCTCAAACAACAGCCCAGTAGCCAGCGCCTACGCCGATTTGGGCCGGAATTGCAATGTCATATTGAACGCCTCTATGGTGAGCTACCTACGCCAATAGCATACTGGCAGCCGACAGAAGATTATTACCAACGCATTGATCCAGTTGATCCCATCACGCACACCTCAAGATTACAGCGCTACCTTGAGAAAGCATTGCTTGATTTGGAGCATTGGCTCATCCAGCGCGATCGCGTACTGACTCAATTGGATATTCGCTGCAAACATGAGACATTAAATGGGCCCTCACTGCCAGATGCCTTAATCCATATTGGATTGGCACAACCTGGGTTCAATCCATCCCATTTAAAGGAATTGATCGCTCTAAAACTAGAAACACTGACGCTCAAAAAGCCTTTAATCACCCTAATCGTGCAAGGCCATAGCACCACCGAGCATCGCCCACCTCAAATTGATTTATTAAGTGGGCACAACCAAGACCAAACGTGGGCAGATCTCATGGACTGCCTACAAACAAAACTTGGACACCAGTCGGTTGTCAGCTTAGAGCCTCGCCCCAACCACAAACCTGAAAAGGCATGGTCTTGGGCACCACCCAAACAAGTTCAGTCGATCAGCGATCATCGACCACGCCCCACATGGTTGCTCAATGAGCCAATACCTTGCGACCGCAACCAACTGTTGCTCGAACATGGCCCAGAAAGAATTGAAACCGGTTGGTGGGAAGAAGACACCATGCAAAGAGATTATTGGGTTGCTCATGAACCCAACGGCCGAAGAGTATGGGTGTTTCATGAGCACAGTCCGCGCACAGGGTGGTTTGTTCACGGTATATTTGGATAAACCAATCATTTATTTAAGGGGCACCATGACTCCTCCCCAAATCACCATCGCCCTGATCTTAGGCGCCACCATCTGCTTGTTTGTGTGGGGACGCTGGCGGCACGACATTGTAGCTCTCAGCGCATTACTTGCCTGCGTCCTGACTGGCTTGGTGCCCAGCCATGACGCCTTTTCTGGCTTTGCACACCCTGCTGTGGTCACGGTGGCTGCCATCCTGGTCTTAAGTCGTGCCCTACAAACATCGGGTGCTGTTGATGCACTCACCCGTTGGGTCTTACCTGAATCCACCAAGCCAGATATCGCTGTGGCCTCTTTGGTCATCTTGGGCGCGTTTCTATCTGCGTTTATGAACAATGTTGGGGCTTTGGCGTTACTGATGCCCATCGGCATTCAAATGGCCAAACAATACGACCTCCCCACCGGTCGGGTTTTGATGCCACTGGCTTTTGGATCCATTCTCGGGGGCATGACCACCCTAATTGGCACACCACCAAATTTGATCGTCGCAGGCTTCCGCGAACAAACCTCTGGTGCCAGTTTCACCATGTTTGATTTTGCGCCTGTGGGGCTGGCCGTCACAGCCATCGGGCTTCTCTTTGTCTTGATTTTTGGGCGTTGGCTGATTCCTGCCCGAACCCGATCAGATGCAGAAGACTTTGATACCGGGCATTATTTAACAGAAGCCACGATTCCAGCTGGATCAAAATCCATTGGCCTGCGCATCCATGAGGCTGAAGAAACAATGGAAAGCAGTGGCGCACAAGTGGTGGCATTGATCCGAGGGGGCCAACGTCTCACGGCACCCCACGGCAACACCAAACTGCGTGAAGACGATACATTGATTATCGAAGCCGAGCCCAAGCCTTTGATGCAAATCGTGGGGCTACTGGGCTTAGAACTGGCACCCCCACCAGAGGACAATGCTCCGGAGGGCATCTACCCCAGTGATGATGAGAACAATGAGTCGGACCAGACGGAGCCCCCTGATCTGATGGAAGTCGTGGTCATGCCCACTGCCAGCATCATCGGTCGTTCCGCACTGAGCCTGAGACTACGCGCACGCTATGGCATTAACATTCTGGCGATTTCACGCCAAGGGCATCGCACCGTTGCACGCCTTCGCAGCATGCGCTTTCGTCCAAGCGATGTGTTGTTGATGCAAGGCCCAATAGAGCAACTCCAAGAGTTTGCCTTCAACCATGGTTGCGTGCCCTTGGCTGATCGCTCACTGCGCGTGCCTAAGCCTGCGCATGCTTGGCTGGCCGCCCTCACGTTAATCGGTGCGGTTGTTGGTGCAGCCTTTGGCTTGCTCCCAGCCGCCATTACCTTCTGTCTAGGCTCAATCCTGTTGGCCGTCACCGGTGTTTTGGCCGTTGAAAAAATCTATGCAGCCATCGACTGGCCGGTGGTGGTGTTACTGGGTGCACTGATTCCAGTGGCTCAGGCCATGAGCACGACCGGTTTGGCGGATCTATTGGCCACAGGAGGTGTTGCTTTAATACCTGCCGATACCACTTGGCTGATCATCATTGGTTTGATGGTGATCACCATGACCTTGTCTGATTTTATGAACAACGCCGCCACCGCTGCGGTTATGTGCCCGGTGGCTTTGAGTGCCGCCAACAGCTTAGGGATTCAGCCTGAGCCGGCTTTAATGGCGGTGGCCGTAGGTGCATCGTGTGCCTTTTTGACGCCCATTGGACACCAAAACAACACCCTCATCTTAAGCCCTGGTGGTTTTCGCTTTGGTGACTTTTGGCGCCTGGGCCTTCCCCTAGAAGTTTTTGTGGTGGCCACAGCCACGCCCATGATCTTGTTTGTCTGGCCGCCTTAGGAGTCCACTGAACCAATCTCTACTGGGTCTGGGCCCTCCCCAATCCATCGCTGAAACGGATGATCATTACCTGACCGCATCGCTTCGAGTGCTTGCTGCTCGCGAGAATGGATGGTTTCTAGAAACAGATCTGGCGCACCCATCTTGGAGAATGCATCAAGGCCTTCTTGTAAAAATGACTGCAAGAGCCCAAACCCTGCCAGTTTCGCCGGGCCCCGCATCATTCGGATCAAGCGGTGGACCATGGCGTGCTGGACTGTCTCCCCCAGCAGATGCCCGAGATCGACAATCAGAGCCAACTGTTCTTGCCTGCCTGACCAGTCTTGATCGAGACAATAGGCGGCCGCATAGGCGGGTTGATCAATGCGCTCGAGTTCCAACATCAAACCCGCCAGCTTAAAATCAAACGCCAAAGACATTGCTTGTAAGCGCAAGGCATCCCCCACCGCACCCAACAAATCATCGGGGAGAAAGCGGCGCATCACAGGGGCGGCTTTATTGAGCTGTCGATCACGGGCGGCCACATCGCGCCCACCATAGAGCTCATCTAAGAAGAACTCACAAGCAGCATGGTAGCGATCACTGGTGCGAAGATCGTGATAGGTGGCATCCAGTCTGGCTCGTTGCCACTGCTGAAGCGCCTGCAACACCTGCCTATGACGTGGAGAGCTCTCTGAGATCTTGTCTGCAACCGATTGATTGTATTGAATTTGCTCAGAAAGGTGCGCCATGCCTGAGCTCTGCATTGTCTGCTTAGGAGCCATAGAGCCATTATAATGCTAGGTAACCGCCATGATTGAATCTTAGGCCCGATGCTAAAACTCACCGCCCCACAAAAACGCCACATCCCAAACAAGAAACCGCTGATTGGACTGGCGGTTGCTGGCGGTGGTCCTTTGGGCGCCATTTACGAACTCGGCGCCTTGCGCGCACTCGATGAGGCCATCGATGGACTCTCGCTCCACCAACTTGGCGTCTATGTGGGGGTCAGCTCGGGTTCGATTCTAACAGCGGCACTGGCCAATCAAATCACAACGGCCAAGATGAGTCGAATCTTTATGAGCGCTCCGGATGCAGAGTTCAAGTTCCAACCAGAACAATTCTTGAAACCAGCATTTGGCGAGTATCTAAATCGCGCAAAGACCCTACCATCAGTGATCTTTGACTTGCTGGCCGAAGGCATTCGCCACCCCGAGCGGATTCTCCATCTAGAAAGTCTTGAGGGCATTTCTCGTTTGATCCCCACAGGGATATTTGATAATGACAACATAGATCAGTTACTCGCTGATGTACTCTCGAGTCAAAATCGGACGAATGACTTCAGGGCGCTGGAAACCTCATTGCGGGTGATCGCGGTTGATCTTGAAACAGGCCAAGCCGTGCGCTTTGGTGAACCCGGTCATGATGATGTGCCCATCTCGAAGGCGGTACAAGCCTCAGCCGCACTGCCCGGCCTATACCCACCGGTTGAGATCAATGGCCGCCACTACGTGGATGGCGCGTTGAGACGAACCCTGCATGCTTCAGTCGCACTAAAACAAGGCGTTGATCTTTTGTTCGCCATCAACCCCTTAGTGCCCTATGATCCAGCCGAGGGCCCAGATACCAAAGAAAGAACAACAGGCAATCGCCTGATCAAAGGTGGCTTGCCACTGGTTCTCTCGCAGACCTTCCGCTCTTTGATCCAATCAAGAATGCAAATCGGGATGAGCAAATACAGCACGGACTTTCCTGAGGCCGGCTTGGTCTTAATCGAGCCCAACCGCAATGACGAACAAATGTTTTTCACCAACGTGTTTAGCTATGCGTCCCGCAAAGAACTCATCGAACACGCCTATCAGACAACCCGCACTGAGCTTTTAGCCGCATCCGATGCATTGGATCTTCTCTTGAGCGATTATGGGCTGTCTTTAAATTACGCCGTGCTTAAGCGCCCACAGACCTTCGCTGAGAGCCTCGCCGGCGAACCTGTTTTTAGGAGCCCCATAGGCGCCGAACTGGCTCAGAGCCTGACAGACCTTGACCGCTTGCTGGAAAAAGCACACTAAAACGCCCCACTAATTCATCACCTACCAGTGTATGCCTCGCATTAGAGAGGCCAGAGCCATCTGTTCTTGAGTCATTTCTGTGGGTTCGCGTCCGCCCACATCGCCTTTGGCTGCAGCAGAATCGGGGAACATTCGAAACGCTGAGTTCATCACAATCTCAGAGATTTTGGGCGCCACAGCATGGAGCACTTGAGCAAACACCCCCAATCGTGTTGCGATCCGTTGGGGTTTGAAAATGACCGCCTGCTTGACCATATCGGCCGCGTCCTCTGGCGTGATCGTTGGGGCTGATTGGTAAAGCTTGGTGGGCGCGATCATGGGTGTTCGGACCAATGGCATGTTGATGGTGGTAAAAGAAATGCCCGTGTCATTAAACTCCGCTGCAGCACAACGTGAGAACGCATCCAATGCTGCTTTTGAGGCCACGTAAGCAGAGAACCGCGGTGCATTGCTCAACACCCCGATTGAGGAGATATTAATGACCTGCCCGCCACCTCTTTTTTCCATGATAGGCAAAAAGCCCATAATGAGCTTCAATGAACCGAAGTAGTTCAGTTGCATACAGCGCGTGTAATCGTGGAAGCGGTCATAGCTCAGAGAGATGGATCGGCGAATGGACCGCCCCGCATTATTGACCAAAATATCGATGTGGCCATGGGCTTTGAGCACTCGATCAACGAGTTTTTGGGCCTGATCAAGCTCAGACAAATCACAGAGATATTCAGTGGCCACGCCACCCGAGGCCTCAATTTCTTGCTTGACCTCAAGCAAGCTATCTTTGCCACGCGCCACTAAGACAACATGCGCGCCAGCCTGACCCATCATCAACGCGGTGGCGCGGCCGATACCAGAAGAGGCGCCCGTGACCAGGACGATCTTGTCTTTAACCTGTCCCGACAGTGAGCGATCGATAAATAACTCAGGATCCAAGTGTCGTTCCCAATAATCCCACAGGGCCCATGCATAGGTTTCTAAGGCAGGAACCTCAATGCCACTGCCGCGCAGAGCCGCTTCTGTTTCGCG
>CBFHIS010000001.1:62005-160040 GCA_965655975.1 Wenzhouxiangella sp.
GAATCGAAATGCGTCGGGTAATTGAAAAAGGTCATCATTTCTTTGGGGATCCCCAGATCCTCCAAGACTTGCTTAATGATTCGCCGCACAGGTGGCAACATGCCCATCCCTTGTTTGATGGGCGATGGGATCAACGAGAATAGGCGCGCATCAATGCGCATACTCATCAATGGCGCGTGCGCTGCTTCGGCAAAGATATTCATGACCTCGCCAATGCGCTTGGGGTGTGGGTCTGTTAGATGAAAGCAACGGCCATTGAGCGCTGGTTTATGCGCAATATGATCGATGGCCTTGGCCACATAGTCCACAGGCACCAGATTCACACGCCCACCTTCAATGCCCAAAGTGGGGACCCAAGCCGGTAGCATGCGCCGCATTTTCTGAATCAGCTTAAAGAAATAGTAGGGCCCATCAATTTTGTCGATCTCACCTGTCTCGGAATGCCCCACCACAATGCCGGGTCGGTAGATGCGCCACGCCAGTTTGTTGTGCGAGCGCACCAAAGCCTCTGACTCATGCTTCGTCCTGAAGTAAGGATGATGGAGGCCTGTGGCCTCGTCAAACATATCCTCTCTGAAAGTGCCTTGATATAGGCCGGCCACTGCAATTGAGGAGATGTGATGAAAGCACTTGGCACCGAGCGCCTCTGAACATTGAATGGCGTGGGTGGTGCCACTCACATTGGCCATCTCATTTGACTCTGGGGATGCACTGAGGTCATACATCGCTGCCAAGTGGAAAAAATGTCGAATGTTGCCAGCCAGGCGCTTTTGGTCACGCGCACTCACCCCCAATTTAGTACGGCCCAGGTCTCCAGTGACCGCCTCGAGCCTGCCTTTGTGTTCGCCCCACCGTTCTGACACCAAGGCATTGAATTTGGCTTTGGAGCCACGACGCACCAGCACATAAATCTGACCTTTGCGCTTTAACAATTCATCGATCAAGTGCCGACCAATAAAACCTGTCCCACCCGTCACAAAGTAGTTCATGGCGATCCTCCTGTCATTTGGCTACCCCCAAGATACTCTGGCCACCCGAACAAAGACAAGCATCTTATTCAAGATCGATTGACCCAATCTCAATGGCATGCTAGAAAGTAAATCTACGCCCAGTGGCTTCGTTGGTGCCACGTCAGTCAATCAATATAGGTAGGAAAGTAGACCCATGTCAGATCTTGATTCTCAGTTCAAACAGGCCTTTGAGGATGTCCAGGGGCTGCCAGAGCGGCCAGACAATGACACCATGCTAAAACTCTATAGCCACTACAAACAAGCTTCAGAGGGCGATGTGCAAGGTGAAAAACCAGGATTCTTTGATTTTGTGGGCTTGGCCAAATATGAGGCTTGGGAAAAGCTTCAAGGCATGCCGGCAGATGAGGCCAAACAGGCCTACATTGATTTGGTTGATCAGCTCAAGCAGGGATGAGCTCTTAAAGAATCCAGAGAATGGCAAAAAAAACCAAAGACTGGATTCTGACCTGCGCACTCGGCTTGTTCAATGAACAAGGCGAGCCGAATACAACAACCAATGCCATTGCCACCGAGGCCAACATCAGCCCCGGCAATTTGTACTATCACTTCCACTCCAAACAAGAGATTGTTGAGGGCTTATTTACACGCTATGAGCGAGCCCTGCTCGACATCCTAGTGGCCCCGCCCGATCGCCAAGCCGATCTCGATGACATCTGGCTCCTGCTCCACCTAAGCTTTGAGTTGATGGGCCAATACCAGTTTATTTATCGTGATCTCACCGATCTTTGCACCCGTTATCCAAAAATCCATCATCGCTTTATGGCCATCATGGCCTTAGCCAGACAAACAGCCACACTGATGGCACAAGATCTGATTGAATCTGAAATCATGGTCGCAACCGAAAATGAGCGGGATGCGATGATCGACAATATGCTCTTGATCTCCAACTTTTGGCTGGCCAGTGATCGAATACGATCCACCAAGGCAACGATTGACCCCAGCCGAGCAGTCTCTCAGGCCCTACAACTCCTCAAGCCATTCCTGATACCTCCAGCTCGGGAGCTGCTCGAGGCCATCGGGGATCGGTACAGCTAGACAAAAAAAGGCCCGGAGAATCTCCGGGCCAAAAGTGCAGCCATGATTCCGGATCGGTTGCCGATCCTTAAGACTGCTTCGGGGTAGACTGGGTTGGTGATGACTTTTTGACCACTTTTTTCTTAGCCACTTTTTTCTTAGCGGCCCCTTTCTTCACCACTTTTTTCTTGCCGGGCGGTTTCGCAGCCGGTGAGGCCTTCGCACCAGAAGATTTATTCAACTGAGCCACTTGTTGATTCAAACGCGCCACATGGGCACTCAATGCTTCAATCTCGGCTGAGGTAGGGACACCGAGGCCGGCCAGCGCTTTGGCGACCCGCTGCTCAAAGACCTGCTCAAGACGATCCCAATTGGCCTGCGCACCCTTGCGCACTTTGTCAACACGGCCAACCACGTCCTCGCGAACATCCTCAACGGTCTCTTCGGCCATTTTCCGACCCACCGTTTGTACCTTGTTGCCCTCACGCACCAATTTCTCAAAAAGCTTGCTGCCCTCACCCACCACGCGACGGCCAGTGCCTTCGATGGCTTTGGCACCCTCTTTCAAGATTTTGCTGCCCTCGTCTTGGGCCAGCGCGAAAGCACCGAGGCCGGCCAACCAAATCTCTTGAGTGTTGGCTTTGATCGACGGACGGGCACCCGTGGGTGCCTTTTGACTGGGCCCTTTACGGGCGCCGGCTTTCTTGGTGATTTTTTTCTTGGCTACTTTTTTCGCCATGATGTGCTCCTTCAAATCCTTTAAAGTTGTGATACCTTGATCACTATAGGTTCATGATAGACAGCTTTTTTAGAGCAAACACCCTAACTTTTAAAGGCCAATGTGCGAAAAGAAGAGGTCGATCCAGATGACAAGAAAGTCCCAAACGTCGGTATCAGACTGGCAACCATTCCCGCATAACATCGCTGGCTTTGAACACAATGCGAAAAGCCTGAAAAGCGCCTGGCCCAAACTACACAAAGGCGACTGCGAGCCTTTTCCGAGCCCAGCGCACGTTCAAACCCTCGACCCTGATTGCTCAGATCCAAAAACAATCAGTAACGTACTCATTGAGGCTTGGTGCCACTATCATGCCGGAGATTTTGGTCGTGCGATTGAGCTGGCCGATGAAATTGGCATCATGGCCCATGCGGTTGCCAATAAGGCCAGTGGTATTTATGCCGACTACCTAGAAGATGATGCCGCACAGCAAATGTCGCTCTACCAAGCTGGTATGGAGAGAGCTCAAGCCGCCATCGAGGCCTTCCCCGAGGACCCGAATGCCCATTATTTCCATGCCTTTATGACGGGGCGTTACAGCCAATGTATCTCTGTGGCCAAAGCGCTCAAAGACGGACTGGCCGGCCGCGTTAAAGTGGATGTCACAAAGACACTCGAATTGGCGCCCAAACACGCAGAAGCATGGCTCGCGCTTGGCCTCTTTCACGCTGAGGTGATCAATAAAGTAGGCAAAATGGTGGGGAGCATGACCTATGGGGCCCGTGCAGAGGATTCTATGGCTGCTTTTGAGCAAGCGCTCAAGCTCATCCCCAATTCACCCATTGCCTGGATCGAATACGGCAATGCCTTGTATCTAATTTATGGCGACGAAAAGCTCGACGAGTCCAATGAGGCTTATCTCAAAGCAAGCCAGTTCAAGCCACTGGATGCGATGGAAAAGCTCGACGTGGAGTATGCGCTGCAATCAATTGCCTAAGCCAAACCATAAGATGGGCCTAAATTTGACCATCAATCCAATCGTGCAAGCGCTCGACTTCAGCGCCATCCATCTCGTGGATCACCGGCCCCACCAATAGGGCCAAGTAGAGCAAGTCATTGAACTCTCTTTCAAACAAGACCATCACTTCAGATGGCTCAGGAATGAGATTCTGGTCAGCGATCAACCCACTAAACACCTGCCCTGCATAGCTCATCAAACTGATGCCCATACCGATCGTGCCATTTTGTGGCACCCAGAACATCATCTCTTTGATGGGCGAACCAGCTAAATAACGATAGGACTGCGGGCCAGGTACGTTGGTCAATACAGTGGTGGCCTTCTTGCTAAACATCTCCAAAGCAGGCGGCTGCATGGCAGCAGGCGCCATTCCCAAGGCAGATAGAAGTCCCAGTGAGACAGCAGCCTGCTTAGAGCCTTTCAGCTGGTTCATGGCCTCGGATACTTGGTAAACCCGTGCCAAGGGATTGTGCTCTGAGATGGGCAAGTCCAAAAACACCAAACCGAAATGGTTACCAAGCTCTTTGGCATGCTCCAAGGGCCTTAAGTTGACAGGCACCGTTGCTCTCATGGACAGTTTGCTCGGATCATCGCCGGCTTTGATGAGATAACGATGCAGCGCACCCGTCATCACCGCAATTAAGACATCATTGACCGTACAACCCAAGGCGTAACCAATCGCCTTGACCTCTTCAAGTAGCACAGGTTGCGCCCACGCGACATTCTTACGGACCCCCAGTGGCCCCTTGAGGCGAGAGGGCGGGTCATCTTCAATCGACACCAACGTGCCAAGCTCGCCCAGAAGCTCACTGACCAGATTGGCCTGTCCAAAAAAAGCATCTGGGTCGTGCAACAAATCTTGCCCTTCCTTAATGACGCGCTCACTCAGTTGACCGGCGGCTCTCAGACCCTGCTTTGCGGGGTTTAAGAGACGCTCAAACAGGCTGGACTCGCTCGCCCGAGCTTTGCCCCAATCGCTTTGCTTGATATCTGCCAGCGACTCGAGCGCGGTCTCATCGGTTAACGAGAGCATCACTTGGACCAAGGCCATTCCATCGGCATAACAATGATGAATGCGCCCAATCACCACCGGGCCATCAACAAAGTTGTCCACCAAATGAAATTGCCACAGTGGCTTGGTCTGATCGAGTGGCGTGGAGGCCAGTTCTGAGACCAACTTTTCCAGCTCGACCTTATCTGCCTTTCCCGGCAACGCGGTGTGCCTGATGTGCGCACTCAACTCAAACTGAACGTCCTCTTCCCACCAGTAGCCACGCGCATTGCCTACCGCCTTTTGACGAAAACGCTCGAACAACAAGAAGCGATCTGCAATGGCTTTTTCGAATGCATCAAAACGAACCGGCTCGGCCAGCCCAATCACACCGGTGATCATCATCAAGTTGCTCGCACTTTCCATGCGAAGCCAAGCGGTATCCACTTTGGCCATGGGCTGGCGTTTTTGTCTACCCCTAGTCACCTGAGTCGATGCCCTAATGAACTTGATGGCCTGCAGCATGCGGATAACCGGACAAAGCGGAAGATTCACCGTGAGCCAGATCGATTGGCAGATTCACATGCCCCAAACCCAGTTGCCGCAACAGATCCATCATTTGTGTGTGGATCAATGGGTAGATCTGGCGTGCCAATGAAGCATGGTTTTCGGTGAACGTTGCAAAGTCTATGGCTGGGCCTTGAAACTGGCGGTATTTGACCAGGCGCCTCAGCTCAATTGTAAAGATATCAACTCGATCAGCCGATGCCTCACCACCGCAAAAGCCCACGACCTGAGCTTCAATGCTCATCTGATACTCACCTGGGTTGGCTTTGCTGTATCTCTCCTGAGGGCTGAGCTTGAGCTCCACTTTTGCATGAATGACTTGATCGGGTGGCACATCCCCTTGGAGCTCGGCGTGCATGCGCAGCAGTTGGGTTTTGGTTAGAACAAGTTGATCGAGTAGGTTCATCATTTAATCTCTCATCAAGCCGAAGAAAAACGCCCGCGAATGCGGGCGTTTTCAAGATCAGGTTTTCTCATGCACCCGACATGATTGCCAGCCCTACTGAGCTGGTGCAAAAACCTGGATGGAGGCGCTGGTTTCAATGGCAGCTTCCTCACCAATGTTCAGCGGCAGGTAATCATTCACCAGCCATTTTCTGAGCTGATTGGTGTAAAACGGGCTCATGAAGAAGCCAGACCGCCCACCCGGAATGATCTCTTCTGCCATGGGGCCTGATGGTGCCACAGTGGCCACATTCCGACGTGCAGCCCCAGAACCAAACATAAATCCATTGACTGAGTCAGCTCTGGCGCTATGGCTGGAGGCATCCACTGCATTAAAGCCACCCGCTCTTGCGACCCCTGGCAAGCCCTCGCCTTGATTCGCGAATCCACCTGCCGGCGGCACGTTGAACGGTGAGACATTGAGTGGGTGTCTGAATACCACACGGTGTAGCTTGCCCCAACGATAATCTTCTTGATTGGTGGAATTGGCAAACGCCGGCGCGAACTCGTCTGATGCCAATAGCTCGAGCGCATCGGCGAGTGAAGACAACAACACCGCATCACGCGCAGCCGCTTTGTCGGGCGCGCCGGGTGCGTTGAAGTAGCTCAAACCAGAGGCTGCCACGCCATTGGTCAGCGGGAAAAGGCGAAGCTGGTTCACCAGCGCGCGCCAAGCCAACTCAGAACCGGGGAGCTCGCTGCTCAAACCGACCGCACTCAATGTCGCATCGATCGTGTTAGCGATCACCTGGCCCCGCCAGACGCTATAAATCGTTGCAGCCACGCTGTGGGCAATCTGCTCATCGCTGGGCACACTATTGCCTGTCGGATCGCCACCTGGATCAAAACCACCCGGCACGCCTGTGGGCGTTGAGAAATCCCACGCCGCTAGACGACCCATCGCTTCTTGAATGCCCTCGTCTGCAGCCAAAGCAGCCAAGCCTTCCCACGCGCCCTCTTCTGTGGCATTTTCAAAAGCCAACAGCAAAAATGGCAACAACAGCTCAGCATCCAGCAGCTCATTGTTGGCTTGCAGATCTTTCATGTCATCGATGGTCACATTACCGCCTTCAACCAAATCTTGAAGCACTCGATCAATGCGGCCCATGCGAAGATCGGCATAGCTGGTGTTGAGGTAATACAGGCCATTGCCCCCGGGACGAAGCTGGTTCAATGGGTTGCCATCAAGCGTGGTGCCGACGGGATCATTGTTGGCATTGGCCAGATAACCCCACGCTGGGTTTTTTACCTGCGGCATTTCCTCTCTGGGAATCAAGGCATACGGTGTTGCCTGCCCTTCTTGAGGCGCATCGGTAATCAACCACTCGTGGTTCAGCGCACCCGAGCCATCGCGGATAAACCATGGAGGTATGCCACCAGCGGGTGCCAATTCGTTTTGCAGATCGGCCCGGAGAGGCATCTCACCCCCAATGTAGTAGGCGATGTTTCCATCGACATCGACATACAAGAAGTTTTGTGAGCCAAACGCGAAGTCACGCAGGCCGACTTCAAAGTCCTCTAAGCTCTCAGCACGCGACCAAGCCCGGAATGTTGATAGCTCAAACGTGGGACCCCAACCGGTGTATTGCACACTGAGCCCTGAACCATCCAAAAGTTGAACAATGGGGCCGAAGTTCCTGCGGGGCACAATGAAGGTGATTCCACCGCTGTCATAGCCCACATTTGCGCGGACTACATTGTCTGCGTTCTCATCGCCAGGCACGTTCACGAAATAGCTTTGGAAGGCATACAAGATGCGCTCTTTTTGGCCTTTGTGAATGGTGTGTGTGGGCAACCCGAAGTTATTGACCACAATGGGGTCTTGGAATACGTCAGTCACATCCAAGCGATTGACGGTCGAGCCCCAACACATATGAAGGTTACATGCTTGAGCGTTGACGGGTGCACCAGGAAAGACCACCCCACTGACAGCCAACTCCTCGTCACGAACCACCACATTTTCATTCATGAAGATGGGTGGAATGTCCAAGCCCAAGTGAGGGTCATTGGCGAACAATGGGTAACCCGATTCGGTGTGTTCCCCAGAAACCGCCCACCAGTTGCTACCGAAGTCTCGAGTCTCGCTTAGGAATGGCAAATTGGCCACAGAGTCTCTGTAATTTTTGGCCATCTCCAAGAGCTTGGCATCCACCTTGGGCATGGTTTGCGTGCTCAACTCACCAAAGACGGTCTCAAGGTTCATGCCTTTGGGGATGTCTTTGTTCGTCGATTGCGCGTCTTCGGCGGCATCCATCTTCTGTGCGCCCGCTGCATCTTCAGGAATGATGATGCCCGCAGTCTCAAAGAAATTTGGAATACTGACGCGCCCATCGACAGGGATTGAAATGTTCAGATCTTGGAGGAACAAAGCCGTGCCATCAAACCCGGCCGCTTCACCCACTGCTTGATAGGTGCCGACGCGAATGGTGTTGCTAATATCTGACAGGCTTGAATCAAAGGACAATTGGAATGCCAAGAGCTTGCCAATGACCAAAGAATCCACACTGGACCAAGGCTCTGCCATGGTGAGTTCCAAAGCGCCGTACTCGGGGGGCAGTGGGTTGGTGGCCAGATAGTGATTGACACCATCAGTGTAGGATTTAAGCCACGCCAGTTCTTTTGCGGTCAGCTCGGTGTAAGAAGACCAGGCCGCTCTTCGCAAGCCCAAAGTCCGCAAAGTGACGTCGTTGCTTAAAGCCGCCTGGCCCAATAATTCACCCAATGTGCCGCTCGCGACCCGTCTTAAATAATCCATCTGGAAGAAACGGTCTCTGGCGTGCAGATAACCTTGTACAAAACTCACATCGGTTTCGGTTTCCCCAACAATGGTTGGAATGCCATTGGCATCGGTGTAAACACTGACCTCGCTGGTCAGCGCCGGCGATTCAATCGTTGTCTGAGCATGAGCCAGTGGCAGCCCACAAACGAGCATGGCTGAAAGAAGTGCTTTCTTCATTTTGATTCTCCTACCCCGCATGATGCGTTTTTAATGACAAGTCGCTTGTGTCGCGACCTTCTGGTTCCTTCTTTTGTATCGATTATGACACAAACCATGCCCATCATTCCAAATGCCTAAAGCTCAGTCCGGACATCCAACAGTTCTGGGAAAAACTCAAGCTCTAAGGCTTTTTTTAAAAACCCAACACCCGATGAACCACCCGTCCCACGCCGAAAGCCGATGATCCGCTCGACCGTCTTCATGTGTCGAAAACGCCACAATTGGAATGACTCCTCAACATCAATCAAGCGCTCACACAGCGCATACTCCGCCCAGTGGGTTTGTGGGGCTTGGTAGATCTTCACAAACACAGGCACCAGATCAAGATTGCGCTCGTAGGCCCGAGACCAATCTCTGTCCAAGCAGTTGGCGGGCACCGCATGCCCTGCCCGCCCCAAAAAACGCAAAAACTCATCGTACAAGCTCGGTGCATGCAGGGCGGTGGTCAGCGCCTCATGGGCTTTGGGTTGATGCTTAAAGACCGCTGGAATCCGATCATTTTTATTGCCCAACAAAAACTCAACCAGGCGGTACTGAAACGACTGAAAGCCAGAGGCTTGACCCAACACTCCCCGAAACTGCATGTACTCGCTCGGGGTGAGCGTTTCCAAGACTCCCCACTGATTGAACAGTTGTTGTTGCACCAGCTTCACACGCGCCAGAATCTTCATGCATGGGTCGGGTTGGTCATTGGCCAAATGCGCCATGGCGGCTTGCAATTCATGAATGATCAACTTGAACCACAGCTCGGAGGTTTGGTGTTGAATGATGAACAACAACTCATCGTGGTGCACAGGCTGGCTCAAAGGCTTTTGGGCACTCAAAATCTCCTCTAGCCCCAGGTATCGCCCATAATCGAGCTGGTCGGCAAAATCGGTATGAATTTCAGGCTCTAGGTCTCTCTCGCTCATGGCCAAACACCCTCCTTTACAGGCATCTCTCAGTCACTTTAGCGTCAGTGTAGCGCCTTTTGGGGATTTCAAAGCGAGTCGGCAGGGGCGTATAATCAGCGATTGATAATTTCTGTACAGGCCCATTCGATGTCAGATCGCTCTACTACTTTTAAAGTCGACTATTTCCAGTTTCTGGGTGTCGACGGGAATTTGGTCCAAGGGGTCAAAGTACCGCCCTTGGCCAAAGACCTCGATCGCTTAAAAAATCTCTATAAGCTCATGGTCAAAACCCGCCTGTTCGATAAGAAGGCAGTCGCCTTGCAGCGAACAGGCAAGCTAGGCACCTATGCCTCATCGCTCGGTCATGAAGCCGCACACGTGGCCATTGGCTCTGCCATGAAAAAAGAAGACTGTTTTGCGCCGATGTACCGCGAGTATGGCGCCCAGTTTTGTCGGGGTGTGGAAATGAGTGATGTGCTGCTCTACTGGGGTGGCGATGAGCGTGGCAATGATTTTAAAAACGCAGGCCATGATTTTGCATGGTGTGTTCCCATTGCTACCCAATGTTTGCATGCAGCCGGCGCTGCCTTGGCATTTAAGCTTCGCAAAGAAGCGCGCGTTGCTGTCAGTGTTGTCGGCGACGGCGGCAGTTCAAAGGGTGATTTTCTAGAAGCAATCAACGCAGCCAGTGCTTATGAATTGCCACTGGTCTTGATCATTATGAACAACCAATGGGCCATCTCCGTGCCACGTTCTAGCCAAAACCAAGCGGCCACTTTGGCCCAAAAAGGCATCGCTGGTGGACTGACCAGCATTCAGGCCGATGGCAATGATTTAATTGCTTGCCTGTGGGCGATGGAAGAAGCCATTGAGGCCGCACGTGCCGGCAAAGGCGCTGTTGTGATCGAAATGATGACCTATCGCTTGTCTGACCACACCACGGCCGATGATGCCACACGCTATCGGCCAGATGATGAAGTGAAAGCGGCTTGGGAGCGGGAACCCTTAATCCGGCTCAGACACTACTTGACTCAAGCCGGCGCATGGGATGATGCCCAAGAAGAAGCCTGGGTGGCTGAAGCCAGCGATGAGGTTCAAAAAGCCGTGGATCATTACCTCGACCAAGTTGAAAACAACCCACAACCCGTCACGGCGATGTTTGATTACATGTTCAAAGAATTGCCTCATGACTTGGTGGAACAGCGCGCATATGCCGAACGCTATCCAGAAGATGGAGGGCACCACTGATGTCTGAGATTACTCTAATTGAAGGCATCACTCTGGCTTTGGCGCGCGCCTTAGAAGAAGATCCCAGCGTGGTTGTGTTGGGCGAGGATGTGGGTGTCAATGGCGGTGTGTTCCGAGCCACCGCTGGGCTTCAAGCACGCTTTGGCGATGATCGAGTGCTGGATACGCCCTTGGCTGAAGTCATGATCGCCGGCATGAGCGTCGGCATGGCGGCTCAGGGCATGAAGCCGATTGCAGAAGCACAATTTTGTGGATTCAGTATGCCCATGATTGATCACATCATGTGTCACGCTGGTCGCATGCGCAATCGAACACGCGGCCGTCTAAGTTGCCCGATGGTGTTGCGATTCCCCAGTGGTGGCGGCATCCACGCCCCCGAACACCATTCGGAAAGTCCAGAGGCATTGTTTGCTCATATGCCAGGCATCCGTGTCGTGATCCCCTCTTCACCAGCGCGCGCCTATGGGCTTTTGCTGGCCGCCATCCGCGACCCCGACCCTGTGATTTTCATGGAACCCAAACGCATTTACCGTTGGCAGAAAGAAGCGGTGGTGGACGATGGCGAAGAATTACCGTTGGATGTGTGCTTCACTCTAAGAGATGGATCAGACATCACCCTAGTGAGCTGGGGTGCAATGATCAAGGAAACACTCGCGGCTGCCGATGAACTGGCCAAGCGGGGCATTCACGCCGAAGTGATTGATGTGGCCACCATTTCGCCGTTAGATATGGACACCATCATTGAGTCGGTCTCTCGAACGGGGCGCTGCGTGATTATTCAAGAAGCACCCAAACACTGTGGTGTGGCCAGCGAAATTGCTGCCGGTCTTGCAGATGCAGGATTGTATAGCCTCCTCGCGCCAGTCAAGCGGGTGTGTGGCTACGACACCATCATGCCGCTGTACCGCAACGAAATGAAATATATGCCGAGTGTGCGACGCATTCTCGATGCCATCGATGCCGTGTTGGAGGTTTCATGAAAACGTTTCATCTACCTGACTTGGGCGAAGGCCTGCCCGATGCCGAGATCGTTGAGTGGCTGGTGAAAGAAGGCGATGAGGTCACACTGGATCAGCCAATGATCTCTATGGAAACAGCCAAGGCCATTGTTGAGGTGCCCAGCCCTTTCACAGGGCGCATCGTGAGATTCCATGGGCAAGCGGGCGATGTCATCAAGACAGGCGCGCCGCTGGCGGAGTTCGAAGTGGCTGGAGATGACAGCGCGTCAGCCAAGCCAACAGAAAAGTCAGCCGAGCCGAGCACGCCATCCAGCAAGACATCGAAAAGAGATGACAGCGGCACCGTGGTCGGAAATGTCGAAGCGGGCAACGAGGTGTTGCAAGAAAACCTCTCAAGCGTTGGGGAATTCAAAATGACCCCGGCGGTGAGGGCTTTGGCGCGGAAACTCAAGGTGGACCCAGCCCACTGTACTCCCAGCGGAAAGGGGGGCGTGATCACGGCCGCCGATGTCAAAAAAGCCGCAGCCGATGGACCGAAAGCCACAAGTGCTTCTGCGACAACCAGCAGACCAAGTGCCAAACCATCGTCAACGCAAGTCACTGGCGAGTGGGCGCCTGTGCGAGGCACCCGCAGAACCATGGCCAGAGCCATGAGCGAGTCGCATCAACAAGTCGTTCCAACCACCCTCATGGATGATGCCGACATTCAGGCTTGGGCCGCTGATGAAGACATCACCGCCCGCTTAATCCGAGCGTTGTGGGCAGGTGCCCAAGCAGAACCTGGGCTAAATGCATGGTTCGATGGAGACAACGGGGCGCGTCTGGTCCACAAGTCCATGCATGTCGGTGTGGCCGTAGACACACCCGAAGGACTTTTGGTTGCAACGCTTAGAGACGTCGACCAGAAAGACCGCAGCGCGCTTCGGCAAGACATCAATCGCTTGAGGGACAATGCCACCAATCGGACCATTCCCGCCGATGAACTTAAAGACTACACCATCATTTTGTCGAATTTTGGTAAGTTCGCAGGGCGCTATGCCACACCCGTGATCACACCGCCTTGTGTGGCGATTGTCGCTGCAGGAAAGCTTCGCCATGAAGTGGTTCCCGTCTTGGGTGGCGTGGAAGTCCACCGCATGATGCCGTTGTCTCTGACCTTTGATCATCGGGCCTGCACTGGTGGTGAGGCCGCCAGATTTTTGCAAGCCATGCTCAAAGATCTGAGCCTCCCCAGCTAGCGAGCTTAAGGCTGTGAATGCCAAAGAGCTCTTGGCAGGTGACCTCCCTCCCCTCGTGATTGGGGCCTGCGAGTGGGTTGCCTTGCCAGCGCTTGGCATTTCTGCCGTTCGCGCGCGCATTGATACGGGCGCCCGCTCGTGTGCATTGCACGCCAGCGATCAAGTGCTGTCTAAGAAAGCCGGCAAAGACTGGGTCTCGTTCAAAGTGCACATGGGCTTTGAGCGTGCGCGCCGTTCAGTCTCTTGCGAAGCACTGTTGTTGGATATGCGACGGGTCAAAAACACCTCGGGGGAAATCGAAGAGCGCTTCACCATCCACACACCGATTGTCATTGGCTCGCACCGATGGAATGTGGACATTACCCTCACCAACCGCGAGCGAATGCGTTACCGTATGCTCTTGGGTCGTGCCGCCATGAAAGACCATGCCATTGTCTATCCAGCGCGTACATTCTTACAGGGCAAACCCGACCCTCTGGCCATACAAGGTTCTTAAAGAATGCGTATTGCTATTTTGTCTCGCAGTCAAAGTATCTACTCGACTCGACGCCTGGTTGAGGCGGCCGAAGCCCGTGGGCATGAAGTGCGCGTCGTAGATACTTTGCGCTGCTACATGAACATTGCATCGGCCAGGCCCACCATCCATTACCGTGGCGAGCAACTCGAGCCATTCGATGCGGTCATTCCAAGAATTGGTGCATCCATCACGTTCTATGGCACAGCCGTACTTCGTCAATTTGAGATGACGGGCACCTTCCCGCTCAATGAGTCTGTGGCTGTGACGCGATCACGCGATAAGCTTCGGTCGCTGCAGCTGCTGGCACGCCGCGGCATCGGTATGCCCGTGACAGGTTTTGCACGAGCCCCCGATGACATTGGTGATGTCATTGAGATGGTCGGTGGTGCCCCTTTGGTGGTGAAGTTGCTTGAGGGCACACAAGGCATTGGCGTCGTGCTCTGTGAAACCCGAAAAGCGGCCGAAAGTGTTTTGGAAGCGTTTATGGGGCTCAATGTATCCATCATGGTGCAGGAATACATCAAAGAGGCAGGCGGGGCCGACATTCGATGCTTTGTGGTCGGCGAGAAAGTGGTCGCGGCCATTAAACGCCAAGCGCTGCCCGGTGAATTTCGCTCCAATCTGCATCGTGGGGGGACCGCTGAGGTGATTAAGATCACCCCTCAAGAACGTGCAGTGGCAACGCGAGCCGCACGCATTATGGGACTCAATGTGGCCGGCGTGGACATCCTTCGCTCCAACCATGGGCCGCTGGTCATGGAGGTCAATTCCTCACCCGGCCTCGAAGGCATTGAAGGTGCGACCAGTAAAAATGTGGCCGACCTGATTATTGATTTCTTAGAAAAAAACGCCAGAAAAGACCGAACCCGAACCCGCGGGAAAGGCTAACCCCTTCAAGGCGCCAAAGACCGAATCCCCACGGCCTCTCGCAAGGTGGCCATGAAAGGCTCAGCCAGTGCACGGGCGCGCTCGGCGCCGGCTTGCAAGACCTCCTCTACCTCACCGGGTTGGGCCATTAACGCCTCATAACGTTCTCGTGGCTCTGCCAATTCGGCATTGATCAGCTCAAACGCCTGCTGCTTGGCATCCCCCCAGCCAATGCCATCCAAAAATGCTTGGCGCATGCCCGCTCTTTGCTCCGCGGTGGCAAAAGCGCTGTAAATTGAGTAGAGCGCTGAGTCATCGGGGTCTTTGGACTCGCCGGGTTCTAGCGAGTTTGTTTTAATCCGCATGATGGCTTTCCGCAATGCTTTTTCAGGAAGCCACATTGGGATGGTGTTGTCATAGCTTTTCGACATCTTACGGCCGTCTGTGCCCGGTAGCGTGGCAACATGGTCATCCACCTGCCCTTCAGGCAACACAAAATAGTCGCCATAGCGGTGGTTGAAGCGTTGGGCGATGTCCCTGGCCATTTCCAAGTGTTGCAACTGGTCTCGGCCCACTGGGACCACCGAAGCGTTGAACATCAAAATGTCAGCGGCCATCAGCACCGGATAAGAAAATAAGCCCAGGTTGATGCCAAGGTCCGGATCCTCGTTGGCCGCCTCATTATCCGCGACCGCCGCCTTATAAGCATGGGCTCGATTCATCAGGCCCTTGGCCGTGATACAACTCAAAAACCAAGTCAGCTCGGGGATTTGTGGCACATCGGATTGCCGATAAAAAATCGAGCGTTGGGTATCGAGCCCCAAAGCAAGCCAAGTGGCTGCAATTTCGAGTGTGGATTTGGACACACGAGCAGGATCATCGCATTTGACCAAGGCGTGATAATCGGCCAAGAAATAGAACGTCTCACTGCCTGAGTCTTGACTGGCAATGATGGCTGGCTTGATCGCACCGACGTAATTACCCAGATGCGGTGTTCCAGTCGTTGTGATTCCCGTTAAGGTCCGTTTCGTTTGCATGAATCCAATCGCTGCATCAATCGAGCCAGACGCTATTGTAGCCTGACAATCCAGTGTTTTTGACTGCAGGGGCCATTTGTGCATGTTACCCTGAACCCGAAATTAATCCAGACCAGAAAAAAGGAACCACATGAAAATCCAATCCAATGCCGTGGTGGGCTTTGATTACACCCTCACAGGGGACGATGGGCAGGTCATCGATACCTCGACAGGACGCGAGCCCTTGATGTACCTACACGGTCATGGAAACATCGTGCCCGGCCTTGAAAAGGCGCTCGAAGGCAAGACCATCGGTGACCAATTCGATGCCAGTGTGGCACCAGAAGAAGGCTATGGCGCCTATCGGGAAGAGTTGGTGCAGGATGTGCCCAAAGAGGCATTTGACGGTGTCGACCAATTGGAGCCCGGCATGAGCTTTCGCGCGGAGTCCAATGCTGGACCCATGACGGTTGTTGTTAAGGAAGTCAAAGACGACACGGTCACTGTGGATGGCAACCACATGCTCGCCGGCCAAACGCTGAACTTTGCAGTGGACGTGAAATCCGTCCGCGAGGCCACCGAAGCCGAGGTGGCTCAAGGCAGCCCAAATACCGATCAGTAAGCCACTTTAAATCCAGCCGCTTGTGTTGATGGCCAGCAGAGAATCAGACCTGCCCGGCCGTCAAACAAGCGGCTTTTTATTGTCAGCACTCTGTTTGGCTGCCATCTCATCCAATCGCCTCTCCATCCGCTCTAGGGCTTTCAAAATGGTCTCGCCCTGCTCGGTTTGCTCATCGGCATGAATCGACTGGGTCGCAGTCACAATGATGGCGATAAATAGGTTCAACACCATAAAGCTCGACACCAAGATAAACGGCACAAAGAACACCCAAACCCACGGGAAGGCTTCGAGCATCGGTCGCGCAATCCCACTCGACCAAGACTCCAATGTCATGATTTGGAACAAAGAGAACAAACTTCTGCCAAGAGACCCCCAATACTCTGGAAAGGCCTCGGCAAACAACAAGGTGGCCATCACGCCAAATATGTAAAAGATCAGCAACAGCAACAGCGCTGTCCATCCCATCCCAGGCAAAGCGCGCACCAAAGACTCAACGATGGCACGAAGCTTGGGCACCTGGGAAAACAAACGGAGCACGCGCAAAATTCGAAGCGCCCGAAGAATGTCCAGGGGTCCAGTGGCGGGCACCAAGGCAATGGCCACAATGAAAAAATCAAACCAATTCCAGCCTGAGCGGAAGAAGCGTCCACCATGCGCCACGAGCTTCAAGAGGATCTCGACCACAAACACGGCCAAGATGAGGCGGTTGATGGAAATCAGAAATGGCCCAATGGCTGCCATAATCTCTGGTGAGGTCTCTAGCCCCAAGACAATGGCATTGATGATGATCAATGCAATGATAAAACGGCTAAAAATCCGCCCTTCGACGATTGTCCCGATGCGCTCGCGCCAGGCCACCTTGCTTGGCGCCTGGAGTGACGTGCTCATGGAGAGCCAGACTCGGTATTGGCAGGCTTCAATGCGCTGACCAAAAGGGCATTCACATCTCGCACATAAGCAGCTGGATCTGCCAGCTCACCCCCTTCTGCCAACAACGCTTGATCGAACAACAACCGAGCCAGTGAGTTGAAACGCTCCCCATCGGACTCGGCCTCAATCACTTGAACCAACGCATGCTCGGGATTGATTTCCAGACCTGGGGTTGTCTCGGGCACGGGCTGACCGGCTTGCCGCATCAACTTTTGCATTTGCAGCGACATACCATGCTCGTCGTTGACCACCCGCGCCGCAGAATCGGTCATGCGGGATGTGGCATTGACCTCACCGACTTGGTCGCCCAATGCTTTTTTGATGCGCTCGGCGAGTTTCTTGGCGGCTTTGCTTGGCTTCTTGGCCTCTTTGTCATCCAGCCCGCCCGTGGTCACTGATTTGAGCGTCTTGCCTTTGTATTGGGACAAATGTGAAACCACCCACTCATCGATTCGATCGGTCAAAAGCAGCACCTCAATGCCTTGTTTCTTGAAAGCCTCAAGATGCGGGCTGTTCTTGGCCACCCGCGTGTTTTCCGCGGTGAGATACCAGATCGTATCTTGGCCTTCTCCCATCCGTTCAAGGTAGGCATCGAAACCAGCGACTGTGTCGTCATGGGTTGAGTCAAACCGAAGCAAAGAGGCCACGCGCTCGCGTTGCTCAAAGTCCTCGATGACACCTTCTTTCAAAATGGTGCCAAAAGCCTCATAGAATTTTTCCCAGTCCTCTCCACCCTCTTTGGTGATTTTTTCAATCAAGTCCAAACTCCGCTTGACGACGGTCGCACGGATCTTTTTAAGAAGCGGACTGTCTTGCAGAATCTCACGAGAGACATTCAAAGGGAGATCGGACGAATCCACCACCCCGCGCATGAACCGCAGATACCGCGGCAAGAGCTGCTCGGCCGCATCCATGATGAAGACTCGTTGGATGTAGAGCTTTAAGCCCTCAACCGCATCTCGATTCATCAACAAATCAAAGGGCGCTTGCTTGGGCAAATACAACAGTAAGCTATAACTCTGACTGCCCTCCACCTGATGATGCGCCCAACTCAATGGGCCTTGCGGGTCATTGGCCAACGCGGAATAAAAAGACTGATACTCCTCATCTTTAATCTCACTTTTCGGGCGCGCCCACAAGGCCTTGGCTTCATTGACAACTTCGATGGTTGTTGCGCCCTCTTCTTTTTTGTCCTCAGCCCCGTCGCCACTGGGTGATTCAAGCCGAATCGGGAACGCGATGTGGTTGGAGTAGTGGCGGATGATGCGTTGCAATTGCCACTGATCGAGAAGATCGCGGTGGTCTTCGGCGACATCCAATATGACGGTCGTGCCATGGCTGTCTTTTGTGATGGACTCGAGCGCGTATTCGCCCTCGCCAGTCGAAGACCATCGGATGGCCTCATCCGGTGCAGAGCCCGCTCTTCGGGTCTCGACCACCACTTGGTCGGCCACAATAAATGCCGAATAAAAGCCCACGCCAAACTGACCGATGAGGTTCGCATCTTGCTTGGCATCGCCCGACAACGATTCCAAAAACTGGCGCGTGCCTGACCGGGCGATGGTGCCTAAGTTCTCGATCACCTCCGCCTCGCTCATACCAATCCCATGATCGGTGATGGTCAGCGTATGGGCCTCAGGATCAAATGAGACATCAATGCTCAAATCACTGTCGAGGCCTTTTAGGGTCTCATCGGTAAGTGCTTCAAAGCGGAGCTTGTCTGACGCATCCGAGGCATTGGAAATGAGCTCGCGCAGGAAGATTTCACGGTTGGAATAGAGCGCATTGATCATCAGCTTCAAAAGCTGATTGACTTCGGCGTCGAAACGATGGGTGTTGGGCTTTGATGCGTGTTCAGTCATGGGTCAATCCATTGCTCTTATCGGTTAATCAGATGGGTTAATAACATGGGTTACTCGCGCAGGGACACTCTATGCCCTCTTTTACGATGCATTCTAGATTTATCAGTGGTGGGGGCTCGAGCGCCAATTTTCAAGGCTCAGTACACCGAAATCATCCGCTCGCTCGCCCATAAAAAAACCGCCCATGGGGCGGTCTTTTCTGAGCTCTAATCATCAGCCCCAATGGACGAATGTCGTCGTTAGCTGGCTTGCTTCCGGCGCGTGAGCTTTTCTTTGATCCGTGCAGCTTTGCCTTCCAAGTCACGCAGATAAAAGAGTTTCGCACGACGCACTTTGCCACGGCGCTTGACTTTGATGGACTCAATCAGGGGGCTGTAGGTTTGGAAAACGCGCTCAACCCCAGTGCCGTGGGAGATCTTTCTTACGGTGAAGGCTGAATTCAAACCACGGTTGCGGCGCGCAATGACCACCCCCTCAAATGCCTGCAGGCGTTGACGGTCGCCCTCACGGACCCACAAATTCACCACAATGGTATCGCCAGCCACAAATGCTGGGATCTCTTTTTGGGTTTGTTCTTTGTTGATTTCGTCGATGATGTTGGTCATGCCTGCAATCTCACTAATCGGTTGTCCATTTTGGACGTTAGCCCGCCATTTTACCTGCTTTTGATTGATTTTTCTACGCCTCGAGCAGAGATTTTTTAATCAATCCTCTGAGCTCGATTGCTCAATCAGGTCTGGGCGGCGCTCCTGGGTCCGTGCCAAGGCCTGTTCTTTGCGCCAGTGCTCGATTGCCCCATGATCACCACTTAAAAGCACGGGTGGGACTTCCTGGCCTCGCCAGTGCTCAGGCCGCGTGTAGTGAGGGTGGTCCAAAAGACCCTTCGCAAAGGAGTCTTGTTGGGCTGAGTCGGGGTGACCGAGAACCCCGGGCAATTGTCGGATCACAGCATCCATCATAATTAACGCCGCGGGTTCGCCCCCCGAGAGCACATAGTCCCCCACGGACCACTCTTCGTCAACAAGCTGGTCGATCAGGCGTTCATCCACGCCCTCATAGCGCCCACACAGCAACAATAGGCTCTCCCGTTCTGCCAACTGGCCAACGCCAGATTGCGTGAGTACCTGGCCTTGGGGGCTTAAATAGCTGACCACCGAGGCCCCACCCGCGGCTTGGGCCGCTTCTATGGCCAAGGCGATGGGCTCTGGCCGCATGACCATGCCTGGCCCGCCACCATAAGGTCTGTCGTCCACGCTTTTGTGGGGATCTGTGGTGTAATCGCGTGGGTTCCAACAGCTGAGCTGGACCTGAGAATCGGCCACCGCCCGACCGGTCAGTCCAAGTTTTTTAAAGTGCTCAAACCACTCGGGAAACAAGGTAATGATGTCAATGCGCTTGAGCATTGTTTAGAGATCCAACCACTCAACCGGCCACTGGGCACGGATGTGTCCTTTGGTCAAATCCACCTCATCGATGTATTCGCCGGTCACGAAAGGAATCAAAATATTTTGCCCTCCAGACTCCGGCAGAATCTCCATCACGTCATGCGCGCCGGTGCTCAGCATTTGCTTCACACGCCCCAAAGTCACCCCTTCGCGGTTTAGGACCAATAACCCAACGAGGTCATGCCAGTAGTATTCTCCCGCCGGGAGCGGTGGCAATTGTGCCCGAGAGACTCGGATGTGCTTGTCAGTCCAAGCGGCAGCTGTTTCTGGCGCATCCACGTCGGGCAGTTTGACCACCAAGCGCTTACCAGAGACCTTATGTTCAGGACAGGGGATAGGCTCTAAAGCCCCCTCGATCAGCCATTCGGCATAATCAAAGATGCCCTCACGGGGCAGAGTGTAGGAATAGATTTGAAGCCAACCCTTGACACCCCAGGGGCCAAGAAATCGGCCGACAATGACCGAGTTCTCAGCGGGGTCAGGATTCATTAGGCTGCTGCTTGAGCGGCCTTGCGCGCCTCACCAATGAGGTGTTGAACACGCTCAGAGAGTTGCGCACCTTGATTGACCCAGTGATCAACACGGGCTGTATTCACGCGCAAACGCTCTTCTTGGCCACGCGCCACTGGGTTAAAGAAACCCACTCGCTCGATGTTGCGGCCATCACGACGTGAACGGCTATCGGTGACAACGATGTGGTAATACGGCTGCTTTTTAGCACCACCACGGCTTAAACGAATCTTGACCATCCAATTGCTCCATCTTCAAATGAGACCAGCATTTCAAGTGCTGGCGACACGAAACACGCCATTTTACCGAAAAAACGCCAGCAAATAAAGCTTTTTTGCCGTTTAAGACCCGAAAGGACCCCCGCCCCCTGCGAGCCCACCGCCTGGCAAACGTTTCATGAGTTTGGCCATGGCCACCTTGCTGCCCGCCTTTTTCATCATTTTTTGCATCTGGCGATGCTGCTTGAGCAGGCGATTCACCATTTGGATGTCTGCCCCAGAGCCATTGGCAATGCGGCGCTTTCGCGAGCCATTAATGATGTCTGGATAGCGACGTTCCTTGGGCGTCATCGAATTGATGATGGCGATCATGCGCCGATTCTGCTGATCATTGAGTTGCGCTTTTGCCGCCTCAGGGATCTGGCCCATCCCCGGCAATTTGTCCAGCATGGCACCCATGCCGCCCAATGACTCCATCTGCTGGAGCTGTTCTTTCATGTCATCAAGTCCGAAACGTCTGGCGCCTTTGCCCGTCTTGGTGGCCAGCTTTTGGGCTTTTTTCTGGTCGACCTTTCGCTCAACTTCCTCGACCAAGCTCAAGACATCGCCCATGCCTAAGATGCGCGAGGCCAGCCGGTCTGGATGAAAAGCCTCCAAACCATCGAGCTTTTCGCCTATCCCCAAAAACTTAATCGGCGCACCAGTGATGGTCGCCACCGAAAGAGCCGCACCCCCACGAGCATCACCATCGGTTTTTGTTAACACCACCCCCGACAAAGGCAGCGCTTCATTAAAGGCCTGAGCTGTGTTCGCTGCATCTTGACCCGTCATGGCATCGACCACGAACAACACCTCGGCTGGGTCAATGGCCTGATGGATGGACCGAATCTCATCCATCATCGCCTCATCCACCGCCAGTCGGCCTGCGGTATCTACGATCAATACGTCGCTGAATTGCTTCTTGGCGTGCTCTAGTGCCTCACGCGCCATCGCGACCGCGTCGTCTGTTTGGCTGGCGCGGTAAAACCCGCAACCCACTTGCTCGGCCAAGGTCTCGAGTTGATCAATGGCGGCTGGTCGATAACGGTCACAACTGGCGACCATCACACGCTTTTTCTCGCGCTCTCCCAACCACTGGGCGAGCTTGCCTGCCGTGGTGGTTTTGCCCGCCCCCTGTAGCCCCGCCAACAAAATCACCACCGGGGCTTGCTGGGCGAGATTGAGAGGCACTTGGGCTTGGCCCAGGGCCCGCTGTAACTCCTCATGCACCACTTTGACCATGGCCTGACCCGGTTTGAGTGCCCCCAACACCTCCTGCCCGACCGCACGCGCTTTGGTCTGTTCGATGAATTGCCGAACCACAGGCAGGGCAACATCGGCCTCCAGCAACGCGATGCGCACTTCTCTCAAGGTCTCTTGGATATTGGCCTCAGTGAGACGTCCGCCACCTTTGAGACGGTCTAGGGATTGCGAGAGTCGCTGGGTCAACTGATCAAACATGATTTTTGCTTTAGTTCGTTGGTCAAACTTGATTATACTCAAGCCATGAGTACAACTTGGCAAGTCGCCACTTTCTAGCCCATGACCGAAATTCCCTTATCGACCCTGTTTGGGTTTTTGGTTGTCTTGCTCATCTTGTCGGCCTTTTTCTCCAGCTCGGAGACGGGCTTGGTGGCGCTGAATCGTTACCGCCTCAGACACCACGTCAAAGCGGGCCACCGCGGCGCCAAGCTGGCCCAAGGTTTGCTGTCCAAGCCCGACCGAATGTTTGGCCTAATTTTATTGGGCAACAACTTGGTCAACATCATGGCCGCCTCCATCGCCACAGTGATCGCCTTGAGACTCTTGGGCGAGTCAGGTGTGTGGGTCTCAACGCTGGTGCTCACTTTTATCGTGCTTATTTTTGCTGAGCTGATGCCCAAAACATTGGCTGCGATGCACCCACAGCGCATCGCCTACCCAGCAAGCCTGGTGCTCGCACCATTGCTAAAAGTTCTCTATCCTTTGGTGTGGCTGATCAATCTGGTGGCTTCCATCTTTTTACGGCCCTTTGGCGTGAAGTCCACCCACACGCAACATGAAGCCTTGAGTCGAGAGGAGCTTCGTGTGGTGTTGCAAGAAAGTGCGCGCCATATCTCGTCAGACCACCAGCAGATGCTCCTTAATATTCTCGATTTGGAGCATGGTTCTATTGATGATGTGATGGTGCCCCGCCAAGACATCATTGGCATCGATTTGGCAGAGCCCTGGGAAGAGACCATTGACCGATTGTCCGAGACCGTGCACACCCGCCTACCTGTTTGGGACGGGGACATGGAAAATATGCTCGGCTTACTTCACGTTCGCTCGGTCTTGCCCCGTCTATCCAAGGGATTGCTGGACAAAGACAGCCTCTTACAAGCCACTCGTTCGCCCTATTACATTCCAGAAGGCACCACGCTCACACAACAATTGCTGGAGTTCCAAAGTCGTGAACGCCGTTTGGGCATGGTGGTGGATGAATATGGTGACATCCAAGGTTTGGTGACGCTCGATGACATCTTAGAAGAGATTGTTGGCGAGTACACCACAGAAGGGGTGGTGCCGCAGCGCAAAATCAGAAAGCACGAAGATGGCAGTTACCTCATTGATGGCAGCGCCTCACTGCGCATGCTCAATCGCCGCCTGGACTTTGAGCTGCCCACCACTGAAGCCAAGACCCTCAATGGCTTGATCCTAGAGCATTTAGAGTCCTTGCCTGAGGGCCGGACCTGCTTGAGCATTGGTAACTATCGAATGACCATCGTCGATTTGGCAGACAAGCGCATCCGCAAAGTGCAACTGCGCGCGCTCGAACCCAAGGATGAGAATCACGAAAGCGCTTGAAACATCGCTTGGCGCATTTCCACAACCGCCTCTTTTAACCCAACGAACACGGCCCGTGCAATGATGGAATGGCCGATGTTGAGCTCACACATGCCCGGAATGGCCGCAATCGGTGCGACATTGTCCAGCGTCAAGCCATGGCCTGCGTTGACCTGTAAGCCCAATTGTTGGGCATACGCAGCCGCTGATTCGATCCGCTTGAACGCGCGAACCTTCGCCTCACCCTCGGCGTTGGCCCAGTCGCCGGTATGAAGTTCAATGGAAGGCGCACCCGCCTTGGTGGCTGCCTGAATTTGATCGAAGTCGGGGTCGACAAAAAGACTCACCCGACACCCCGCTTTTGTTAGGCGCTCGCAGGCTGATTGTACGCGCTCAAAACCCGCTTGAACATCCAAACCGCCCTCTGTGGTGAGCTCAGCCCGCTTTTCCGGCACCAAGCACACATCCGCTGGCTTTATGTGCGTGGCCAAATCAATCATCTCATCAGAGATGGCCATTTCAAGGTTCATCCGCGTGGTCAATGATTGAGACAAATCTACTACGTCTTGATCTTGGATGTGCCGACGGTCTTCTCGCAAGTGGATGGTGATTAGATCTGCACCACCAGCTTCTGCAAGGCGCGCGGCTTCAACGATGGACGGGTAGTTGGTACCTCGTGCTTGTCGGATGGTTGCAACATGGTCAATGTTGACGCCCAATTTCAGTGTGCTCATCGCATTGCCCTCATCATCTCTCTTGTTTTGAGTGATCGTCCACCGAGCTGATGGTCGATCAATGTTCTTGTGATCAAGCGTGCTTGCTTGAGTATCTCAGAATTCTTGCTGCCGCTCATCGGCTCGGTGAGCCAGATGATTGTGGCACCATCGACCACCAGACCTCGGTCGACACCGGCCACAAAAAAACCAGCCTCTGGCTCCAATCGGTAGCGCTGATTTGCCTCGATGGCATCACCCTGGTCTCCTTCATGACTCAAGCTTGGCGCCACACCCAATGTCTCAAGCAGAGACCACTCAAAGCGTCGGAGGCAAGGCATTCTGTGCTCGTCGACAGACAAACCAGCCAACAACGTTTGATAGTCAGCAAACAAGGCCGGTACCGCTTCGCCCCGATCAATTAGGTGCAATAAAAGCTCATTGGCGTATAGGCCGCACCACAACGCTTCCCCGGTTAAGCGAACCCGGTCACCCAAGGCCTCGATGTCGCGGACAGTGCCCATTTCACCTTTTTGCATATAGGAAAAAGACAACGGCATAAAAGGCTCGACAAGCCCGCGCCACGGTGAGCGCTCAGCACGGCCGCCTCGCGCCACCAACCCAATGCGCCCATGGGTTTTGCTTAAACAATCGATCAGCAGACTCGACTCGCGCCATGGTCTTCGGTGCAAGACATAGCCATCGGTGAGCTCAATGGTGGCCATCGCTACTGGGCATAACCCAATTGATCGAGTTCGCGCTCATCGTCCATCCACCCCATTCGGGTCTTGACGTGCAACTCCAGATGCACCGGCTTATCGATCAATTGCTGAATTTTTTGGCGCGCCTGAGTGCCAACGCGCTTGAGCACCAGCCCTTTTTGGCCGATAACCATCCCTTTGTGGCGGTCCTCCCCAACCACAATCAACGCAGAAATCACCGCACGCTTGGGTGAGTCGTCATAGCCTTCAATGATCACAGTTAAGCCGTAGGGGATTTCTTGGTGGAGTTGCAGCATTAGCTGCTCGCGAATGAGTTCAGCAACCAAAAAGCGAACCGGTCTGTCTGTGAATTGATCGGCTGGATAAACGGGCAAACCCCGGGGGAGCGCCGCAAAAACCTCATCGAGCACAGTGTCCAAGCCCCGCTTCGATTTAGCACTGACATAGACGACTGAATCAAATGCACAGGTTGAGATCACTTCTTTGGTTTTTTCTAAAAGAACACTGCGGTCATTGAGTTGATCGATTTTGTTAAACGCCAAAATCTTTTTTACGGCTGGATAGCGGGCCAGCTTTTCCAAAACGCGCTCATCATCTGGTGTCCAACGCGTGGCATCTACCACCATCACAATCACATCCACATCTGAGATGCTGGCGCTCGCCACTCGGTTTAGACGCTGGTTAAGCGCATGGTTTTGCTTGGAATGAAGACCTGGTGTGTCGACGAAAACAGCCTGCCCTCTGTCTTCAGTAATCCAGCCACGGATGGAGTGACGTGTGGTTTGAGGCTTATGCGTCACGATGGCCAGATCCTCTCCCACCAAAGCGTTAATTAAGGTGGACTTCCCAACATTGGGACGACCAATCAAGGCCACATAGCCAAAGCGTGTGCGCTGACCAACATCCTCTTTCATGCTTTACTCGCTGCCTGAATTTGCTCGAGCATCAAAGAAGCAGCCATCTGCTCAGCTTTTCTCCGATTGGAGGCGCGTGCTTTTGTGCTCGGCCACTGTCCTTGAATACAACAAGAGACGACAAACTCCTTGGCATGGTCTGCGCCATGCTCTTCTAAGACTTGATAGTCAGGCAATGGTGCGCCTTTGGCCTGGAGGTGCTCTTGTAGTTTTGTCTTGGGGTCTTTTAGGGAATCTGCCGGTGGCAAAGTCTTCAAGCGAGTCGCCAATAACTCAGAGACCACTCCGTAAGCCCGCTCAAAGCCAGCATCCAGATAGACTGCACCTATGAGCGCCTCAACCACATCGGCTAAAATCGACTCACGCAAAAAACCACCGCTTTTCTTCTCGCCAATGCCAAGTTTTAGGAATTGGCCCCAGCCTAAATCTTTGGCAATTTCAGCCAAAGTCGCATCACGAACCAATCTTGAGCGAAGTCGACTCAAATCCCCCTCAGCAGCATGCGGGTGGGTTTGGAACAGCAAATCAGCCGCGACCAAGTTCAACAAACTATCCCCTAAAAATTCAAGGCGCTCATAATGCGGCGCCCCGTGACTTCGATGCGTGAGCGCCTGCTGCAAAAGGGCCTCACTGGCAAACACATGATCAATGCCGTCAATCTTATTCAATGGCTTTACCGACCCGGTCCCAACCCACGCAACCAATCGAACAATCCCAATGCATCCATATTCGAGTGGCCTTGCCCACCAAGTGATCTTCTGGCACAAAATCCCATGCTCTCGAGTCCAATGATTGATCGCGGTTGTCGCCCAACACAAAGTAATGTCCCTCAGGCACCGTCCAGGTTCGTGTTTGCCGATCGGGACTGTCTGGGTAAATGATGATCTGGTGCTCAACGCCATCCAAGTCTTCACCAAACAATTGCGGCCGTCGCCCAGGTGGGTTTCTGTTCCTTCCCTCACCAATCCACATGCCCAGTTGTTCTTGGGTCATCGGCTCGCCGTTGACGAATACCAATTTGTTTCGATAAGTCACTTCATCCCCAGGCAACCCCACCACACGCTTGATGTAATTCACATTGGGGTCCTCAGGATAACGAAAAACCATCACATCTCCCCTGTCTGGTTCCCCAAGGTCTAATATCTTCTTGTTGCCCACAGGCAGCCTCAAGCCGTAGCTGTATTTGCTGACAACGATAAAATCACCAATCAGCAAGGTGGGCATCATTGAACCTGAAGGAATCTTGAATGGCTCAAAAACAAACGAGCGAACGGTGACAACCAGAAAAAGCACTGGAAACAAAGAACCCAGCGTCGCCAACCAGCGTGCGAGCGTTTTGTTCTCGGCAGTTTGATCCAGCTTCACCCAGATAAAGTATCCGAGCCACATCAGGCCGCTGGCGAACATCAGGCCGGTGAGTATGAGTGAATAGTTCATTTTACAAACCTGCTTGTGGTGGCTTTATTTGTCATTGTCTGTTCGTAGCACAGCCAAAAAGGCCTCTTGCGGAATCTCAATCCGACCCACTTGCTTCATGCGTCGCTTGCCTGCTTTTTGCTTTTCCAATAGCTTACGCTTTCTGGTGATATCACCGCCATAACACTTGGCCGTCACATTCTTACGATACGCCTTGACCGTCGATCGAGCAATCACGTGTGAGCCGATGGCCGCTTGGATCGCTATGTCAAACATTTGGCGTGGAATTAACTCACGCATGCGCTCGGCCAACTCTCTGCCTCGACGATCAGCAACATCTCTATGCACAATGGAGCTTAATGCATCCACTTTTTCTCCGTTGATCAGCAAATCAAGCCGGACGAAAGGTCCGGCTTGATGTCGGACAAAATCATATTCAAAAGAGGCAAAACCTCGGCTACAGGACTTAAGCCGGTCAAAGAAGTCCATTACCACCTCAGCCATTGGCAACTCATAACTGAGCTGGACCTGGCCACCCAAAAAGCGCATGTCGGCCTGATGGCCTCGTTTTTCCTCACACAACCCAATCACAGCGCCAACATAGTCTTGCGGCACCAAAATATTCGCTCGAATGATCGGTTCTCGAATCTCTTTAATTTTGTTAACAGGTGGCAGGCTGGCGGGATTATCCAGATAGGTCACCTCGCCATCTGTGAGCTCTAGCTCATAGATCACAGTCGGCGCAGTCGTAATCAAATCCAGATCATATTCACGCTCCAATCGCTCTTGGACAATCTCCATATGGAGCATGCCCAAAAACCCGCAACGAAATCCAAACCCCAACGCCACCGAGGTTTCTGGCTCATAGTTCAGCGCCGAGTCATTGAGCTGCAGCTTATCCAATGCTTCCCGAAGATCTGGGTAATCGGATGAATCCACTGGGAAGATGCCAGCAAACACCCTGGGTTGGAGTTTCTTAAACCCAGGAAGGGGCGATGTCGCTGGTTGGGCAGTGCGCGTGATGGTATCACCCACTGGCGCACCATTGACCTCTTTGATGCCCGCAGCCACAAAGCCCACTTGCCCACAGCCCAATGTCTGGCTGGCTGTGCGCTTGGGCGTGAAGATGCCAATTTGGTCGGCGGGATGCTCCTCACCGGTCGACATGATGCGAATCTTCTCCCCTTTCTTCAGGGTCCCGCTTTTAATTCGGACCAGCGAATTAACGCCCAGATAGTTATCAAACCAAGAGTCGATGATCAAAGCCTGCAGTGGCGCATCCGACTCATCTTTGGGTGGCGGAATACGTTTTACGATGGCTTCAAGGACAGCGTCCACACCCAAACCTGTCTTCGCACTCACCATTAGAGCATCGCTGGCATCAATGCCAATGATGTCTTCGATCTGATGCCTCACACGCTCTGGTTCGGCCGCTGGCAAATCGATTTTGTTGATGACAGGAATCACTTCAAGACCTTGCTCGACGGCGGTGTAGCAATTGGCCACACTCTGTGCCTCAACCCCTTGGGCTGCATCGACAATCAATAAAGCCCCTTCGCACGCAGCCAAAGACCGAGACACCTCATAAGAAAAATCCACATGACCCGGGGTATCAATGAAATTGAGTTGATAGGTGATGCCATCGCTGGCGGTGTAGTTAAGCGTCACGCTTTGTGCTTTGATGGTGATGCCGCGCTCGCGCTCAATGTCCATTGAGTCGAGAACTTGTTCAGCCATTTCCCGATCACTTAAGCCCCCACACATTTGGATGAATCGATCCGCCAAAGTGGACTTGCCATGATCAACATGGGCAATGATCGAAAAGTTGCGGATCTTTTGTGTGTTACTCATGCAATTTCTAGCCCATCACAAGTGGCAGGATCATAATCAAAAGGCCACCCAACCCACAGGTCGGGTGGCCCAAGTATTGCCAATATTATAGGCGCTTTGTGTGAGCTACTCCTCAATCTCAGGCGTATAGGCAACAAAGGTGGTTGTGCCGTTGGGTCGATGAAGCAGCAAAGCCACGGGACGGCCAGATTCCAGGTCATCCACAATCGCATTGAAGTCGTCCATATCGGCGACCGCTTGGTTGTTAATCATCAAAATCACCAAGCCTGGACGAACCCCTTGGCGATAGGCCGCATCGCTTTCGACCCCGCTGATCACCACACCCCCATCGGGGTCTCCCAATTGCCGGCGCGTCGCCGCATCGGTGATCGTTTCAACCACAAGTCCAAGCGCATTGCTGGGCTCAATGTCAGCCTCCTCGCCACTGCTGGCCAAGACCTCGGCCTCATCCAACTGACGAACAACGACGTCCAACGTTTGCCGATCCCCCCAGCGGAAAATTTCGACCTCTGCGCGCTCACCAGGAGGCACTAGGCCCACCAGCGGTGGCAACTCTGAGAAAACATCGACTGAACGGCCATTGAACGATAAGATCACATCACCCACCTCGATGCCCGCCTCTGCCGCAGCACCATCGGGCTCGACGCGATTGACCAAGGCGCCTGTTGGACGCTCCAGCCCGAGCGCATCGGCTTTCTCTCGGGTCACCACTTCAATACCTACACCCATGTAACCACGAGAAACTCGGCCAAACTCCAGAAGTTGCTCAATCGAGTTCTGAGCCACTTCCGTGGGGATTGAAAAAGACAGTCCAATGTTGCCCCCACCGGAGCTTAAAATCCAAGAGTTGATGCCGACAACCGTTCCATCTGTACGAATCAATGGTCCACCTGAGTTGCCACGGTTAATGGCCACATCGGATTGGATGAACGGGACATACTGCTGTTGGCCTTGCGAGCGCCCTTTGGCGCTGACAATGCCTGCTGTCACCGATTGCTCAAATTGAAAAGGTGAACCAATGGCAATGACCCACTCGCCAGGTTTGAGGCCATCTGAGTCACCAAACTCTAGGGTTGGCAAGTCTTCAGCGTCAATTTGCAAAATGGCGACATCGGTTTGCGGGTCAGAGCCAATCAATGTCGCTTCAAACTCACGACGATCGGCCAAACGCACAATGATTTCATCGGCCTCATCGATGACGTGATGATTGGTCACAATCAAGCCGTCGGATTCAATAATGAAGCCAGAGCCTCCACCGCGGCGATCGGGCTCCCCACGGCGGCCACCCCCGAAAGGGCTATCAAAGAAGCGGCGGAAAAATTCCGGCATGTCTTCGGGCACACCCTCGGGCATGTTCCCCTGACGCGTTGTCTCCTGCGGCCGCTCACCAAACCGGCGCGTTTCGATGTTCACCACCGCGGGGATGGATTCTTCCACCAACTCTGTAAAGTCCACAGGGGTTGCTGCATTCGACACAGCACCCAGTGCGCCCAGAAGTGTGAATATAAAAATTGCGACCCATGTCTTCATGTACACGTTCATACGCTCTCCATCTTGGAAAATCATTAACAAACTTCTCGATCACAAGACCACGGGATAACGATGGGGTTCATGATCCGAGATCTCAAGGCACCAGCGAGCCTGAGGGCCACTGCGCCCAAACCAAGCGAGGCGACAAGCAGCAACCACTCATTCAAGGCGCTGTTCGCGGTTTCCACAACAGACCCACCCACCATCAAAGTGACCAAAAACACAGACAGTGGCCACCCATACAGCCAGAGTGAGGCTTTTAATAACTCCTTGGGCAAAACACCCACCCGCACGGGCTGCCCAACATTTAATTCCGTCGCCTTTGACACGGCCATGATCGCGCCTTTGTTGTTGAACAAACGCGAGAATACCCCCGCCCCACAACCTCTTCCCGCCAAACACTGGGCACAGGACTCGGTGGTGTCAAACTTGATCTTCATGCGTTGCCCACTCACCTCATAGACACGCCCAAACTGCCAGAGATATTGATCAAGCATCTCGTTTGGGACGGGTTCTGCCCTGGCTTTGTTTGTGCGCATCGGTTCTAAAATGCCCAGTGACTGGCTGATCAATGCTCGGGACGTTCAGGCCCGACCAAGAACTGGCGCCCAATAAACTCAACGGTCTGCGCTGGCACTTGCCCCATGATGGTGAATTGGCGCTGCCCCATCATGCCGGTGAACACATGCACAGTACCCATCGAATCGAGCTGAGTCTCAACAGGCCGCAAGGGCGCATGGTCGATGTAAACGGAAAAACTGGTGAGCCCATCGCTAAAGAGCAAATGATCGAAGGCGGAATCCAAATCGCTGCGGCCATGATCCGCATTAATCAATTGAAAATGGGCGGGCACCTGGCGTGGCCCCCACAAGGGACGAAGCAGCCCTCTCATACGAATTGCTTCTGGGTTGGCATCCGACTCGGGCTGTTGCCAATTTTGCTGTGCCGGTGCCTCAAAGACTTGTGCTGTTTGAGGCTGGAGATCGCGGTCACTGATGGAGGCACCCATCTCCATTTTCACAAAAACCTGCTCGGCCAAGACCTGGCCTTTGGCGTTGAGCATGCGGGAACGGAGTAACATCCCTGTTTGTTGCTCCAGCCAAAGTTGCTGACCATAGCGAAATCCGTCTCGTGGCCAAATGTCAATGCGTTGCGCCTCAAAGCCGGCCACTCGATCAACACCCCCTAGGCGCATCTCATAGGCCGAATTCAAGCCCGCCATCTGATTGATGGGTTGATGTGGGATGAGACGCTGCTGTAGATCAGAATAGAACCAGTTGGACCGATTGCCCTGAATGGTGGAGCGGAATTGATTCCCATCACGAATCATTTCTTGTGGCGGGCCATCGAGCGCATAGACCCGTTCGCGAACACCATCCTCATCCACCCGACGAATCACCTCGAAGGTGCCCATTTGACCACCCCGAATCTGAATCAATGTGCCACGATAATCGAGGCTTTCCACTGCCAGGCTCATCCGGTCAAGCCACTGGTTGACTGTTAACTCTGACTCAGTGGCCCACGCTGCTGGTATGGCCAGGAACAACAGTGTTAAACAAGATCGAAGAGCCTTTGCCTGCATGCGTGTGTCTCTCTTAGTCTGGTTGCCCGTCTCTGGCGGGTTCACTGGGCCCTGTTGCCGCCTCTTCTTGTGCTGGCGCGAGGGTCACAACAGGCCAGTAGGTGCCAACACCGGCACCACGTGCGGCTTGCTGGTGTTGCAGCATCAAACGCTGAAGGCGTTGTTGGTCGGCCGATGTGCGCCCGCCTAAGCCCACAGGGGTCGCGGGCTGGGAGAACACCCGATCCATCGGGGTGGTTTGACTGACAAAGCCTTCCTGAACTTCGCCCATGGCAGGGCTTGAACTGTCCAGCAACGACCGGTTCATCCCCAACACGGCCACGACCGCGACACTGGCGGCGATCAACCCGCCGGCCACTGGCTTTAAAAAACGAGCCGGACGCTTGGCTTGCTCAAGTGCTGGTGAGGTCTCTAAAGCACTGGCGACTCTGGCAGAGAGGTCGGCCGCGACGAACGATTCTTTACGCATCACTTGCCGGGTCAAATGGTAGCGCGACCAGCGGTTGGATACATCAGCATGCTCGGTGAGACGCTTGAGCACAAAACGTTGCCGAGAGCGTTCGAGCTCGCCATCGACAAAAGCGGACAGTTCTTCGTCGAGCTCTGGGTTGGAGGGCTTGGCTTGGGATCTTTCAAGGGTCATGGCTGGGTCTCATCTAAGAGTGGGCGAAGCTTGTCATCAATGGCCTCTCGTGCCCTAAAAATTCGCGATCGAACCGTCCCAATGGGGCATTCCATCGCCGTTGCAATGTCCTCATAGCTCATGCCTTCCATTTCTCGAAGGACAATGGCTGTTTTTAAATCATCTGGCAATGCTTCGATTGCATCGTGCACGGTTTGTTCAATTTCCTCAGTCAAGAGTTCATGCTCGGGAGAGGCGGTTTCTTTGAGTCTGGAATCAAAGCTGTATTGCTCAGCATCGGTGGCGTCCACGTCAGACAATGGCGGTCGGCGACCCTGGGCCACCAGGTGGTTTTTTGCTGTGTTGATCGCAATGCGGTACATCCAAGTATAAAAAGCACTCTCACCACGAAACCGCGCCAGAGCGTTGTAGGCTTTAATAAAGGCCTCTTGGGCCACATCCATTGCCTCAGCGTGATCAGACACATAGCGCATGATCAAGCTGATGATTTTATGCTGGTATTTTTTCACAAGCACATCGAAGGCGGTTTTATCGCCTTGTTGCACCCGCTCTACCAACAGTTGATCAATTTCCCGCTCGCCCATCAGGGCCATCCTTGCTCCGTGATTGACGCTCGGCTACAGTCCTAGACCACCGCGCGCCCATTTAGTTTCACCATCTCTTTAAAAAAAGAAGGCATCGTCCCATAACAGCCACACATCCCACTCAGGATAGCATGCTGGCCCAGAAACCCCAGCAGAGCATGCGATAATATGGGCTGATAAATGATCTAGATAGGACACAAACCATGACGCAAGCACCAAGCCACGACACCAAAAGCTTACTGGATGCGCTGGGACTCAAAGCCATCAACCCCGGGGCCTGCTTTGGCCCGGGTCAGTGGTCAGAGATCCGCCAAGACCATCTCATCGACTCGATCTGCCCGGCCACTGGTGAGGTCATCGCCCAAGTCAGCGGGGCCAGCGAGGCCGATTATGAGCGGGTGATTCAGACCGCACAAGAAGCAGCCCAAGCGTGGCGACAAGTCACTGCCCCTGAGCGTGGCCACGCCATCCGTTTGGTCACCGACGCCCTGCGCACCCACAAAGACGCATTGGGTTCTCTGGTGGCGCTTGAGATGGGCAAAATCAAGGCCGAAGGCGATGGCGAAGTCCAAGAAATGATTGATATTGGTGATTTGGCGCTGGGTCAATCGCGCATGCTGTTTGGCAAAACAATGCATTCCGAGCGCCCTGGGCACCGGATGTATGAGCAATGGCACCCGCTGGGCGTGGTGGGTGTGATCACCGCATTTAACTTCCCGGTGGCGGTGTGGGCGTGGAATGCGTTGTTGTCTGCTGTGTGTGGCAACGCCACGGTCTGGAAACCAAGCCCCAAGGGCGCATTGTGCTGCTTGGCGGTACAAAACGTGGTCAACGAGGCGCTCAAAGACGCCGACCTGCCCCCGATCTTTACCTCTTTTATGGAACCAGGACACGCCTTGGCTGAGCGCTTTGTGGATGATGAGCGGGTGGCATTAATCTCATTCACAGGCTCGACCGCCGTTGGCCGCGAGGTCAGTCAACGCGTGGCCAAGCGAATGGGCAAAAGCCTGCTAGAGCTGGGTGGCAACAACGCCATCATCATTGACCAAAGCGCGGATTTGGAACTGGCGATCCCGGCGGTGGTTTTTGGCGCGGTTGGTACAGCCGGGCAACGCTGCACCACCACCCGTCGCTTGTTTGTGCATGAAACGCTGATGGAGACAGTCTGTGACAAGCTGGTCTCGGCCTATGCGCAAGTGCGCATCGGCAATCCGTTGGATCCCAACACACTGATGGGCCCCTTGACGGATCAGGCCTCACAAGATCGATACCTCAATGCCATCGAGCGTGCCAAAGCCGAAGGTGGCGAGGTGCTGTGTGGGGGCGAACTGATCGATGGGCCTGGTTTTTATGTCAAGCCCACCATCATCAAAGCTGAAAATGATTGGGATGTGGTCCAAGAAGAAACCTTTGCGCCAATTTTGTATGTCATGCCCTACCAGACCTTGCCGGAGGCGATGGCCATGCACAATGATGTCAAGCAAGGCCTGTCCTCTGCCATTTTCACAACCGATATCAGAAACGCAGAGTATTTCTTATCACACCTGGGCTCAGATTGCGGCATTGCCAATGTCAACATCGGCACCTCGGGTGCTGAAATCGGTGGCGCCTTTGGTGGTGAGAAAGAGACCGGTGGCGGCCGCGAGTCTGGCTCTGATGCGTGGCAGGCCTATATGCGCCGGCAAACCAACACCATCAATTACTCGCGCGAATTGCCACTGGCTCAGGGCATTAAGTTCGAGTTCTGATGTATCGCTGGCTGCGCCATGGTCTGTTTCGTATCGAGCCTGAAAAGGCACATGACTTGGCCATGGCGAGCCTCGATGTTGCTGCGCGATTTGGGGTTTTAAAAACACTCTACCCGCCACCGGCCGACTGCCCAGTGGATTGCCTCGGGTTGCACTTTAGAAACCCGGTTGGCTTGGCCGCGGGTCTAGACAAAGATGGCGACCACTTGGACACTCTGGGTGATCTGGGCTTTGGTTTCATTGAAGTCGGTACCGTGACGCCCAAGCCACAACCGGGCAACGAACGCCCGAGAATGTTCCGACTCGAACAGCACGGCGCCTTGATCAACCGTATGGGGTTTAACAACAAAGGTGTCGACCATTTGGTCGAGAACTTAAAAAAGCGACGCTACCAAGGCATTGTGGGCGCCAACATCGGCAAGCAAAAAGATACACCCATCGAGCGCGCCACCGAAGACTACGCCATCTGCATTGAGAAAGTGTTCGCGCATTGTGACTACATCACCATCAATATCTCATCACCGAATACCGCAAACCTAAGAGCACTCCAAGACAACCAACACCTCTCTGCGCTTTTAGCGGAACTCGTTGCGTTGCGCGATCGACTATCAACCCAACACCAAGTCACGAGACCCTTGCTGGTCAAAATTGCCCCCGACTGGGAAGAGACGGCGCTGATTGAGGCGCTCGAAACGATTGCCGGGTCAGGTATTGATGGCGTCATCGCCACCAACACAACGCTGGATAGAGAGCCAGTGAAAGCCCATCCACTTGCGTCTGAGACCGGTGGCTTAAGTGGCCGACCCGTGACTTTGGCTTCTAACCACGTGCTTCAAGTCGCACGCCGTGTTTTGGGGCCAGACTTTCCTTTGGTGGGTGTGGGTGGCATTGGATCAGGAAACGACGCAGCGGAAAAGAAAAAACTCGGTGCTGACTTGATCCAGATCTATACCGGTCTCATTTATGAGGGCCCACGGCTCATAAAAAATTGTGTTGCTGCATGGTCAAAAACAAACTAATCAAGAATGCCGATTTATCGGTCTTGAGCACGTTTGGGCTGCCAGCCCGGGCCGATCGGCTATTTAAGCTCTCCACGCTCGAAGACCTCAAGCATCCGGCTTTATCAGAGCCCGACCTGCTCATTCTTGGTGGTGGTTCGAACACCGTTTTCTTATCCGATTGGCCAGGACTCATTCTCCTCAACCAGCTCCGAGGCATTCGCACCCAAGATCACGGTGATAAGGTGCTTGTTTCTGTCGGCGCAGGTGAACCTTGGCATGCCTTGGTTCGGTACTGTCTTGACCAAGGCTGGTATGGCTTAGAAAACCTCATCCTCATTCCAGGCTCGGTCGGCGCAGCGCCGATTCAGAATATTGGCGCTTATGGTGTCGAGGTTGGATCGATGATTGAGCAAGTGGTGACATGGGACCGATTGGCTAGAGAAATCAAAACATTCACCCGTGACGAGTGCGCTTTCGCTTATCGAGATTCGCTGTTTAAGCAGATCACCGACAGCCGATATTTGATCATCCAAGTGGACTTTCGGCTGAAAAAAGAATTTAGGCCGCACGCCGATTACCCCAGCCTCAAACAAGCACTGGATGAGCGCACGATTGATGGTGCATGCAGTCAAGGCAAAGAGGGCATGCAAGCGGCCAGGGACTTGGCTGCCACGGTGATGCGGCTGCGAAGACACCGTTTGCCGGATCCCAATCGGGTCGCCAATGTGGGTAGCTTTTTTAAAAATCCAATTGTGTCGGCAAAGCAACTCGAAGCGCTGCTTGCGAACTTCCCCGGCCTACCCCACTGGCCAATCACCGACCGCAGCCAAGGTGAGGGGAACAAACTGAGTGCGGCCTGGATGATTGAACGTTTGGGTTTTAAGGGCAAACAGATCGGAGACGTGGCGGTCTATATCAACCATGCGTTGGTCCTGGTCAATCAAGGACGAGCGACGGCGAGTGATTTGGAAATGTTGATTGCCCAGATCACCGAGACGGTGTTTAAAGACTTTGGGGTGTCGTTGGTGCCGGAGCCTCAACTGATTAAAGCATCAGTGTAGCCCCGAGAAAAAGTGGGCCCCATTCAATAGGACCCAGCCTATGGTCTAAGCGGCCAATTCGGCCTGCAGTTTTTTGAGCGCATTGGCCTCGAGTTGGCGAATGCGCTCGGCAGAGACTTGGTATTTGTCAGCCAACTCTTGCAAAGTCGCTTTGGGCTCCAACAACCACCGGCTCTGAATGATGTCTCGGGCCCGCTCATCCAATTGATCCAAACCATTGAACAACATCTGGTGATGGTGGTCTTCCCAATCTTGGGCTTCTATGGCATCCGCTGGCGAAACAGTGATCGCTTCCAGATAAGCAGCAGGCGCCACATAACTCGACTCATCATCGTCTGATGTCAAATCAAAGCCAACATCGTGCCCAGCTAGGCGAGATTCCATTTCGGTCACCACCTCGGGCTTCACACCCAAGTCCTCAGCCACGCGATTGACTTCATCTTGGTTCAACCAACCCAAACGCTTCTTCTGACGGCGCAAATTGAAAAACAGTTTGCGCTGGGCCTTGGTCGTGGCCACTTTAACGATCCGCCAATTCTTCAAAATGAACTCATGGATCTCGGCACGAATCCAGTGCACCGCAAACGACACCAAGCGAACACCTTGATCGGGATCAAATCGTTTAACCGCTTTCATCAAACCAATGTTGCCTTCTTGGATGAGATCGCCCAAAGCCAGCCCATAGCCTGAATAGCCACGTGCCACGTGCACCACAAACCGCAGGTGCGACATCACCATCAAACGGGCGGCATCGAGATCGTCTTCATCATGAAAACGTCGGGCTAGGGCCTGCTCTTCTTCAAGGCTCAGCACAGGAATGCGGTTGACTTCCTGGATGTAGGCATCCAGAGAACCAGTGCCGGCAGGTGCCAACAAATGACTCGGAACCAGATTTGTGCCCATCGTGTGCCTCCTAAATAACGACAAATCGCCTGTTAATCACAGGCCATCTGAACCTTCTAATTTTACCACCCCTAGAGGCCGTTTCCAATGCCCCAATTCTTATATTTGGGGTCACATGCCCGGATTTCAAGGGCTTGACGCTTGATATGGTGTCTCGGCACCAGCCTTGGGGGCCAGCGCTAGTGTCTTGCGCTGGCCCCCGGCTAGGCCCTATCTACAACAACTTACACCCTGAGACCTCAATTTAGCGTCAAGGTTCCTGATCGAATAGGCGATCGTGCAGATAGGCATGGATCAGGGCATTCAAATAAGCGCTTTGCTCGAGATTGGCCGCACCCCCATGACCCCCCTCGATATTTTCGTAATACAGCACATCATGTCCCTGTTCAATCATGCGGGCGACCATTTTTCGGGCGTGGGCCGGGTGGACGCGATCATCTCTGGTGGAGGTGGTGAAAAAGGCCTTGGGATAGACCGCCTCCGCTGAGACATTTTGGTAGGGTGAGTACTGGCTGATATACGCCCAGTCTTCTGGATCATCTGGGTTGCCATACTCGGCCATCCAGCTGGCACCGGCCAAGAGCTTATGGAACCGCTTCATGTCCAACAAGGGCACTTGGCAGACCACTGCATTGAACAGATCTGGGCGTTGCACCATCACGGCACCCACCAACAAACCGCCGTTCGAGCCACCCTGAATACCCAACTTCGAAGGCTCGGTGATGCCCCGCTCAATGAGGTCTTCTGAGACCGCGATCAAATCATCGAACGCGCGTTGGCGATTGTCCTGAAGCGCGGCTTGGTGCCAGCGTGGCCCAAACTCTCCACCGCCACGAATATTGGCCAAGACAAACACACCCCCTTGAGACACCCAGCTCGAGCCAATGATGCCCGAATAAAAGGGTGTCCGAGAGATCTCAAATCCACCGTAGGCCGACAACAAGGTTGGATAGGTTTCATCGACCTGATGCCCTGCTGGCTTCACCACAAAATAGGGGATCTTTTCTCCATCGGGAGAGGTTGCCTCAAGCTGACTCACGCTCATACCACTGGCATCGAACCGGGCAGGTTCTGAGCGCACTAGGGTTTGAGTGTTGGCCATGGCATCGGCCTCATACAGCGAGGATGGTGTCAAAAACCCGGTGTAGTTGAAGAAGAAGCGATCGCTGCGGTCATCGGCCGTGACAATGCTGAGCGCGCCCATCTCCGGTGCGTCCAATGAGGCGCTTTGCCACTGGCCTTCAACGAACTCAAAACGGATCAGGCGTGAGACCACATTGTCTAGGACATTAACGATCACGGTTTTATCGGTGGTCACCACCTGAGAAATGGAACTTCTTGACGTGGGCGCGAAGATCACCTGAGGCGAAGCCTCCATGGTTAGAAAGTCTTCCATGGGGGCTGCGACCAATGCCCCTTGCGGGTAGGTCTGGCCAGCTTGCGCCCAATCAGATTTCAGCTCAACCAACATTTGGCCATCGATCAAGCCCACCAAATTGGCGTCTTCCGGGATATGCAAGCGATGGGTCTTGTCATCGCGATACACGTGATATTGACGGGTAAAAAAGCTTGGTGATCGGACAATCAAATCGTGGTGCACGTCGCCATCCCAAATGCGGATGCCTGAGACCGCAACATCTGCCTGCTCGCCTTCAAAAATGGTTTTGGCTTCTTCAATCGGTGTGCCCCGTTCCCAAATCTGTACCAAACGCGGGTAACCCGAATCGGTCATTTGGGCATCGTTAAAGGCCGGGCCTAAAAAGACCGAGTCTAAGTCGCGCCAACCCAATCGGCTTTTCGACTCGGGCACCACAAAGCCATCATCAACAAACTCGCGGCGCTCCAAATCAAATTCGCGGCGCACTGCGGCATCGGCACCCCCAATAGAGAGCCCAATAATGCATCGGTCATAGTCTGGATAACGACAGCTTGATCCTGCCCAAACCCAATTTTCGTCTTCTTCGGTGGCCAACGCATCCACATCCAACAACACATCCCAATCGGGATCCGATTCCCGGTAGTCGGTCAAGCTCGTTTTCCGCCAGATGCCTCTGACATGTTCGGCATCGCGCCAAAAGTTGTAGACCTCACCACCTCGGAGCCCTGGGTAGGCAATCCGATCATCGGATGTCAAAATCTCCAGGTTTCGTTGCCGAAAAGTCTCAAACAGTGGATGCGATTGGATGTAGCCCTCCGAGCGCTCATTTTGCTCCCGCGCCCAAGCCAAGGCCTCCTCGCTTTCTACAGCCTCGAGCCACAAATAAGGGTCTTCTACGCTCATTGCAGGCTCCTCAGCAGCCATTGAGGCCAGCGGCGCCAACAACGCCACAAACCCCAAACCAATCAATCGCTTGTTCATTCATCCAGATCCTTTTATGTATCGTGAACCCATACACCGCCCTGAGCGGGCACTGTGTGTTTAAAAACGCTATGATGCTATCACCTTTTCGCCCACACCAGATAGACTGACTCTGTAAGAGGCCTTTCATGAGCGCAATGAAACCCAACACTGCTGGATCCTCGCCATGGCCTGGATTGGTGTTTGTTTTGATTGTGGCGCTCGCTGCCACCGGCGTGGCGGCGTTGTTTGAGTCCTTGCCCGCGCCCATCGGCCCAGTCCCTGTCAGCGCAATGCTCGTGGCCATTGTGGCTGGGCTTTTGTTAGGGCGCTTTGCCAGAACAACCGCCGTCCTAGAAAAAGGTCTGGCGCTGGCCAAGGGGCCCATCTTAAAAACAGCAGTGGCTTTGGTCGGATTTCGGTTGAGCCTCACCGAATTGATCAACACCGGTGGTCAAGCTTTGCCGCTGGTCGTTTTAATGATTGCCACTGGCCTTTTTCTGGTGCTGGCATTGGGCCGACTCCTGGGCGTCTCGCCCCGCCTGACCATTTTATTGGCCGCTGGCACTTCCATTTGTGGGGCCTCGGCCATTGCGGCGGCCTCACCGGCATTGAAGGCGCAGCATGAAGAGACCTGCTATGCGATCGCCTGCATTGGCGTCTTGGGCTTGATGGCCATTTTGCTCTATCCGCTTGTTTTGCAGCACACCTTGCTCGATCCCGAATTGATCGGCTTGGCATTGGGCACGGTGGTCCATGACACCGCGCAAGTCACCGCGGCGGCTGTCTACCACCAACAACTCTGGCCCAATGATCAAACCCTAGACAGCGCCACGGTGGCCAAGCTGATGCGAAACTCCACCATGCTGGTGGTGATTCCTGCATTGGTTTTTTATTACCACCGAACACAAAAACTCGACCACCCGGAAGATGGGAGCTCCGTGCCCTTTCCCATGTTTATTGTGGCGTTTTTGGGTTTGTCGGTCTTAAGGACCATTGGCGATGGCGTGGTCTCAGGCCAAGAGGCTCAATGGCTTTCAGATGCTTGGAGGTCGGCCATTGCTTTGACCTACCAAGCCAGCTTGCTTGGGTTTGCCATGGCGATGTCGGCCTTGGCCATGTCGGTTTCACCCAGTGAAGTCAAATCACTCGGACCCAAGGGCTTTGTCGTGGCTGCGTTGGCCACCTTCATGATGTTGGCGGTGGCGCTGTTGTGGCTGTCATAAAAGCAACGGCTTTCTCGCCCGCCACGGTTGGGAATCTTGCGGTTGGATTCGATTTGATTGGGCACTGCGTCCAGGGAATTGGCGACCGCGTCACCGCGCAAGCCGTCCCCAAACAACACGACTCACCCCGTGCTGAAATTGTGTCGATCTCTGGCATTGTCACTGATTTGCCCACAACGCCTCAAGCCAATACGGCCTCTAGAGCCGTGCAGGCGTTACTGGATGCCCAGTCCCCAGATTTCGATGTGCAATTGAGCATCGACAAAGGCATTCCATTGGCCTCGGGCTTGGGTGGATCAGCCGCCAGCGCAACAGCTGCATTGGTGGCCACCAATGCGCTACTCAGCCAACCGCTTGATCCAGCCGATCTGTATCCGTTTGCGCTTCATGGTGAGTCGATTGCCAGTGGTGAGGCTGTGGGCGACAACGTGGGGCCTCAGTTGTTGGGTGGATTGGTCTTGGCAACGGCCACACGCTTGATTCCGCTACCGGTCCCCAAAGGACTGACCGCATTGGTGGTGCACTCTAATCAGTCCATCCTGACGCAAGCCTCTCGAAGTAATCTCACTCAACCATTTGAGTTGGACGCCATCACCAAACAACAAGCTGGGCTGTCTCAACTCTTGATTGGGCTCTATGAGAACAACATGGAACTGATCGCTGAGGGCTTGGTTGACCACTTGATCGAGCCCAGACGAAAGCACGCCATCCAAGGCTTTGATAAGGCCATGGCCGCGGCCAAACAAGCCGGTGCATTGGGTGGCTCAATCTCAGGGGCGGGCCCCAGCGTGTTTGCTTGGTTCGATGATGCAACCATTGCCCACCAAGCTCAGCCGCTTGTGGCCGCAGTCTTTGAAACTTATGGGCTAAGCACGATGACCCAGATCACGCCGGTGGACGCAAAAGGCGCCCATGTGCTTGATCAGCAGATCGATTAGTGTACGTGTCAATTACTCCGCGTCCAGGTCGGTGGCAAAGAGCATGTTGATGTCTCTAAACGCTTTGAATTCTAAATGGTTGTTGCTTGGATCTCGCACGAACATGGTGGCTTGTTCACCACGCTTTCCCTCAAATCGGATGTAGGGTTCGATCACAAACTCGATGTTGTGTGCTTTGAAGCGCTCGGCCATCGCCTGGAATTGATCCCACTCCAAGATGGGGCCAAAGTGTCCCGCTGGTACCGCGTGGGCATCGACTTCGTTGGTGGCCATGGTTGGGTGGTCTTCGGGCGCGACTTGGTGCAACACCAATTGGTGACCAAAAAAATCCAAATCGACCCAGCGGGCATCGCTTCGCCCCACGGGACAAGCCATCACATCACGATAAAACGCCAAGGTCTCATCAAGATCGGTGACGGGCAAAGCCAAATGAAAACGAGGAAAAGGCGTGGTGGGTTCGGCGGCAGCGTGTGTCATAAACTCTCATCCAAAGATTTTTAATAAACGGGTTTTTGATTCACTGTACGGCGCAAAACGAATCCAAATTTCTGGGAAGCGGCCGCGCCGCATCACGGCTTTTAAATGACTGAGCTGATCAAAGCCAGCTCGGCCATGGTACTGACCCATGCCACTGGTGCCCACCCCACCAAAGGGCAGGTCGGGAACCAACATAAACATCAATACATCATTGATGCACACATTGCCCGTCGAGATGGTCTCGAGAAATTTCTTTTCGTGGCTGGTCTGGGTGGTGAACAAATAAGCGGCCAAAGGTTTTTCACCGGATTGAATCCAATCAATGGCTGCTTGAAAGTCGGCCACCTCGATGACGGGCAAGATGGGGCCAAAGATTTCTTCTCTCATGCACTCAGCATCGGGCTTCAAATCGGTTAACACCGTGGGTGCGATCTTGAGTGTTTCGCGGTCAGCTTCCCCGCCGATGACGATCTCGCCTTCTTCTAGATAAGCGCTCAGTCGCTCAAAATGGCGTTCATTGATGATCTTGCAATAATCCGTGCTGGCCAGACGATCTTGGCCATACATGCGATCCAGCTCGGCTCTTAGCGCTTTGATCAAAGCCCCTTTTTGCTTGGGCGTCACCAAGACGTAATCCGGTGCGATACACGTCTGGCCTGCATTGAGACACTTGCCCCAAACAATGCGTCTGGCCGCTGATTTGATGTCAGCCGAGTCATCCACCACGCACGGGCTCTTGCCCCCGAGCTCTAAAGTCACGGGCGTCAGGTGCTTTGCGGCTGCGGTCATGACCACCCGCCCCACAGCCGAACCGCCGGTGTAGAAAATATGATCAAACCGCTCGGCCAACAAAGCAGTGGTTTCTTCAACACCCCCTTCCACCACTCTAAACGCGCGCTCATCTAAGTAGGCAGGTACCAGGCTTGCGACCAAGTGGGCTGTTGTTGGCGCAACCTCAGACGGCTTCAGAATCGCACAATTACCGGCAGCGATCGCAGGGATCAATGGACCCAGAATCAATTGAATGGGATAATTCCAAGCGCCAATGATCAACACCACTCCGCGAGGCTCAGGCACGACAAAGCTTTGGGCTGGCTGTCCTGCCAGAGGGGTCCGCACCCGTCTGGGCTTGGCCCACTTTTTGAGATGCTTGCGGGCGTATTTGATCTCACTGTAAAGTAAGGCCAGCTCACCCAAGAACACCTCTTGTTTGGGCTTGGCCAAATCTTTGCTCAACGCCTCCACGATGCGATCCTCATGGTCTTCGAGCAAAGCTTTGAGTCGAGCGAGTTGATGGTCGCGCCAGGCCAAGTCATGGGTCAAACCCGATTCGAAGCTGGCTCGCAAATCCGCCAGCAAACCAGGATAGTGACTTGTCTCAATGGAATGTGGGCTATGCATGAACTGACACCTTTAACTATCTAAATGAGACACGCCACGCGCATGCCTTGATCAATGGCGCGCTTGGCGTCCAATTCCGCGGCCACATCCGCACCCCCGATGAGGTGAGTGGATAAGCCTTTTTCTTTGAGTGGTGCCAAGAGGCTTTGATCAGAGACTTGGCCTGCACAAATCACCACGTGATCGACAGCCAACAGCTGAGACTGCTGATCTTTGGTGATGTGCAATCCCTGATCATCGATTTTGTCATAACTCACTCCAGACCACATGTGAACGCCATGGCCTTTTAAGCTGGTGCGATGAATCCAGCCGGTGGTTTTCCCCAGCGAGGCACCGGGCTTGGAAGTTTTTCGCTGCAGCAGCCAAATCTCTCGCTCAGGCTGACCAAAATCCGGTGAGAGTCCTTCCACACCCCCGCGTCTGGCAAGCGTGGTGTCCACACCCCAAGTCTTAAAAAAGGCCTCTGCTGTGGGCGTGTCGGGATCGGGTGTCTGGGGCACATTGGTGTGGAGCAAAAACTCACTGACATCAAAACCAATGCCACCGGCACCAATGACCGCAACTTTCTGACCGATTTGGACTTTGCCTTGCAACACATCGATGTAGCTCACCACCCTGGGGTGGTCTTGCCCATCGATGCCTGGGTTTCTTGGAATGACGCCGGTGGCCAAAATGACCTCATCAAAGTCTGCCGTGGTCCATTGCTCTGGCTCAACGCGTTGGCCCAGGCGCACGTCAACATTGTGTAGCTCGAGTTGTTTTTGGAAATACCGAAGCGTTTCAACAAACTCTTCTTTTCCCGGGATGCGTTTGGCCAAATTAAATTGACCCCCAATCTCTGTGGCCTGATCAAATAAGGTGACTTGATGCCCCCGCTTGGCAGCGGTGGTGGCTGCCGCCAAGCCTGCAGGCCCTGCCCCAACGACGGCCACCCGCTTGGGCGTGGTGGCTTTTGTGATCACCAACTCAGTCTCATGGCCGGCGCGTGGATTGACCAGGCAGGAGGCCACCTTGCCTTTGAACACATGATCCAAACAGGCCTGATTGCAACCAATGCAGGTGTTGATCTCATCGGCTCGATGGTCTTTGGCTTTCACGACCCAATCGGGATCGGCCAAGAAGGGTCTGGCCATCGAGATCATGTCGGCATCGCCCTTGGCTAACACAGCTTCAGCCGTTTCGGGCATGTTGATGCGGTTGGTGGTCACCAATGGGATCTTCACCGAACCTTTGAGCTTTCGGGTCACCCAAGTAAAAGCAGCTCTTGGAACCGAGGTGGCAATGGTTGGAATGCGTGTTTCGTGCCAACCAATGCCTGTATTAATGATGGTGGCACCAGCCGCCTCAATCGCTTGACCCAACGAGACCACCTCCTCCCAGGTGTTGCCGTCGGCCAGCATATCGAGCATCGAGAGGCGATAAATGATGATGAACTCATCGCCTACCGCCTGGCGAGTGCGTTTGACAATCTCAACGGGCAATCGCATCCGGTTCTCCCAACTGCCACCCCAGCGATCGGCTCGTTTGTTGGTTCGGGGCACCAAAAATTGATTGATGAAATAACCCTCCGACCCCATCACCTCCACACCGTCATAGCCCGCTTTTTGGGCCAGCCGCGCGCAACGCACAAAATCTTTGATCTGCCCTTCAATGCCACGACTGGACAAAGCCTTGGGCTTAAACGGCGTGATGGGCGATTGAATGGCCGATGGCGCGACTGAAAACGGGTGATAAGCGTAGCGGCCGGCGTGTAGGATTTGCATACAAATTCGCCCATTGGCCTCATGCACGGCATCGGTCAGCATGCGGTGGCGCTTGACCTCCCAGCCATTGGTGAGTTTCGAGGCCAGCGGCCCCAATGAGCCACGTCGGTTGGGGGCAATGCCGCCGGTGACCATTAAGCCCACGCCCCCGCGGGCGCGCTCAACAAAATAAGCGGTCAGTTTGGGCCAGTTCCAGACCCTGTCTTCAAGGCCTGTATGCATGGACCCCATCAAGACGCGGTTTGGGAGGGTCGTGAAACCCAGGTCCAATGGCTCAAACAAATGGGGGTAATGCGCTGGGGGTGTGCTCACAATCGATGGCCCTGCTGGTGCGGAATATGACACCTATTATGCAAGTTTTTTAAGGGCTTGGGGGATGGACTCAGTCGCGGGGGTTGAAATCGGACAACGCCTGTAGCGCCTCGTAGTGACTTTTCTCTTCGGCACTTAAGGATGGGGGCAACTTAATGCGCAAGATCACAAAAGCATCACCCGTGGCGTGTTGGCCATGGGCGGGCAAGCCACGTCCTTTGAGCCGTAACCTCTGGTGAGACGAAGAGCTAGGCGGGATCTGGATGGCAACACTGCCTTTGGGGGTGGGCACCTCGAGTTGTGCACCCAGCGCAGCTTCTGAGGGTGTGATGGGGCATTCAATCAGCACATTGCGACCATCGAGCTTAAACCGAGCGTGGGGTTTGATGGAAATATCGAGATACAAATGGCCTGCGGGCCCGCCGCCGACACCCGGCTCACCTTGGCCCGATAGACGAATTCTTTGACCATCCCCAACACCCATGGGGATTTTGACATTTAAGGTGCGATCACCCACTCGAATGCGCTCGGTCCCGCCGCGGAAGACGGTCTCCAAATCCACAGCCACCTTGGCTTGTAAATCCCGCCCAGCCTGCGCAAAAGGGGCACCTTGTTGATAAGCGCCACGGGCTTGATGGGCGCGTTGGCCTCCAAGACCACCAAACAACATGTCAAAGAAATCACTGAAACCCGAAACACCGGCACCATCAAAGCCCCCGCCCATGCCACCCGACCAGCCCGGTGGTGGTTGAAACTGATCACCCGGCCGCCAACCCGAGCGGCGAAGTTCGTCATACTGGGCTCGCTTGGTGGGATCTTTCAGCGCTTCATAGGCCTCGCCAAGCTCTTTAAACCGCGCCTCGGCATCGGCTTCTTCGCTGACATCGGGATGGTATTTACGGGCCAAACGCCGGTAGGCTTTTTTGATTTCATCTTGGCTGGCGTCTTCTGCCACGCCCAAGATGGTGTAGTAATCCTTGAATTCTGTCACGCCAACGCCTCCTTACCAAGTCATCAATATGGGATTGATTGCCCACAATCTCAAGGCCTTTGATCGATTCATTGGCCATCAACCGTTGCCCACACAGCAAATACTATATAAAATTATAGTATGTCACTGCCCGCCTATGCAGAACTCCAAGCACTGAGTGCTTTTAGCTTTCGACACTCCGTGGCCACGCCTCAGGCCTTGGTCACCCAAGCCCATGCCTTAGGCTATCGGGCATTGACCATCGCCGATGAGATGAGCCTGGCCGGTGCAGTCCGCGCCCATGAAGCAGCCGAGCAGTGTGGCATGCACCTGATCATTGGCAGCACGTGTCATTGTGCCGATGACTCCCTACCTGCCCCCTTGGACTTGATTTTTTTGGTGCCGGATCAAACCGCTTATGCCCAACTGTGTCGACTCATCACACAGGTCAGACGGCGTGCAACCAAAGGCCATTACATCTTGATGCCCGATGACTTAGACAGCGATCTATCGTCTCTATTGGTTGTTTGGAAACCGCCTTCTCACGTGTCCGAAAAGCGTCTGGTTGCATTGGCTGAATGGCTCCAACAACGCTTCAAAGACAGGCTCTGGCTTGGCGCAACGCGACTGCTTCAAGCCACCGACTCGATCTGGTTCAGCACACTCGACAGGATCAGTCAATGCAAAGACTTGCCCGTGGTGGCTTGCGGGCATGTGGGCATGGTCTCGCGCGACCAAAAGCCTTTGTTGGATGTGATGTGCGCCCTTGAGAACCACTGCACCATCGATGAATGTGGGTTGGCCCTAGAAGCCAATGCAGAGCGCCATTTGCGCCGCGTGGCCACTTTGGAGAAACTCTACCCCCGCGCCTGGCTTGATGAAACGGTCCATGTGGCCAATCGGTGTCATTTTTCCATGCGCCAACTCTCCTATCGCTATCCCAAAGAACTGGTGCCTGAGCACTTAGAAGCCAGTGATCACTTGCAAGCGCTGACCGAAAAAGGGCTTCGCCAACGCTATGGCAAAGACATTCCTGATCAAGTCAGGCGTTTGGTTCAACATGAGTTGGCGCTGATCAAAGAGATGAAAGTCGAGGCCTTTTTCTTGACGGTCCATGACTTGGTCTCATTTGCCAAAGACCGAGGCATTTTGTGCCAAGGCCGGGGTTCTGCCGCCAATTCGGCGGTGTGCTACTGCCTCAACATCACCGAAGTCGACCCCGCCCAACAGTCGCTTTTGTTCGAGAGGTTTTTATCAAAAGAACGCAATGAACCACCAGATATTGATGTCGATTTTGAGCACGAACGCCGCGAAGAGGTGCTGCAATACATTTATCAAAAATACGGCCGTCAACGGGCTGCTTTAGCCGCCACCGTCATCACCTATCGCCCCAAAAGTGCCCTCAAAGATGTTGGCCGCGCCTTAGGCGTTGACTCGGAGATTGTCCATGCACTCACGCGCTCTTTGGCCTGGTGGGACACACCCGATCAATGGCCTGAGCGCTTGCAAGCCGCTGGCATGGACCCCAGTGACCCACGGTCTAAGTGGTTGCTTGACCTCACCGACAAACTCATTGGTCTACCGAGACATTTGTCCCAGCATGTCGGTGGCATGGTGATCTCAGATCAGCCACTTTATGAATTGGTGCCGATTGAAAATGCAGCCATGGCAGACCGCACCATCATTCAATGGGACAAAGATGACTTAGAAACGCTGGGTCTTTTAAAAGTGGATTGCTTGGCACTGGGTATGTTGACGGTGTTGCGAAAAGCCATGCACAGCATTGATCCTTGCATGCGCTTGGCCGATATCCCCAAAGAAGACTCGGCCACCTATGACATGCTCTGCCAAGCCGATGCTGTGGGCGTGTTCCAAGTTGAATCACGTGCGCAAATGGCGATGTTGCCCCGCCTAAAACCGCGATGTTTTTATGATCTGGTGGTTGAAATTGCGCTGGTCAGACCTGGCCCCATCCAAGGCGAAATGGTTCACCCGTATCTACAAAGGCGACAAAACCCAACACCAATTGAGTATGCAGACCCTAAGTTGGCCGATGTATTAAAGCGCACCTTAGGGGTGCCCATTTTTCAAGAGCAGGTCATGCAAATCGCCATGGTCGCTGCTGACTTTACGCCAGGCCAGGCTGATCAATTGCGGCGCGCCATGGCGGCTTGGAAACGCCGCGGGGGCTTGGCGCCTTTCCGCGAATCTTTGATTGATGGCATGCTCAACAATGGCTACTCAAAAGCTTTTGCTGAAAAAATATATGGGCAGATACAAGGCTTTGGGGATTATGGCTTCCCAGAATCGCACGCGGCCAGTTTTGCGTTGCTGACCTACTTTTCGGCTTGGCTTAAGTGCCATCACCCCGCCGCTTTTACGGGCGCGCTACTCAACTCTCAACCCATGGGGTTTTATGCACCCGCGCAATTGATTCAAGATGCCAAACGCCATGGCGTGGTCATTGACCCGGTGGATGTCCACGAAAGCCTGTGGGAAACCCAATGCCTAACCCAACAAGGCCAAGCACCCAGCATTCGGTTGGGCTTTAACCAAATCAAGGGCTTGTCCAAAACAACCATTGAGCGTTTATTGGATGCGCGCACGCAACAAGAATTTATATCCATAGACGATCTGACCCAGCGGGCGGGCTTGCACCACAATGAACTGAGGCGCTTAACCCAGTCGGGCGCCTTGTCTGGATTGGCTGATGATCGTCGAGACGCGCATTGGCAGGTGCTTGCCAGCCACATCCAAGGGGATCTTCTAGCACATGCACCAATCAAAGAAACCCAAGCCAAACTCAAAAAAACCCCCGCCAGCCAATTGTTGATCGAAGACTATGCAACCTTGGGCTATAGCCTCTCACAACACCCGATTCAATACCTGAGACCCCATGGCGGGCGTCTTTTAAAGCGGGCCGATGAATTGTCTTTTCTGCCCAACAAGCCGCATCAAAGCATTGAGGTCATGGGTTTGGTCACCCACCGGCAACGACCAGGCACCGCATCGGGCGTGGTTTTTGTTTCGCTAGAAGATGAGACGGGTTTGATCAATGTCATTGTCTGGCCCAAGATTGCTGTGCGTGATCAAGTGGCTTTGTTACAAGGCCAGATTTTGCGGGTGCGGGGTCAATTACAACAACGAGATGGCAGTACACACGTCATTGCTCAATCTATTGTTGCTGAAGACCAGCGCTTGGCCCAACTGCTTGGGCAAAGAGACTGAGCGCGCACCGAGGCACTTATCAGGCTCTTTGCCCGCGCCAAGGCCGCATCACACCTTCTTGTGCAACAGAGGCCACCAGCACCCCTTGCTGGTTGAATATCTGGCCCCGGCTGAAGCCTCTGCCACCGGCGCTGGTTGGGCTATCGCAAGCATACAACAGCCACTCATCCACCCTAAAGGGACGATGAAACCAGAGCGCATGATCTAGGCTTGCCAACTGCACCGTGCGTTGAATGAAGTCGAGCTCATGGGGCAATGTTGCTGTCCCCAAAAGTTCATAATCAGAAACGTAGGCCAACAGGCTTTGATGGAGTTTGGGGTCATCTGGCAGCCGATCCCAAGCGCGCATCCAGATATGCTTCACGGGCTTTCGTGCAGATGGGTCCATGAACTTAGGTGTTTCCACAGGCCGAAACTCAAAAGGTCGGCGGTGGGCCAACAAGCGTTGCATTTTTTCAGGCACTTTATCGGCCACTGACTGGTGCAGGTCAAAGGTGTCGGTCAATCCCTCAGGTCCGGGCACATCGGGGGCGCTGACTTGATGCGACTGGCCTTCTTCGTGCAAGTGAAAAGAGGCGGCCATATTCAAGATGGGACGCCCGCGTTGCAGCGCCACGATGCGCCGATTGGCATAACTTTGGCCATCTCGTGCACGCTCAACTTGATACACCACGGGCCGTTCGACATCACCGGGTCTCAAGAAATAGGCGTGCAAGGAGTGTGCCATTTGCTCTTGGCTGACCGTTAGTTGTGCTGCCGCCAACGCTTGGCCCACGATTTGGCCACCAAAAACACGATTTGATCCAATGTCGTGACTGGGCCCTTGAAACAGCAAGTCATCGATGAAGTCCAATTCCAACAAGCCGATCACGTCTCTTAGACCATTTGACACAGCATGACTCCCAACCATTGATTAATAGATAGAAAAATACAAAGCAGACACTTTCAACCCAACCATGCGCGGGGATACTGGGGCAACACCTTCACCAACCCCTCAAACCACCCGTCTAATTCTTCGACTGGTTCTTGGCGCGGCGCGCTGCTTTTTTGGCACCACGCATCAGCAGCTTGAAATACAACTCGGGTGCCCAGCGCTTGAGCCACCACAGCCATTTTGTTTGTGGGTGTGTCAGCAACAAGAATTTCGGTTTCTGGACTGCTTGATACACAACCTCTGCCACATCTTCGGCACTGACCCCAGATTGCTCCATCCAGCGCTTGACGCGTTTTTCAAAATGATCGCCATTGGCGCGCATGGTCTCTGTCAAGCGCGTTTTTACAAACGCAGGGCACAAAGCCGACACTTCGATTCCGGCTGACTTCACTTCGGCTCTGAGCATCTCCGACATGGCCACCACCCCAGCTTTGGCCGTGCCATAAGCATTGATTTCGGGCGCACCGGCCAAACCTGCCACCGAGGCCACATTGATGATGTGTCCACTTTGTTGCTCACGGAGAATCGGCAGGACCGCCTGACAACCGAGCATCACGCCAATCAAGTCAATTTCAATGACCCAGCGCCAATCCTCCAGCGAGGTGTCTTCAAGCCGCCCCGCCACAGCAACCCCTGCGTTGTTAATCAACACATCGACCCGACCAAAATGTTCCATGGTCTGATCCATCACTCGAGCCCAGTCATTTTGAGAGGTGACATCCATTCCCATGGGCACCACACTAGACCCAAGTTCGGTGGCCAAGGCTTCAATTCGGTCTGCAACCACATCGCAGGCCACCACTTGAGCACCGTCTTCATGAAAACGCCGCGCCATTGCCTCGCCTAAGCCGGCACCCGCACCAGTGATGACGACGACTGTATTTGTTTGACCCGATGAAGATGACATCTAAGTGCCTTCCTTATGCCCGTCTATGAAGTACACAGTGTGCCATGAATGGGACACCAGAGGAGGCCTGAGTCCCCTCATTCACCCCAGCGCCTCGGCGCAATCGATGCAGTACCTGACAGCAGGATCTGCCGTGAGACGGTTGGGTGCAATGTCTTCACCGCATTCCTCACATTGACCAAACGTGCCCTGCTCGATTCGCAGCAGTGCTCTTTTTAGTGCCAATACCTGCGCTTGCCGGCGGGCCTCACCTGCCTTCGCCATGGCTTGACCCTGCAGAGCATCCATGCGACTCAGCCTGCCTTGGCGTGTTTGATCGAGCTCAACAGGCGCTGCTGCCTCACGACTGCTTTGGGCCAATGCCTCTAGATCACGCAAACTTTGCTCGATGCGTTGTTTTAATGTCTCCAGATCACTTCCCATCACAATCCATCCCCATCGCTTGTCTTTTCTCTACACTCAAGGCTATGCTTTGTTGAATTATCTTCGATTGGATGCCCCACTTTGGTTACTCGCAAACGCGCACCAACAAAAGAAATTCTTGGTTGGGCGATGTTTGATTTTGCCAATCAAGCTTACACCTTGCTCATTATCACCGTTGTCTTTGGGGATGTGTTCACGCGCCTCATTGTCGGGCCTGATGCCGGCCACAGTGATCAATATCGCTATGGCAACCTGCTGTGGTCGGTGGCGCTGGCAATCAGTTATGCGCTGGTGGTGATCACCAACCCCATGGCGGGCGCGATCATGGACAGCACGCGCCTTCGAAAAACATTTTTGTTCATCAGCTATCTGGCCTGCGTGATCACCACGGCGAGCTTGTGGCTGATTGAGCCCGGCTGGATTGTCTTGGCCATGGCACTCATTATTGCCTCCAACTTTTCATATGCCATCGGCGAATCATTCGTGGCGAGCTTTCTGCCTGGCTTGGGTCCCCGCGAGGACTTAGGGTTCATCTCAGGCCTGGGCTGGGGCTTAGGCTATGTGGGCGGGTTGCTCGCCACTGCCTTTGCTTTGTTTTTTTTGGGCGAGATCAGCCAAGAAAATTTCGAGCGCATTCGTTGGGTGGGGCCATTTGCCGCTGTCTTTTTTCTTCTGGCAGCGCTGCCAACATTTGTTTTTGTTAAAGACAGAAACCCCATGCGCGTCAAAGACCCACATCGAAGCTACCTGCAACTTGGCTGGACACGCATCAAACAAACCCACCAAACGCTGGCCGAATTCGGAGACCTAAAGCGATTGTTGTGGTCGATATTTTTTATGATGGCGGGTCTCTACATTGTCATTAGTTTTGCATTTATTTATGGCGCGCAGGTCATCGGTTGGGACGAGTCGGTGCGGGTGGTGATGTTTGTGACCGTGCAACTGTCTGCCACCTTGGGTGCATTTGTTTTGGGCTGGGCGCACGGCCCGTGGGGTGCAAAGCGGACTTACCTCTTTACGCTCACCTTATGGCTTCTCGCCATCACAGCCATTTGGCAAACCCCGGCACTCACGACCTTAGTCAATGCATGGTTCGGGGTTGACCTAGAAGCCCAGTATGTGTTCTTGTTTGCAGGCCTGCTCGCTGGCCTCAGCCTCGGCGCCTCACAGTCTGCTGGCCGAGCCTTGGTCGGAGCGATGACCCCTCGGACGAAAGCGGCTGAGTTTTTTGGCTACTGGGGCACAGTATCGAAAGCTGCGGCGATTGTCGGTATTTTAGGGATTGGCCTGCTACAAAGCCTCTTCGGCCTGGAAAACGCCATTGTTTTTTGTTTGGGCCTCATGGTCTGCAGCGTGTGGCTGGCGTCTGGCATCAACATGAACCGCGGCATGGCATCGGCCAAACTCTGGAGAACACCCAAATGAGGATTGTCACCCACACCTGCTCAAACACAGAGATTGTCTGCGCGCTCGGTTTGGCCGATTACATTGTTGGTGTGGATGACCATTCTGATTTCCCGCCCGAGGTGGTCGCCAACAAAGTAAAAATTGGGCCTGATTTGGGGATTGAGATTGAGCGCATCATCGCACTGAAACCCGACTGGGTGATTACCTCGCTCACCGTGCCAGGACACGAACACTGTCTGGAACAAATCAAACAAGCGGGCCTGAATTACCATGTCACCCAACCAACCAGCCTGGCCGACGTGGTCAAAGATATTCAAACTCTGGGCGATCTATTGGAGCAGAAGCAGGCGGCACAAACGCTGGCCCTGGCCTTTGAAAAACGCATGACCCAGCGAAAACCCAATCACCCGCCGGTGCCGATTGGGATTGAGTGGTGGCCAAAGCCTGTGATTGTTCCCGGCGCAAAATCCTGGGTCAATGAGATGCTGGAATTGGTGGGTGGCACAAACCCTTTCGCCCACCATCCCAAAGAAAGCCTTGAGATTTCGGGAGCCGATGCGGTTGATGCCCAACTGGCAGCTGTGGTCATGAGTTGGTGTGGTGTGCAAGAAGAAAAATACCGCCCCCACATTGTCACCAGACGCCCAGATTGGGCGAGCGTGCCCGCCATTCAGAACAACCATATCTATCCGATCAGCGAAGCGTGGCTTGGACGCCCCGGCCCAAGACTCATTGAGGGGATTGATCGCTTGGCAGAGGTGGTCTCGCGCGTCCAGCCCACCCGATGAGGCCCCATCATTTCACTGGTTCGGGGAACTGTTGGAAAAGATTGGACTCCAAGCGTACGAATCACCTAAATCGCCTATACTGTGGGCATGTTTTTTGGAGAACGTGAGTTGCAAACAATGAACAAAATCAATGCTTTACTGACCTCAGCTTTTTTAGTTTCTGCGCTTTCCCTGGTCGGTTGCGGGGGTGATGAACCCACCGATCCCGCCCCTGAAACCAGCGCACAAAATACCGCTCCTGAGCGTGAACGCACGATCCGACGCAGCGAGCCAGCCCCGGAACCTGCCTCGTTTGATCGTCGAGAAGACCCAGCCAAGCGGATTCCTAAAGTCACTGGTCAGGTGGACTATGAAGGTTATGGCCTAACCTTGATGGTCGATGGCTCAAGTCCAGAGGCGTTTGCAGAGAGCCTTGAACTTATTGCCAGCGATTCAAATCCCGACCAATATCGTCAACTCGACTCAGCCATCCGCTATCTGCAGGTGTACTCATCAGATGGCTGGTCAGGCCTTCCAGGCTTTTATGAGCGACTCAACGGCATGACCGGTGAAGAAATCATCGAGCGCGCTCAGCGCCTCAGGGCCGATCGCGCACGCTAAAAGCTGCGGTGGGTGTTTGCGCCCGCCTTGCCTTAGATGTCACGGCTGGCACCGCCTCAAGTGTCGTCTTGAATCGATGTCGTGACTTCCTGAGCACCCAGAAATTGCTCATTGATGATCCGCTCTTCGAGTGAATGTTCTGGGTCAAACAGCAACCGATGTGAAGTCGTGGTGTCTTGTTGCACCACGACTTTTTTGATGTCTCTAAACTCATCATAGTCTGCCGTCACACTCACAGGACGACGCTCGGGCTGGAGCACCTCAAATTCAACCAAGGTCTGCGCCGGCAAAATTGCGCCCTGCCAGCGTCTGGGTCGAAATGGGCTGATGGGTGTCAGAACAACGGCCTCTGTGCCCAGCGGCAAGATGGGGCCATGGGCAGAGAGGTTATAGGCGGTGGAACCCGCGGCTGTCGCCACCAACACCCCATCGGCCACAAGCTTTGAGAGTCTCTCTTGGCTATTCACGCACACCCGAATGTGGGCGGCTTGATTGGTTTGCCGAAGCAAGGCCACCTCATTGATGGCCAGTGCATGATGCACCGTACCCTCAACCGACTCGGCCCGCATCACCAAGGGATTTAAAGTGACTTCTCGCGCACGGTGGATTCTTTCAACCAAATCAGAGGCTTGGTAGCGATTCATCAAAAAGCCCACATCGCCCAAGCGCATGCCAAAAACGGGCAAATTGAACTCGACATGTTCATGCAAGGTATGGAGCATGAACCCATCCCCGCCTAAGACCACCAGCACATCGGCGCTTTCTGGGCTATGCGGCGGATAGAGCGCCTGCAAAGCCTCCAGTGCCTCTTGAGAACCGGCATGCTGACTGGCTAAGAACGCGAGCTTGAGTGGTTCAGTGCCCACCACGCTCACGTTGCTGCTGTGGCGTTCAAGAGTTGCTCCACACCCGCAATGGCGACTTGCAAAGAGGGGTAATCGATCGCATTGCTCTCGACCATCTCATCGAGCATCAAACAAGTACGGGACACCTCAGCCGCATGCGTGGAAAACCAGGTTTTGATGGCATTGGGCGAGTGGCCCTGCTCTTTGAGAACACGCATGGTGAGTTGGCGGTGGAGCTGGAAAAGCTGCTCTCGCAGGTGCCCACGAGCGTGCGCGTGCCAAGGCTTCTCAACCGGGAGATTCTCCACGCTGGCCCGCAGCCATTTGAGGTGCAGGTGGCTCAACAACTCAAAATACACTTGAGCCACTTGCTCCACGTCACTGCCCTGAGCAATGCTCTCATCCACAATATCGAGCGCTGAATGCATGAACGGCAAACGCGCGACTTGGAAGGCCAGTTGCTCGGGCATCCCCATGGCCACCAAATCCGCCTGGCGCGCGGCCAATTCTGCCCGCTGTTCATCAGGCAAGACATTGTCCAAGCAATTGGCATACTGCGAGACCCCCAGACCAAACCGTTGGACTTGCGAGGAGATATCGATCTGATAGCCCTTGGGCAAAGCAATCAATCGCCGCGTCACATGGCGCATCAACTTCCACATCTCAAGCAGTGCCGCTGTTTGAGAAGCGGCAGGAACCAGATTGTCTAGCGCTTCAATGGCCTCCCAAAATGGTCGGGCGGAAAGAATCTCTCTGGCGACGGTGAATGCCTTGGCCATAGTCGCCGAATCGGCACCCGTGTCTTCTTTGATTCTCGTGGCGAAGTGAGCCCCCATGCGGTTGACAATGCTGTTGGTCACACGGGTTGCGACGATCTCCCGACGCAGTCGATGCTCTGGCATCAAGTCTTTAAAATCTTTGTGCAGCGGCTTGGGGAAGTAGGCCTCGAGCTCTCTGGACAAGTATGGGTCTTCCGGCACATCCGAATTGAGCAAGTCTTGATACAGCGTGATCTTTGAGAAAGACAGAAGCAGGGACAGCTCAGGGCGCGTTAGCCCTAGGCCACGAGCCACACGATCTTTCAGTGCTTCCTCATCGGGCAAATTCTCAAGATCGCGATCAATGATGCCTTGGCCCTCGAGCATCGCAATGAAATGGGCCTCTGATCCCAGGCGATCGCCTGTCATTGAAGACATCAAACTAATCGCTTGGGTTTGTAAGGTGTTCGAACGGAGCACTAAGCCAGAGACCTCATCGGTCATGCTTTCCAACAAGGCATTGCGTTGATCGATCGATAAGCGGCCCGCTTCCACAGCGTGGTTGAGCAAAATCTTGATGTTGACCTCGTGGTCGGAGCAGTCCACACCGGCCGAGTTGTCGATGAAGTCTGTGTTGATCATCCCGCCAGCCAAGGCATACTCAATACGACCCCGTTGCGTGAGTCCAAGGTTGCCACCCTCACCGACGACCCGCGCGCCGAGCTCGTTGCCATTGATCCGAACTTGGTTGTTGGCCAAGTCACCCACTTGGGCGTGTGTTTCTGCGCTTGCCTTGACATACGTGCCGATGCCGCCATTCCATAGCAAGTCCACGGGCGCACGCAATAGCGCCTGAATCAGAGCTTGTGGTGTGAGCGTTGCCTCGTCTAGCCCAAGCCAAGCCTGAACGGCTGACGAGACCTCAATGGTCTTGGCCTGCCGAGAGAAAATGCCCCCACCCTTTGAAATCAGCTTCTCATCGTAGTCAGACCAACTCGAACCTGGCAGATCAAATAGCCGCTGCCTTTCTTTAAAACTGGCGCTGGCATTGGGGTGAGGGTCCAAGAAGATATGACGATGGTTGAATGCCGCTTTAAGCTCAATGTGCGGGGACAACAACATGCCGTTGCCAAATACATCCCCTGCCATGTCACCAATCCCAACCACGCTAAATGGCTCTGTTTGTGTATCGATACCCAACTCACGGAAATGCCGCTTCACAGACTCCCATGCGCCTTTTGCTGTGATGCCCATCTTCTTGTGGTCGTAACCATTTGAACCGCCTGAGGCGAAGGCATCTCCGAGCCAGAAGCCTCGATCGAGCGAGATCGCATTGGCGATGTCCGAGAAACTGGCCGTTCCTTTATCTGCAGCCACCACCAGGTAAGGGTCGGGGTCATCGTGGCAGACCACACGATCTGGGGCGATGATGCTCTCCCCATCGAGGTTGTCTGTGATGTCCAAGAGTCCGCTGATGAAGGTTTGATAAGCCCCAATGCCCTCTTCCATGAAGGCCTTGCGGTCATCACCATCGGGCAGCTGTTTGGCGACAAAGCCACCCTTGGCACCGACTGGCACAATCATGGTGTTCTTGACCATCTGTGCCCGCATCAAGCCCAACACCTCGGTCCTGAAGTCCTCACGCCGATCAGACCAGCGAAGCCCCCCACGGGCAACAGAGCCACCCCTTAAATGGATGCCCTCGACTCTGGGTGAGTACACCCAAATTTCGCGGTAGGGCTTGGGCTTTGGCAATTCTTGCACGACACTGGAGTCTAGTTTGAAGCTGACATAGGATTTAGGCTGACCCGCCGAGTCAACTTGGTACAGGCTGGTGCGGAGCGTTGCATCAACAAACTGACCAAACCCTCTAAAAATACGATCCTGATCGGCCGATTGAACCGATTCCAATGCTCTTCCAATTGCACGACGCACCAAATCAGATAACTGCGCAGAGCCTGCCTCTGCACTGGTACTCCCACGCGCTTGGCAGACCTCTTCTAAGTACTCACTGAGCACCGGGTCGTTGATGCCCTGGGCCAAGCTCAAGCAATGCTCGTGCAACGATTTATGCGCGCTGTGTTTTTGTTTCCTATTCTCTACCGCGCGGTTTGGGTCAAAGCGAGACTCAAAATACTCCACCAACAAGCGGGAAATCAGCGGGGAGGAATTGAGGGTCTGCTCCATATACTGTTGCGAGTAAGGCATTTCGGATTGCAACAAATATTTGGCAATGGCGCGGAGCAGCGCGACTTGACGCCACGTCAAACGCGCCAACAAAACCAGGCGGTTAAAGCCATCGTTCTCAGCGCGTTTTCGCCACACCTGCTCAAAGGCTTCTTGAAAATGATCGCGGACCTGCTCGAGTTTGTAATCAAACCCTTCGGGCGGGCGCATATCAAAATCTTGTATCCAGATGGTCTGCCCATCAGAGAGCTTGAGCTCGTAGGGCCGCTCAGACACAATGCGGGTTCCTAAATTTTCCAGCATGGGCAAGACATCGCTCAGTGGAATTGGCTCAGAGCGCTTAAATATCTTAAACCGGAGAATGCTGGTATCACGTGTCTTGGGGCGATAGAGGCTCAACGCAAGATCGTCCCCATCGAGCACCTTGGCCATATTGGCCACATCAAATTGGGCCACACTGGGTGCGACATCTTCGACATAAGCGGCTGGAAACGCTCCCGCAAAACGTTTGGCCCAGACGCTCCCTTGGTCAGAACCATGGGTCTTGACCAAGATTTCCTCGAGCTCGTCATCCCAGTGGCGGATCGCCACTTTGATTTTTTCCTCAATTTTTTCGATGTCCACATCTATGGCTGAATACTCTTTGGGTCGAACGACCACATGGACCCGCGCCAAGTTGGACTCGCCCACTTGAACGGCAAAATCAATTGTTTGCCCTTTCAACGAACGCTTGAGGATGTTTTGAATCTTGAGACGGTTCTCGGTGTTGAATCGCTCTCTTGGAATAAACACAAGGCATGAGAAGAATCGCCCGAAACGTTCGCGTCGGATAAACAGCCGAGTTTGACTTCGCTCTTGCAGATCGAGGATCCCAATGCCCAAATCCAATAACTCAACGGTGGTGGCTTGAAACAACTCTTCTCTAGGCAGCGTCTCTAAAATATGCAACAAGGCCTTCGCCGCATGGCTGTTCGGTCTTAGCCCGGATTGCGCCATCACATGGTCGACTTTGCGACGAACCAAGGGGGTGTCTTGGCATCGGCGTATGTAGGCGCCTGAGGTGAACAAGCCAATGATCCGTTTTTCTCGGCAGACTCTTCCATCTTCACCAAAATAGAGCACCGATATGTAATCCATATAGCCTTGACGATGCACACGTGACAAAGCATTGGTCTTAGTGATGATGATGGGTTCAGACCGGTTTCGCTGATCTGCCCCTCTGGCCAAATCCTTCAATGAGCGAATCGGCGCCTCGCAGCGATCGGCGTGCATAATCCCCAATCCACTCTCACTCACCGCACGAAGGACACGATCTTTACCCTGATCCTCGATCACATACTCACGGTACCCAAGGAAGGTGAAATGGTCATCCGCCAGCCAATTTAAGAAGGCTGAGAGCTCTTCAACCTGCTCGGGTGACATGTCGGCATGGGTCTCGCTCAGCTCAGAGGCAATTGTTCGCGCGGCGGCCACCATGGGCTTCCAATCACGGACGGCATAGTGCAATTCATCTAAACCAGCACGGATCGCTTTCTCAATGCGATCAAGCTGTGAGGCCTGACGTTGATAGTCAACCTCCACATGCATCAAAGATTCCGCGTTTGCATGACCAGTGTCATCCCCTGCCAAGGCGCACAAGCGCCCCGCTGGGTCTCTTTCAACGAACATCACAGGATGGATGATGAGTTGCGCGCCAATACCCATTGCATTGAGCGCTAGGACAACAGAGTCAACCAGAAAGGGTCCATCGCTGTTTACGATTTCAATGATGGTATGGTGGCTGGACCAACCATGAACTTCATCACTGGGATTGAACACTCGAAGCTTTGGCTCGTTGGGTGACTTGTCTTGTGCAAACTTAAAAAAGCTTTCTGCGATCTGAGCGCGCCGCTCAGCAGACTGGCCAACCAGTTCAGCCGTTGGCACACGCTGGTACAATACTCGAGAAAATTTGATCAACCCGCGACTGCCACCTTGGTCAAGCAACGCTTGCTCAACGGTTTGTAGATAATCGGCTTTGCGTTGTTCTTCTGCTGCACTCATGGGGAGAATCCAGACACTCGGTGACTGATGGGTGGATGGGCTTAACGCAAACCTGTTTCTGTGCGAGCGATCACCATCCGCTGGATTTCGCTTGTGCCCTCATAAATCTCTGTGATCTTGGCATCGCGAAAGTAGCGCTCAATGGGCATCTCTTTGCTATATCCCATGCCACCATGCAATTGCACGGCCTGATGCGCAATCCACATGGCTGCCTCTGAGGCAAACAATTTTGCCATCGAGCCATCTAGTGTGATCCTAGCGCCCGTCTTCTCTGATTGCATTTTGGCCCAAGCCGCTCTCAATGTGAGCAAGCGCGCTGCTTCGAGCTTGGTCTTCATGTCGGCCAACTTCTGCTGGATCATTTGGAACGAGCCAATTTCTTGACCAAACGCTTTGCGGTCTCTGGCATAGACCAAGCTGGCCTGGTAGGCGGCCTGCGCAATGCCCACTGCTTGGGCAGCAATGCCAATGCGCCCGGCGTCCAATACGCTCATGGCAATTTTGAAACCCGCGCCTTCATCGCCAAGTCGATCTTCAATGGCGCATTTGTAATCATTGAGCTCGATTTCACAGGTGGCTGAGGCACGGATGCCCAATTTGGGCTCTGTTTTTCCTCTGGAGAAACCCTCTTTCTCGGTATCGATCAAAAATGCAGTGATGCCCTTGGCACTCGCCTCTGGATTGGTGGAGGCAAACAAGACCAAATATCGAGCATATGGCCCTGAGGTAATCCAGGATTTTCTAGCATTGATCAGATAATGAGATCCATCTTCACTCAAGACCGCCCGCGATTTCATCGTGGAGGCATCTGAACCCGATTGTGGCTCGCTTAGGGCATAGGCACCAATTTGTTCACCCGAGGCAATGGCTCGAACGTACTTTTGCTTTTGCTCTTCAGTCCCATATTTCAAGATGCCATTGCAAAACAAGGAATTGTTGACCGACATGATGGTGCCATGGGCCGCATCAGCCGCAGAGACCTCAATCATGGCCAAGACATAGCCAATCGTGTCCAAACCAGCGCCGCCGTAGCTTTCCGGCACCTCAATGCCCATCAAGCCCAGCTCGCCCATGGCCTGGATATTGGCCAAAGGAAACTCGCCAGAGGCATCAAAATCAGCTGCCACAGGCGCAATTTGTTGCTCAGCGAAATCTTTCGCGGCTGCTTGAATCATTTGCTGTTCGTCGGTGAGCTGAAAATCCATATTTTGACCCATTCCGTCTTAATTTGATTGAATACCCAAAGTATAGCGCCCCTGCGGCTTGTTCTGCGCAAATTTTGGGCCCCGGGCTTGTGTTACATCCCGGCAAAACCTAAAAAGTTGATGAAAATTAGTTGACTTTTGTTGACTTGATCTTTCAATGGTTTAAAATAGAGCTTCCGGTGTAAGGCTCCCCCTCCTTGCCCGGATCGCGACCGAGGCTCCCCCCTTGCCTCGGTCGCACCTTAAATCGAAAACAAAGCCCGAGAAGACTCAGTCTCTCGGGCTTTTTTAATGGCATGAATACTGCTTGGAAGTGCTTAATGACATTACGGTAAGGGGGCGCTATAATGACGGCCCACCTGCCGAGGTGGCGGAATTGGTAGACGCGCTAGCTTCAGGTGCTAGTGTCTGTATGGACGTGGAGGTTCGAGTCCTCTCCTCGGCACCAACTGCATTTTTGATTGGCTCAGAGTTCCCTTGCATGCCCAATCAAATTGGACGCGCCTCGCAGGCTGTGATTTTGGGACCAAGATATGGGACCAAGAACAAACCACGCACTCACTGTATCGATGACGACCCACCACCCGATTCGCCTGTTTCCCTCAGATCAACAGCAAAAGCTCTGATGTGATGGCAAAAAAAACCCACCAAACCCCAAGGCTTGGTGGGCAATCGTTTTCATATTCTAGTTGATGTGGTACCGAGGAGAGGACTCGAACCTCCACGCCGCATGGACACCAGGACCTAAACCTAGCGCGTCTACCAATTCCGCCACCTCGGCACTATCAACTCAAGCTTCTGGATTATACGCTTAGTTCGCACCTTCGACCAGACCACGTCGTTCCAACAGCGGTTCGATGCCCGGGATTCGACCAGCGAAGCGCTCGTACAACACCATCGCATCCTCACTGCCACCGGTCGATAAAATCGTATCGCGGAAGTGATCGCCCGTTGCGCGATCTAGACCGCCGTTTTCTCTGATCCAATTGACGCTGTCTGCGTCCAATACCTCAGCCCAGAAGTAGGAGTAGTATCCCGCCGAGTAACCACCCATGGAATGTGAGAAATAGGCCGGACGATAGCGCGGTGGAATGGGCGCATAATCCATGCCGTATTTGGCCAGGGTTTGCGCTTCGAAAGCCGCCAACTCGTCAGCACCGGGCACCTGATCAGCATCGAGCTGATGAATCTCAAAATCCAGCACGGAGGCCGCAAGATACTCGGTGGTTCGGAAACCCTCGTTGAAAAGGGCTGCTTCCATCACCCGCTCGAGCAACTCAGACGGAATGGGCTCACCCGTCTCATAGTGAACAGCATAGTTTTGCAAGACTTCTGGCCAGTCCGCCCACATCTCATAGACTTGTGATGGGTACTCAACAAAGTCTCTGGGGACAGAGGTGCCTGAGAAGCTCGGATAGTAGACATCAGTCAACAAGCCATGGGCTGCATGACCAAACTCATGGAACATGGTGACCACTTCATCCCATGTCAACAACGTCGGCTCACCCTCCGGTGGCTTGGGCACATTCAAGTGATTGCCCACCACAGGCGCACCACCCAGCATGCCCGAGTAGATCTGATAGGAGTTCATCCAGGCCCCACCGCGCTTAGATGAGCGCGCATAGAAATCGGTGATAAACAAACCAATTGCTGAACCATCCGCATCAAAGACTTCCCAGATGTTGGTATCTGGATGGTACTTCGGCAGGTCTGTGCGCTCTTTAAAGGTGATACCAAACAATTTTTCTGCTGAATAGAACACGCCATTGACTAAGACGTTATTCATCTCAAAATAAGGACGAACTTCTGAATCATCAAAATCAAAGCGCTCTTGGCGCACTTGTTCGGTGTAATACGCCCAGTCCCAAGCAGCCAACTCAAAGGCCTCATCTTCTTGGGCATTGATCATGGCCTGCAACGCCTCGCCTTCTCTCTTGGCATTGGCGGTGGCAATCGGACCCACTTGTGCGTGCAGATCATTGATTCGATCCACAGACCCTGCTGTTTGTACTTCTAACTGATAATCAGCATGGCTGTCATAACCCAAAAGATTCGCGCGTTCAGCTCGCAGGGTGACGATCTGAGCAACGATTTCACGCGTGTCATGCTCATTGCCTCGGGTACCGCGGACCAAAGAGGCTTTATGCAAACGCTCACGTGCTTCCCGGTGGGTCATAGATGCCAACGGTGGTTGCCCGCTGGTGTTTAAAAGCGTGATGACGTAGTGGCCCTCTTCCAAACCTCTTTCTTCGGCTTCTGCTGCAGCAGTTTCAATTCTGGATTCACTCAAGCCAGCCAGCATCGCCACGTCATCAAAGACAACCGCTGAGTCATTGACCTCAGCGAGTACTTTCTGACCAAATTGCGTGCCGAGTTGAGCCAGCTCACCGTTGATTTCTTTCAAGCGCGCTTTTTGCTCTTCGGTCAACTGTGCGCCTGCGCGGACAAAGTCTTTGTAGGTCTCTTCCACCAGCCGCTTGGACTCGGCATCGATGTCCAACGCATCGCGTTCGTTGTAAACCGCTTCGACCCGAGCAAACAGATCAGGGTTCAACAAAATGGCATCGCTGTGCGCCGAGAGCTTAGGGGCATACGTTCTTTGGGTGGCCTGCATATCGGAGTTGGTGTGCGTGCCATTGAGGTTATAAAACACTCTGGCCACGTACGATAAACGCTGGCCTGACTGCTCGAGCGCCACAAAGACATTGTCAAACGTTGGCGCTTCGGGGTTGTTCACAATGGCATCAATCTCTTCTTGATGCTCAGCCATTGCCGCATCAAACGCAGGACCAAAATGTTCATTCTCGATTTGATCAAATGGTGGGAGGCCATAGGGCAGCGTGCTATCGACCAGCAATGGATTGCCAGCCTCTGGCGCTGTCTCTTGCTGGGGCGCGTTACACGCTGTCACAAAAGCCACAGCCAAAAGTATAAGAAAGGTTCTCATGATGATTCATCCTATTGGTTTGTCTACTTTTCGGTTATAGATGTCTTTTTAGGTGCTTGGTCTCGATCTTCACCAAGCGCATTCATTTTTTGCTCATTGCCTCATCATTTGCGACGTGCCTTGAAAAAATTCTTGAGCATTTGAGCGCTTTGTTCTGCACCAATCCCCCCCAAAATATCACACTGATGGTTCAAAAGCGGGTTTTTTAATATTTGAAAGAGCGAGCCCCCTGCCCCCGCTTTTGGGTCTCGCGTCCCAAAAACAATGGTTTTTAGGCGCGCATTCACCAACGCGCCGGCGCACATTGGGCATGGCTCGAGAGTCACATATAAATCACACCCTGGTAGGCGGTAATTGCCCAAATGCTTTGCCGCTGCGCGCAAGGCTTTGATTTCAGCATGCGCGGTCGGGTCTTGGTCCAAGATCACAGTATTGAATCCGCGCCCAATCACCACTCCATCTTTGACCACCACAGCCCCGACCGGCACCTCTTCATGGCCCAGTGCCTCCTCAGCCAGTGCTAGGGCCTCATCCATCCAGCGCTTGTGTATCGCATCACTCATGCCGACCGACACTTGCTGAAGACTTTTGAGAAGGCCAGAACACACTGACGACCACATAGGCAAAAAGTGAGGCACCCGCCCCAACCACAATCGGTGGCCATTGCCCAAGAGAGATCACATCGGTGGCAGCCAGCACGCTCACGCCAGCGCCCGCGGCAATCCCTGCCAATGCGCCCTGACCGGTGCCGCGAGACCAATAAAGCCCCAGCACCACCGGTATAAACACACCAGCGGCATACATTGTATAACTCAAAAGCAACAACTCAATGATGGCCTGAACCCCAAGAGCCAATACCAAGGCAGACAAACCGATCAACACCGTTGCACCCCGCGAGGCCCAGAGCATTTGTTTGTCTGTCGGGGACCAACCGAGTCCCTTTTGGGCAATGTCATGGGTCACATGCGCGGTCCCTGCGATTAATAAAGAATCCGCGGTCGATAAAATGGCGGCAATAATGGCACCCAATACAATGGCGGCGGCCCACACGCCCAAGACTTCCGTAACAACCGTTGCTACGGCTTGCGATGGGTCCATGCCAGCCCCAAACATGGCACGCGCGGCCACGCCTGTGATGGCGGGGAATGCGGCATAGACAATCAGTAAGAATCCAGCGAGCGTGGCCGCCACCACCGCAATGCGATCTGTCTTGGCGGCAAACAATCGCTGGTAAAAATCTTGGCCAATTAAGGTATACATCACGGTGGGAACAATGGCCGCGGCCAATAAAATACCGCGATCACCGACCCAACTAAAATAACCAGCTGCCATCAACTCAGGCTCATTGGCCAAGATCTCGGCCTCGATGCCGGCCCAACCACCGGCGGCTTGCAGGCCCCCGAGTGCCACCAATGGAATGCCCACAAAAATAACCGCCAACTGAACCACGTCGGTCAGCGTTGCCCCCCAAAGCCCAGACGCTGCGGTGTAAACAATAAAACCCAGTGACGCCACCACAGCCGCTGTGGTTGGGTCCACACCCAACAGCGATAGCGCGCCTTGCGACGCCCACACCTGGGCACCGAGAATGCCGATGATGGCAAGCAGTGACAACAAGGCGCCTAAAATCCTAACCGCTTTGGATTGGTATCGGTGGTCTAGATAGTCAGGTACCGTGACCAGACCCAGACGCCGCATCCTGCCGGCAGCCACCACAGCCAAAACAAGCAGTGATAAACCGACGCCAAAAGCGTAAGCGATGCCACTTAGACCATATTGATATGCCCAAGCACCCGTGCCCACCACAAAACCACCGCCGAAATGCGTGGCCGCCAGAGCAGCTGTGGCCAAAACCCATCCCAACCGCCTCCCGGCGAGCAGATAATCTTCCGAGCTTTTCACAAACCGAGTGGCCCAGACGCCCACGGCAAAAATAACAGCCAGATAGCCCAAGACAAGCCATGCTTGCAGGCCACTCATGAACCCAGCCCGCCCGTGAGATTGACCACAATCTCACTCTCAGCAAACGTCACCGCTTCTCCCTGCAGACAGACTTCAGCGCCCAGCCATTGGCCCCTCACCCGACCGCCCCGCTTCGAGCATTGCCAGCCACTGAGTGTTTGTTTCTCAAGCACGCCTGTCCAGTAAGGAATCAATTGGCAGTGTGCCGAGCCGGTGACGGGGTCTTCATCAACGCCAAGCTTCGGCACAAAAAAACGGCTATAAAAATCATCGCCGTCTTGGCCATTCTTGGCGGCCGTCACAATCACACCACGGCGGTCGAGCTTGGCGAGCTTGGCGTAGTCAGGCACCAACAATTGGATGTCATTGGCACTGGGATAGACCACCAAATAATCCTCAGCAGCCAATACACACTCACCCTCTCTTCCCAAGGCCTTCATCAATTGATCCGTGGTGTGCGATGCGTGAACAGGCTGAGGCTCGCTGGCCGGCAGATGGATTTGGATCCGGCCATCTGTTTGTCTGGCCTGTAAAAGTCCACTTCGGGTCTCAAAAACTAGGGGTTGGTCCACTCTCCAACCAAGGTGGTGATAAAAAACATGGGCGCTCGCCAAGGTCGCGTGTCCACACAAGTCCACCTCATGGCTTGGCGTAAACCAACGAAGCGAAATGGCAGAGTCTGCTGTTTGTGCTGGGCGTGGCGGCACAAAAAAAGCCGTCTCGGAGAGATTGTTCTGGGCGGCAATGGCTTGTAAGCACGCCTCATCGGGCCAGTCATCCAGAACACAGACAGCGGCTGGATTGCCCCCCGTCCAGTCAGCTGTGAACGCATTCACGATAAATTGCTGCATCTCTAAAGACCGCTGGACTTAAGCCCCGATCGATGGCAAGGCACGAATCAATAACAAACAAGCGGCACCCAACAACACCGAAAAGGTCATCGCCATGCCAAACACCCGAAAACGGAAGTCTTCGTTGGTTCGTGTGATGCCATAAGCATGCGAGAGTCGTCCCACCAACAACACCACACCCAATAGATGAATCACCCATGCCTGATAAGCCAGCGTCTCGGTCATCCACACCAAAACAAGCGCCAACGGCACATACTCAGAGAAATTGGCGTGTGCCCGCATGGCCCGCATCAGTTCGGGCTTTTCGCCATCACCAAGCGCCACTCGAAGCCGGCGCCGTTGGCCGATGGTGTGGACACTCAGCCAGAAAAATACCAATGCCAGCAAAGCCGCGTAAGTGGGTGTGATCAGCGCCATCTTATGGGTCCTTATTGGATGACATGCCATTGCGTTTGACGACCAGCGGCATAAATCACCCGCTCCCCGTCAAACCAAGCCACTTGCTCGAGTTTGATTTGAACCCACTGATTGTCCCATTCAGGTACTCGATGCTTGACGTTGCCTTCAATCGCATAGCCCGTGTTGGCATACAACGGCCAATCCCCTTGGACAGGTGTGTTGCCTTGGTTGTCCCACATACCGATGGTTGGCCCAGGCGCGTGACCAAAAAAGCCCAGTGGATGGGTGTAGGTTTGTGAATAGATGCCAGCGGCTTCTGAGCGCTCAATGGTTTGGGCCAATATTTCATTCCCTGTCTTGCCGGTCTCAAAAGAATCGGTCAAGTGGTCCTGCCAGTGGTTGCCAACCGCTAAGGCCTCGACCAAGCCGGTGGGCACTTCGGTTTGACCCACGCCTAGGACATACCCCATCTCTTGGGTATCGGTGCAGAGCTTGAGATAGCAAATGCCCACATCCGTGTGGATCACATCACCGCGTTGGATGGTGCCTGAGACCCCACAAAAGGCTTGGTCTTTGGCGCACAGCTCACCGGGTCTTTGCACATTGACATAGGGCATAAACCAAATGGGCAAACCCAAAGATTCAAAACGCTCTCGGATGTACCAAGCCACATCATCGGTGGTGGTAACCCCAGGTGTGATTACACGAGAACTAAATGCTTCTGCAATCACGCCACGGGCAATTCCGACGATGTGTGGATAGAGCGCGAGCTCTGGCTTTGTTCTCGTTTCTAGCCAACGGACCACCAAACCCTCAGCCGGCACCAAACGGGTGTGGTGGGATTCAGGCAAGGCCTCTAACAGCCGCTCATACAAACCATGGGTCAAACCATCGGCCACTGGCCAGTGCGTGGAGACGTTGATGCCAATCCGTTGAGCATCCAGCGAAACCAATAGCTCTGCCAAAGCCGACCATTGCTCATCCAAATCACCACCGGACCAAGCAATTTCATATGGCTCACCCAATGGGTATCGATTCACAGACAAAGCGCGGACCTCAGACTCACCCAACTCATTTGTTGCCCGATGAAAAACCAACATGGTGGTGCGACGCGCGGCAAAACTCGGCTGCGGCACCAAAGTAAAATAGACGGGATCTTCTGCATACTCGCGATTGATCACCACCCACGCATCCAAATCGGTTTGGGCCATTAGCGTTGGCAACAGCGTCTTGATGCGCTCAGCAGTGAGCTCATTTTCTGGGGCAATACGATCTCTGGGTGCCAACACCGAATAGTGATTGGCCGAGGCGATCTGGCGGCTTTGCTCAAATTCAGCTTGAGCCAATGGCACCTGAATCGTCATAAGCACCAGACAAACAAAGCACCAAGCACTGCCCCAGCGGCAAGCATTGGCGTTAAAAAGCTTGAAGCGAGTCAGCAGAACTCTTGTCATCATGGCAGGATCTAAACCTCTCTTAAGACATTCAACAAAAAGCCATGGTACCCCAATTGCACAACATGGGTTTGATCAGCGACATCGGGAAAAATCTGCTGGTCTTTGTGTGGTTTTAATCAGCTATTTTTCTGTGTGGCGCGCCATTGACTGGGGGTTTGAGAAAAATGCTCCTTAAACGCACGTGAGAACGCCTGTTGTGAGTTAAAGCCCAAATCAAAGGCGACTTCTTGAATGCTCATGGAGAAGTCTCGAAGCATCTCTTTACTTTTCTCTAGACGGTATTGCCTCAACAGATTAATTGGGGTTAAGCCCATGAGCGCTCGGATTTTTCGCTGCAGGGTCCGCTCGTTTACCGACAGCGCCGCCGCCATCTCCACCACTGTCAGATCATGTTCGGCATGATGAACAGCCAGCCATTGATTAAGTCTCTCTAAGAATTTATAGTCTCTTGGGCTCAGATGCTTTTGTGTGGCAAGCTCAGTTTCTTGATCTGCTTTGGACTCTTCCCCGCCATCAAATCCCCTCAATATGGCTGCCCGCAACAGCATTCGGCTCAACACCACATTTCTAAGCTTCAAACGAATCTCTTCTGAGGAAAATGGCTTGGTTAGAAAATCATCGGCGGCCAGTGTCAAGCCCATCAATCTGGATTCAGTGTCATGACGTGCTGATAGCAACAAGAACGGAATATGACTGGTCTCTAGATTGTCTCGAACGGCCTTTAACAATGTCAGACCATCCATATGGGGCATCATAATATCTGCCAAGATCACATCAATCTCTGCCTCTTCTAGGACCTCGAGTGCCTCAATCCCGTTGGCAGCTTGATAGACACACCACTGATCTGCCAACAAGTCACAAAGATAATGCCTGAGGTCAGCATTGTCCTCGACCAGCAAAATACTATGTTTTGCTCCATCCTCAGAGGCGGAAGCACCATGGTGCTCCATCCGAGAAACTTGGCCATCATCTGCGAGCAAGGTCCGATCGAGTTGTAATCGACTGCCAGATAAATATCTCGCTTGACTTTCCTCCTCTTCCTCTTCTGTTCCGAGTTCAGAAACAGTCCAACCCGGAAAATACACCAGGAAGGCGCTGCCTTGACCCGGAGCGCTCTCTAACGTCACCGACCCACCAATGGCCAACGCCGCCTCTTTCACCAAGGCCAAGCCAATGCCCGCACCCTCATTGAGCACAGTCTCCTCAGAGGGAATTCTTTGGAAGCGCTCGAAGATCCATTCTTGCTGATCCACTTTAATGCCTGGACCATCGTCTTTTATTGTGATTAACAGCTGTGGGCCTGTTGTCTCCAATGAGATCTGAATTCTTCCGCCACGGGGCGTGTACTTAAATGCATTGCTCAACAAATTCAGCAGAATTTTTTCGACGCTGGCCTGATCCACTTGTGTCCGATATTCGCCAGCGGCTTGAAACTGGAAGTCAATCTCCCGCTCTTTGGCCAGATAAGTGAATCCATCGACCGTGATCGCCACAATTTGGTTCACCGACCAAGGCGCAGTCGCGCGTTCAACTCCACTGAGACGCAATCGAGATAAATCCAATAGCTGATCAACCAATCGAGTCAGACGTTGCAAGTAGCGCATGGCCAGTTGCTTGGCCTCTGGGCGATGGTTGCCGATGTCCAACTGCTCAATGGCTGTCTGGATCAGCGTCAATGGTGTCCTAAATTCATGAGAGATATTGGCAAAGAAGACTGTGCGTGCAGCCAAGGCCTCTTGCAACTCTCCAGCCTGAGCTTCAATAAGTGTGTTCTTTTGTCCCAACTCAGCGGTTCGGTCTGCGACCAGTTGCTCCAATCGTTGCTGTCTCTTCAAAGCAGATCGGACCAACATCAACAGCATGGCCAACAGCAGTGCGATGTAGCTGGCGTAGGCCAGCGGCGTAGCCCACGGTGGGGGTTCAATGGTGAAACCCAACAATCTTCTGGGCTCAGACCACAGCCCATCCAGATTGGCGGCGCGGACCCAGAACTCGTAAGTCCCTGGGGGCAAATTGGCATATCTGGCCATGCGCTCCTGATCCGCGTTTACCCATTGGGTCTCATGTCCCACCAGCTGATAGGCATACTGATTTCGCATGGGTGCTGAGAAGTGAACCCCGGTATAGCCAATGGTCAAGTTATTCTCAGTGAACCTCAGAGACAAATCAGTCTCAGGCCAGATCGGTTCTCGGTGTTCATCGTTGACAGTGACGGACCTGAGCAACACATCCGGTGGATGCGGGTGGTCAGAGAGCTCGCTGGGCTTGAAGTAACTCAATCCATTAATACCACCAAAATAAAGCGTCCCTGAGCTGTCCGTGGTGACCGCTTGCCGATTGAACTCGTAGCTGGCTAGGCCATCCACCACCGAATAGTTCCGCACCGAAAATGGGGTCTCTTCATTCTCTGTGATCCCGACCCGAGAAATACCCCAGTTGGTTGACACCCACAGTGTGCCTTCAGCATCATGGGCTTGTGCATAAATCGTATTATCTGCCAGACCCACCGAGTCATCCACCCAGCCGACCTGCTCCAGCGTTTGGCTGTCTGTGCTCAAGACAAACCTGCCGAGGCCATTGCGTGTCCCAAGCCAGAGGTAACCATCGGCATCTTCTGAAATGCTCAGCACCACTTGCTCTGGCTCTCTTTGGTCCTCGAATCCTCGGTCAAATACCACAAACTGCTTTTGTTCTAGATCAACCACCTTAATGGTCGAAAAGCTCCCCAGCACCAAACGACCATCTCGGAGTTGAGCCAAGCTCAGTTGAGAGCGGATACCCGATGGATCCTGAAGCCAATCCAAGCGCTCAACCTTGCTGGCTTGGTTGGCGTCATTTAACTCGATCACCCACACGTCGAAAGCATGCGAGTAGATCAAACGATTGTGGCCGGCATCATAAATCAACCCAATGTTTGGATGACGCGACCAGCCATCTTCAGTCGCGTAGTCATCAAAGACATGAATTTCCTCAAGCGTTTTTGTCCGCGCATCCCCTCGCCAGATTGAGTGCGAAGTCGCCAACCAGACAATGCCATTGTCTGAGGCAGCCATGGCTCGCATCATCTGCCAATCCTCGTCGGCAATTGGGCCATATTGTGGCCCAAAGTTAGCCGCCTTTTCATACCTACCATCGCCCAATTGACGCCAAAGATCGACTTGCCTTCCATCCCAGCTGAGCCAGAGATATCGTTCGCCATCCACCTCAGCCACCTGCATGCTACGGGTGCTCGGACGCAACCAATCCGTGTTGCGCAGGCGTTCAAATCGGTTGGTTTGCGCAGAATATTGGACAATGCCCGATAGCCCGCCAAATAACCAAATCACACCAAAACGGTCCCGATATAGCCGTTGCCAAACCTCAGGATTGATGGCGGGGAAGCCCTCAGGCTTTGCTGGATCGTGTTCCATTCTCTCAGCATGACCTGCGTTGGGATAGAGCACCACTGTGCCATGCTCGGACCGTGTCCAAACCAGACCATCCGAGCTTATTTCCAATGTAAACTCAGACTCATTAACGCGTGCTGATAATGATTCATGATCACCTTTAGCCGAGAAAAAAGGCGCCAGAGTTGGTGCGCCATCACCCAGTCCACCATCGACATCAAGTTGGCCTATGCCCGCCGAGCTCACCAACCACAAGCGACTCTCCTCGTCACTTCTAATGCCAAGAATTGACTCTGGTTGATCAAAAAGCATTTGGACAGAGTACTCTGCCTCTTTTCGGCCAGTTTCTAAATTGATGACATCTAAGCCATTTTTTCTAGCCCAAAGTAATTGTCGCTCTTTGAAAATAGCCAAGGCAGTGCCCATGGCCAATGCGTTGTTGCCATCGCGCGCTGGCCGTTCATAAACCAGCTCCATGGCTGGGTTTTGGCAGGTAACCCGCCACAGCCTCGTATAGTCAGAAAGCCACAATGTGTTTTGCGCGTCTCGTATGGCCGAAAATCCAAGCCCGTGACTATATGCTTGATGGGCTTGCTGCCACCCTCCATCGATGTGCTCAAACGAAAAAGCCGCGCGCGTACGAAGAACCCAGACTCTGTCATGGCAGTCCTCTATAAATTCCGCGCGTTGGTAACCTTCAGGCCTCAAGGGTGCTGGGTCTTCTTGCTGGTGCTGCAGCCGCACAAACGCCTTGGTGCGAGTATCGATCACCGACACGCCCAAAGGTGTGGCCACCCACATTTCATCCTCACGCTGGCCAAATAGTCCCTCAATTCGGCCTAAAGTTAAATGATCGGCATCGGCTTGGCTGGTCTTAAATGGCTCGATTGAATAGCCATCATAAATATTCAGCCCAGCCTCAGTCCCCATCCACATATAGCCCGTGCTGTCTTCCATCAACGCAATGACAGATGACTGAGACAACCCTTCGGCGATCCCGATTTCATCGAATCGGTAGCGGGCCTCGCTCTGGGCTTGGAGCAACAAGCCGCCGGCCAGGACCATGCACCCAATACACTTGCCCAGCTTGGTGTGACGACCACTCATCCCATGCCCCCTTTCAGCGAGCCGAGTCATTGATTGGCTGGCGATGCACTCGAGCCGGATTTTGTGTTTCGGCCAAGACCTTCTTTTCTAGCAGCTCTTGAATCAGGGCCTTCGCCTCTACTGAAGAGCCAAAGCCCAGCCATTGAATCGGGTTATCTTGGCCCAGAGAAGCCTTATAACTTTTGAAAAATGATTCGATGGCATGGGTTTGTTCAGCCGGCAACACGTTTGTCATCTCGACATCAACCCCATCGTCCACCCCTAAACTGATTGGGCGCACTATGACTTTGTGATCTTGCTCGCCACCATCTAGCATCTTGGCCAGCCCAATGACGCTCACTTCAATCAGTGCACCAGGCACCAGAGGCACTGGACTGATCACCAACACATCCAGCAAATCACCATCGGCTGCCCACACAGAGGGCAAGCCTCCATAGTTGGCAGGATAGCGGTGGGTGTCGGGCAAGAAGCGATCGACCAGCAACCCCCCATGTATTGGGTCAATCTCATATTTGACCCGTGAGCCTTCGGGGATCTCTATGATCGCCAATAAACGCTCGGGCGCATCAGGCGGTTGCGGCAGCTCGAATGGGTGGGACGACTGAGCCCAAACGGGCAACCCAATTAAAAAGGCCAAAGCCACTGTGAACAAACACTCTAAGGCGCGCTCACACACAATCACTCTCCCCGATCCAGTCAAGCTCCATTATAGCGTGTGCTGGCAAGGTAACTGACACTTTGCCCGACCTCGAGAGCCGATTGACATGAAGGATATTGGAGACTTGGCGAATTCGGTCAAAGCCAGAAGCGCCCTTGGCGCCTGAATAACAGTTCAGGAAGTGACTCTAGTACTCACTTTGAGGATGCACGCAATGCCTGCTTCTGGCCTCGAACAGGCTTTTACATTATGTCCACAGTGCCACAATCGCCATCAAGGCAACACCCAAAACCATGGCGATAGATTTGGCGGTGACACCTCCGCGACTTCGAAACTCTTGCGATAGAATCTCAAATACGGCGACATAAACAAAAGTGCCCGCGGCCAGTGCGTCAAAGATACCCTCGATCAATGGACCATTAGACCCACTCAATCGATTCAGCATCCAAAGCCCCAGCAAAACACCCACGGGGGTTGTCAGTGAGAAGGCCACCATTCGAGCAAAGAACTGACTTGTCTGCTGACTCACTGGTGAGATCTTTAGCCCCAATGCGAAAGTGGCTGTTCCCTTGTGGGCCAGTACCGCAATCAATAAGGCCATGGCGGTGACGCTTTGATCTTCAAGCCCCAATGCAAAGCCTGTAATCAATGAGTGAATCGACAACACCAAAAATAAAACGGCAGCCGAAACCACTGAATTTCTTTCGGCAGTTCCACGATGACCCAGTTGGTCGATGATCACCATCAGTGCCAACGATGCCGTCGCCAATAGACCAAACAAAGGATAGTCCATGTTTGGGAACACAGTCGCCAACTGAGATTGTGCATCGGGCAGCACATGAATCAAACCAGCGGCAAGAAAAACCCCACCTGCAAAGCAATTGGCAATCGATAATACGCGTCCATCGCTTGATCGCTCAGTGAGGCGTCTAGATAAGACGGCACCGACTAGCGCAACCAAAAAAATGGCCAGCGCTGCGATGACTTTAAACATCACTAGGTTCATATCTCAGACTCCCACTTGAACAGTGAATTGCTTCTCTCACCGCACATTAGCCTGAACCAACAGTGAGGTCAATGTTCAAGACAAAATCGACCAAGCGATGGATGGGTGCTGGGATTTGAATATGACAAATTTGTTATCATCATGTGACCAGTTATAAAAAGGTCGGTACCAGACGGGGCGCTGTTGCCGTCACAGGGGGAAGTCTATGCCAAAGCTCTTGCTTCATTCACTGCTTAAGACCATCGCCCTGCTCTGTGTTTTTGTGGTTCTCTGGGGCTTTGTGGTTTGGATAGATCCCTGGCTCGATCAGAAAAGTGATCTGGCAGGGCAAGCGCTGAACGTCTGGCCAATGGCCGGACTTTGCTTGATCTTGCTGGGCACCACGGCACGCCCCGCCCTGGCGCTTTTAACGACCTTGGCCTTTACCAGCCTGCTTTTCTATATCAACCACGTGAAATGGAACGAATTGGCACAGCCACTCTTACTGACAGACCTTTTCCTTTTCCCACAGGTAGTGGGACATATGGACCTCATGGCCAGCTACATCAATGTTCTCCTATTGGTGGGGCTGTTTGTTGCATGGCTGGCATCATTTTGGTTGTTTTGGAGAGCAGAGCCACCCCTGTTTAGACGGCGCGGGAAAAACTTCACGCTCATCCTAGGACTGGCCTCGTGGGCCCTGCTAGCCAACCCGCTGGCACTTTCCTGGTATGAAAAACAAGAGGGGCCACAAAGGCCATGGGCACCGATACAAGAGATCGAATCAAATGGCTGGTTGGCGGCTGCCGTTAGAACCGCACACACAGATCTCGTCTCCTTACCCGAGCCTGACCTACAGGCTCTTGCACTTTTGAAGAGTGATTTCAACAATGAGTGGCGTGTGGCGCTTTCGAACACCACAAACTTCCCAGATCTGATTGTTGTTCTAAGCGAGAGTTTTTTCGAGCCACGCCATATGTCAGGTGTGGATCTGTGTGCCTTACTCCCTGATTGGTGCAGGCTCGTAGAGCAGGGTCAATGGGGGGAAATGCGTGTGCCCACATTTGGGGGTAACACCACACGAACCGAGTATGAGATGCTCACAGGCGTTCCTTATCAAACACTGCCCGAGGGCATCTATCCATACAACAGCGTGGTTCTTCAGCCCACCGCATCGATCGCTTGGTGGTTAAAGTCACTCGGCTATGAAACCACCGCCATCCATCCCCACGATCGATATTTTTGGCAACGCCACCGCGCGATGCCCTTATTAGGCTTTGATGAGTTCATTGGCGAGCAAGAATTCGGGCCACACACCCGGTCGGGTTTTTGGATCTCAGATGATTCCCTAGTTAATAAGGTCATTCAGACACTAGAGATCCCATCCGACAAACCGCAATTTGTGTTTGCGATCAGCATGGAAAATCACGGACCATGGCATGGCAAGCGCCCGAATATGAACCAAGAACGACGCAATTTGCTGCCCTCAATCGACGGACTCGATGATCGAGCCGACCACGCTTTTAGAAATTATCTCTACCATCAAAGGCAAGCCATTGAGGCATTAAATAAGCTCTGGGTCTTTGCACAACAACGAGAACGACCCACCGCCATTTTATTTTTTGGGGATCATTTGCCTGGCTTACATCAGACGTTCAAGCAAGTCGGTTTTGAGTCAGGCTTTGCGCCTCTAACCCATCCTGTGCCCTATTTATTGCTGCAAACCCAGACAAGCACTCCGCCGATCTGGGTTCCAGAAGCCAGCCACCAACTGGGCCTTTGGTTCATTGAGGCCAATGGACTGCCGCTCTCCAGCGACTACGCCATCCTAAGCGCTGGTTACCGAGAGCCCAATGAGGCCACTGATATCGCCATTCACTCAGCCCTCTATCCTTATCTGATTGGTCTTGATCCACGCCAGTGGGAAACTGAGCCCTGCGAACAGGGCCTCGTGTGTTAACCCTTGAGATAACCACAGCACTCAAATGCCTGTGATATTCGGCATTGGGAAAGACTCGTGCATTAACCTGACTTTGTCTTCTAACTCACCCACACCCAAAGCTGCCCAAACAATGAACACGGCCAAGAGCCCGAGCACCCAGCGCCAACGCTTGGATGCCACCTGAGCCTTAACTTTCAGAGTAATGGGCAGGTAGTACAGCCCGGAAGCCGCGAAAATAGCCAAGCCAAAAAACGGGTCATTGCCCCAGAACAAATTGACAAAGCCAAGCCAAGACAACAAAAGACCCAGCAAAGAAGAAAACAAACAAAAAATCCATTGACTCATGATTCCAACTCCACACCAAAGGCCTCTGAAAAATGGCACGCGCCTCAACCGAGGGTTAACGCCAATGAAAGCTCAGCCTCGCTCTTTTATACACACTCGGACCCATGGAATCCAAAAATTATTGCGTGCATCCAGCATCCCGGAAAGCGCCTCAACTCAGCCAGCCTAATAACCCGCGCTAGCGCGTCTAAGGCGATCCCGAATTGCGTCCCACTCCTCTCCAGTTGGGGGCTCAGCCACTAAAATTAAATCAAGCCCTGCTTGGTCAAGCAGGCGAAGCGAGCGGTATAACGCCGAGGCAGCCTTTACTGGATCGTTGGGTAGCACAATGGCTTGTTCGGAACTGCTCAGCGGATCAGCAAATCCTAAAAACCCTACTCTTTGGCCTGTGGTATTCAAATTCATAGCCGATTCCGCCCCGATAGGTAGCCAATGCGTTGGCGTTTTGGGCGCATAATGACTTAGTGTCTGCCCGGGGACAACCACCTCCTCGTCGGGTTTGACCTCCACGGCATGGCCAATCACCGAGCCCACTGAATCAGATGAAATCGAGCCCAATCGAAGTATTTGCGGGTCCTCATTCAAGCAACTCACAATGGTGGATTCAATACCCACTTCACAACAGCCACCATCCAAAATCAGTGGGGCTTCCTCACTAAATTCGGCCACCACATCCATTGCAGAGGTTGGCGAAATATGCCCATATCGATTGGCTGACGGCGCCACGAGACCCTTTCCAAATGATTTCAGCAACGCCAATGCAACAGGATGGTTGGGCACCCTCAAAGCCACTGTCGACTGGCCACCGGTCACCTTCAAAGAGACACCGCTCCGTTTCGGCAAAACCAGCGTTATGGGGCCAGGCCAAAAAGCTTTGGCCAAAGCATGCGCGTAAGGTGGGATATCTTGTGCCCAGTCCTCTAGCCCGCTGGCCTCGGCAATATGTACAATCAACGGCCGGTCAATGGGTCGACCTTTCAAAGAAAAGACTTTCGCAATCGCTTCTTCGTTGCTTGCGTCAGCCGCCAGCCCATAGACCGTTTCAGTGGGCATAGCCACCATACCGCCCACTTTGAGAACATCAACGGCGTCTTTGATGTCATGATGCTGCGCTTGTGTGATTCGAATGGACACGACTAGAGATCCTTGACTACGCGATCTGTGATTGTTGGAGGCCTTGACTCAGTGAGTCGAGGACAAAACCAAACAATCCGCAGACAAATGGTTAAGTTCCACCAGAGTAACCCAACTGACGCCAAGCTTCATAGACAACCACTGCCACGGAGTTAGATAAATTAAGGCTTCGACTACCCAGCAACATCGGCAATCGCACCGCCTGCTCTCCCTGCATGATTTGAGCGGGCAAGCCACGCGTTTCAGCACCGAACAATAAGGCATCGTCGGGCTGAAATATAAAATCAGAATGATATGTGGTTGCACTGGTCTCCACACATACGATGCGACGATGCACGTGAGCCGTCCGATATGAAAAAAGTGTTGGCCAAGTTTGGACTGAAGTAAACTCATGGTAATCGAGGCCCGCGCGCCGAAGACGTTTGTCATCAAGATCAAAGCCCAAAGGCTCTATCAAATGAAGTTCCGCACCGCAATTGGCACAAAGACGAATGATGTTGCCCGTGTTGGCAGGGATCTCAGGTTCAAGCAAAATAACGTGTGGCAAAGTTGTCATAAGCGATTGGTGCCATGGTCATTTAGCCGGCCATTCGTGAACTTACTGTTGGCCTGGGGTCTGATCATATTTGTTTGACGGATCATACAACCTAAACGGGTCGTTGAGCAGCGATCAGATATCCAACTGTCGGAAAATGCACCGCTACCGAACCCACCTCAGCATGATCGACATCAATCGACACGCGAGCTTCGTCGAGATAACGCAAACGACCCAAAACCACAGGATCAGAAGAGTCCACAAAAGGTCGTACACTCACCACCTGCCCGAACTCAAGGGTTTGCTCGAGCTCTATTCCAATAGGCGACTGGGATTCAGAATCCTTAGCCACCTGCAAAGCATCTAGCGCATCGAGCTCTGCCACCTGACCTTGACTATTTCCCTCTGTGGCAGACCCAATCTCTGATTCAATCCGGCATAGGTTTGGATAACGCGCTAAGCACTCGGGCCCATCAGCCCAACGCCCCCTTAAAAACCAACAAAGATAAGCAATCGCAACATCGGCATAACTGGGTGTAACCCCACCCAAGGCATATTGGTCTGGATGAATCGATGCATCCAGCCGTTTCAACGAGGCCTGCAAGTGCAAGATCACACCAGCAAGCTCAGCTCGCAGTTTGGCCTCAGACCAACCACTACCAAAATACAAATCCCCTCGGTCTTTCACAAAATCAGAGGGTGCGGTATCAAGCGCGGTGGTGATCACCACCCGAACCGCCAATGGAAATAGCGTTTGATCCACCCACTCAGAAAACATCAAAGCACGCGCCTCACAATCATTGGGAAACAGCCGCTCGGCATCACCCAGCTTGGCGATCACTGAGGCAATGAGCTGGGTATCGCAATAGACATCAGCGCCAATTTGCAGAACGGGCGTGCGGCGGTAGCCCCCGGTTAGGGGCATTAAAAAAGGCTTGGGTGGAACGCGCGGAATCTCCACCGATGACCAAGAAACACCTGCCAGGCCCATGGCCAAACGAATCTTATGGGCAAAAGGAGAAGCCCAGAAATGATGCAAAATCGGGTCTGTCATTAAAAACCTCGGCGTGTTCTAAAAAATCTTTGCCTGCTAGGACTTGGCCAATGCGGGCTTGACTTGACGGTCCTCAAACGGTGGCGCATTGGGATCTTGCAAAAGGTGAATCATGCCAATCACGCCACCGACATTGAGCACAACCCCAACGACGAAGCCAATCACAATGTCTGTCACTGACATCATGGGCCAAGCCACCAAAAAGAACCAGATGCTTAAGGGCAAAAACATCAGCAACGAGGTCAGCATGCCTGGGTTGTAAATCATTCTCCCACGAATGGGGATCACCAATAAATGGAGCACACAGTTGCCGACTGACACCAAGATGGTGGCCATCGCAAGCCACAGGGCATTTTCGTGGAGTAAAGCAGCCAGGAGGTAGCTGCCCCAACCCACCACGACATTGACAACCAGGCCGCTTCGCACATTCAGTGGGAATCGCCATGGATCGTCTGACCGAAACAGCACAACATTGAGCATGCCCGGAAACCAACCTGGCCAGCGCCATTCTTCGACTTGATGGGCGAACAGTGTGAGCAGACTGATCCACAAAATCAAACTCAACTGATTCATGCTCGAGCCAGTGCCCATGAGCCAAAGCGCCAGAACGATCCCCAACACGCCGGCCAGGTCAAACCAGTGACGCTCCATGAATCGCATGCCAATTCCCTTGAGTTGATGTGGAGTGGGCATTGTAAACCGCACGATCAATTCGCACCACTGGTCTCTTTCAAGCACCCCCGAGCTTAGGGCCAACCGATCAATCAAACTTCAATATGGGTGCAAGAGTGGGCGTGCCCAAGAAACCCAAACCGCACCACACTGGTGCCATAAAACGAGGTAGCGAGAGCGGCACCGAAAGAAGGCCACCGTTCCAAAATGACACAGATTGATAAAATTTATAGGCTACGCTAGCCTCGCAGGTGCGACCATCAATATAGGAGCTCAGCATGCACATATCACTCACCCCCGAACTAGAAGCGAGGATAAAAGCCAAAGTGGAGAGCGGTCTCTACAACAATGCCAGCGAGGTCATTCGTGAGGCGCTTCGGTTTGTTGAGACTCATTCAGAGTGGGTTTATGAGCTCAAACTTGCCCAGCTTCGTGAACAACTCAAGGTGGGCACAGACCAACTCGATGCCAAAAACGGCAGCATCATCGAGTCAAGATCCGCACTCGACAGGCTGTTCGAGGGTATCCAGAGCTGACGACCATGGCCGCCATTAAGCTTGTCATTTCACCCGCATGAATTTAAGGTTGACTGGGGCCTTTAGCCACGACCCAACTTGGCCATGGCATCCAGATAGTCCAAAAAAGCCGCCCGGCCTTGGGTTGTGATCTCTGCCTCGGTCAATGGCTTCCTACCGACGAAGGATTTTTCAATTTTGATGTAGCCGGCCGCTTCCAACTTGCGAAGGTGCACCGACAAATTGCCATCACTGGTCTCCAGTGCCTCTGCAATCGCTTTAAAAGTGGCCCGCTGTGCACCAATCAAATAAGCCATGATGCCAAGGCGTATTCTGCCGTGGATGACATCGTCAATGTCATTGATCGAAAACTGGCCCATGATTCAGGCAATCTTGCCTCGGATACGGACCAGGTAAAGCCCAGGAATCAGCGCCACAGCCACCACCGCTGCGGCATAGGTCAACCACTCAAACGGACTCCCCGTCGTCCATGCCATGGCCCAGGCCGCCAAAAAGCTGGTCACCGCGATGGCCCGCATCCATTGAGATCGAGTGAGTGTGCCAATGGTCCACCACGCCACACCATAAACGACCAACACGGCCAATGAGATGGTTGAGAGGACCACGCCTTCGTTCAACTGAAGCGCCATCAGGGTGACCGCACCCCAGAAGATAAAGATCCCAAATCCGACAGAAGACCAGACGGCATTGATCAGGCGATTATGCCCTGGCTCGCCCTGCACCCAATCGCGACGAATGAGTGTTACCAATGTGACCCCAAATCCCAAGGCGGCCACCAACCAGACCCAGTTGATCATTGCCGCCGACAACCCAATGAGGCCCAACTGAGTCAGGCTGAGTAGGGCCGCCGCGCCACCAAACCAGGCACCGCCGGCCACGAGGTAGGGGCCCATCTGAAGGGGTGCCTGTTGCCCCAGCTCGGCCAGGCCTTTGAGATAAGCCAAATCATTTTCTAAGCCATTGTTTTTGTTTGTCATATCCAGTTTCCTTATCCAGATTCAACGTCCATTGATGTCTATACTTTAAGTTATAAAGTACTTTGTGTCAATGGAAACTCCGCGGCTCATCCTGTGCACGAAACCGAAACCGATTGGCCTAGGAATGTAACCTAGAAATGTAACCTTGACTTCTCACTTTCCAGGTGGTAAGTTTACGTTACATTCTGTTCAACCTAGGACCCAAGACCATGTCAGAAATCGCCGTATTCATTCCGTTCTTTGGCATCCTCGCCGGCATCATCATCCCTCTGGCGGCGTTTGTTTGGCTGTACAAAGAAAGCAAGCTCAAGCAAGAAACCATCAAGAGCATTGCCCAACACATCGACGACCCTGAAAAGATTCAGGATCTGATGAACATTCTTGAAGAACGCAAAAAAGAACCCTTGGATTATCGAAGAAGCGGCGTCATGACACTTTTCGTTGGCGTTGGTCTTTATTTATTTGGCTTGGTGGCTCTCGGACCCATCCTTAAGGGTGTGGGGCTATTGGTCGCCCTGATCGGCATTGGCTCGCTCATTGCTGGCTACCTGTACCCAAATACCAGCGCAGAGCTCACCAATGCGGTTGAGCAGTATGAGAAGAGAGATTAAGTGGGTAAGCACCACAAAAAGTTGCTGAACAATCTTGAAGCCTTGCGAAAATCGGCAGGGCTGACCCAACAAGAATTGTCAGAGCAAGCAGAGGTCTCTCGGAAAAGCATCAACGCCATTGAAAATGGCGTCTATGTTCCCTCGACGGTGCTTGCACTCAAAATATCCGCGGCACTTGAGTGCAGAGTGGAAGATCTGTTTCGGCTGCCTTGAGTATTAGTCGCTCACCGCATTCACAGAGTTCTTGCCATCAATCAGTTCGCCTAAGACCTCCGAAAAGTGGGCCTTCAGGTGGCCACATTTTGATGCCTTAGAAAAGCCAACATACATGCCAAAAGAGGCAACTTGATGGGGAAGAAACTCGACTTCATTGTCTAGACCCAAGAGCGTCGCTTCGCGCTGACCTGGATATAGGCCGATGATGAGATAGTCGGCCGACCCATCAATCAGGAAATCAAACGCCTTGTCCACTCCATGAAGGTGGGTCACGTTCAACTCATTGGCAATAAATGCATCAAACTGATTGCCATAGCTCTCACCAGCATTTGTGACGCCTTTGTGTCCTTTTAAGTCATCCCAATCAGAAAAGGCAAACTCTTGCCCCTGACGAACAGCGATCGAGACCGGATCCATCATAAAAGCTGGCTCCATATAGTCCAGCCATGTCATCCGCTCATTGTTCTTGTAGATCCCAAAGATGATGTCGGCTTCCCCGCGTTCGGTGGCAGTCTGGGCAAGCTCCCAATCGCCATAGTTCTTGATGGAGAGCTCAATGCCCATGTCTAAAGCAACGGCCGACACCAAATCAGGCGCTCGACCAATCAGCGTATTGCCCTGAGCCTCAGAGACGGGTGGATAGCTGGGGTGCCCTGTGGCCACTAGGCTCTCACACGACATGGCTGCATACCCAGACGTTGATACCAGGCTAGCCAAGGCCAACAACCACATGAGTTGATTCGAACTCCAATTCATTCCTTCATCCTCATTTCTTGCTTCACTTGCTGAGTTAACAAATATGTAAACGCTACAACAGATTCGCGCAGCAGCGACACCCAAACTTGCTATAAGAATACAAAAGTATGCTCGTAGGTACCATCGTCATTTTGTTTGCTTGTCACCGTGCCTTGGAGACCAACATACTCACCCGTCCCGCCAACAATGATCGCTGTACCTGACTCGGTATCATTGGCAAAACCTGGTGCTTTAGATGCAATGTATTGCGATGCACCCAGCACCAAGATTTGGCCAGTGCTCATATTAAAAACAAGCTTTCGGAAGCGATCCACTTCCTCCACTCCATTGACAGTCACATCAAATGTGGTGAGCTGCCCGATGACCTCTCCGATATTTTGACCTTGGGCGTTTTGCAACGCGCCGGAAAAAAACAAGCGCTCCCCGGTCGTGGCTGGCGGACTGTTTTCATTTGAATCGGTCACAATCACTGGTGCGGCTTGAAAGATCACCAGTGTTTTGTCTTCGGCTGTGCATCCTGAAAGGGCAGCGACCAACAATGAAAGCGCGATGAGCGCCACTGCAAACTTCTTAATCATGATCTATCCCTTTGAGTGGGTATGGCGTGGGTGGGTATGGAGTGAATCTCTATGTCTGAGCATACGCCCATTGTTAAGGACAAGCAAATGAGACGCGTCGAGACCATGCTCGACTAAAAGGTCGTGCAGTGATCAATTCTTGATTTTCCCCTCTCCCCAACCAACACAGCTTGATTTAGCAGTTTGTCATCCGGATCTTTCAAGCGCCCGTCAAGCCGATACTACAAAGCAAGACCATTGGACACGCTGGTAATGGACAAGGACAGCGACAGCAGGCCCGCTGACATAACCTTGACCTTTTCTTAACGCTGACTCAAGCCTTTTGATTCGCAGCCAGAAACTCTTCTTTTAGGATGGCATAGTGCCACATGTCGCACCACTCACCCTTCTGGTAAAGAGATTTCCTAAATTCACCCTCTAAGCGCATGCCGAGCTTCTCAGCCAAGCGGGCTGACTCAGGATTCCGTGTATCGATGTTCGCAATCACTCGTTGGACTGTTTGATGGCGCATTAAGAACGCCAAAAAGGCTTGAGAGGCTTCATAGGCATAGCCATGGCGCCAAAAGCGCTGGTGGGCGACCCAGCCAAAATCCGATGTTTGATTCACCGCTGAGACCAATGTGCCGTTTGACTGACCAATGATCTTGCCTGTGTCTTTTAACGCCCAACCCAACACAATGGCATCGCCTTCACCAACCAATGCGGAAGGCATGGCTTGATAAACCCGAAGCGCTTGGTCAACATCGTCCCGATTGCGGACCGACCAGGGAATGTATCGCACGACGTTACTATTGCCATGGTATTCCAGCAGGTCCTCTAGGTCAGAGGAGACCAATGGTCGCAGATAAAGACGCTGGGTTTCTATGAGCGGGTCAATTTCCATGCGTGCTCCTGACATAGCCCTCAGAAAGCTGATATCTTACGCGGATTAACAAACGCTGGTGACATCATTACAGCCCTTCCAGAAGATTTTTAACGCACAGATCCAACCAAAATAATCAGCAAAATAATCAGACTGCATAGGCCTGATGGCTAGACTTTGGGGAGAGCGAGAATCTAAACCAGCAATGCATTTCCCTAGTCTTCATCTACTGCAATATGTTGAGGGCTAACCTGAGCGCGAAAGGTCAGACTTTTGGTTACCCTAAAAGCATTGCCAATTCAGGTAACATGTTTTTCTTTAAATTCATTGGTGCCTTTTTTCCAAAAAATTACAGCAACAAAGCAAGCCACAAGAGCTGTAATTGCTCCAAATTCATCGATATACCAATCTGATTTGGTGTTTGTCTCTGTAATAGGCGTAAACAATTTTTGTATAAAAACGTTCCAGCTCGCGTGGTAAATAACCGCAGTCCACAGACTATCCGTTTTTAAACGAAGGTAGGCCATAATGACGCTACTCGAAATTATAATTAGTGTGAAAATTAGTAACTGGTAATAGAGCGGCGTCACATTGTTACCGAATAAGCCCATAACTATTAGCGGCCAATGCCAGACCGACCAAACAAGGCCACTTACAAAGGCCACACCTGCGAATGACATAAACTTCGATAGCTCAGGCACCAATAATCCGCGCCACCCCAGTTCTTCTCCTAAAACAGCAGGTAACGTGACAAAAAAGCTGATGCTGGCAACCAGAGCGAAGTGAAACAGGAGTATCCCAGCATTGCTCCAATTGCCTAAATTATAGTTCTCTTTTTGCTCATGCATGAAATCAACATTAAAGAACTCTCCAAACCCCCAAATCCAAATTATTAGGTAGGCGACCAAGACAATAATGAAAGGAGTTATGTAACTGATCCACTGATATTTCCACGCCCCCCATCGCCAACCCAAACTCGCCAAATTTCTTTTTCGGATATGACAAGTGACTAGAGTGGCAATGCCAACTGACAGCATCAATGGGGTTGCTTGGCCCATTCGATAAATCAGCCAGTATCCTAATACGTAAAATACTATCAGTAGCGAAAAAAATGTAGTCAGTGTTAATGCTGTATCTCTGGAAATTCTCAACAAATTATTCCCACTCAATAGTGGCTGGCGGTTTCCCAGAAATGTCATAGACCACCCTTGAAACACCGGTGATCTCATTAATGATGCGCCGAGAAACGTGATCCAAAAACTCTGGATCGAGCCTCGCCCACTTGGCGGTCATAAAATCAACCGTCTCAACCGCCCTCAGAGCAATGACGTATTCATACCGGCGATCATCGCCCACCACACCGACCGATCTCACTGGCAAGAACACCGCAAAAGCTTGGGAGACCTGATCATACAAATCCGCAGCCCTCAGCTCAGATATAAAAATATGATCGGCTTTTTGCAGCGGCTCAATAAACTCAGGTCGAACTTCCCCCAAAATTCTCACCCCAAGACCTGGCCCTGGGAATGGGTGGCGCATCACCAACTGCGCAGGCAAACCAAGCTCCACCCCGATTTTTCGGACCTCATCTTTAAACAGCTCTCTTAATGGCTCAATGAGTTGCAGTTCCATGTCCTCGGGCAGACCACCGACGTTGTGGTGTGATTTGATGACTTTGGCCTTTCCGGTTGCCGCCCCCGCCGACTCGATCACATCGGGATAGATGGTGCCCTGCGCGAGATAAGCCGCTTCTTTGTGTGCTTTGGCAGCCTGCTCAAACACCCGCACAAACTCTCTGCCAATGATCTTTCTTTTTTCCTCAGGATCATCAACACCAGAAAGCGCGGATAAAAATTGTTCTTTGGCGTTAACCCGCTCCACCCGAACGCCTAAATGCTCTGCAAACAAGGCCATGACTTGATCGCCTTCCTCATAGCGAAGCAGGCCAGTGTCTACAAACAAACACAACAGCTGATCCCCAATGGCTTGGTGTAGCAAGGCGGCCACCACCGAAGAATCCACCCCACCCGATAATCCCAACAGGACCGTGCCCTCACCCACTTGATCACGCACGCGAGCGATTTGGTCTTCAATAATGGCCTCAGTGGTCCAGTTGGCCTCGCAACCTGCAATGTCCAAGACAAAACGCTCTAAGATCCGGCGGCCCTGTTGGGTGTGGGTCACCTCGGGATGAAACTGCAAACCATAGTAGCGACGTGTCTCATCGCTCATGCCTGCAATCGGTGCCGATGGCGTGGTACAGGAGACTTGAAACCCCTCAGGCAAGCGGGTGACTTTGTCGCCATGGCTCATCCAAACAGACAACACCCCCGCCCCTTCTGTGCTCACGCGGTCTTCGATGCCAGTCAACAAGGCGCCGGCTTGATCAAGTCGGACTTCAGCATACCCAAACTCTTTTTCCTCAGAGGCCGCCACCTCGCCACCGAAGTGCGCTGCCATGGCTTGCATGCCATAACAAATGCCAAACAATGGCACTGACAAATCAAACACCACCTGCGGAATCTTGGGGCTTCCCTGATGCGCCACCGACTCAGGCCCGCCGGAGAGAATAATGGCTTTCGGCTTGAAGTCAGAAATTGCCAATGGGTCAACATCGAACGGATAGATCTCAGAATAGACCCCAATTTCTCGTACGCGGCGCGCGATCAATTGTGTATATTGCGACCCAAAATCAAGAATCAGAATGCGGTCGGCATGGATGTCAATGGTCACAGAGCACTCAACCGAGTTTGTAATTGGGGGCTTCTTTGGTGATGGTCACATCATGGGCATGTGATTCTCGAACACCGGAGACGGTCACGCGGACAAAACGAGGCTTGTTGCGCATCTCATCGACCGTGGCACAGCCCACATACCCCATGGACGATCGCAAACCCCCAAGCAACTGGTGGACCACGCTGCCCAATGGGCCTTTATATGGAACCCGACCTTCAATGCCCTCTGGCACGAGCTTATCTGAGTCGGCATCCGACTGGAAATATCGGTCTTTGGAGCCGAGTTCCATTGCGCCCAATGAACCCATGCCCCGATAACTTTTATACGACCGGCCCTGATAGAGCTCAACCTCACCCGGGGCCTCTTCTGTACCGGCGAACAAACTGCCAATCATCACGACCGATGCTCCGGCTGCAATGGCTTTGGCAAAGTCGCCAGAAAACCGAATGCCCCCATCGGCAATCACAGGAACCCCGGATTTTTTGAGTGCCTCGGCCGCAGCGGCCACTGCGGAGACTTGCGGCACACCGACACCGGCCACCACGCGCGTGGTGCAAATTGAACCAGGCCCTTGGCCAATCTTGACGGCATCGGCACCTGCTTCAACCAACGCCAGAGCCCCTGCCGAGGTGGAGACATTGCCACCAATCACTTGAACTTGGCCGAAGTGTTTTTTCACCCAAGCCACACGATCCAACACACCCTGTGAGTGCCCGTGGGCGGTATCGACCACAATGATGTCCACGCCCGCCTCGACCAAAGCTAAAATGCGGTCTTCGGTGTCTCCACCTGTGCCCACAGCCGCCGCGGCCAGCAACTGCTCGGCATCATCTTTGGCCGCGTTGGGGAAGTCTCTGGACTTTTGGATGTCTTTGACGGTCACGAGGCCTTTGAGCTCAAACTGCTTATTGACCACCAACACTTTCTCAATGCGGTATTGGTGCAATAGCTCAAGCACCTCGTCTTGACTGGCGCCTTCTTGAACCGTGACCAACTTGTCTTTTCGGGTCATGATGTTTTTAACAGGATCATCGAGCTTTTTCTCAAAGCGCATGTCACGGCTGGTGACAATCCCCACCAATTCATGGCCATCAACCACTGGCACACCAGAAATGTTGTGGCGGCGGGTCAGCTCCAACACTTCGCGGATGGTGGTTCCTGGTGCCACCGTGACCGGGTCTTTGATCACACCGGCTTCGTATTTTTTAACAATGCGGACTTGCTCGGCTTGGCGCTCGATGGACATGTTCTTGTGCAACACACCCACGCCACCGGCTTGTGCCATGGTGATGGCCAATCGCGCTTCTGTGACGGTATCCATGGCCGCAGAGGCCAGCGGTATGTTGAGGGTCAGCTCGCGGGTGATGCGCGTGGTGAGATCCACGTCTTTGGGCAGGATGGCCGAGTGGTCGGGCACCAGCGAGACATCATCAAAGGTTAGGGCTTCGTCAATGAGTCGCATGGCCAATCTCTCCGCTGTTATTCATTCCATTATAACCACTTGCATTTGACAAATACAGCCCAAACCTTATACTTACGGGAGTTTTCTAGTCTAAGGAGGCAGGTTTGAGTCGTCACCGAAGCACCGGCGGAGGTCTCATCGCAACGCGCTAAATCACCTGCCCAGCCCCACCCTGGCAAAGCAGTGACCCACGCCTTGCCCAGTCCCCCTGATTCAGACCACCGCCACCATGGCGCCAGAAAAATGGCCAGTTCATCATCTGATGTGACCTTTCCACAGATGATTTTGATCTGTCACCTGGTATCGGTCACCGCCGCCTGTAAACAGCGCACATGTCAGACACGTACAGCATCGAACTGAGCGAACTATTAAAGCGAGATCAACTCTCCGGGATTGATGAGGCCCTGGATGCCTTGGCCGTACAAGACATTGCCGATGCGCTCTCTGAAATTGAGGCGATTGATGACCGTGTCGCCATTTTCAAACAGCTCCCCGATGAGCGCCAAACCGATACCTTCTCCTACCTTGGAGACCGCCAACAGCTCGAACTGATCAATGAGCTGGCAACGCCATTGGCTCGGCGGATCTTGCACGAGCTTCTGCCCGATGATCGGACTGCGTTCTTAGAGAGCCTCAGCCCTGAAGATCTTGAGAGTCACCTCAAATTATTGGCACCAGAGGATCTGAAGCAATCCCTCAAGCTCCTCGGCTATCCAGAAGAATCGATTGGGCGGCTGATGACGCCTCGGTTTGTCTCTGTGCAATCGCACTGGACCATTGCCCGAGCGCTCGATCACATCCGACACGAGGCCGATCGTGGGGAGACGGTGAACTTTGTGTTTGTCACTGATGAGCGCGGTCGACTGGTCGATGCGGTCCGCTTGAAAGACTTCATCTTGGCCAAGCAAGACCGACCCGTCGAATCGATTATGGACGGCGAGTATTACTCGGTCTTGGCCTCAGCCGACCGCGAGGAAGCGGTGCAAGTGATTCAGCGCTATGACTTGAGCACATTGGCGGTGACCGACAAACAAGGCGTCTTAATTGGGATTGTCACGGTCGACGACATCATGGATGTTGCCGAAGAAGAGATCACCGAGGATTTCCAAAAACTGGGTGCGGCGGGCGTATTGAATGTCTCTCTCAAAGAGGCCACGCCGGGACTCCTGTATCGGAAACGCGTGGGTTGGCTGCTGATTTTGGTGGTGATGAACCTCATTGGTGGTGCCGCCATCGCGTTTTTCGAACAAACCATTGAGGCCACTTTGTTGCTGGTGTTTTTCTTGCCATTGGTGATTGGTACAGGTGGCAATGCCGGTGCCCAAGCCGCGACACTCATGGTGCGGGCGCTGGCCACCGGTGATGTCCAACTCAAAGACTGGTTCAAGCTCTGGGGCAAGGAGTTGGCTGTGGCCCTGGCCCTAGGATTAAGTCTGGCCTTGGTGGTGGCGCTGGTGGGCTTTTACCGAGGCGGGCTTGAGATCGCTTTGATCATTGCCATTTCCATGGTGGCGGTGGTGGTGTTTGGCTCGATGATGGGGATGGTGATGCCGTTTATCTTGACCCGCTTTAACCTCGATCCAGCCACAGCGAGCGTCCCTTTGATCACCTCGATTGCTGATATTGGTGGCATCTTGATTTACCTCACCACCGCCACGATACTGCTACAAACCACGCTGGGGGGTGGGTAACCGCGCTCGCCGGGGCCGGATGGATTGACAGCCCCACCCTGAGATCTGATAAACTGGACGACTTGAAACGGAGAGGTGGCCGAGTGGCTGAAGGCGCTCCCCTGCTAAGGGAGTATGGGGTTTATAGCCTCATCGAGGGTTCGAATCCCTCTCTCTCCGCCAATCCTGTCTCAGCGTCTGCACCTCGCTCATTGCCCAAGATTGGGCCTGCTCCATGAACGGAGACTGGCATTTAGTTTTCACCCTGACTATACTGTGAAGCAGTAGTGGACTGATCTCCATGACTTCTTGTGAGTGAAATACACCGAAAAATAAAGAATGTAGATGACAAAAAAGGATTATGCCAACATGAGTCTGTTAAACGGTCCTAAACCATCGGCCATCAAGACAGTGTCGACCATAGTGATGTTTTTGCTCCTCGGGGCTGCTGCACAGGCATCAGAGCCTGTGTTTGTAACTGATGATACCTGGGTTGAGGCTGATGCTGTAGACACGAACTTTGGAGATATTTCCTCCGTCATCATTAAGAACAATGGAACTGGCAATGGTAACGTCCGACTGGGTTTCCTTCGCTTCGATTTGGGTGGCTTAACCGCGCCATTTGATGACACAGACGGCCTCAACGTGGCTGTGAACACCAACAACAATGGAACTGCCGGCACTGTCCAGACATTTGAATTTGAGATCTGGGGATTGAAGGAAAACCCCGAATGGAGCGAAGACAGTCTAACGTGGAACACGGCAGATGCTAGTTTAGTTGGCTTGGGTGAGGATTTTGACTCGCAAGCGGCTTGGGGCTTTGATCCTCAGGGTCTTTTTGGAACGCCGCCCAGTGCTTTGGCGACTTGTACCACGCCGGCTCAAACACCGACGTTCAAATACTTTTGCACAAGCCCTGAGTTAGTTGCTTACATGAACTCAAATTTGGGTGAGGGAAGCGTCACCCTGGCTCTCCGTCGAACCGACACCAATCCCGGAACCAACTTTGCATTTCACTCCAAAGAGGCAAGTGGTAGCCTAGAGAGCCTATCAACGCCTGCCAACGGTGGAAGTCAGGACCAGACAGGATTTTTCACTCCGATGTTTGGCCCCGCCGAGCGCTTCCTACCAACCACGCCCCCGCTGCCTGTTCCCGCGTTGCCACTTTGGTCTCTCATGATCCTAATTGGCTTGTTGGGCATGGTCGGCGTGCGACAGCTACACGGCTGATGGGGTTTTTTTAGCGAGCCAAAAAATCTCTAGTACCAAGTCCGCCTAGGCCCATCTGCAACTTGCTTCAATTTGCAGATGGGCGTTTATCGAATACAAACTGGTCTATGGTGACGGCAAGTTCAGAGCTCAATTCGCCCTAAGCCCTATCTAATCAATAGCAACAATCAAGGGCCTCAGTTCCCATCTACCTTAATCATCCGTTTGTGTCGCCTCTTCCATTGGTCTTTGGCCATTTCTTGAAGGTCCACCACGGTGTCGGTCTCATCGACGATCTCAGCACCTAAAAGTGTTTCAATAATGTCTTCCATGGTGACAATGCCAGACATGCCTCCAAATTCATCCACCACTAGGGCAATGTGCTCGCGCTTTTTAATGATGTCGTTGAACAACTGAAAGATGCTGTAGTCTTCCGGGACCGAGATCATGTCACGTTTGAACGCACTCAAAGGCTTGTCTTTTTCATCATCGATGAGGTGCTCTAAAACTTCATCTTTTAAGACATAGCCCACAATGGCCTCTTCGTCAAAATCCACCCTCAAGGGCACGCGAGAAAAGACCAGCTCGTCTTGCTTGTCATAAAAATCCCGTGCGGTCATGTTTTGGGGTGCGGTGACCACCACAGTCCGTGGGGTCATGACATCACGGGCTTTGTAATTTTTAAAATGCATCAAGTTATGTATGAAGGCGCTCTCAGTCTCATCCAAAGCGCCCTCTTCAGAGCCAATTTGCGCCATGGCCAAGAAGTCTGTGCGACTGAAAACAGTTTTCTCTTTACTGGTGTTGAAAGCACGGGTCACCAGTTGACAGACCCAGATGATTGGGTAAGTGACTTTGATCACCGCATCCAGACTGCGCACAGTAAAGGGTGCCAAGAGCTTCCAGTTGTTGGCACCAATGGTCTTAGGGATGATCTCAGACAAGATTAAAATGGCAGCTGTCATCACCACAGGCACCACCACACCCGTCATCCAAGGGTTGGTGGTCGCCCAGATCTTGGTCGCTTCTTGGCCCACACCAATGGCACCGACGGTATGCGCGATGGTGTTGATGGTCAAAATCGCCGCCAAAGGTCTGTCGATGTTGTCTTTAAACGACGTCAAGATGATCCCAACACGTTTTCCTTCATTGAGCTTGACCTGCATGTAAGAGGGCGAGATGCTCAACAGCACCGCCTCCCACAATGAGCACAAAAAAGAAAACAGGATGGAGACACTAAAAAATAGGATCAGGCCTGTGAACATGGCCCACTCCATGAATGGCTTTCTAATGCGCCGCCTGCCAGGCCCCTGAATGCTTTCAGAGGCCCTCGAGCTTTAAAGCCATTGGCAGCCGACTTAATTTGAATTTGCATCGGCATTGGCCACGTCCAAGACAAAAGCATATTCCATGGCGGTTTGCTCCAACCGCTTAAAGCGCCCAGAAGCACCGCCATGGCCGGCTTCCATGTTGGTGTGTAAGAGCAAGATATTGTTATCGGTCTTATTGGCTCTAAGCTTGGCCACCCATTTGGTGGGCTCCCAATATTGAACCTGAGAATCCCACAGCCCGCTGGTCACCAGCATGGCTGGATAGTCTTTGGCCTCTACTTGGTCATACGGTGAGTAGGCGAGCATGTAATCGTAGTACTCAGGGTTTTTGGGATTGCCCCACTCATCGAACTCATTGGTGGTCAATGGGATGGATTCATCGAGCATGGTGGTGACCACATCGACAAAGGGCACATGGGCCACAATGCCCTTATATTTTTCAGGTGCCATATTGGCCACAGCACCGACCAACAAGCCACCGGCGCTACCACCCATGGCAAACACACGCTCTGCATCACCAAAGCCTTGATCCACCAAATGATCGGTCACATCGATAAAATCGGTGAAAGTGTTCATTTTGTTTAACAGCCGGCCTTGCTCATACCATTCTCGGCCCATTTCTTGGCCGCCTCTGATATGCGCAATCGCATAAACAAAACCACGATCGACCAATGACAAGCGCGAGGTGCTAAAGGTTGGATCCATGCTGGCCCCGTAAGAGCCATAGCCGTATTGATAAATCGGTGCGCTGCCATCGAGTGATGTGTCTTTGTGGTGCATCACAGAGACTGGGACTTTGGTCCCATCTCTGGCCTCTGCCCAGGTCCGAAGCGTCACGTAATCGCTTGAATCAAACCCACCCGGCACCTCAACTTCTTTCAATAAAGTCCGCGAGCCCGTGGCCACATCCATCTCCCAAGTTTGGGTGGGCGTGGTCATCGAGGTATAGACATACCGAAGCGTGGTCGCGCTTTGATCGACATTGGTGCTGAGATAAGCCGCATAGGCTGGCTCATCAAACGCCACCAAAGAGGACTCTTGGGTGCTCCAATCATAGATTCGCAAAGCACGCAGCCCATTGGAGCGCTCACTGATCGCCAAAAATGAATCAAATGCATCAAAGCCATGAATGAACCGGTCTGGATCGTGGGCAATCACATCCACCCAAGCGCCTCGGTTAGCGTGCTCTGCCAGTGGCACAGACATGATCCTGAAATTGGGAGCTTCGTGGTTGGTGCGGATAATCCACGCTTCGCCCAAATGATCTGCACCATACTCGTGATCCCGCTCGCGGGGATAGAACACTTGAAACTCGCCCAGAGGCTCATCGGCTGGCAAGACCCGCATCTCAGTCGATACGGTCGAGCTGACATAAATGGTCATAAAGGCATCAGACGTGGTCCGGCCCACACCCGTGTAGAAAGACTCATCGTCTTCTTGGTAGACCAATGTTGTCCGATCATCGGCCTTGGGATCGGCTGCCAAATCCAGACGCCAGACCTGCCATGAGCGCAAGGTCTCTGGGTGGTTGGCGACATAGAACAAGTAACGGTTGTCGGCAGACCACGCCACGTTGGAAACACCCTCAATCCCGGTGGGTGTCACCTCGCCTGTGGCCAAATCTTTAAAGATGATTTCGTATTGTCTCCGGCCCACCGTGTCCTCAAGCCACACCATCTGTGTCCCATCCAAGGTCAGATCCATGTCGCCCACCGAATAAAACTCATGGCCTTTGGCCGCCTCATTAACATCCAGAATGATTTCTTCGTTGGCCTCTAGGCTGCCCTCTTTCCGGGCAAAGATCGGATACTCTTGGCCTTGCTCGTAGCGGGTGTAGTACCAATACCCTCGATCCAGATAAGGCACAGTGGAATCGTCTTCTTTGATGCGGCCACGCAACTCTTCAAACAACGCGCTTCGTTGGTCTTTTAAATGCGCCAATGCTTTTTCTTTGTATTCGTTTTCAGCTTCCAGATAGGCAATCACATCCTCATCTTTGCGCTCATCATCGCGCAGCCAATACCAAGGGTCCACGCGATTGCCTGCTGGCGCCTCCACCGTGTGGTTGCGTTGCTCGGCCATGGGTGGGTTGGGCAATTCGATCATTGAAGTTCCTTTACCTGAGTGCTCGGATGAATGTGACGACTCTCCTGCTGGACCCTGACAGCCGACCAGAACGATCATGGCTGCGGCCAGCGTGAGTGCTTTGGGTCGGGTGATGGTGCGATAAATTTCAATCATGGGTTGTGTCTCCAGTTAGAGCACCCCGCTCCAATGCGAGTGCGTGCA
>CBFHIS010000002.1:0-19084 GCA_965655975.1 Wenzhouxiangella sp.
ATGATCGAGCAGCTTCCGCAAACGCCGGGTCACGTTCACCGACAAACGAATTTCGGCGTAACCCGGACAGGGCAGAGTGCGAAAAACATCGGGGCCAATCACGGTGACGCGATGGCCCAATGCCTCAAGCGCTAACTTCGTATTTTGAAGAGTTCTGACAACACCATTGACCTGCGGTGTCCAAGCATCGCTGATGATCAAGACATGCATCGAAGGTGCGTTTGTCATGGGAGTAGTCTGCGATCAAAGCATGACAAAGCCATGACAAATGAAGCCATCGCATCATTCCGTCATGAAAAATTCAGATGAATGACATCTCTTTGTCGCTTTAGGGTTAAAAAATTGAAAGCAACCCAGATGGGAGCAGAGACATGCCGATGTTAGAAAGAATTGACCGCGTCGATTATCGATTGTGTCGGACCTGCAACCAAGCCCTCCAATGGCGCGGCGTGCACCTCTTTTTTAGTGCCATCAGCCGTTTGGGCGATGGGCCCGTTTGGTATCTCTTAATGAGCGCCTTACCGGTCTATGCATTCGCCACCCAGACAAGCAAAGGCTTTTATGCAGGTGGCTCACTCATGGTCGCTGGTGTCATCGGCTTGATGGTCTACCGCTTCCTAAAAACCCGCCTGGCGCGTGAGCGGCCGTTCATCTCGCACCAAGACATCAACTGCCAAAACATCCCGCTCGATCGCTACAGCTTCCCATCGGGTCACACCTTGCACGCGGTGATGTTCACCACCATCGCCTTAGCGTGGTTTCCGGCATTGGCCGGCGTGTTGGGGCCACTGACCTGTCTGATTGCGCTGTCTCGATTGGTGTTGGGTCTTCACTACCCCACCGATGTGGTGGTGGGCGCACTGCTGGGTTTTGGGCTGGCGCAATACGTATTGTTTTTACTGCCGCCGATGGCATAAGCGCCAAACCCAAACGGCCCTATTCACCTGGTTCTGACTTATAAAATCACGCGATAAGCCGTTCCGCGCCGGCGAATTTCCAAGACCAGTTCGTCGTCTTCATCGAGGGGAAAGGAAGCGCGGAATGATTTCAGATCTCTAACCACCCGAGCATTCAAAGCCACCACCAGATCACCTGGTCGAAGACCGGCTCGCCAGGTTGGGCTATTGCGGCGGACCTCTTCGATGACCACACCAGCTACGCGCTGGTTGTCGGGCACCTTGACCAACATCAAACCCGCCAAGCGTTCGTCCAAGCGTTGTCCGCTGATGCGGGCGTCTAAGTCTTCGACGATAGCAACTGCGACCTCGCGGGTCTTGCCATCGCGCCAGAGCGCGACATTGACCGATTGACCCACCGGCAACATGCCTTCTAGATTTCTTAAGTCTTGTTCTTTTTTGATGCCTTGGCCATCGATGGCCAAGACCACATCACCGACCCTGACTCCGGCTCGGGCCAAGGATCCTTCCGAGTCTAAGTCGCGGACGATCACGCCACCCGAGGCTGGGATGTTGAGGGCTTGTTTCAAGGACTCATCGATGTTTTGGACGCGAACGCCGAAGCTACCGCGTCGCACTTCCCCAAATTCAAGCAATTGGTCAAGCACATAGGCGGCGGTGGAGGCCGGGACCGCAAACCCAATCCCGACATTCCCGCCGGAGGGCGTAAAGATCGCCGTGTTGATGCCAATCAACTCGCCTCTTAAGTTGATCAAGGCCCCACCTGAGTTGCCCGGGTTGATGGAGGCGTCGGTTTGAATAAAATTTTGATACTCCAAGCCACGAAGGCCCGAGCGACCCAAGGCTGAGACGATGCCCGAGGTCACGGTTTGACCCAAGCCAAAGGGGTTTCCCACCGCCACCACAAAGTCTCCCACGCGCAGGGGCTCGGAATCGGACAAGCGAAGCGAGGCCAATTGTGGGCCAGTCTCTAATGCCTCTGGATCGATCTGAATCACCGCCAAGTCGGTGTCGCGGTCGGCACCAATGAGCTCGCCATTGAACTCACGCCCATCTTGAAGGGTGATGGCGATGTCATCGGCGTTATCAATGACATGATTGTTGGTCAAAATAATGCCTTGATCGGCATCGACAATCACCCCAGAACCCAGTGACTGCTGTACGCGTTCTCGGGGCACCGAGGGAAAATCAAAAAACCTGCGAAAGAAAGGGTCATTGGCAAACGGGCTCATCTGGACTTGCACCCGTGTCCGACTATAAATATTCACCACCGCGGGGGTGACCTCTTCCAACAAAGGCGCAAGACTGGGAACGGGCTGGCCATCGACTTCTGAGGGCAGCGCAGCGTTCGCACCCATCGGCATGAGCCAAGCGCTGGCCACACAAAGCCAGACCAGCAAGATCAGGGCCTGTGCGCGGCGGTTTGAGTGCTTATATTTGAAAGGCAGTTGTTTGGTCATGGCGCTGTCATTTTCAAAGACTATCTTCATTATCAACCTTCTAGGTATGTTGTCGATGATCGCCAATTTCAAGTGGCTTGAGTTTTTTCTAGCGGGTGCTGGAGAGGTCAGACCCCAGTGGGGTTGGCCGGTTCCGTTTGGCACCATCATATGGCAACGCCTCGGGGAACATCTCAATCATCGCCTCTGTGTCCAGACCTGAGGCACTTGCAATTGCAGACAAACGATGGTGAGATACTCACAGGCACTCAATCATACAATGGAGCCTTAATCCAGACCGTGTCACCATTGGACCAACAAGTTCTTCGAACCGATGTCACCGGCATGCCGCTGGAGTGGATCGGCTATCAAGACGCGGTCAAACTCATCGTTCTCAATCAAGTCAGTTACACCTTAGGCTCGGTGATCTATTCGCTTTCTGGTGGCCATAATGCACTGACTGGGCACCGAACAAAAATTGGTGTGCACGCCATCATGGCCACCCACGGCACCCACCCCAATGCCCATAAGTTCTATGATTGCTACACCCCGCCGTTATCCAACCGCGCGCTGTTTAAGCGCGATGCCAATCTTTGCATGTACTGTGGCTTGAAGTTCATGACCAAAGACCTCTCTAGAGACCATGTCAAACCGCTCTCGCAAGGCGGCTTGGATATGTGGACCAATGTGGTGACCTCTTGTAAGCGCTGCAACAACCACAAAGGGTGTCGAACGCCTGAACAAGCGCGCATGCAATTGATTGCCATTCCCTTTGCCCCCACGCATGCCGAGTACGTGTATCTCCAAGGCCGCAAGATCTTATCTGACCAAATGGAATTCTTATTGGCGCACTTTCCTCGCAACAGCGTGTTGCGGAAGCGCTTGACAAAACAAGCCCAGGCTTGCTCATAATCGTTCATGCCCAATTCAACCCCGACCTATCTGGTCGATGCCAGTGTTTATATTTTTCGAGCCTGGTTTTCGATGCCCGAAGGGTTTGCCAACCCGCAAGGCCAGCCCACCAACGCCGTCTATGGCTTCGCTCGGTTCTTGTGCGAGCTCATTGAACACACACAAACCACACGGCTGGCCATCGCTTTTGATGAATCACTCACCCAATCGTTTCGAAACGAGATCTACGCCGACTACAAAGCCAACCGAGACCCCGCACCTGAGGACCTAAAACGTCAATTTTATTGGTGTCGGGACTTGGTTGGCACTTTGGGGATTCCGGCTTATTGGAGCGATCGTTACGAGGCCGATGATTTGTTGGCCTCACTGGCCACGCATTGCCAAAGCAACGAACAAGCCGTCTGTGTGGTCACCGGCGACAAAGATTTGGCGCAGTTGGTGGTGGGACCTGAGGACACGTGGTGGGATTTTGCCAGAAATCGCCGACTGGACGCGGCCGGTGTGCACGCCCACTTTGGTGTCCACCCCCACCAAATCGCCGATTTCTTAGCGCTCACCGGCGATGCAGTGGACAACATCCCCGGGATCCCAGGAATTGGCCCAAAAAGCGCGGCAGCTTTGCTCGCGCATTTTGGTGATCTTGAAAGCGTTCTCAGTCGAGTCGATGAAATCGAATGGCTCAGTCTTCGTGGTGCCAAAAGAATCGCCAACGCCCTCAAAGAACACGAACAAATCGCCCGCTTGGCCCGTAGCCTCACTGGGCTCGCGCATGACATTGACTCTGTGCACACCAATCCATTGGTCGATCGAACCAGCGGCTCACCCGATGGCCTGGATGCGCTGATGGATGCCTTGGGCTTTGGGGTGCCTTTGAGAAAGCGCCTGCACAACCTAGTGCAGGCACTTCCCTAGAGAATTTCCCTAGAGAATTTATCGAGAGAAAGCAGAGACTGAGGCTTTACCGGCCTTGTTGCAAACGCTTCATCACCTCTTCACCCACCACCTGAATCTCGGTGTTGGTGATATCGGTTTTCAGAATGGCGACATCGGGCATGGGCCGCTTGATGGGTCGCCCATTGGAACGGACATGTTGCCAATGGCTGTTGGCGAAGAAATAGAGCTCGCTGCCATTCATCGCACCATACGTGGGGCCATCAAATGAATCCAATGCCGCCACGATTGGAGCCACAGCAATCACGCCCAAACCATCGGCGCCCAATTCCAACCGCAGCACGCGCTCAGGGGAAATGCCATTTTGGATGGCCACCAGATAATTGTCTGAGAGATACAGGCCATCGATGCCGCCTAAGTTCAGGGTATCGGGAATAGCCAAGCGCCAGGCCTGCTGCCCACCGCTGGTATCGAGCACCATCAAACCCAATTCGTAATCGGCCACATAGAGTTTGTCGAGTTCTTCATTTAAGGCCACGCCACGCAGGGCGCTCAATGCCGCACTACCAAAGAAGATGCGTGGGTGATCGGCATCGGGTGGCAGGTGATAGACCAGCGGCATCAGAGAGTCGGTGGCATAGACCGTCCCATCGCTGGCCACAGCGAGGGCACCAAGAAGGTGCGGCCGGCCATCAGGAACGACTCTGTGGGTGGCGATGTGCTCCCCAGTCTCTAGGTTGAGTTTGATCAGCGCCGTCCGCCCAAAAGCCGCTTGGCTGTAGTGCCGGTATTGACTGGCCATGCCCGTGGCCACCCACAAGTGGTTGCGCTCAGCATCAATGGCCAAGCCAAACACCGCCATCAAATCAGGCACCGTCTCGACATCAGCAAACACAGACCAAGTATCGTTGGCATCCTCATTGTCAACACCGCCATCTCGGACATAGATCGCCCCATCTCTGACCGTGCCGATAAACAAACGATCGGTGCGCTGGTCATAGGCCATGGCCTCAGGCATGGAGATCCGACCGGGCACCACACTATGTGCTTGGGCTTGGCCAAAGGGCTCGCTGGCTTTTTGCATTAGATCGGCCAAATGCTCGTAGAGGTTGTGTTCACGCAAGCTCTCGACCTCATCAAAGCGCGACCAGTCCTCTGCCAGCCCTTGTTGCTGCATCATCAGCATCATGTTGAAGGCCTTCGAGGTTTGATCGGTTTGGGCATACCCTTGAATCAGGTGGGTCATAAAATCTTGGTTGAATGGGCGCAAAGCGTGAAGCTTTTCTGTGGCGGCCACCCAAGCTTCGGTGTCACCCGCGTTATAGGCTTTGGCCGCCTCACCGAGCCAATAAGAGAACTGCTCAGGTGGTGAGAGCCGCTCTGGCATCAGCTGGGCCATGGCTTGGCCCATCAGGGCCGAGGCCACCACGGCGATGATGAGATAAGACATCGCCCGCGAGCGCACTTTGTGGAGTTCAAACATTGCCTGTCATCCTGTATGCTTAAAAATGATCTAACGCTTACCATTATGGTGCATTTATGGCAAAAAGTTCCGCTCGGACCCTGTATGAAGGCCGCTACTTGCTCTTGCAAGAACGCGAGGACTGGGAGTTTGTGGCCAGACACCACCCAGTGGCGGCCATCATTGCCTGGACACCCGCCAATGAATTGCTGTTGGTGGAACAATACCGCAAACCGATCGCCAAAAAAACCATCGAGATCCCCGCAGGATTGATTGGTGATGTGGCCGGCACGGAGGCAGAATCGATGCTGGAAGCGGCCGGTCGCGAATTGGAAGAAGAAACCGGTTGGCGCGCAGGCCAGCTGTTTGAAGGCATCTCGGTGCCCACCTCAGCGGGCTTAAGCAGCGAATGGGTCAAGTTTGTTTGGGCCAAAGACTTGGTTCAAGTCGGGCCAGGCGGTGGGGATGCATCGGAAGACATCACCGTCCATGCCGTGGCCAAAGACCAGATTGATGATTGGTTGGCCATCAAATACCGCGATGGTTATGCCATTGATCCCAAAATCTATGCCGCCCTATACTGGTCTCAACGAAAAGAAACCACCCAATAAATCGGTTGGCGAATGCCAGCCCCGCACAAGGACATCGCTGCCATGAACCACAATCAACGCCATTGGTCTCTACCCGTCACCCTGATGAGTGCTCTGTGGCTCTTGGTGGCCTGCGGCCCCGCCGCGGAGCCAGTGTCGAACAAAGCTCCAGAGACTCAAAACACACCCATTGCCTTGGTGATCCATGGTGGCGCGGGCACCATCACCCGAGAGGCGATGACGCCCGAACGAGAAGCCGAGATTCGGGCGGCATTGCAACAAGCCCTAGAAGCTGGCTATACCGAACTGAGCGCGGGTGGCTCAAGCATGGATGCCATCATCAAAGCCATCAATGTGATGGAAGATGCCCCGCAGTTTAATGCCGGCCGCGGCGCTGTCTTAAACCACGAAGGCGTGGTGGAACTCGATGCATCCATCATGGATGGCGCGACGCTACAAGCCGGCGCCATCGCGGGTGCCAGCACCTTGGACGGGGGCATTCGCTACCCCATCTTGGCCGCACGCGCGGTCATGGAACAATCACCTCACGTGATGCTCAGCGGGGCCGGTGCTGAAGCCTTTGCCAAAAGCCAAGGCTTAGAGTTCATTGAAATGGACTGGTTCATCACCGACTTTAGATATGAGCAATGGCAAGACATGCAACCAGCCCAGCTCACTCAAGACCAAAAGCTGATCCAATACCCAATGTTCACTCAAGACCTGACACCTTGGTATTCCACCGTCGGAGCCGTGGCGCTCGATCAAATGGGCAACTTGGCGGCGGGCACGTCCACCGGTGGCATGACCAACAAACGCTTTGGCCGCATTGGTGACTCGCCGATCATTGGTGCCGGCACCTATGCAGACAATGAAAGTTGTGCGGTGAGCGCGACGGGTCATGGCGAGTTCTTTATCCGATATGTGGTGGCGTATGACATTTGTGCGCGCATGCGCTATCAAGGTGTGTCACTCACCCAAGCCGCCGATGCCGTGGTCCATGATGTCTTGGCCAAAGCCGGTGGCGATGGTGGCGTGATTGCCATGGATAGAACAGGCCAGATTGCCATGCCGTTTAACACCGAGGGCATGTACCGGGCCTCGATTGATGTCGACGGCCAAATGACCATCGCCATTTATGGCGATGAGGGACAATAAGCTTAAGCGCTGGCTTTGAGGTCTGTGGGTGCAATGCCCAAAGTCTCACACAGCGCCAAAGAGGGCTTGGCCTGATTGAGGGTGTAGAAATGAAGCGCGGGCGCCCCGCCCTCGATCAGCCGCTGACACAGATCAGCAACGACATCGTGGCCAAAGGCCTTCAAGGAGTCCATTTCCCCATCGGCCTCCCAGGCGCTTAGCCGTTTGCTCAGCCACATGGGGATCTCAGCACCACAGGTGTTAGAAAACCTGGCCAATCGGGTGTAATTGGTGATGGGCATAATGCCCGGCACAATCGGGACATCAACCCCCAAGGCATGAGCCTCATCAACAAAACGAAAGTAGGCATCGGCATTGAAAAAATATTGGGTGATGGCCCCACTGGCCCCCGCATCCACCTTGGCCTTGAAATGCGCCAAGTCACTGGTTGGCGAGTCCGATTCTGGGTGGTGTTCGGGGTAACAAGCCACTTCAATCTCGAAGGCCTCACCAAAGTGGGTGCGAATGAATTTCACCAAGTCGATGGCATACGAAAACACCCCACGGCCACCACCCGATGGGCGGTCACCGCGAAGCACCACCAAGCGATCCACACCGTGGTCTTGGTAGGTGGTCAATAACTCAATAATGCCGGCTTGGTCTTCGGCCATGCACGAGATGTGCGGCGCGGCTTTAAGACCGGTTTGGCCCAACAGATCAAGCACCGTATCGCGGGTGCGTTGGCGGGTGGAGCCACCAGCACCGAAGGTCACTGAGACATATTCTGGCCCCAGTGCTTCGAGTGTTTGAGCCGCCACCAACAAACGAGCCTGCTGTTCAGGCTCGTGTGGTGGGAAGAACTCGAAACTGACCTTAGTGCTCATGGTCAATCACTCAATCCATCATTATCTGACCAATTGCCCGACCGATCAATAACGGTAGTGGTCTGGCTTGAATGGGCCAGTTTGCGCCACACCGATGTAGTCGGCTTGCTCGGATGTCAGCTCGGTCAAACGGGCACCGATGCGGTCCAAGTGCAAGCGCGCGACTTTTTCATCCAAGTGCTTGGGCAGCACGTAGACTTCGTTTTCGTAGCGGTCACCGTTTTTCCACAACTCAATCTGGGCCAGGGTTTGGTTGGTGAACGAGTTGGACATCACAAAGCTTGGATGGCCAGTGGCACAGCCCAAGTTCACCAAGCGGCCTTGGGCCAACAAGATGATGCGCTTGCCATCGGGGAAGGTGATGTGATCGACTTGTGGCTTGATCTCATCCCACTCGTATTGCTCCAATGAGGCCACATCAATCTCATTGTCGAAGTGACCGATGTTGCACACAATCGCCTCGTTTTTCATGCGAAGCATGTGGTCGTGACGGATCACATTGAAGTTACCCGTTGCAGTGACAATGATGTCGGCTGCTTCAATGATGCCTTCGTCTTCGATGTTGACCACTTTGTAGCCTTCCATGGCCGCTTGCAGCGCACAAATGGGGTCGGCTTCGGTGACCCAGACGTTCGCACTCAAGGCGCGCAAAGACTGCGCGGAGCCTTTACCAACATCACCATAACCACACACAATGGCGGTTTTGCCGGCGATCATGACATCGGTGGCGCGCTTGATGGCATCAACCAATGACTCGCGGCAACCATAGAGGTTGTCGAATTTTGATTTGGTCACCGAATCGTTAACGTTGATCGCTGGGAACTTCAGCGAGCCTTCTTTTTGCATGCGATACAAACGGTTCACACCCGTAGTGGTTTCTTCGGTAACGCCTTGAATGTTTTTCAAAGCTTCGGTGTACCAACCTGGATTGGTTTTTAGGCGCTTTTTGATCGAATCAAACAAAGCGATTTCTTCTTCACTGCCTGGGTTATCCAGAACCGATGGGTCGCTCTCGGCTTGTGAGCCCAAGTTCAGCAAGATGGTCGCATCACCGCCATCATCCAAGATCATGTTGGCGGTAGAACCGTCAGGCCATTGGAAAATGCGGTGGGTGAATTCCCAATACTCGACCAGTGACTCGCCTTTGAAGGCAAACACAGGAATGCCCCGCTCAACCATCGCAGCGGCGGCGTGGTCTTGGGTTGAATAGATGTTACACGATGCCCAACGAACCTCAGCACCCAATTCCACCAGTGTTTCAATCAACACAGCGGTTTGAATGGTCATGTGCAAAGAACCGGCAATTTTGGCGCCAGTCAGCGGCTTTTCTTTGCCGAACTCTTCGCGCATTTGCACCAAGCCTGGCATTTCAGTTTCGGCAATTTCAAGCTCTTTGCGACCGAAAGCCGCCTCGCTCAAGTCTCTGATCACATAGTCGTGTTCAACCGATGCGATGGTGCTGTCAAACAGCACAGTGTTTAGATTGTCTTCGTGTTTGGCGCTCATGGTTAGATCCTTACATTAAAGTGTGAAAATAAAAAGTTGCTCTACAAATAAAATCGTTCAATACATCTCTTTGAAATCCATTCAAACAATTTGACCGGCGAAGGTTTTAGACACCGGCGTCTTGTTTCAAAGCCTCGGCTTTGTCGGTCCGCTCCCACGTGAACGTCTCAAAGCGCTCGCCACCGACTTCAATGGTCTCAGGCGTGCGCCCGAAATGGCCATGCGTTGAGGTTGGGCGATACATCGGATGCAACAAATCGAGCATTTTGACGATGCCGTAAGGACGAAGGTCAAAATGGTCGCGGATCAGCTGCTCGATGCGCTCTTCGGGCAGCTTGCCTGTGCCGAAGGTGGTCACCGAGATCGAAGTGGGTTCGGCCACACCAATGGCATAACTCACTTGGACCTCGCACTGATCGGCCAAACCGGCCGCCACAATGTTTTTGGCGACATAACGGGCCGCATACGTGGCCGAACGATCGACCTTCGATGGGTCTTTGCCTGAAAAAGCACCGCCCCCATGACGGGCCATGCCGCCATAGGTATCTACAATGATTTTGCGGCCGGTGAGTCCGGCATCGCCCACAGGCCCACCAATGACAAACTTACCCGTTGGGTTGATGTGGTATTTGGTGTCATCACTCAACCACTCAGCCGGCAAAATGGGCTCAATGATGTGCTCTTTAACCCCCGCCCGAATCTCTTCCAAGCTCACGCCATCGTCGTGCTGGGTAGACAAGACCACCGCATCGATGCCAACAGGCACATTGCCTTCATAGCGCAAGGTCACCTGGCTTTTGGCATCGGGTCTCAACCATGGCAGTGGGTTGTCGTGGCTTTTTCTCAGATCTGTTTGGCGCTCGACCAAGCGATGGGCGTAGTAGATCGGGGCGGGCATCAACACCGGCGTTTCGTTTGAGGCGTAGCCAAACATCAAGCCCTGATCACCGGCACCTTGCTCTTCGGGCAGCTGGCGGTCGACGCCTTGGGCGATGTCCACCGATTGCTTACCAATCATGTTGATGACCGCACAGGTGCTGCCATCGAAGCCCACTTGCGAGCTGTTGTAGCCGACATCGACCACCACTTGGCGAATCAACTCTTCCAAGTCAATCCAAGCCGAGGTGGTGATTTCTCCACCCACAATCACAGCCCCTGTCTTAATAAAGGTCTCGCAAGCCACCCGTGCGTGGGTGTCTTGGGTCAAGATGGCATCCAAGATGGCATCTGAGATCTGATCAGCCATCTTATCGGGATGGCCCTCAGAGACTGATTCTGAAGTAAATACGCGCCCTTTCATCAAACTATATCTCTCAATCAGGATAGAAAGATAGATATTGTAGCGCACCGCTTGTGAGGATGCACCCCCAATCACCCAACCCCGAAGGAATCAACCAATCACGCCATCCAGCGTTCAGGCTACACTTAACCCCCATGACCGCCGAAACCCTCATTGTTCTCTTGTTCCATGCCGTCTTGGCGCCCGCCACCGCACTGCATGCGTTGCTCTATAAAAGGGATTCTCGAGCCGCGTTTGGATGGATTGTGGTGTGCATCCTCTTTCCACTGGCTGGCCCCATCATTTATTTGTTTTTCGGCCTAAACCGTGCCCGCGGCCGGGCCCAGCGGATGGGCTTGATGCAATGGACATTGGATGCCGAACGCGGCGGACCACTCCATCCATTGGATGCCTTGGACAATCCAGGCACGGGGGTCATTAACGTTGAGCACGAACACGCCACCGACCCCTCCCACCCGCTTCGTCAAGCTGGACGGGCACTGAGTCGCCATGGCTTGGTTGATCAAAACACCATTGTCTGGACGGAAGGTGGCGAGGCGACCTTTGAGTGCATGCTTGAGGCCATCGAGAAAGCCCAGCATCACATCTTGATTGCCACCTACATTTTTGATCGCGATGAAGTGGGGTTGGCCTTTGCCAAGGCGCTTGGGCGTGCGGTCGACCGGGGCGTGGCAGTCTTTGTCATCATCGATGGCGTGGGTCGGCTGTATTCCAGGCCACCCATCACCCGGGTGTTGCAAAAAGCCGGCGTTCACGTGGGGCTGTTCTTGCCCCCACGCTTGTTTCCGCCCTCACTGTCGATCAACATGCGAAGCCACCACAAGATCTTTTTGGTCGATGATGCCTTTGCCATGACCGGTGGCATCAATTTGTCCCGTCGCCACCAGATTGAAGACCCGGACAATCCAAGCCCCACCAATGACTTGCATTTCCAGCTTCAAGGGCCGGTCTTGGCGCAATTGCGAATGGAGTTTGAGCGGCTGTGGTCCATGACCACCGCCTACGGCGAGGCTTTACCACTGCCGTTGGCTGGCCTCAGGGAACCCACCTTAGCCAATGGCGACGGGAAAGAGGCCTCGGTGCAGTGTCGAGTGGTCACCGATGGGCCCGATGAGGACTTGGACCGTCTGACCATGCTCTTTATCGCCGCGCTCTCGCAAGCCAGACACTCGGTCCGGATCATGACGCCTTATTTCTTGCCACCCCGAGAGTTGGTCAGTGCCATTCAAGGCGCCGCGATCCGAGGGATTGATGTTGTCTTGGTCCTGCCCTCAAACAACAACCTGCCTTTTGTGCACTACGCCACCCAAAACATGCTTTGGGAGCTGTTGTTTCGTGGCGTTTCAGTCTTTTATCAGGCCCCACCCTTTCACCACGGTAAATTGCTGGTGATCGATGAGGGCTACGTCATCATCGGTTCGAGCAATTGGGATGTCAGAAGCTTGCGCCTCAACTTTGAATTGCAAGTCGAAGTCTATGGCGAAGCCTTCGCCAAAGAGATGCACGCACTGATTGACCAAGCCGCTAAAAATGGCAGACAGGTGACACTAGAAGAGGTCGATGGGCGCGGATTGATCACGCGCATCAGAGATTCGATTTGTTGGCTTTTTTCGCCTTATCTGTGACCGATTTTTCAAAACCCATGCTCGGGTCTTGCTAATATCTAAGTCCTCATGCGTTATGTCATCTCACTGATATTGACCTTAGCTGCGTTGTGGCTCGCCGTCTCTGGCGTCTACAAACCGCTGTTGTTTGGCTTGGGCGCAGGCTCAATTGCTCTGGTGGTGTGGCTGTCGTTGCGAATGGACGTGGTCGGTGTCGAACACAATCCAGGCCTGTATTTCCCAAAGCTGTTTGGCTATTGGGCCTGGCTGGTGGGACAGATCATTGTGGCCAATATCCATGTGGCCAAGCGGGTGTTGTCGCCTGCCAAGATCCGCCCGCACATCATTGAAGTGCCTGTGCCGCAACACACAGCGGTCTCTCGGGTGACGTATGCCAACTCCTGCACGCTCACACCTGGGACGGTGACCCTCGATGTCACACCTCAGAGGATGCGTGTGCATGCGCTTGACGATGTCTCAGCCCAAGGTCTCATCTCTGGCGAGATGGCCAACAAAGTGCTGTGGTTGGAGAGCCAAGCGGGCAACCCGCGTGAGCCAAGGAATGGATCATGAGTGCGGTGTATGTCGTCTCGGTCTTGTTGGTGTTTGCGACCATGGCCTTGGCCTTAGTCCGGGCTTTAAAAGGGCCCACCATTTATGACCGGATCTTAGCGGTCAATGTTATCGGCACCAAGACCGTGTTGGTGGTGGCGTTGATTTCTGTGTTCTCAGGCAACGGCGATTTGGTGGATGTGGCGCTGGTCTATGCCTTGATCAACTTCTTGGCCGTTGTGGCTGTCTTGAAACTGGCGCGCTGTGGCGATCTGGCTGCAACCGATGCGCCAGACCAACCCACCAAAAACCTCTCAAACGCTGCCCATGAGTGAGCTATTGATTGATGTGGTCTCAGGTGGCTTGCTCCTGGGTGGGGGGCTGATTGGCGCACTGGGTGGCCTAGGGCTCCTGAGGTTTCCAGATTTTTATAGCCGCTTGCACGCAGCGGGCATGACCGATACGTTGTGCGCGCTGATGATCATCGCAGGCTTGATCATGCAGGCGGGTCTGAGTCTATTGACCTTAAAGCTCGCCCTGATTTTATTGTTTTTGTTGTTCACCTCGCCCACCGCCAGTCACGCCTTGGCCAAAGCGGCGTTGAGCGATGGCGTTGAGCCCTTAGAACAACCCCCTCGATCTGACACCGACGAGTGCATCCGTCCAGGAGGGTCATCATCGAATACTTAATTGACATCGGTTTGTTGATTTTTTTGGTGGTGATCGCTGTGGCGGTGATCCATGTGCGCAATTTATTCACCGCCTCCATGCTGTTTGCGATCTACTCATTGATCTCCGCCGGCTTGTTTGTGGTCTTAGATGCCGGTGATGTGGCGCTCACCGAAGCCGCTGTGGGTGCTGGGATTTCAACGCTTTTGTTCTTGGCCACGCTGACCTTGGTCGACCGAGAAGAAGCGCCTCCCCTAAAACCTTGGCGGCACAACTGGCCGGCATTGGCGGTGGTTGGCATCACGGGCGCTTTTTTGGTGTATGCCACCTTCGACCTGCCACAGTTTGGCGATGCCAATAGTCCCGCGCAGACCCATGTGGGGGCGCAATACATTGCCAACACCTACGAGGATATGGGCATACCCAATATGGTGGCCGCTGTGCTGGCGAGCTACCGGTCGATCGATACGCTGGGAGAGGGCTTTGTGATTTTGACCGCTGGTTTGGCTGTGTATGCCCTCTTGAGCGTGCCACCCAGACGGCGTCGAAAAAAAGCACGCCACCAACGTGGCCCGGAGGATGGTCATGAGTGACAACAAGATTCTTCGCATCGTGGCGCGTTTTTTGATCCCTTTGATCATGTTGTTTGCCCTCTACATTCAATTTCATGGGGAGTATTCACCCGGTGGTGGCTTCCAAGCCGGTGTGGTGTTCGCAGCTGCTTGGATTTTGTTTGTGTTGATCTTTGGCCTGGATGTGGGCCTTGAAGTGATCCCCGAACGGGCCATGTTTGTCCTGATGGTCTTGGGCGTGATGCTTTACTGCGCGGTGGGCATTGCCAATGTGGCTATGGGTGGAATGTTCTTGGATTTTTCGACCCTGTTGTCGAGTCCGCAGGCTGCCCAACAAGCTGGGATCATCACCGTTGAGCTGGGCATTGGCATCACGGTGGCGACAGTGGTCATGTTGATATTTACAATGTTTGCGAGAAGAAAACGCGAGCAAGATGCAGTGGATGAGGGCGCTGAGGAGGATGCATTGTGAGTTTGGTACTCAGCTATTTCAATTATTGGGTCGTGATTTTGTTGATGATGATCGGCTTTTATGGCGTGATCGCTCACGGCAACATGGATAAAAAGTTGATGGCACTGGGGCTGTTCCAAACCTCCGTGTTTATTTTGTTTATCTCTGCGGGCAAGGTAATTGGCGGTGCCACACCCGTCATCCGTGATGGGGTGAGTGTTTTCTCTAACCCGCTGCCGCACGTTTTGATCTTGACAGCGATTGTGGTGGGCGTGGCCACCACCGCTGTGGGCCTGGCCTTGGCCGTTCGGATCAATGAGGCCTACGGCACAATTGAAGATGACTTGATTGGCGATCCCAGCCACGAGCCTGAGGAGCCATAAGCGATCATGACACTGGTCCAGTGGATGCCCTTTATTGTCTTGGTGCCAATGATCGCCTCGGGCTTGGTGGCGTTGTTGCCCGGCAAGACCCTGCCTTGGTTGGTGACGTTTCTGGCGGCCACCACCAGCACCGTGCTCTCTTATTGGGTGCTCTCGGGTGTGGGCAGCGAGCCTTTGAGCTACGCCTTCGGCAACTGGCCACCACCCATGGGGATCGAGTACCGCGTTGATGTCGCCAATGCTTGGGTGGCACTCATTGTCTCAGGCATTGCCATGGCCGCCTTGTTGTGGGGTCGGGTGAGCGTCAACCAAGAAATCTCTGAACGCCAAAACATTTTTTATGCGCTCTTTTTGTTGGCGCTGGCTGGCTTATTGGGCATCACGCTCACCGGGGATGCGTTCAATGTCTTTGTCTTTTTAGAAATCTCATCGCTATCAACCTACGCCTTGATCGCCTTTGGCCAAGACCGCCGTGGCTTGTTGGCGGCCTTTCGCTATCTCATCATGGGAACGATCGGGGCGACTTTTATCCTGATCGGGATTGGCTTTTTGTACATGATGACCGGCACGCTCAACATGGCCGATTTGGCTGAGCGGATTCCGGCGGTGGCTGATACCAACGCAATTCGTGCTGGGTTTGCTTTCATTATTGTTGGCCTCGGGCTCAAACTCGCTTTGCTGCCCCTTCATTTGTGGCTGCCCAATGCTTATGCCTTTGCGCCGAATATGATCACGGTGTTTTTGGCGGGCACCGCGACCAAAGTGGCGCTGTATGTGATGCTTCGGTTCATCTACACCATCTTTGGTGGCGACTACAGCTTTGGGGCCGTGCCCTTGGCGACGCTCTTAATGATCCTTGCGATCGCTGGCATGGTGGTGGGGTCTTGGGTGGCGATGTTCGAGCCCAACCTCAAACGCATGCTGGCCTACTCATCGGTGGCGCAAGTGGGTTATTTGGTGCTGGGGGTCTCTTTGGTCAGTGTCATCGGCCTGACCGCCACGTTCGTTCATTTGTTCAACCACGCCTTGATGAAAGCAGCCTTGTTCATGGCGTTGGGTACGGTGATGTACCGCACGGGCTCTGCCCGCATTGAAGCCTTTCAAGGGGTTGGCCGGCAAATGCCTTGGACCATGACCGCCTTTGCCTTGGCTGGCCTGTCTTTGATCGGCGTGCCCACAACGGCGGGCTTCATCAGCAAGTGGTATTTGATCTTGGCGGCCATGGAAGCGGGTCTGGCCTGGCTGGTGGTGCTGATCTTGATCACTTCATTCATGGCGGTGTATTACATCTGGCGGGTGATTGAGGCGGCGTGGTTTAAGTCACCCCAACAAGATGCCTCGGGTCACAGCAAAGTGGTCGCCGAAGCACCCTTGGCTTTGCTGATTCCGCTGTGGGTGATGGTGGCCCTGAATTTCTATTTCGGCCTCGACACCTCATTGACGCTGGAGTCAGCCGAGCAGGCCGCTCGGGCATTGTTGGGGGCATTTGAATGAGTTTCTTGCCCACGCTCTCGCCCTTGACGGTCATTGTGATCCCGTTTTTGGGGGCGCTGGCCATTGCGCTGGCCCACAATCACCCAAGGCTGAGAGATGCTTTTGGGTGGTTGTCTTCGATTGCTTTTTTTATGGCCGTCGCTGGCCACATCGAACCCACCTTATCGGGCCAAGGGGCCACGCAAACTTTTGGAGAGCTCTTACCCGGTGTGGCCATTGGGTTTGAGGTCGAGCCTTTGGGGCTTTTGTTTGCGCTGATCGGCGCGAGCCTTTGGTTGGTCGCCACGCTGTATGCACAAAGCTACATGAAGGCGCTGAACTACCCGCACTTGGCCCGGTTTTTTGCCTGCTACGCCATTGCTTTGGGCGCTGCTGCTGGGATCGCCTTTAGCGCCAACTTGCTCACGCTCTTTATCTTTTATGAAATCTTGACCTTGTCGACTTATCCCTTGGTCACCCACTCAGGCTCTGAAGAGGCGAGGCGTGGGGGTCGGATTTATTTGTTTTATTTACTGGCCTCCTCCATTGGCTTGTTGTTGCCGGCCATCATTTGGGTCTATGCCGCCACCGGCACCCTCGACTTTCAATCAGGCGGCATCATCAGAGGCCACATCGCCCCGCATTGGATCCCTGTGTTGGTCGGGTTGTTTGCCTTTGGCATCGGCAAAGCCGCGTTGATGCCCATGCACAAGTGGCTGCCCGCGGCAATGGTGGCACCGGCACCGGTGAGCGCGTTGCTCCACGCCGTGGCGGTGGTTAAAGCGGGTGTCTTCACCATCTTAAAGGTCGCCATTTTCGTGTTTGGCATCGACACGCTGGCCAACACGGGTGCTGGCCTTTGGGTGGCCTGGGTCGCCGCTTTCACCATTGTCTCTGCTTCTGTGGTGGCCTTAAGACTCGAAGACCTTAAAGCGCGCTTGGCCTACTCCACGGTGGCGCAATTGAGTTATGTGATCGTCGGGGCCATGGTCGCCACCCCATTGGCGGTGATTGGGGCGGTCATGCAAATGGCAATGCACGCGGTGGCCAAGATCACTTTGTTCTTCTCAGCCGGCGCCATTCAAGTGGCGCATAACCGAAAAAAGATCAAAGAGTTTGATGGTCTGGGTCGGGTCATGCCCTATACCTTCACGTTCATGACCATCGGCATTTTGTCCATCATTGGCTTGCCCTTATTTGGTGGCATGTGGGCCAAGTGGTATTTGTTGCTGGGGAGCTTGTCGGCCGAGCAATGGATTGTGGCCGGCGCATTGATGCTCAGCTCGCTTTTAAACATCCTCTATCTTTTGATCATTCCCATTCGAGGCTTTTTCGCGCCAGCAGCAGATGGCGTGCCCACCGAAGGCATGCACGAAGCGCCCCTGGCGCAACGCGTGGCCATGGGCATCACCGCAGGCGCCTGCGTGGTCTTGTTTTTCTTCCCCGAGCCACTCTATGAGTTGGCCAAAGGATTGGTCTCATGATCGGTTTTTTGTCTTATGCCTTGGCCGGTGGCGTGGCTTTGATCGTTGCCTTGGTGATCGCCGCGATCGATCGGCGCTTGTTGGGATCACGTCAGGAGCCACACGATGACTGAGTGGTCATTGCTGTTTCCATTTTTGATCTTTCTTGGTGGTGTGGGCCTCATTGCGCTTCTGCCCGAGCGCTTCAGCTGGGTGATCAGCACCCTCACGCCGTTGGTCTCTGGCTGGGTGGCTTGGCAGCTGTTGGCGCCTGGTATGCGCCTGGATGTGTCGTTCATGGATTACACGCTCAACCCAGTGAAGGTGGATGCGCTTGGGTTGTTGATGGTTGGTTTGTTCCATGTGGCGGCATTCATTGGCGCCTTGTTTATCAGCCCAATCAAGGACCGACTACAACATGCTGCATTGCTGGCCTATTTGGCCGGTGGCATCGGCGTGGTCATGGCCGGTGATTGGCTGAGTTTCTTTGTCTTTTTTGAAATCATTGCATTAAGTGGTGCGGGCTTGGTGTTGGCACGCCGCGATGAGGTGGCCACGCAAGCAGGTATTCGCTATCTTTTATTCCAAGTCGCTGCTGGGGTCACGGTATTGGCAGGCATCTTGTTGCATGCCAACCAAACCGGGGACTGGTCGGTGGGGCCCGTGGCACTCACTGGCCTGTCTGGGTGGCTGTTGCTATTGGGCTTTGGCATTAAGACAGGCTTCCCATTGGTTCATGTCTGGCTGGTCGATGCCTACCCCAAAGCATCCATCGCTGGCTTGGCTGTGTTGGTGGCGGTGACCACCAAAGTCGGCGTACTTGCTCTGATGCGCACCTTCCCAGGCGAAGGCGCCTTGGTGCCCATTGGCGTGGTGATGGCG
>CBFHIS010000002.1:19183-135689 GCA_965655975.1 Wenzhouxiangella sp.
GCCTATGTGTTAACAGAAAACAATTTACGCCGTGTCTTGGCCTACTCGATGATGGTGCAATTGGGCTTGATGGTTGTGGCCATTGGTGTGGGAACACCCACCGCGCTCGATGGCGTGGCGCTGCACATTGTCATGGATGTGTTGTTTAAGATGACCTTGTTCATGGCCATGGCTTTGATCTTTGTTCATTTCCAAACAACCCATGCCGATCGCTTGGGTGGCTTGGCCAAGCATTGGCCTCTGGTCGCTGCCTGCGTGGTGGTGGCGGTGCTGGCGAACATCGCCGTTCCCTTAACGGGCGCATTCATCAGCAAAAAACTGATGCTCAGCGCCATTGAGACTTCTGATCTGCCACACATCCTCTATTGGGTGTTGGTGTCTTTGTCGGTGGTGGGTCTTTTGTATGGCTGGGTCAGGATCGCTTGGCGGGTATTTTTTGGGCCCAGTGAGCAGGCCGCTAAGCCCATCACTGCGCTGGACGTCCCTGGTGTGCAACAGTTGGCTTTGTTGATCCCAGCAGCGCTCCTGCTCATCACCGGGTTCTTGCCAGGGCTTTTGGATGGCTTGAGGCCCTTTGGGAGCACCGATGAGGTGTTCACCGGCAAAAAAATCTTATCGCAACTCATCATGCTAGGCGCTGCTGGCCTGATTTATTTGGCCCTGTCGCGCTTTGGACTGGGCTTGCCTCGCCATTATGCGTCCAGACTCTATGATGTTGAGGTGATCTATCGGTTCTTGCTAACCACCCTACCCGCCCAGATCAACCAAGCTTGGCATGCGGGCGTCCACGTGGTGAAGGGGCCGACCATCAAAGCCGCCCAGTGGGTCGCCCACCCCAAATGGCCGTTGCAACATCTGGGTCAATCGTGGCCCATTGGTGCCATGGCGCTGTGGGTGGCGGTGATCTTTGCGGTTTTGTTGCTGCTGGGCCTACTGAACCACTAGGGGATCAAGCAAGGGGGCTGGCAGATTGCCTCAAGCACCCGCTCTACTCATCGCGTTTGCGGTGAATGACTCTGTAACTGACTTCGATGTCGTCATCCTCAGGCGGCTTGGGCTTACCACTGAGCAGGCGTTGAATGCCCATGGCGATCAAGCCCATGGCCACCAAGCCAACGGCGATGGCCAAAAACACCAAACCCAACATAAAACTCACCGCTAAGATGGCCACGGTCAATAGCACCAGGCCAATGCGCGCCAGAGGCGATAGCGGCTTGATTTCAAAAGGCGATTGAGATCCAGCTTGAGATCGATATCGGCTGTAAAATGATCGATAGAATCGATCGCGTGGATTTTCATTCATATGAGCATAGACTCCCAAGTGCCTTTTTTGTTCCTCTGCGACAGCCACACTTTAGCAGAGGGTCACTATCGCGAGTTTCGCATTCCATTGAGCGATCTTCCCCCAACCTTGACTGATCTGGGGCCAGTGGATCTCATTGTCACACGCCACCTGGGCAAACCCAAGGCTTGGTTCAACGTTTGTCCACACCAGGGCCGGCCACTCAACCTGGCGCCCGACCGCTTCTTGGTCGATGAGAAAAATCAGCTCGTCTGTTGTGTACATGGGGCTGTGTTTGAGCCCAATCAAGGCAAATGCGTCGCTGGGCCGTGCCTAAATGCACACTTAAAAGCGGTAGACATCCAAGAAACCGAGGGGCAAGTGGCCGTCCAACTCTCTTAAATGGCCGAGATGGAACGATGAAAACCAACCATTCAAACGCCGGCCAAGTGCTAAAAGATCAGATTGACCACGAGCAAACTGACTGCAACGTAGAGCAGTGACATCCAACCACCCACCCGAATAAAGTCCTTCACGCGGTAGCCCCCAGGGCCCATGATCAGCGAATTGACCGGGTGGGTGGGTAAAATAAAGGCATTGCTCGCACCCAAAGCAACGATCAATGCAAACACCGCTGGGTTGCCACCCGTGACAATCGCCAAGTTAATCGCAATCGGAACCAGTAGGACCGTCGCGCCGACGTTCGACATCACCAACGTGAACAAGGTGGCCAAGATCGCCAAGGCCAATTGCAACACCCAGCCAGGCATGGTGCCCAATGCGCCAATGATTTGTTCGGCAAGCCAAGCAGCGGTGCCTGTGGCCTCCATGGCATAACCCAGTGGAATGAGGCTCGCCATCAAAAAGACCGTCTTCCAACTCACCGATTGATAGGCCTCATCCATGCTCAATACGCCCGTTAAGATCATGCCCAGCGCCCCGGTTAAAAGCGCTACGGCCAAGCGGATGTCGGTAAATATGATCAAGCCCAACGACAGCGCAAAAAAAATCAGGGCGTGAATGACCTTTTGCGGGCGTTGCTCTTCTTTCGGGATGTCGGTGGCGACGATAAAGTCTTTGTCATCGGCCAGTTCTGCCAGATTGGACCAGGTTGAGTGCGAGACCAAACAATCCCCTGGCTGTAACACCTCTGTGCGAAGCTCATCCCGAATGATCTCGCCACGACGATTGATCGCCAAGACCGAAATCCCAAAGCGAGACCGGAGCTTTGAATCGCCAATGCTTTGACCAATCAAACGCGACCCCGGTGGGATCACTACCTCAGAAATGCCCGCGCGGGTGGGGTTGAACAGCTGTCCAAAGGTCTTTAGCCGCGGCTGGAGCTTGAGCTGGTTGGCCAAAGCGAATTGCCCCACTTGCTCGCGTGTTCCCATCACGCCCAAGACCGTTCCCACCCACACCATCTCATCAGCCGGCGGTGCCAAACGGGGCTCGTCGGTGGACTGAATCCCCAACAACAATGGGGCACCCTCCAGCCTTTCTGCCTCTGAAATGCGCATGCCCACCAAGGGCGAGTCCACGGTCACCAACATTTCATAGACCTCGCCTTGGATGCCATAGACATCGGCAAAATAGGTCTCAGTCCTGCCCGGTGCGCTCGAGCCCTTGGTCTCTCCGGTGGGTAGCATGGTTCGCCCGAAAAACCAAAAATAAGTCACGGAGGCGGCCAACAAAGCCAGACCAATGGGTGCCACGGCAAACAAACCAAAGGCCTCCATCGACTCAGCGCCCGGTGGCAGGGATCGGTTGGACGTCAGCATCAAATCATTGAGCAAGATCAAAGGAGAAGAGCCGACCATGGTGATGGTGCCACCGACCATGGCGCCAAAGCCCATGGGCATCAACAGCTGCGGCAAGGGGATGTGCATGCGCCCAGAGACTCGCCCAACCACGGGCATAAACAAAGCCGTCACGCCGGCGTTTTGGATCATGCTAGAGACCAATCCAGCCGAAGAACCCAGCAACGCCACCACCCGCGACGACGAATTCTGACCAAACTTTAGAATAAAACGCGTGACTTGGTTCATGGCCCCGGTCCGGTCCAGGCCCGCGCCTAAGATCATCACAGCAATCAGAGAGATCACCGCATTGGATGCAAACCCATTGAACAACTGATCGGATGGCACCAAGCCCAACAGGCCAATCAACACCATGATGACAATCGCCGCAATATCGATCCGAACGATCTCAGAGACGAACAAAGCCACCGTCAGACCAAGCACGAGCAGCACCAAGACCATGTCACCACTTAAGGTCAGGTTGGAGGCCATCATCTCCATTTAGCGTGCTCCGACCCGTTGATAGATCATGTCAACGATCGCATGGCCCTTGCGCTCGCCTCGCCGCTGAAAATGCGTGTCTGGGCGAATATGAACCGCATCGAGCTGGCGTTCAAACTCGGGCGCCTTGGCCATGACCTCTTCCATCCATTCTGCATAGGGCATCCAATCGGTGGCCAAATGCAATCGTCCGGAAACGTTGAGGCGACTGGCCAACAGCTGCACAAACTCAGCTTGGATCAAACGCCTTTTGTGGTGGCGTTTTTTGGGCCATGGGTCGGGGAAATAGATGCGCACCTCATCAAGACCCTTGGCTGGAATGCTCTCTTCCAATAACGTCACCGCATCGCACATGGCGACAGACACATTGTTGATGCCCTCTGAAGCCAGTGCGTTTAAAAGACGACCGACCCCCGGTGGGTGCACCTCAACACCGATGATGTGTTTTTCGGGTTCGGCCTTGGCCATCGCAACCAATGCTTGGCCATTGCCAAACCCAATCTCCATCACCACTGGTTTGTGTTCGGGCCATGGTGCTTCAGGATCAAAGCGATAATGTGGAAGGTGGACATCAAGTGCGGTTTGTTGGGCTGAGGTCAACCGTCCAGGCCGATAGACAAAGCTTCTGATCCGCCGCCATGGTTTGCTCATTGCCTCTGTCTGTGTCACAACAACCCCCATCCACCGCAGGCAGGGTCAAACAAAAACTGAGTTAAAAAATGGCGGAGCTGAGCGGACATTTTTTTATTGTAGACCTTTCTAATCCAAAATCTCAGTTAGGGCATGGGATTTAAGACAACAGCGCTTCAAAGATGGCCATGCGAGTGAAAACACTCATCCGGACCTGGCCCAGAATCAAAGACTGGGGCCCATCGGCCACCTCGGCGGATAACTCAACGCCCCGGTTCATCGGTCCTGGATGCATCACCCAACAATCTGGTTTGGCCAGAGCCAAACGCGCATTGGTCAGCCCCCAGTGCTGGTGATAGCCCCCCAAATCCAGCCCACCACCGCTGGCATCCATGCGCTCTTTTTGCACACGGAGCATCATGACCACATCGGCGCCGGCAAGCGCGGCGTTGAGGTCTTCATACCGGGCCACCCCATCAAAGTCAGATCCAGATGCGGGCATCAAGGCCTCAGGACCGGCCAATCCAATTTCTCTCACGCCTAAGCGTTTTAAGAGGGCAACGTTTGAGCGCGCCACCCGCGAATGCCTGAGATCACCGCAGATCACCACTTTGGCCTGGGTGAGATCCACCCCTTGGGCGGTGAGTGTGGCCGCATCCAACAAGGCTTGGCTCGGATGGTGCCCGCAGCCATCGCCTGCATTGATCAAGCCCAAGTCCTTGGGCAATTGCTCGACGAGCGCATGGCAAATGCCTGTTTGGTCATGGCGCAATACCGCCAACTCAACACCCATCGCGTGCAAGGTTGCTAGGGTGTCCAACACCGACTCGCCCTTGGTCATTGAAGAGCGCTCTCCATCGAGATTGATCACCCGAAGCCCCAAGCGCGTGGCCGCCATCTCGAATGACACCCTTGTCCGCGTGCTCGGTTCAAAAAAGACATTGGCGATGGTGTGGGTCTGTGACAAAGGCTCCGAGCCTTTGGACAAAGCCACCGCTCGATCGATGATGGTCTCGATCAAATCCAAGCTCAATCCATCGATATCAATCAGTCGCTTCGGCGTCATAAAGCCTCCGGGTGCGCATTCATAAATGACTCCAGAATTAAAGCGGCGGCCATGCTGTCGAGCTTGGCGGCATCACGCGCCCGCGCCCTGCCTTGCTCACGACGCTCGGCGTGGGCGCTGGCGGCGGCCATGGATGTCAAACGCTCATCGTGGAGCACCACCTCGGTCTCAGGGAAACGATCGATTAAGGTGGCCGCAAAGGCACGCACGGTGGCACTCATCGGGCTCTCATGCCCTTCAGCGCCCAATGGGAGGCCAACAATTAATTTGGCGGGTTGCCAAGTCTTGATCACTTGCGCCAAACCCGCCACCAAAGTGGATTCATTTTTTGAAGACAAGGGATCGAGCGGTTGGGCAGAACCGGTGAGGGGATGGCCCACCGCGAGCCCCGTTCTGGCTTTGCCGTAGTCAATCGCGAGCAATGTGGCTCGCTTAGGCATGGCCACCTGAGGGCTGGAGTGCCGATGCACTGAAACCCAAGCTGGCCACGGCTTGTTCCCAACGTTGATCAACCGGTGCCTCAAACAAGATGTCTCTTTTGGCATCCACATTGAGCCAAGCATTTTCCCGAATCTCTTGTTCCAACTGCCCCGCTTCCCAACCGGCATAGCCCAAAGCAACAATAAAACGCTTCGGCCCTTGGCCCTCAGCAATGGCGGCCAAAATGTCTTTGGAGGTGGTGATCGACAAGTCTTTCCCGACACCCAGGCTTGAATCCCACACCCGATCATCCTCGGTGGTTTCGTGCAACACAAACCCGCGTTCTTGGTGCAAAGGCCCGCCATCAAACACCACTTGATCGGCCACAGCCGGATCGTGATTGTCCAGACCGATTTGCTGAAACAAATCACTCAGTTTGAGTTCTGATGGACGATTGATGGTCAACCCCAAAGCCCCATCGTCGTTGTGTTGACACAATAAGGTCACACCGCGGCTGAAGTTGGGGTCATCCAAATCGGGCATGGCCACCAAAAATTGGTGCTCGAGATAGCTCATGGCTTCATTCTATCAGCGAAAAGCGCCCCCGCTGGAAAATTGCCATGTTCGGGTGATGGTCAACCGTTCAATGTCCTCATCATTGACTGGCAAAGGCGCATAAGGCGCGCCCAGCGAGACAATATCCAAAGCAGCTTTGTCCAATAGGGGCTTTCCCGATGAGCGTTCCACCCGAATATCGGCCACCTCACCAGAGGCCAGCAATTCAACGCTCAGCACCAACTCACCCGAGACGCCTTGGCGTCTGGCCCATTGCGGGTAATGCAATTTGCCAACGCGTTCAATCTTTTTGACCCAAGCATCCATATAAGCGGCATAGATGTGCTCGCGCGTGCTGGCGTGAATGAACTTGTGCTTGGGATTGGATTGCAAAGGCCTGGCTGGATTGGACCAATCGGTCTGGTCTTGGCTGTCCATCAAGCCAGTCAGATCGAGCGGTTGGCGACGATCGGTGCGGCTCTCGCCCTCCACGTTACTTGGCTCATCCAATGGTTCCAGCATGGTGGCCTCACTGGCCTCAGCGGCTGGGCGCGCCCGCTCAGCCGCGGTTAAAGGCGCGGTTGGGGCATTGGTGCCGGCGGCTTGGCTGCGGTTGGACAAAAAATCGGCGCTCGCATCGGATGAGGAGCGCTTTTCCATGCGCTGATCTAAGGGTTCGGGTGCCAACAACACGACATCCATGCCCGATGGGTCGATGGGTGATGGGTCGATGGGTGATTTGAGATCAATCCCCACCAACCCAAAAACAACCAGATGGATGAGCAGGGCCAGACCAAGCGCTGGCAAGAAAGTCCTCTGATGGTGGGTATCAGTCGCTCTCAAGCGCATCAAACAATTGCCCTGCAATGTTGAGCCCAAATTGTTTGTCGAGTTCGCGGACACAAGTTGGGCTGGTCACATTGACCTCGGTGAGTCGGTCACCGATCACATCAAGCCCGGCAAAGACAATGCCATGCGCCATCAAAGTCGGTGCCACGCCATCGACGATGGCCCGTTCGACCTCAGTGACCGGACGCCCCTCGCCGCGCCCACCTTGGGCGAGGTTGCCCCGAAAATCTTCGCTGCCTGGAATCCGAGCCAACATGTAAGGAACGATTTCGCCATTGACCACCAGCACGCGTTTATCGCCTGCTGCAATCTCAGGCAAAAAAGCCTGTGCCATGGCAAAGCGTTTCTCACCACCGGTGAGCGTTTCTAAAATGGCGTTGATGTTGGCCTCACCATGAGAGGCCATAAAGATCCCGCGCCCACCCATGCCATCGAGTGGCTTGATGACCACTTTTTGGTGGGTTTGCACAAAGGCTTTGAGCTGCGCGTGCGATGTGGACACCAGTGTCGGGGGCATCCATTCACCAAAATAGCTGATGGCCAGTTTCTCATTAAAATCTCTGAGCGCTTGGGGGTCATTGATCACGCGCGCACCCTGGGCCTTGGCGCGGTCCAAAATAAGGGTGGCATAAATATAGTGCGCATCCACTGGTGGGTCTTTTCGCATCGTGATCCAATCGCCCGCCCCAAACACATGAGCTTGGCGATCATGCAACGAAAACCACTGGCTGGCATCGTCTTGGACATCAATGGGGCTGAGGGTCGCACCGGCTTGATCGCCATTGATCCATAAAGACTCGGCTGTGGCATAAAACAATCGGTAGCCACGCCGGCTCGCCTCCAACAAAAAGGCAAACGAGGTGTCTTTGACTGGCTTGATCTTGGCGATGTCATCCATCACCATGATGAGGTTTGTGGGCATACCGCCTCCGTGGCTGGTTTAGGGTTATTCTAACGGGCTTGGGGGCTTGGTGATGACAAACCACCCGATGCCCAAACCGCCATGACCGCAACCCGAAACAATGTGAGACCATGATGACAGCCGCTGCCACCGCACTCAACAATGTCCTAGATGCCCTAGGTGTCGCACAGGCCATGGTCTTTGATGCTTTGAATGGGCTCTTGAGCTGGGCGCGCGCCATCCCGCAAGATGTCTGGATCATCGCAAGCTTTTCTTTGCTGGGACTCACCTTGATCGTCACTGGCATTGCCATCACAAACGCGGCCAGACACAGAGCCCAACGCGCCCAAGCACCAGCCTTAAGTCCAACAGACACGGCCAAAGACACCGCATTGTCCGAAACCCAGGCGGCCGAAATACAAGCCGCTTTGGCACAGGCGTTTGATGTCAATGAGCACCACCAAGAACAAATTGAAACACTCAAAGCCGACTTGGACCATTGGGCCAAAGCGCTCTTAACCGATCGGGCCGATGCTTTGGCCGATGCCGAGCTCTCGGCCATGAAACAGGCTTTGGCTCAAAGCCATCGACTCGTCCAAGATCTGCATCAAACCGCCAAAACCCAGCAGCTCAGCACCATTAACCAAACGCTCAGTGAAACAGGCGCCCGCTTGGATGAGGCATCCAAGGGCGTTCTCGAGACCATGGCCGACTGGCTGGAACACCACCAAACTCTTTTCGATCAATTGAATGCGTTCAATGCCCCTCTACAAACGCTCGAGGCGCGCCAGGAGAGTCCCGGCAGTGTGCGCCATGCGGCCACCCTTGAGCACATTGATGCCCTTTCACGCACCCTCAATGGGCTAGAACGCTCACTGCAAGGCCTCGGTCAGGACCTGGCGCGCATTGAAAAATTGATGCTCGGTGATCGTTGATATGGCCAAAGCGGGCAGTGCCAACACCCCACCACAACTTCGCTTTCGTGCCGCCTTGAGCGAGTATGTGAGCGCGCACGTGAGCGTGGGTGCGGCTGGACCAAAGGCCCAACCACACGCCAACCCACCTGGCAAGGCTTTGGTTGAGGTGCTTCGCGCACTGGCCAGCGCGTTTCCAGCGTCTGGCAGCCTATCAGCACTGACCCTAAAGCTTGCCCATGCCGTGGAAGGCAACGCGGGCGCTCAGGCCTTGCCATCTCAAGGCTCACCACAGCTTTTAAAAATACTCAGCCGCTTGGATCGATTGCTCGGTGAGCAGGCCCCAATCAAAACCCAAGCCCACCAACAACACATCGAACAACGCGCTCAAAGACTCATCGCTGAGCTCGACATTATTCGTTCTCAGAAACAGCGTCCGCTGGCCTCACTGGACCAAGACCATGGTCTGGAAGAAAGCCAGGGCATCGATCAACAATTCTTGGCGCCATGGCCTGTGGCAGGAACGATGGGAGACCACTGGCTTTTCGAGTTTGGCATCAGCCCGATACTTGCCTTGCCAGTGCTTGAGGCCATCGCCCTACTCGAGGCGCCGACCCTTTTTCCCATTCAATCTGAGAAAAAGCACCTCGAAGGCCAGCCCTTGAAGGCAACGCTTTGGGGCTTTCGGGGCCTTGAATGGGAAAATGTCCCAGTGCCTGTGGTCGCCCTCACCCCACCGCAAACCCACCGAGGTGCGCTTGGGCTGTGCACGGTGGTCCTAAAGACCCCACGCGAGGTGGCCAGTGATTTTGCTCACTTTGGACTGCTTTGCCCCACGCTTCCCCGTATTGCAGCTGCCAGCGAGATCAGCCAAGACCGCCACTGCTTCATTGATTCGGTGGCGGTGGTGCGGGCAATGAATGGGCTCTTTGAATAAGCTGCTTTAAAAATGTCTAGCCAGACGACTGGGCGAGTGTTTTTTCTAAATAATGGATGTTGGTCTGACCTTCCTTGAAACCTGCATCCCGGACCAAGCGTTGATGCAGCCCCACATTGGTCACAATCCCTTTTAACACCAACTCATCAAGCGCCACCCGCATTCTCGACATCGCAGACTTTCGGCTGGGCCCATGGGCGATCAGTTTGGCGATCATGGAATCGTAATTGGGTGGGACGGTATAGCCATCATAAATGTGAGAATCCACACGAATGCCAGGACCACCCGGGGCGTGGAAGGCGGTGATGGTACCCGGCTGGGGTAGGAAGCGCTCTGGGTCCTCGGCGTTGATGCGACACTCAATGGCGTGCCCATTGAATTGAATGTCCGATTGTGAAAAAGGCAACGGCTCGCCTGTGGCGATCTCAATTTGCGCGCGCACCAAATCGATGCCAGTGATGCATTCGGTGACTGGGTGTTCCACTTGGATGCGCGTGTTCATTTCGATGAAATAAAACTCACCGTCTTCAAACAAGAACTCAAACGTCCCCGCCCCCACATAGCCAATCCGTTGGCAGGCTTGCGTACAAATCTCGCCGATGTGGGCGCGTTGCTCATCGGTGATCCCTGGCGCTGGCGCTTCCTCAATGACTTTTTGATGCCGTCGTTGCATCGAGCAATCGCGCTCACCCAAGTGCACCGCATTGCCATGCATATCAGCCAAGACTTGGACCTCAATGTGGCGTGGGTTGGCCAAATATTTTTCCATGTAAACCGTGCCATCCCCAAAAGCGGCCTCGGCTTCTTGGCGCGTCAAATTCACCGCCTGAATCAAGTCCTCACGTTTTTCAACAGCCCGCATGCCACGCCCACCCCCACCGGCTGCCGCTTTGATCAAAACAGGAAACCCAATTTGATCGGCCAGCCGCAAAGTGCGTTCGGCATCATCGTCCAATGGCCCATCGGATCCCGGGACACAAGGCACGCCGGCTTGCCGCATGGCGTGGATGGCAGAGACCTTATCGCCCATCAAGCGGATGGTCTCTGCTCGGGGCCCAATGAACACAAACCCCGACTCTTCAATGCGTTCTGCAAAATCGGCATTCTCTGCCAAGAACCCATAACCCGGATGCACCGCTTCGGCGTCGGTCAATTCCATCGCGGCAATGATCGCTGGAATGTTCATGTAACTGTCTGCGGCAGAGGGTGGGCCAATACACACCGACTCATCGGTCATGCCGACGTGTTTTAAGTTTCGATCGATGGTCGAGTGCACGGCCACCGTCAAGATGTTCATCGACTGACAAGCACGCAAAATTCGAAGCGCGATTTCTCCTCGGTTGGCGATCAATACTTTTTTAAATCGGGGCATGGTGGTCTCTTTGGGAAAGGCGCATCACGTTGGGTGATTGGTTTTTTAAGCGACTAGTCTTTGGCAATGACAAACAAAGGCTCGTCAAACTCAACGGGTTGACCGTCTTCGACCAGCACCGCCACCACTTCGCCTGAAAACTCCGCTTCGATCTGATTGAACATTTTCATCGCTTCAACCAAACACAAGGCATCACCGGAATTGACTTGGCTGCCCACACTAACAAACGGCGGCGACTCTGGATTGGGCGCACCATAGTAAGTACCCACCATGGGTGACCGGACCACCTCGCCCGCTGGCAGAGCATCGCCGGCTGAGGGGTTGGCATCGTTCTCATCGGCCAGGCGGGAAGTAGGCGCGGCAGACGCGGCCGCTGCCGCAGGCGCTGTGGCTGGTGGCACATGAATCATTTGTGGCTGGCTGCTGGGTGGGTGCTGGCGCATCAAGCGCACCGATTCCTCACCTTCATGAATCTCAATCTCTGCAAGATTGGATTCTTCTAAAAGCTCAATGAGTTTTTTGATCTTACGTAAATCCATGGGTTTATGACTCCACCTGTATAGACCCGCGACCGAGTTCGTGGTTAATAATGGCCTGCAGGCCCAACAAATAAGAATCTGCCCCAAACCCAGCGATCGTTCCATGCGCCAACTCAGCGATCACCGAGTGATGGCGAAAGGGCTCACGCGCCGCGACTTGGCTCATGTGAACTTCAACAAATGGGGTCTCAACGGCGGCGAATGCGTCTCGCAATGCGATTGAGGTGTGCGTGTAAGCGCCGGGATTGATTAAGATCCAATCAAACCCGCTCCCCTTGGCTTCTTGGACCTGCTCGATTAAGACGTGCTCGGCATTGGACTGAACCGCCTCGATCTCCACCTCACAGGTCTGAGCAAACTCGGCCAACTCGTGGTTGATGTCGTCCAAAGTCAGGGTGCCGTAAATGCCTGGCTCGCGCTGGCCAAGCAGGTTGAGGTTGGGGCCGTGCAAAACCAAAATGCGCATACAACAAGCTCGCTTCAATTGCGTCAGGGCAATCGAATATTGTGCCGTCTATCGGTTATTTTGTCTACACGTTTGCAGAAGATGGCCATACGTTGGCGTATCTTTGACCACCTTCGGGCCCCGCCAACACCGCTTAGAACACCCGCGACAAGGCCTCATCGAGTTGGGATTGGCTGACCTCACCCAGGTGCTGCCAGCGAATGATGCCCTGGGCATCGACCAACACCGTATAGGGCAAGGCGCCGGCTGGGTTGCCCCAGCGCCGTTGCGCAGCTGAGACATCGATCTCGCCCACCCAAATCGGGTAGGTGATGCCCAAAGAATCAACAAACTCGGCCACAGGGTCGCGTTGGTCCATGGCCACACCAACCACCACCAGCTTCCCCACGTGGCTTTCAGCCGCGGCTTGCAATAGGGGCATCTCGCGACGACACGGCGCACACCAAGTCGCCCAGAAGTTCACCAACACCGCTTGGCCGTCGAATTGGTCGATTGAGGCCAATTCACCATTCAAGTCTTGGTGCGCCAAGGCCGGGCGCGCATCGCCCACAGAAGCGCCTTCCACACCCACCGGCGGTGGGGCTGGCCGGGTCAGATAGGCCACGCCTGCACCTAGGCCGACGCCAATCAATCCAATCAATGCCCATTTCATGGCTGTTTTAAGCACGTCCGTTCAACTCCAGTTGGCCTCGCCCGAACGCCATCAAAGCGATGCTGCTTGTTCGACTTGGTCAAGGTGGGCTAAGAATTCAGTGGGGGGCATAAAACCAAAGCGTCGAAGATCCCCAAGCTCCTGGGCCTCGCTAAAAAACAACAACGCGGGCGGGCCAATCAAGCCAAAGTGGGACAAGATGGCTTGATGGTCTTCGTTGTAGTCGGTGACATCGACCTTGATGAGTGCAAAATCGCCCATGCGCGCGGCCACCGCTGGATCGACAAAGGTGCGCCGTTCCATGCGCACGCAATCCACACACCAATCGGCATAAAAATCCAAGAATACGGGCGCGGTGGCCGCAGCGACGGCACTTTGCAATTGATCTAGGGTCTCCACTTTGGCAAACGTGGGGGCTTGGATGGTCTGAGCAACCCCACCGGTTTGGATGTGCCCCAAAGGACGCGTCCAATCGCGGCCCCCACTCAATGCACCCAGCCATTGCACGATGCCCAAGATCAGCAAAATAACCCCAAGCGCTTGCCACAACTTAGACCAACCACTCACGCCTGTGTCTAGGCGGGTCAATGCCCCCAAATAGACCGCGCAAGCAATGGCAAGGCTGCCCCACAGCGCCATCACCACCGGGGCCGGCAAGATTCGCTCGAGCATCCAGATGGCGAGCGCCAACAAGCCCACCCCGAACACGGCTTTGACCGCGTTCATCCAAGCACCCGCTCGAGGCAACAACTTGCCCGCCGATGTCCCCCAAATCATTAAAGGAATGCCCATGCCGATGGCCATGGAGAACAAGGCCGCACCACCCAACACCGCATCACCGGTTTGGCCAATGTAAATCAATGCCCCCATTAAAGCAGGCGCCACACAAGGCCCAACGACCAACGCCGACAACGCCCCCATGATCGCTGCCCCCATCAAAGTGCCCCCTTCCGTGCGATTTGAGAGCTCATTTAACTTGGTTTGCACGCGACTGGGAAGTTGGAGCTCGTAGAAACCAAACATCGCCAATGAGAGCAACACGAACAAGGCAGCGAAGGTGATCAGCACCGCTGGGTGCTGGAACACCGCTTGCAGGTTTTGGCCAAAGACACCGGCCACCACCCCAAAAGCGGTATACACCAACGCCATGGAAAGCACGTACACCAAGGACAAACGGAAGGCCCGAGCGGTGTTGATCTCATCGCCCTCACCCGCGATCAAGCCTGACAAAATCGGGACCATGGGGAAAACGCATGGGGTGAAGGCCAACAACACCCCAGCCACCAAAAAGAGCGCCAACGCCAAGATCGGTGTTTCGGACAGCGCCAAAGCCAAACGGTCTTGTTCAGAGCCCCCAGTGGCTCGCGTGGTGGTCTCTGGTGCACGGATGGGCCCCGTTGCTTGGCTGGCTGCAGGCAGCTCCACCACAACCGATCGGGTCATGGGGGGATAACAAATGCCATCGGTGAGACAACCCTGGAAATCGATGCCGACCTCAATGGATTGGGCCTGGCCCACACCCCGTATCAGACTCGCTGGGATCTCCACCTCATCGTAGTAAACGAAGGTGTCACCAAAGTAGGCGTCATTGATGGGTTGGGCTTGGGGCAAATCCAGGCCATCGACAGACATCGACGGGTCGCTCACGGCCACCGCCAAGCTGTCTCGATAAATGTAGTAATTGGGAGCAGAGCGAAGGCGGAGCAACAAGGCATCAGGTCCCGTGGCAATCGCTTCAATCGAAAAGGCTTGCTCCGCGGGCAAGGCGCCGCCAGAGTTTCCTAAGAGTCCAGCGAGCGGCGATTGACTGCCCAAACCATCGATGCCCAGGCTGGCGCGAGCGTCTCTGGCAGTGACGGCCGGTCCATCCAAGCTCAGCATTTGTCGATGCGGGGGATAACACACGCCCAAATCCGCACAGCCTTGGGACACCACTCGAACATCCATCACACCGGCTGGGGCTTCAATTAAGGGGACCACCATCTCAACGCGCCCACGGTAGGTCTCGGTCTCCCCGAAGAACTCATCGGTGGTGACCTCCCCTTGAGGGATCTGGGGCTCGCCAAGCTCGGCTTGTTCTGAGCTGACTTCAAACGCGTGCCGGTAGAGGTAATAGCCCGGGGCGATGGCCCAAGTCAGCACGAGCGCATCATCCGTGCGCGCGGCCTCTAACGCAAAGGCCTCTTCCACAGGCAATAGATCCTCCGCGCTGATGGTCTGCGCGCTGGGTGCAGCGGCCATCAGCCAGGCAAGAGACCACACCACCGCCGCCACCATGGTTTGCATGCGGCGGCTCAGCCAGTGCCCGGTTGATTGGCCGGAGGATGTGATCGGGGTGCGTTTGCTCATAAATAAGTCAGTATCCAATAAAGATCAGTCCCTTTGCAGTTGGTCTTGGCGCAGCTGGTCTTGTTGCAACCAGTCCTTGGCCCAGTTGAGGTAGGCCGGGAGCCCATCGTTGACTTCGATCAACAACAGCTCTGGCACATCATAGCCGTGGTGCTTGGCAATAAACGCCTTTAAGGCCTCAATCTTGGCCTTGGATGTTTTGATGGTCAAAACCACCTCATCAGCCGTCTCAACCGCCCCGTCCCACGGGTAAACAGACCGCGAGTTGGGGCCAATGTTCACGCAAGCGGCCAAATGCGCTTTGACCAAATCTTGAGCCAGCGCTTGGGCTTGATCTTGATTTGCGCAGGTGGTTTGCGCCAAAAATAGGGCTTGGGTTTCATCCATAGCCCTTTATTCTAGCCCGCCTTCATCGATTTCTCGGAAAGATTGCAACCAAGCCCTTGAAAAGGGGCGCCATCGACACCATTTTGATCGGGCGTATCGGCAATTGGTGCCATTTGTGCCAGATTTTGGGTCAATGGAGCCAATGGCTGAAAACAAGCTCCGTAGGCGGTTTGACCGCCAATGGGGTTAACTAAACCTATTTTTGATGAGTTGGAAGGGAGAAATAACCCATGAAATTGCGTCCTTTACATGACCGCGTCATTGTTAAACGCGTTGAAGAAGAGCGCACCAGTCCAGGTGGTATTGTCATTCCTGACAGCGCCACTGAAAAGCCCATCCGAGGCGAGGTACTGGCTGTTGGCAATGGCAAGATCTTAGAAAACGGCGATCAGAAAGCGCTGGACGTCAAAGTCGGCGACACCGTGTTATTCGGGAAATACTCGGGTACCGAGGTCAAGGTTGATGGCGATGAGCTGTTGGTGATGCGTGAAGACGACATCATGGCCATTATCGAGTAATCGATACCGTCATCTACCCACAAACAACGATTTAAATTGAATTGGAAGGACAGTAACCATGAGTGCTAAAGACGTACGTTTTGCAGAAGACGCTCGTAACCGCATCTTGAAAGGTGTGGATACATTGGCCAAAGCCGTGAGCGTCACGCTGGGCCCGAAAGGCCGTAATGTGATTTTGGAAAAGAGCTTCGGTGCCCCGACCATGACCAAAGATGGGGTCTCTGTGGCCAAAGAAATCGAACTCGAAGACAAATTCGAGAACATGGGTGCCCAACTGGTTAAAGAAGTGGCTTCAAAAACTTCTGATGCCGCTGGTGATGGCACCACCACCGCCACGGTGTTGGCACATGCCATGCTAAGAGAAGGCCTGAAATCAGTGGCCGCTGGCATGAACCCAATGGACTTGAAGCGCGGCATCGACCACGCGGTAAAAGCCGCTGTTGAGGAGTTGAAGAAAATCTCAACCCCTTGCTCGGATGACAAAGCCATCGCGCAAGTCGGCACCATCTCAGCCAACTCCGATGAAGAAATCGGCAGCATCATCGCCGAGGCCATGGGCAAAGTCGGTAAAGAAGGCGTGATCACTGTCGAAGAAGGTCAGTCACTGGAAAATGAACTCGACGTGGTCGAGGGCATGCAGTTTGACCGTGGTTACCTGTCACCTTACTTCGTAACAGACCAACAAACCATGCAGGTGGATTTGGACAACCCATACATCTTATTGCACGACAAGAAAATCTCCAATGTGCGTGAGTTGTTGCCGATCTTAGAAGGCGTGGCCAAAGCAGGCAGAAGCCTGTTGATCGTCGCTGAAGACATCGAGGGCGAGGCCCTGGCCACATTGGTGGTCAACAACCTCCGCGGCATCGTGAAAGTGGCCGCTGTTAAAGCGCCAGGCTTTGGTGATCGTCGCAAAGCGATGCTCGAAGACATGGCCATTTTGACCGGTGGTCAAGTGATCTCTGAAGAAGTGGGTCTGAGCTTGGAGAAAACCGAACTCGATAGCCTCGGTTCTGCCAAGAAGATCCAGATCAGCAAAGAAAACACCACCATCATTGATGGCGCAGGCGACGTCCCAGCCATTGAAGCACGTGTCAGCCAGATTCGTGCCCAAGCGGAAGACGCCACTTCAGATTACGACCGCGAGAAACTCCAAGAGCGTGTGGCCAAACTCGCTGGCGGTGTGGCTGTGATCAAAGTGGGTGCTGCCACTGAGATTGAAATGAAAGAGAAGAAAGCCCGTGTGGAAGATGCTCTGCATGCCACCCGCGCTGCTGTGGAAGAAGGTGTTGTGCCTGGTGGTGGTACCGCTTTGGTTCGCGCTTTGGCCGCCATTTCAAGCCTCACTGGTAAAAACGAAGAGCAAACTGTGGGCATCAAGATTGCGATGCGCGCCATGGAAGAGCCGCTTCGTAAGATTGTCTCCAACTCAGGTGGTGAGCCTTCAGTGGTCTTGGCCAAAGTGGCCGAGGGCAAAGGCAACTTTGGTTACAACGCCGCCACTGGTGAGTATGTCGACATGATTCAAGAAGGCATTCTGGACCCAACCAAAGTCACGCGTTCAGCACTCCAAAATGCAGCCTCAGTGGCCGGTCTGATGATCACCACCGAAGCCGCCATTGCTGAACAGCCTCAGAAAGATGAGGGTGGCGCTGGTGCTCCTGATATGGGTGGCATGGGCGGTATGGGTGGCATGGGCGGCATGATGTAATCACCGCCCCAGCGACCCTTTACAAGCAACATCTGATCGACAAGAACCCCGGCCCAGTGCTGGGGTTTTTTTCTATGATCGAGCCTTGAGCCAACAGCCCCAGCCAGCTGACGCATAATTGGGACATGGACACAGGCCACCCGACCACCATCACCCCCCAAGCGCTCATGGCATTGAGCGACTATGTGGCCAACACCGAACGGCAATTTGCCGGCTTGGTCGAGGCGTCCATTCAAAATCCCCCAGCCTGTCCCAGTCTGGAAGAACATCAAGCATCAGGACGTGATTTTGATGAATGGATGCAAACGCTGCGGCGCTACCGGGCGGGTCAATCAATTCATGCACTTTGGTTGGATCTGACAGGCGCGATCGACATCCACGAAATGGGGGAACGCTTGTCTCAAACCGCCTGCGAGCTCTTAACACTTGCCTTGCAAGCATCCGAGCAACACATCGCAGGCCAATATGGGCCATTGATTGGGGCCGATGGTGAGCCCCTTGGTTTGTCGGTGCTGGGCATGGGCAAACTCGGTGGCAACGAGCTCAACTTCAATTCAGACATTGACGTGGTGCTTGCCTACCGCTGCAATGGCAAAGCGACTGGGCCTCGGCAACTTGAAGCAAGCCAATACCTGACCCAAGTGGCCCAACACCTGATCCACCAACTCGATGCCGTCACAGCCCAAGGCCGTGTGTGGGTGGTCGACACTCGCTTAAGGCCTTTTGGTGCATCGGGCCCACTGGTTTGGTCGCTGCCGGCCATGGAAGCCTATTTCTTAGGCGAAGGCCGCGCTTGGGAGCGATACGCTTGGCTCAAAGCCAGTCACGCGGCCGGCGATCAAACCACCAGCGAGGCTTTACTTGAGGCATTGAGGCCTTTTATTTATCGGCGCTACCTCGACTATGGGATCTTTGAAAGCCTGAGAGCCTTGCACGAAAAAATTGATGGCCAAAGCCAAAAGAAAGGTCAGGACCGAGACATCAAACGGGGACCTGGTGGCATCCGTGCGCTGGAGTTTTTGGTTCAAAGCCTGCAACTTTTAGAAGGTGGACGCGACTCCAGTCTACAAAGTCCGGGATTTGATCCTGCTTTAACTGCCTTAACGAAAGCGCACCACATCGACTCAGAAACGGGAACGGCGATGCGAGCGGCGTATGGTTTTCTCCGGACCTTAGAAAACCGCCTCCAAGCCATGACCGGCAGACAAACCCACGAGTTGCCCCAAAACCCTCAAGACATGGAACGGCTCGCGCATCTGATGGGGTTTGATCACGCCCAACCATTGATTCAGGCCCTCGACCACCACCGCCATTGGGTCAGAAATCAATTCAGCGATCGATTCTTAGAACGCAGCCAGCCCACCGACAACGCGCGCTTTGGATGGCCACCCAGCCAAGACTTGGTCAAACAATTGGCCAGCCGCGGGGTGACCGAGAGCGCTCAGCCCATGGCCGATGAATTGCATGCGCTTGAAAAACGTCTCTCTCGTCGCCCTTTGAGCGCTGAAGGCAGAGCGCGGCTCGAACGCCTGATGCCCCAGTTGGTCGAGACATTGGTTCAAGCCCCTAACCCCATGCAAGGGCTTCCAGATGTCATGGCTTTAATCGAGCAGATTGCGCAACGCTCAGCCTATCTGGCGCTTCTTTATGAAAAACCCGAGATCTGTGATCGGGTGGTCTCGGCGTTTAGAGCCAGCGACCAAATTGCCCGCTGGGTCATCAACGCCCCCCAGTTGCTCGACGATTTGATCGATCCCGCACATCAAGACACCATGCCCGCCTGCCCCCAAGTGGATCCAAGTGATCCCGAACTTGGATTGAATGCTTTGGGCCGTTGGCGCCAAGCCTGCTTCTTGCGCGTGGCTTTAACCGAGGTCAGTCGACAGGTCACCCCCGTCCAAGCCAGTCTGGCGCTCACCGATGTGGCCGAGACCTGCATTCAGGTGATCTTGGAAAGCCTGCAGCCCGAAGCGCCACTGGCTGTGATTGCTTATGGAAACTGTGGTGCTCGCACCATGCACTACGGATCGGATCTTGATTGCGTTTTCTTGCACGACACAGAATCGACTTCCAGTGACATGGCCCGAATTGCCCAACGTCTGATTTCTTTGATGCAACTGCCCTTGCCTGGTGGACGATTGTTTGAGATTGATACCCGACTCAGGCCCAATGGGCGAGCGGGCTTATTGGTCAGTGAGATCGGACAATTCGAGCGCTATCAGCAAGACAGCGCTTGGCTGTGGGAACACCAGGCCCTTATCCGCGCCCGGTGGGTAGCCGGTGATGCGCGCCTAAAAGAGCCATTCGAAGCTGTCCGCCATCAAGTCCTCACCCGGTGGCGAGAAAAACAAAGCACCGCAAAAGCGCTTCAAGACATGCGCCAAAAACAAAAGCATGAGCGGGCAGAGACACCCATCAAGCAGCGCTTAACCGATTTGCAGTTTGCCATTGAGTTTGGGGTGCTCACTCAAGCCCATGACCATCCAGACTTAGCGACCTTGCGCGCACCCGAGCATCAGATTGATGCGCTGGCTGGCTTAACAGACGCACACCGAGATGCACTGACTCAGTCATGGCGCTCCCTGATTGAGCAGCAGCATCACCAGTGGTTAGATCGTAGCCCGCAGCCAACCGATGCCGATGAACTCAAACGGGTCGATGAGCTGGTGATCGCAACTTGGCAGGCACTGATGAGTTGAGCTAGAGTGTGGTCATGGGGGTGGCATCACCCCAACACATCACTTTAGGGAGAATGACAATGCGCTCAGCAGATGAATGGTTTGATGACTATGGCCAAAGCCACACCAACCCAACCAACAAACTGATTCACTGGATTTGTGTGCCACTGATTTTTTGGTCGGTGGTGGCGCTGATCTGGTCCATCCCCTCACCGATCGCTGGCCTCAATTGGGCTGTTTTGGCGGCGTTGGCGGCTCAGTTTTATTACATCATGCTCTCGCCAAAGCTCTCTGTTGGCATCGCCCTTTTTATGGTGCTGTCATTGTTGATCTGTGCGGCGGTAGACAACACCGCGACTTGGCCTTTGTGGCAAGTGGCCCTGGTGGTCTTTGTGGTGGCTTGGATCGGCCAATTTGTTGGCCACAAGATCGAAGGCGAGAAACCCTCGTTTTTTAAAGACTTACAGTTTCTGCTGATCGGTCCAGCTTGGTTGATGGGCTTTATCTATCGACGCTTATCGCTGAGCTATTAGTCGCTGAGCTATTGGTCGCTGAGCGATGCAATAACAGCCCAGTGGAGATCAAGCCAGAGGCCCCACAAAAGTAGGGGGCCAAGTCATGGCTCAGCCACACCCTTAGTCTTCGGTGTGCGCGGTGTAGCCCTCGGCGGTCATTAGATTGTTGAGCTCTTCGGCGTCTTCTATGCGAACACTAAACAACCAGCCATCATTGTAGGGGTCTGAGTTGACCATCTCAGGCGCATCGGCCAGCTGGTCATTGATGCCGACCACTTCCCCGCTGACGGGTGAGTAGATGTCAGACGCTGCTTTGACCGATTCAACCACCGCACAAGAATCCCCCTGGGCAACATGGGCCCCCACTTCAGGCAATTCCACAAAAACCAAATCACCCAGTTGGGCTTGGGCATGGTCGGTGATGCCCACTTTCACCACACCTTCGTCTTCTTCGCTGGCCCACTCGTGGCTTTCGCTGTAACGCCGGTCTGACAGTATCTCGCTCATGCAATGTCCCTTGTTGTTTGCTGTTGTATTGGCCAGGTATCCGATTTCGATGCTCTAATGGCTCATTTGGAATTCGAACCCAGATCTCAAGGTCAGATTTTAACCCGTCCGCGCAGGATATCGAAAAACATCACCCAATCGCCAGCCAAACTATACAACGGGTACTTGAAAGTGGCGGGGCGGTTTTTTTCAAAAACAAAATGCCCGATCCAAGCAAAACCATAACCAAAGACCGGCATCATCAAAAACCACCAAAACGAATGAATGAAGCCCAGCAAGAAAGCCATGACCACCAAGCCGGTGCCGACAAAATGCAAGCGTCGACAGCGAATGTCGGCATGCTCTTCCAAGTAGTAGGGATAAAACTCTTTAAACGTTGAAAATGCCTGGCTCATGGCCCCATCGCTCCAATTCAAAGACGATGATCAACGATACCACTGGCCCTTTTATAAAGGCAAATGTGGGCTTAGGCAGATCGGCAGGTTTTTTGTGCGCGCAGGTTCATGAGATGGGCAATGATCAAACACACCCCGCCTGTGCTGGTGATCACCGCCGCGGTCACTGGCCCAATCCAAATCATCTCTAGAATCGCGGCAATGACGACAATGGCTAAACCAATGAGACCAGGAACCAGCATCTTGGGATTGTGGTGGTAGCGGTAACCGAGACCAAATGCAACCAAGCTCAATGGCACCACCACCAATAATAAAGCCAGATGGAAACCCTCACTGCCCCAGAACCAGAGGTTAAGCGCCGGCCCCAGCGCCAAGATAAAGGGGATGCTCAGACAGTGAATCACGCATAAAAAAGACACGCCAATGGCGGCTTTGTCGAGGACGATGGCTTCTGCTTTGCTTGGTTTCATGGCATGTGTTGGTGTCGACATAATGAAACATTATAACATCAGCGTTCTCGGGAGATCAATCCCCCTTTTCACCACAAAACGCGCTCGATCAGCATCCCAACAGCACCCACTCTGCAGGCCTTTGATGACTGTGGTCTTGTTATGATCGCATCATGCAAGATTTCTTTGATCCCATTGTGCCCGCTTTCGTGGATTGGACGCCTGACGGTCCAAGATCTCCCCAGTATGAAGATGGGTATTTTGGGCGTGACAATGGACTAGAAGAGGCCCAATGCGTTTTCATCGCAGGCAATGACCTCCTCGATCGATTCTCCAATCTAAGACCCCATGAGGTCTTTGTCATTGGCGAGACAGGCTTTGGCACGGGCCTGAACCTTCTTCTAGCCACCAAGGCCTTTGCCGAACACGCCCCACCTCAAGCCCACCTCCAGATGGTGTCTGTGGATTTGCATCCACTGAGACCCAAAGATCTTCAACGCGCCACCGCTGCTTGGCCGTCACTGAAGGCGTGGGCAACGCGTTTGCACGCGCAATACCCCCCGCCGGCACCCGGTCACCATCGACTCACCTTGGCACCGAACATCGAAGTGACCTTGATGTGGGGTGACGCGACCACCTCATTTGATGCCTCAACCGCGTTGGTCGATGCCTGGTTTTTGGATGGCTTTGCACCCGCCAACAACCCAGCGATGTGGTCTGAGGCCCTCTTTGGGGCCCTTTTCAAACGCTCAGCACCTGGCGCCACCCTGGCAAGCTTCACCGCCGCCGGTCATGTCCGCCGTGGTCTGACTGAGGCGGGGTTTGTGGTTGAGAAAGTTGAAGGCTTTGCAGGCAAACGCCATCGCATCATTGGCCACAAACCGGGCACCCACCCAAAACGCTTTCTGAACCAAGGGCATGGGTTGATTGCAGGCGCGGGCCTAGCTGGTGCCACCACCGCAAGAGCGCTCGCAGAGCGTGGTTGGACCGTGAGTGTCTGCGATCCTCACGCGCCGGCCAGCGGCGCCTCGGGCAATCTTGCCGGCGTGGTTTATGCCACCCCCTCGCCCCACCTACAGGCTCAAAATCGTTTTTATCTCACCGCCCTCATCCGTGCTTTGGCCTGGTTTCATTGGTTGGGTTTTCCCAAAGACTCTAGTCAGGGGCGTCTTGATGATGTGTTGCTTCATCTCAAACAAGCCCGCCGCAAGAAAAACGCGCACGAAGCATCTGCCAGTGGCGCATGGCCGACTGAGTTACTGAGCCTAGTCGATGATGAGACCGCCCGCCTACATGGGGCCGGCTATATCTGCCCCAGCGCTTGGGTGGATCATTTGTTGGACCACCCAAACATCGAGTATCACGCCCGAAAAATTGAACCCGGCGAGCAAATTGATGCCGATGCTTTTGTATTGGCCAACGCACAAGATGCACTGACCTTTTCCCCACTGGAGGCTTTGCCACTCAAAGCCATCCGAGGCCAAGTGACCGAAATTCAGGCCACGACTGAGTCAATGGAATGGACCCAAGCGCACTGCCATGTGGGTTATCTCACCCCCGCCATCGATGGCCGACACTGCGTGGGTGCCACCTATGATCTGCATGGAGAACATACAGGCACGGTGGCGAGTGATGATGCCCACAACATTGACCAGCTCAAAACACATTTGCCAAACCATTGGGCGGGCTTGGGTGGCGAGCAATTGAGTGTGGTGGGTCAACGCGCTGCTTTTCGCTGTACCACGCCAGACCGTTTGCCACTTGTCGGGGCTGCCTCTGGCATTCTGCCCAATGCATGGATCAACATTGGCCATGGCTCGCGCGGCATCACGCACACCCCAATGTGTGCCGACTTACTGGCTGACTTAATCTGTCAAACAGATGCCATGGGGGGTCTTGGCGTAGACTCAAACATTGCCCAAGCACTGAGCTTGGAACGTTATCTTAAAAAGGTCAATTCTTGAGCAACGAACCCATTCAACTCGCGGTGTTGGGTGACCCCATCAGCCACTCCAAGTCGCCTGCTATCCATCAGATGTTTGCCAAGCAATGGGGCAAGGCCATTGCTTATGAAGCCATTCACTGCCCCATCGATGATCTTCCAACCCAACTCACTCACCTGCACCGCGAAGGGTTTTGCGGTCTCAACCTGACGGTGCCATTGAAAGAACGAGCACTGGAGCTGTGTCTCGAATGCCTGCCAGCGGCGCAACAAGCAGGCGCTGTAAACACGCTCATTCGAACAGAACAAGGGTGGATTGGAACCAACACCGATGGCCAAGGTTGGGTCGATGATGCGCGGTCCCATGGCCTGTCTTTGAAGGCCAAACGCATCTTGATGGTCGGTGCCGGAGGCGCAGCTGCCGGGCTGATTGGGCCTTTGTTGGACCAAGGCATTGAGCACTTGGCCATCATGAATCGAACACACGCCCGAGCGCTGGCGTTGTGCGAGCGCTTTGGCGACCCCGGGCTCACGGCCAAGGTACTGGAGCCCAGTGGCATCAAACCCGGCCATGAACCCGCCTTTGATGTGCTCATCCAAGCGAGTGCTCAAGGACACCATGGCACGCTCACCCTGCCAGATGTCAGTTGGTTGACAAGCAGCGCCAAGGTGTTTGATCTCAACTATGGTCCAGCGCATCAGCCCATGGCCGATTGGGCAGAAATCCATGGGCTTTCAGCGATTGATGGCTTGGGCATGTTGGTTCGCCAAGCGGCGTTGTCTTTTCAGCACTGGACAGGTTTCATGCCAGATGCCTTGCCGGTGATGGCCCGATTGAGAACGCCTTAGCGTTGAGCAGGCACAGAAACGATGGCTGGGGGTTGGTCTTTGGACTCACTAACCAATGCGCTCAATGCCCCGCCCCAGGCGCAGCCACTGTCGAGACACACTACGCGCTTTTTAACCATCAAGCCCAAAGTTGACCAATGCCCAAAGACCACCGTCCAATCCTTCCACTCGGGATGGCGGTGCACCCACCAAGGCGCAAAACCTTTGGGTGGTTTGTTGGGGTTGCCTTTGGCATCCAACTCCAACCGGCCGTTGGCATCACAAAACCGCATGCGCGTGAACACGTTGGTGATGGCCCGAAGCCGCTTGAAATGGGGTTGATGCGGGCGCCAGCGCCGGGGCCGATTGCCAAACATGTGCTCAAAAAAGACACCAGGCTCGGCGTCTAGAGCATGCATCAACTCTTGCGCCCTGGTCTCTGTGGCGCTCACCGTCCATCGGGGATCAATACCGGCGTGAACAACCACCAGACGATGGCTGGTGTTTTTCCAAAAAAGCGGTCGTGCTCGAAGCCAGTCCAGAAGGTTCTGACCATCATCGGCTTTTAAAATGGCATTGAATTCGGGATTCTTCTTGCGGCTCCTGGGTTTTTGATGGGCATAGCGCAAAAGCGCCAAATCGTGATTGCCCAAAACGCTCTCGGCGGCGTCTCCAAGACCCGAGACAAAGCGCAAGACCTCCAATGATTGACCGCCTCGATTGACCAAGTCCCCCACAAAACGCAAGCGATCGGCGCTGGGATCGAAGCGGACTTTGTCCAGTAAACGTTCTAGCGCATCCATACACCCGTGCACATCGCCGATGATGATTTGGCGCTTCATGTCTCGTTAATCCGCCTGGACATCAGCCGCTGCACCCATTCGCTCAAAGGTCACAAAAGTCAGGGTGTGAGCATTGGCATCATCGGCCGGATGGGTTTGTGTGTCGCTCACCTGCCAGCTGGCCAATTCGATGGGCGGAAACCAAGTATCCCCTTCAATCTCAGCATCAATCAGGGTAATGTAGAGCCGGTCTGCCAGTGGCATGGCCAGTGCATAGATCTCGCCCCCGCCGATGACATCCACAACGTCATGTTTTTCTGCGGCCAAGGCCACCAAGGCCTCATCAAGACTCGGAAACACCAAGACACTCTCGGGCAGGGTTGGGTTTGTTCGACTGATCACCACATTCACCCGACCCGGCAGTGGCTTTCCCAAGCTCTCGAGGATCGAGTCAAATGTCTTTCTGCCCATCACCACTGGGTGGCCGAGTGTGACCTCTTTAAAATGTTTGAGATCACGCGGCAAATGCCAGGGCATGGCGCCTTGGTGACCGATCACGCGGTCTCTGGTCATCGCAGCAACCAAATGGACGGATGGCTTGGTCATGGCATTAAAACCTTTTAATCAAATCGCTAATCAAGTCGTCGATCAAATCGCCAATCAAATCGCCAATCAAATCGCCAATCAAATGGCAATGGGCGCTTTGATCGCTGGGTGTGGGTCATACCCCACCAACTCGAAGTCTTCAAATTGAAAATCCTCCAAGCGCTCTCGCTTCGGGTTTAGATGAAGCTTGGGCAATGGCCGTGGATCCCGGGACAGTTGCTCTTTGACCTGATCGATGTGGTTGAGATAGATGTGTGCATCACCAAAGGTGTGCACATAATCACCCGGCTTTAGCCCGACCACTTGGGCGACCATGTAAGTCAGCATGGCGTACGAGGCAATGTTAAATGGCACACCCAAAAAACAATCAGCAGAACGCTGGTAGAGCTGGCAACTCAGTCGGCCATCGGCCACATAGAATTGAAACAAGCAATGGCAAGGCGCCAGAGCCATCCGCCCCGCGGCCACATTGGCTTGGGGCGATATGGATTCATCGGGCAAATCAGCTGGATTCCAAGCACTGACCACATGTCGCCTCGAGTTGGGTTTTTGTTTGAGTTGCTCAACGACTTCTGTGAGCTGATCAATCACACGCCCGTCGGCGGTTGGCCAAGAACGCCATTGCGCGCCATATAAGGGACCCAGCGAGCCATCTTCAGCGGCCCACTCATCCCAAATACTCACGCCGACCTCATTCAAAGAACGCACATTGGTATCGCCTTGGATAAACCACAACAACTCATGAATGATGGATCGAAGGTGCAGCTTTTTGGTGGTCACCAGAGGCAAACCTTCACTGAGATCAAAGCGCATCTGATGGCCAAACACACTGATCGTGCCCGTACCGGTCCGATCATCGCGCTGGCTGCCATGATCCAAAATCGTTTGTAAGAGATCTAAATAAACGCGCATGCCTTATCCTTATTCAATGGCATTGATCATATGAGATTGTTGTTCTGACATGGTTGTTAAGCCATGCCCAATCATTTCTTTTTATTCTTTCTGGTTTTTCTTCGCCCCAGCCCCGATCGATCGGCGTCGGTCGAATGCTTGTGATTCGGTGTCGTCTCTGTACTCACTGGCGTGCCGCCCAATGCGCCTTTTTTGGCCAGCCAGTAGAGCAGCAAACCGGCGACAACCATCGGCACAGACAACAATTGCCCTTGGGTAAGCCAATCAAACGCCACAAAGCCCAGATGGGCGTCGGGCTCTCGGAAGGTCTCTGCAATGAAACGAAACACGCCATAGCCGATCAAGAAAAATCCAGACACCGCACCGATGGGCCGCGTTCGGCTGGAATACCACCACAGCAACGCGAACAATGCCACGCCCTCGAGGCCGGCTTGATAGAGCTGCGAAGGGTGTCGGCTGATCTCATCACTGGCTGCTGGAAAGACCATGCCCCACGGGAGATCCGTGGGCCGGCCCCATAGCTCGCCACCAATGAAGTTGCCAATGCGACCGGCCGCAAGCCCTGTGGGGACGAGAGGAACCACAAAATCAGCCAGCCGAAAAAACCCAATACCGAGGTGGCGCGCATAAAACCAGATCATGGTGATCACGCCCAACAGTCCGCCATGAAAACTCATGCCCCCATCCCGAATGTTCAGGACCATCAGGGGATTGGCGAGCCATTCATCGGGCACATAGAAAAGCACATAGCCCAAACGCCCGCCAGCAATAACGGCGATCACCCCCCAGAACAAAAGATCAGAGACATCGGCTTGTTTCAGTGGCGCGTTGGGTTTGTTGGCACGGATTGAGCCAAGCCACCAGAAAAACCCAAAGGCAACCAGGTACATCAAACTGTACCAATACACATCAAATCCAAATAGGCTGACCGCCACGGGATCGATGTTGTGGGTCAAGGGTTCATTGGCCATGGCCCATTATCGCATGGGCTTTGTCACCCGCAATACCGTAGAATGACGCACATGAGCGTTTTGATGCCGAATATGCATGCACTGATGGTGCTGGTGCTGGTGCTGGTTGCACTGGTGCTGTTCTCGCGTGAACGCATTCCGCTCGAGACCAGCTCTTTGGTGGTGCTGGTGGTGCTCACCATTGGCTTCCAGCTCTTTCCGTTCACAGCGATCGATGGCACCACACTCAAATCCAGCGATTTCTTTCAAGGGTTTGGGCACCAAGCACTCATCGCTGTCTCGGCCTTGATGATCTTGGGTGAGGGCTTGATCCGATCGGGTGCGCTGGAGCCCGTGGGGCGGTTTTTGACCACCATTTGGCGCAAATCTCCCGCGCTTTCATTGTTTGGCACCTTGCTGGTGTGCGCGGTGCTGAGCGCATTCATTAACAACACGCCCATCGTGGTGATGTTGCTACCGATTCTATTGGGTGTGGCTTTGCGCACTGGCCGCTCTCCGTCGGGCATGCTCTTGCCCGTGGGACTGATCAGCATCGTTGGTGGGATGGCGACCACCATCGGCACCTCCACCAACCTGTTGGTGGTGGGTGTGGCCGCTGACATGGGTGTGGCTGAGTTTCAGATGTTTGATTTCTTTGTGCCCGCTGCCATCGCTGGCGGTGTGGCCATCATGTATCTATGGCTGGTTGCACCCAGACTGCTGCCCGAGCGCCAAGTGCCCATGAAATCACCGGTCAAACGGCTCTATACCGCGCAGATCCGACTGCACGAGGGCAGTCAAGCGGCCGGCTCCACCTTGGCAGAGGCGATTGATTTGTGCCGTGGTGAGTTAAAAGTTGAAAAAATTCAGCGCGGGCCTGGGGTTTTTGTCACGCCTCTGCCCGATGTGGTGCTGACCGCGGGCGACCGCATCACCACCACCAACACCCAAGATAACTTAAGAGAATTCGCTCACCTTCTGGGCGGGAAGTTGTTCTCTGGGGACATCGAGGTGGATGAAGCCAACCCGCTGGACTACGCCAAACAAAATCAAGTGATTGCCGAGGTGGCCATCACACCCAACTCAAAGCTTTTGGGCGTGCGCATAGGGCAAGCGCGGCTGCTCTCGCGCTATAAACTTCGGCTATTGGCGCTACACCGCTTTGATCGTGAAGACGAAACCCGCGCCACCGGTGTGGACAACACCGTCTTAAAATCGGGCGATGTGTTGTTGGTGCAATCGGCACCCAAAGATTTGAATACGCTCAAAGAAGGGGGCGATTTTTTGGTTTTAGATGGCGGGGTTGATCTTCCAAAAACAGCCAAAGCCCCCATGGCTCTTGGGATCATGGCAGCAGTGATTCTGGTTGCCGCCGTTGGCCTCTTGCCAATCGCCATTAGTGCTGTCTTGGGCGTGCTGGCCTTATTGGTCACACGCACCCTCACTTGGCAAGAAGCCATGGGCGCGCTGTCTGTCCAAGTCATCATGATCATTGTCGCGAGCTTGGCCTTGGGCATGGCTTTGATGCGCACCGGCGGTGCCGATTGGCTGGCGCAGGCGTTCTTGGCCCTTAGTTTTGGTGTCCCAGGCTTTGTGATTTTGGGCTTTTTGATGTTGGCCATAGCCGCCCTGACCAATGTGGTCTCCAACAACGCAGCCGCCGTGATTGGTACCCCGATTGCCATCTCTGTCGCCCAACAATTGATGTTGCCCGCTGAGCCTTTTGTATTGGCAGTTTTGTTTGGGGCCAATTTAAGCTTTGCCACACCCATGGCCTATCAGACCAATTTGTTGGTGATGAACGCCGGGGGCTATAAGTTCAATGACTTTGTCCGCGTCGGTTTGCCGTTGATGATTTTGTTGTGGCTGGTACTGACCGCCACACTGACTTATGCCTATCAGATCTAGCGCGTCGCTTATTTGGCGCGCTGTGTTGCTGGCCACATTCGTGACCTTATGCGGGACCTTATTCCCAAACAAGGGTCTTGTGCATGCCGAAACACCAAAACGCCTGATCACTTTGGCACCGCATTTAACCGAGATGGCGTTTGCCAGTGGTGCCGGTGCGACCCTGGTCGGCGTGGTGGCCTACAGCAATTACCCGAGTGAGGCAAAAACATTGCCAGAGATTGGCGATGCCTTCCGCTTTGATCTAGAAACCATTGTGGCGTTACAGCCTTCCACCGCACTGGCTTGGCATGGCGGGACACCCAACCGAGTTGCCGAGCAATTAGAGCGCCTCGGCATTGAAGTGATGTGGATCAAAACCGAGTCTTTTGAAGACATCGCCCAGGCGTTAATAGACATTGCTCAAGTCGCTGGTGATGTGCAAGTGGCAGCGCAAAAAGCCGATGACTTCCTGAGCCAAGTGGCGCACTGGAAAGCGCAAACAAACACATTGGCAGATGAAGGGCGCGTTGAAATTTTCTACCAAATCTCAGCCCGTCCTTTATACACCTTTGGTGGACGACACGTCATCAATGAAGTGTTTGCGACTTGCGGTGCCCAAAATGTGTTCGCTGCCAGTGAGACAGAAGCACTCTCGGTTGATCAAGAAACGGTGTTGTCCAGACAACCCGATCTCATCATTGCCGGACTGCCTGAACACGAAGGCCCATCACAAATCGATCCCTTGGATCAATGGCTGCCGTATCGACAAGGCGCTTTGGCAAACACCGAGTTCCACCAACTCGACCCCAATTTGTTGGTGCGCCCCACCCCAAGAATTGTTGAGGGCGTTGCCACGCTCTGTGGGCTAATTGCCAATATTAGAGAGCCATCGCCACCATGAGCCCTCAGCAACGTGAGTTCATCGAAATCACCCAGCCAGGGGGCTACGATGCCTTGACCCTAAAACAGGGCCCCATACCAAGCCCGGGTCCCAAAGATGTGGTCATTGCGGTTCAAGCCTGTGGCATCAATTATGCCGACGGCATCATTCGGATGGGTTTGTATGCCTCTGCCAAAAAACTACACGGCTACCCGATTACCCCTGGCTTTGAAGTGGCCGGTTACATTCAAGCCGTGGGTTCAGAGGTCGAGGGCCAATGGGCGGTGGGGGATGAAGTGATTGGTTTGACCTTATTCAATGGCTACACCAGCCACCTGTGCCTGCCCGCTGATGGGGTGTTTAAAAAACCCACCCATTTGTCGTTTGAGCAAGCAGCGAGTGTGCCCACGGTGTTTTTAACGGCTTGGTGGATGGTGCATCGACAAGTCCACCCCCAGCCCGATGAGAACTGGCTGGTGCACTCCGCCGCCGGTGGGGTGGGCTCTGCGCTGTTACAAATTGGCCGATTGGCTGGCGTGCGACTGGTCGGTGTGGTGGGCAGTGCACACAAAAGCGCGCATGCAAAGGCCATGGGTGCTGATGCGGTGATTGTTCGGGCCGATGAGGATCTGTGGCAACGCGCCGAATCACTCTCACCTGAAGGCTATCATGCGATTTTTGATGCCAATGGCGTCGATACCTTGGCCGAGAGTTACAACCACCTCGCACCAACTGGGCGGGTCGTGGTGTATGGCTTTGCCAGCATGTTGCCCAAAGATGGGCGCCTCAATTGGATCAAACTTGCTTGGGACTGGTTGAGGACACCACGCTTTAGCCCATTAAAAATGACCCAACAAAACCGCAGCGTGCTGGCAGCCAATTTGAGCTTCTTACAATCGCATGCACCAAGTCTGAGGGCCGGCATGGTGTGGTTGTTGGAGCGGTTTGAATCCGGTGAACTCCAACCCTTGCCGGTGGAAGCCTATCCGTTAAAAGAGGCCTCAATCGCGCATCAAAGAATCGAATCGGGTCAAACCGTTGGTAAACTTGTATTAATTCCTCCCAATGAGCACAAAGGATCGGTCTAGACATGTCAGCACACCTCATTCAAAAACACTTCTGTCGTGCAATCGTTTGTGCTCTGGCTGGCTGGGTGCTTGCCAGCAGTGCGTTCGGTTGGTCGCGCTATACCCATGAGACCACGGGCTATTTGGCCGAACGACACCTCACCGACGAAGCCAAAGCGGCTGTTGCCGAGCTATTGGGTGAAGAGAGCTTGGGCTCTGTGGCGGCCTGGGCCGATCGTGTGCGTCCTGATCGTCGAGACACCGCACCGTATCATTACGTCAATGGGCCCAGAGACCAATTGCACCCCAGCCATGAGGATCTGCATTTGCCCCAAGGGACGGTGTATACCGCCATCTTGATGTATCAAGACCAACTCAAAGACGCCAGCCTCTCCAAAGAACAGCATGCCGAGGCCTTGAAGTTTCTGGTGCATTTCGTCGGCGACATTCATCAGCCCTTGCACACCGCCTTTGGCGATGACCGCGGTGGCAATGACTTTGATGTCATCTATCGAAACGAGTCGTTTAATATCCACCGCTACTGGGATTTCAATGTCGTCGAACCCCGCGCCGATCAACTCACCAGTCAAGAATATGCTCGGTACCTTGATGCGTCTTTCTCAGAGGCAGAAAAAGCGCTTTGGATGGAACAAACCGACCCCGAGCCTTGGGTCATTGAGGCCAGACGCTATGTCTTTGCTGGCCTTTATCCAGTGCCCCAGCTCTATACCTATGACAGTGGGCGGGAACGAACAGAAGCCATCCCTGTGATGGATGACACCTACCGTGAGGTTTGGATGCCCGTGGCTGAGGTTCAATTGGCTCGAGCGGGGCTGCGTCTGGCAGGCATCTTAAACGAGTTATTCCAAGAACCTGCAGAGCGCTGAGCGTTTCAGTCAAGGCGTTTTAGCCAAACGGCCATCACCTTCTGGGCTTGTTGATCGCCATTGGCGTGTGCCACCTCGATGCCTTTGCGCCAAGACTCTTTGGCCAGTTCAGGTGCGTTGTTTTTTTCATGGGCTTGGCCAAGCACCTGCCAAGCCACTGTTTTCTGCGGGCTCATTTCACAGGCTTTGGCCAAATGCTCAATGGCTTGACCAAAGTGCCCTTGTTTCAAGTGCGCTTGACCGACGGCAAGCCGAGCCTCATAACTGTCTCGGCCCGCCTCGATCATTTTCTCAATCGTGCTGACATCGACCATACCAATCAATGCTTCCAGTAGGTGGGCGTCAATAACACCAAAATGGTGAAAATCTCCAAACGCCCAAGAAGCATGGCAAAGCTCATCAGGCCCTTGGTGGCATCGCTCAAACCACCCCAATTAGAACCCGCCTCACCCAACGCAGGTCCCAGATTGTTCATGGCAGAAAACACCACAGACACTGCTGTGACCAAGTCAGCTTCTAAGCCGGAGACAATCAAGGTCAGCACAACGATACAAACAATGTACAGCGAAACAAAACCCCAGACCGCGTTGGCCACCTCGTTGTCCAGGGTTCGCCCACCGAGTTTTAGGGGGACCACCGATCGAGGGTGGGCCAAGCGTTTTAGTTCGCGGATGCCTTGTTTGGTCAACAAGTAAACCCGAATCATCTTGAAGCCACCGGTGGTAGCGCCGGCACAACCACCCAACGCGCTGATCATCAACAAAAGAAGGGGCAAGGTACCCGGCCATAAGTAGACTTGGCTGGTGGCAAAGCCAGTGGTTGTCATATACGACAAGGTATGGAACGCGGCCGATCGCAGTGAATCCCAAAACGTGCCATACACGTCTTGCCGCCACAGCAAGACAGTGACCAAGATGCTGATCAAGAGCACCAATAAGCCAAACAACTTCAATTCAGGGTCTTTGAGGTAGACCTGCATGCTGGCCCGTCGAAGCGCTAAGAAATGGAGCGCAAAATTCAGGCTGGCAATGAAGACAAACACAATCACCAACCACTCGATCAATGCGCTGTTGTAGTAGCCAATTGAGGCATCATGGGTTGAGAACCCAGCCGTGGCAATGGTTGAAAAACTGTGCATCAACGCATCAAACGCGGACATGCCCGCGGCCCAGTAGGCGGCCGCACAAATGACCGTCAAAGCGATGTAGATGATCCAAAGCGCTTTGGCGGTCTCGGCAATTTTCGGGGTCAGGCGGTTCTCTTTCATCGGCCCGGTAGCTTCTGCCTTATAGACCTGCATACCACCGACTCGAAGCATCGGCAAAATGGCCACGGCCAAAACGATGATCCCCAACCCGCCCATCCATTGGAGCTGCTGGCGGTACCAAAGAACAGACACGGGCATGGCGGCCAAGTCTGAAAAAACGGTTGCCCCAGTAGTTGTGATGCCTGAGGTGGACTCGAATAGGGCATCGGCGAGCGAGGCGTTGAGTCCCAACATAAACGGTAAGGAGCCGGCCACACAGACCGCTCCCCAACAAGCCACCACGACCAAAAATCCGTCGCTGATCCGCAAATCACGATCGGCATTTCGAACCGGCCAATACAACAAACCGCCTGCCCCCAAAATTAAGACCAAGCTGGCCACAAAGGCCAGATGAACCCCATCTTGAGTGACAACAGACACAATCAGCGGCGGCAAAAACCCAAGACTAATAAAAGCCAACAACACACCCACCACCCGCTGGACTGGGGCATATGCTTTCAAACGCATTAGGTGTACACCGCATCCACAGAAAACAAAGCCTCGACGGTTTTGACTTCTTTTTGATCGGCCACAAAAATGATCACATGATCGTCGTTTTGGATCATGACATCGTGGTGCGCCATGATGATCTCATCACCCCGAATGATGCCCCCAATGGTGGTTGTCTTGCTGGGCAAATCAATCTCACCGATGCGTTTGCCAACGACCTTAGAGCTCCCTGGCTGGCCATGCGCCACCGCTTCAATCGCTTCTGCCGCACCGCGTCTTAAGGAGTGGACCCGGACCATGTGACCGCGTCTAATGTGGGTCAGCAATGCGCCAATGGTGATTTGTTGGGGACTAATGGCCACATCAATCCGATCGGATTCCACCAGATCCACATACGCTGGTCGGTTGATCAAGGTAATGACTTTTTGCGCGCCCATGCGTTTGGCCAGCATCGACGACAAAATATTGGCCTCATCGTCATTGGTCAACGCGCAAAAGACATCCATCTCATCAATGCCTTCTTCGTGCAGCAAGTCTTCGTCAGCGCTGTCACCCACCAAGACAATGGAGGTATCCAAATCATCAGCGATGGTTTCTGCCCGATGCGGGTCGTGCTCAATGATTTTGACATGGTGGTTGCGCTCTAACCGCTTGGCCAATCCCGCACCAATGTTGCCGCCGCCGGCAAGCATGATGCGGTTGGCTGGCCCACTCATGCGCCTCAACTCTCGCATGACGGTGGGAATGTCTCGAGTAGCAGCCAAGAAAAAGACGATGTCATCGACCTCGATGACCGTATCGCCCTCTGGAATGATGGCTTGGTCATCGCGAAAAATCGCCGCCACTCTGGCATCCACGCCATCTGGCAATTTCTCTTTGAGTGATTTCAACTCACGGCCAACCAATGGGCCATCGGGGAACGCACGTGTAGCCACCAATTGCGCTTTGCCGCCCGCAAAGTCCAAGACCTGCAGGGCGCCAGGTATTTCAATCAAACGCTGCACATGCTCGGTCACCAGCCGTTCTGGGCTGATCAAGACATCGATCGGCGAATGCTCTCGGTCAAACAACTCGGGATGCTCTAAGTAATCGGCCGCCCGCACTCTGGCCACTTTCATTGGGGTGTTAAACAAAGAGTAGGCCACTTGGCAGGCGACCATGTTGGTCTCATCGGAGTTGGTGAGCGCGATCAATAAATCGGCGTCTTCAATGCCTGCTCGAATCAAGGTCTGCGGGTGGGCCGCGTGTCCCTGCACCGTTCGAATGTCGAGCTTTTCTTGCATTTGTCGCAGGCGATCGGCATCGGTATCAACAATGGTGATGTCATTGTCCTCACGCGACAGGCTATGCGCCATGCCCGTTCCCACCTGACCTGCACCCAAAATAATGATTTGCATCGTTTATACCTGCTTGGGGTCAATCCCCAGTTGGCGAAGCTTGCGGTAAAGATGGGTGCGCTCCATTTCAATGGCCTCAGCCAACTTACCGACACTGCCATCGACCGCACGCAACCGCGCCATCAAATAATCCCGCTCAAAGGCTTCTCGGGCTTCTCGCAGTGGCAGTCTAAACCAATCGGGCACATCCCCACTGAGTGGGTGATGCTCCACCGGCCCGGCACTGGCCAAGGCTCGGTCTATCTCGGTCACGCTGACCTCGCCTTCCCCACCCATCATGAGCAGCCGTTGGATGAGGTTTCTTAGCTCACGCAAGTTGCCTGGCCAATCGTGCTGGCGGATTTTGTTTTGCGCCGCCACAGAAAATGGCCGGTAGGTGAGCCCATCGCGTGCCGGAAAATACTCGGCATAAAAGCGCACCAAATCAGGCAAATCATCGCGCCTATCTCTCAAAGGCGGCACTTCCACCTGCAAGACCCCAAGTTGATAATACAAAGCCTCATCAAAGCGGCCAGCGCGCACTTTCGCGCGGAGTGATTCAGAAGTACTCACCATCAAGCGCACATCCCCGCCATGGTCGGCTGTGCCTGCCGTTTCTAACCAACGCGCCAATTGTGTTTGCAGGCTTGGATCGAGTTTGGCGATGTCTTCAATTAACAACGTGCCACCTTGGGCCTCAGCCAACACGCCCACTTGTGGATTTTGGAGATCCAAACACGGCCCTTGTCCATTGTCTTCGGCCACCAAGCCATCGGCCGCGAAAGCCACAAAAGGACCGTTTTGACGTTTTGAATGGCTGTGGATCCAGCGGGCGATTTGATATTTGCCTACCCCAGGCTCACCCATGATTAAAACAGGGGCGTCGTGCTCGGTGACTTTGTCCAAACTCTGGCGCAGTGCTTGCACCGCCGCCGACCGACCCAAGGGCTCCATCACGCTGATGTTGGTCTGGCGGGCCTCTGCACTCTCCCGCTGCCCTGCGGCTTGAGAGAGCGCTTTTTCAACGGTCATCAACAGCTTGGCCATTGAGACTGGCTTTTCAATAAAATCCACCGCACCAATGCGGGTGGCTTCCACCGCCGCTTCGACCGATCCGTGGCCTGAGATCATCACCACGGGGACATTTAAGGTGCCCGTCTCTGCCCACTCACGAAGCAATGAGATGCCGTCGTCTCCGGGCATCCAGACATCCAAAAGAATCAAATCGGGGTGGTGTTGATTGCGTTTTTCCCGAGCTTCCACTGCATCGGCGGCTTCCACCACCTCATAGCCTTCATCGCTCAGAATCTCTCCGATCAGTGAGCGAATATCGGGGGCATCGTCTACCACCATGATGCGTGCGTTGGCCATCGTCTTATTGTCGCATGTTCAGCCGGTTAGCAAAGATGACAGGATACCGCCAAGTGCCTGGCTGTGTCAGGTGCTTTGAGGCAACCAAATACGCACCACCGCCCCACCCAATCCAGCCCCATCATCATTGCCCAACTCGATTTCACCGCCGTGTTCTTCAACGATGCGCTTAACGATGGCCAAGCCGAGTCCGGTGCCCCCTGGTTTGGTGGTGACATAAGGCTCAAAGGCCCGCGCCAAGACCTCTTCTGAAAAACCAGGGCCATTGTCTGATATCTGCCAACACACACTGCCGCCCAACCGGTCCGATGCACTCAGACCAATCCGGATGGTCGGGTGCCCAATCGAATGGGCCTCTTGGGCATTGCGAACCAGATTGAGAAGCACCTGTGAGAGCCTCGCCGCATCGGCCACAATGGGTTGCGTGGATAAAGCAGGATCCAAGTCCACATCAAATTCAATGGCCTGATCGCCACTGGCATACAGATCCACGACCTCCAAGATTGCATCTTTGATCCGCATGGGCTCCATGCGGGGTGGTTTGGGTTTGGCATAGTCACCAAAGGCATCCACCAAACGTCTCAAGGCCTCGACTTGAGACCCAATGGTTGTGGTCGCCCGCTCCAAAAGTGCGGCTTGTTCGCCTGAGAGCTCGCCGCTGAGCTTGTAGTGCAGCCGCTCGGCAGCCAACTGGATCGGCGTTAAGGGATTTTTGACCTCATGGGCCAGTCGCCTGGCCACCTCCGCCCACGCCGCTTCTCGTTGCGCTTGGTCAAGTACCGTGACATCGTCAAACACCACCACGTGCCCACCGGTCTCACCGGGTAGGTCTGAACCGCGACACACCAACACCAAGGGCCTCGCATTTTTCTCCCCTAGATTGGCGTGCTCATGGATTTGGATTTCTTGACGCCATTCCCCGGCCGGTGCTTGCAGACGGGCCACCACCAAGTCAAACAAGGGTGCCAAGTAGGGATGGTCTTTCATGAGCTCGGCCAAGGAACGGCCCTCATCACGGTCACGATCGAGCCCAAGAATGTCTGCTGCCGATGGGTTGAGTGCATTGACACACCCCTTGGCATTGACCGCCAAGACACCGGCTGACAGCCGACTCAAGACGATTTCCAAATAGCGCCGCTGAGCCTCCAGAGCTTGTCTCGATTGCGCCAACTCGGTAGTCATGGTGTTAAAAGAATCCACCAAAAAGCCCAACTCATCGCGCGCATCACTGGGCATTTTCTCTGGGAAACGGCCAGCGGCCAATTCTTGGGTGGCCAGTGCCAAATCTCGAATCGGCTGACTGACGCGTCTGGCGGCATTGAACGCCAACACAATCGCCAGCAACGCGGTCAACAGCAACACCAAAGACAAGATCAACACCAGACTTTGTTCCAGTCGGCCGCGCAAGAAAGAGACATTCTGATAGCGGTAATAGGCCTGCTCTATGTCATTGGCCATTTGAGAAAAATCCGCAGGCAACGGGTAGATGGCCTGCAAGATCACCGGTGTGGCGCCCAAACCGACAGGGGTGATCTGTTGCATCACCCGAATCACCAAACCCTCTTCGGTGGGTTCGGCGGCCGCATACTCACCGTTCTCAAGTGCTTGGGTGAGCGCAAATTGATTCGGTAAGTTCGCGACCACCCGACTGGGGTCGATGTGCACAAAAAGCTCTGCCCGACCCGAGCGGTCAAGCACATTGATTTCGGTCGGCCCAGTGGCGCTGACATAGTCCAGCAGCTCATCGGATAGGCTGGTTCGGTCATTGAGGTCAATGCGGGCGCCCACTCGCTGCAACTCCGATCGCACCTCGCGGGTTCGAAGGGCCATAAACAGTTGACCCAACTCAATCGATTGGGCCAAGGCCTGTTCGGTTTGAACATCCAACCAGCCCTCCACCGTCTCGCTTAAAAACTCCAAGGAGAACAGATAAAGAACAATCACCGGCGGCAGAGCCAGGGCGATAAAGATTTTAACCAGACGTGCGGTCAATCGTGCACCGGGCTCCTTGGCTTTAATGCGTTGCCTCAAGCGCAGCAGTCGCCCAACAATCACCGCCACCAAGACCAACAATGCAATCGTGGCGGACACAAACACCCACAGCGCATGACGCGAGAGCTGGGTGGTTTCTTGCTCTACATTGATCACCAAATACAAGGCGCTGAGCAATACCAAGACCACGGCGGCCCATGGCAACACCCGAATCCCGCGTCGCAGCCAACTTCTACGACTCATCATTGGCCTCCACTCGCCAATCCCAGCCATCGACCGAACTGCGCCATTGGCGGTCGCCCCACAAAGCCAGCTGCATCGGTGCAGGCAAGCGCTCACGATCAATGTCAGGTTTGGCCTGGACGTGCCAAGAGCGGTCTTGAACCATCTCATGGGTCAAGTGGGTGTCTAAAAATTTTGGCTCAGCCAAAGCTCCGATCAATAGCCGCAGCCGCGGATAAGTCACGGCTGTATTCGTCTTAAGCTCGGTGAGTTGATACTGCTCGATCAAAGGCAAATAACGGATCTCAAAGCGGTGGTTGCGTGTTTGATCGGTGGAGGCCAACACGCCATGGATGGTATGAATCCGAGTGGCCACCACCAAAGTGACTGCCACACCGTGATCCAATGCATCCAACACCGCCGGGCTTGGGGCAAAGGCAATGCCGCTGACCACCCCCAACACCCCGTCTTGCCACTGAATGACGGGCTCAATTAAATGAAGCGTTAGGGCTTTGCTGTCACGCGCGTTGTCTGGCTCAGTTGGCTGGCAAGCGACTAAGAGCAGCATAATAAAAACCATCCCAATCTTGCTCGCCTGGCAACACCTGCCAGCCCACAGCGACCGGTCGCCCTGGCGGCATGCCTTGTCCAATGGCTGACTGGCTGGGTGGGTCCAAGACCTTTGCATCAACGTGACTCTCCAAAAACTGCTGGACCTGTTGCTGGTTTTCTCTGGCCAACACCGAACAGGTGACATAGACAAGGATACCGCCAGGCTTGAGCAGTGGCCACAAACGATTGAGTAACATGGCTTGCGTCTGGGCCAAAGCATCGATGTCTTGGGGTTGGCGCAACCATCGAATGTCGGGATGGCGCCGAATAACCCCTGTCGCAGAACAAGGCGCATCAATCAAGATGCGATCAAAGGCTTGCCCATCCCACCACCGATCGGGCGTGGTTGCATCACCACAAACAAGCTCTGCCGACAAGGACAAACGTTCAAGGCCCGCCCCGACCTGAGCCAAGCGATCGGCCTCCGATTCCACCGCCACCAAGGTAACCTCCGCTCGCTCCAAACAATGCGCGGCTTTTCCCCCAGGGCCTGCGCAGGCGTCCAACACCCGCTGTCCAGACTCGAGCTGTAACCAATCGATGGCCCATTGCGCGCCGGCATCTTGCACCGACCAACCCCCTTCCATAAAGTCTGGCACGTCACGGATGGCCGCACGGTGATCGCAGACCACGCCATCGCTCACTGCGGCCAAAGCCTTAGCGCGCATGCCTGCTTGAGCCATAGCATCCAGCGCTTGGCCTCGATCCCAGTGGCGCCGATTGACCCGCAAACTCAATGGTGGCGCGGTGTTGCCAGCGGCGAGAATGTCCACCCAATCATCGGGCCAATCGTTGACAAAGGCATCGATCAACCACTTGGGATAGCCCCACTCCATCACCGGTTTGCCCAGCCATTGGCCCTCGAGTGCTTCCCGCTCACGCAGAAAACGCCGACAAATTGCATTGACCAACTTGCTTAAATGCTCGGCCTTGGCCAGGCGGGTGGCTTCAACCGCGCAGTGGACCACCGCATGATCAGGTTCGCGCGCGTCTCTAAGCTCTGACAAAGCCACCGCCAAAATAAAAAAACTCAAGCGGTCTTTGGGCTTTAGGGGGGTGTGCAGTAAGTCTTTTAAGTGCGCATTGACCATCGGCCAATCACGCATCAAACCATGCACCAAACGCCGTGTTAATGAACGGTCTTTGGACGCTGGCATGCCCGCACAAACCCGCTCCATGGCCACATCGGCGGCCTGTCCTGAATCGAACACCGCCAAGGCCACCTCAGCAGCGGCCAAGCGAGGTCTGGCGCCCATATTAGCGCCAGTCGGGGTGGGCATTGAACCACTCGCTCGCTGTCAGTCGCCGACGCGACGGGGCTTGCAACTCGCTGATCTCTAGAGATCCCTCACCACAGGCCACCACGACCCGATCTGAGTGCCCCCGCACCAACTGCCCCGGTGGCGCATCCACCGCTGGACCGGCTTCGGCCGCCCAAACCCTGACCATCGGCTCACCCAAGGACGAAAAGGCATCGGTATGGGCCACGGGCCAAGGGTTATACGCGCGAACGGCCCGAGCCAATTGCTCAGCAGACGCTGTCCAATCGAGCAAGGCATCGGACTTTTTGATCAATGGCGCATGCGTCACCCCCACCGATGCTTGCGGGATCGCTTTCGGCAATTGATCCCCCAACAAAGCCTCAAGGCCCTTGATCAAGACTTTGGCGCTGAGTTCGGCCAAACGATCATGCAACTGGGCGGCTGTATCTGTTGGGGCGATGGGGGTGGGTTCTTCAAAAAAGACAGGACCCGTATCGAGGCCTTCATCCATTTGCATCAAAGAAACGCCCGTCTCGGCATCACCGGCCAAGATCGCTTGTTGAATGGGGCTGGCACCACGCCAACGGGGCAACAACGACGCGTGTAGGTTCCAACAGCCCAAACGAGGCTCGCTCAAGATGTTGGCGGGAATCAGGAGCCCATAGGCCGCGGTCACCAATAGATCGGCCTGCCAGTGCGCAAGGCTTGCGCCTTTGAGCCGAGCCGGTTGTTCGACTGGGATGGATGCCCTCTGGGCCAATTGTTTTACCGGTGAGGCTTGCAGGGCTCGGCCCCGACCCGCGGGTCGGTCGGGCTGGGTCAATACCAAAACGGGCTGATGGCCATGATCAATCAGTGCTTGCAACGCAGGCACAGAAAACTCAGGCGTGCCTGCGTAGATGATGCGAAGGCTCATTGGGTCTCGGCGGCCACTTGACGCTGTTTTTGGTACCGTTTTTGCAACATGCGTCTTTTGAGGGGAGACAGGCGATCAAAAAAGACTTTGCCATCCAAGTGATCGATCTCGTGTTGAATGCACACCGCCGCCAAACCATCGACCTCGAGCTCAAAGTTTTGCCCCATCAAATCGAGCGCGCGCACGCGCACCCAGTCGGCACGCTGAACATCGGCGGTGATCCCAGGAATGGATAGGCAACCCTCCTCGCACACTTGCTCGCCAGCGCGCTCGACAATCTCTGGATTGAAAAATACCTGGGGTTGGTCATGACCATCGCTGATGTCCATCACAAACACGCGCCGCTCGTCATTGACCTGAGTCGATGCCAAACCAATGCCACGGGCGGCATACATGGTCTCGATCATCGCCTCAGCCAACGCTTTTTCAGACTCACCAACCGCATCCACGGGCTTGGCCATGCGGCGCAAGCGAGGATCGGGGAATTCGAGAATGTCGAGTAAGGCCATGGGCAATTGTATGTGCGATTGTCTGTAAGAGTGTCTGTGCTGGCTTAAGGTCAGAAATCTTGTCTGTCACCATCAGTATTTGTGCTCGCACCCGATAAATCAAGGCTCTAGCGACTGACTGGCCTTCTATTTTAACGAATATTGGCCCCTCACTTGACATTGTCTCACCCCACAGGGGTTGACGCCCCGCATATTCGCCCGCATAGTGAAATAAAGCCTTCAATCCACCCTTGCTCGGATGAAATCGCACGCAAGATTAGCGGCAGGGGCAGATTTGGTGAGATAATCACAGGCTTTCACATAAGAATCATCAAACAACGCGTCTCTCAAGTTAAGGTGTGAGTTGTTTGGGTTGGGGATAGATTTGGGTTGGGGTAAAAAGAACCGCACCAACCGCATCAAAAAGGTCAGGGGCCACCAAAAATGGCCCTGACCTCAGAATGCCATAAGGACATGGAATGAAAGAGAATGTACTCGACCTATTAATGTATCTGTTCGAGAACTACATTTACGATGAACCCGATGCCACGCCAGATCGTGAGGCCTTGAGCGAAAGCCTTGAAGAGGCGGGTTTTTCTGGCAATGAGATTGAACGTGCGTTTGCCTGGCTGGATGAGCTGGCACATCAACGCCAAGTCGCGATCATGGATCAAAGCGATGTGGGCAGCACCGGTGGCATGCCGGCTTTTCCCACCAGCCAAACCCCGAAAAGTTGTCGCATTTTTAACAGCGATGAAATAGAGCGCCTTGATCTGGATGCGCGCGGTTTGCTGATGTATCTCGAGAACATGGGCGTGTTGGATGCTGCCAGCCGCGAGTTGGTGATTGATCGCTTGATGGCGCTCGATTCTGATGAAGTGAGCATGGAAGAGGTGAAATGGGTGGTCTTGATGGTGTTGTTTAATCAACCAGGCCAGGAAGCCAACTATGCTTGGATGGAAGATTTGATGTTTGATGAAGAAGGCGAATACCGACACTGATGGCTAAAAACTTACTGATCGTCGAATCGCCCGCCAAAGCGACCACCATCAATAAATACTTAGGCCCAGACTTTGAAGTCTTGGCCTCATATGGTCACGTGCGAGACCTCATCCCCAAAGGGGGTGCGGTGGATCCTGACAACAATTTTGAGATGCACTACCGCGTCATCGATCGCAATAAGAAACACGTCGACAAAATCGTTGCCAGCGCAAAAAAAGCACAAGCCGTCTTCTTGGCCACTGACCTTGACCGCGAAGGTGAGGCCATCTCTTGGCACATCGCTGAGATTCTGAAAGAACGCGGCATTAACCACGACAAGCCCATTCAGCGAGTGGTCTTTTCAGAAATCACCAAATCAGCCATTGATCAGGCGATGAAAAACCCCAGAGATCTGATGGCGCCTTTGGTCGATGCCCAGCAAGCCAGACGGGCACTGGATTATTTGGTTGGGTTCAATCTCTCGCCACTTTTATGGAAAAAAGTCGCGCGCGGACTCTCGGCGGGTCGAGTCCAGTCGCCAGCGCTTTGCATGATCGTTGAGCGCGAAGAAGAAATCGAGGCCTTTAACCCACAAGAGTATTGGACCATTGGCGCCACACTTGGTGATGAGGCCAATCCGTTCAATGCCAACCTGGTTAAGGTCGAAGGCAAGAAACTCGAGCAGTTTGATCTCACCAGCGAACAACAGGCCGGTGCGGTGGTTCAGCGCATCGAACAAAACGCCGAGACGGGGCCCGATGGGCGGGTGTTGGTGTTGCATCGCATCAAAAAAAGCCAGCGCCGACGCCGGCCACAGCCCCCCTTTATCACTTCGACCTTGCAACAAGAAGCGGCGAGACGATTGCGTTTCACCACACAACGCACCATGCGCATTGCGCAGCAGTTGTATGAAGGCATCGACACCGGTGGTGGCGAAAATCAGGGCCTGATCACTTATATGCGAACCGATTCGGTGGCACTGTCTGCCGATGCGCTCTCAGAGATTCGGTCGGTGGTGCAGAAAGAGTATGGTGCGCATCTGATCCCAGAAAAACCAAATTTTTATCAGTCGAAATCAAAAAATGCGCAAGAAGCGCACGAATCCATTCGACCAACTTCGGCTTCCTTGACGCCCATCAAGGTGAAGTCGCATTTGTCTGAAGACCAGTACCGCCTCTATCAACTCATCTGGAACCGCGCGGTGGCCAGCCAAATGATTCCAGCGGTCTATGACACCGTGAGTGCTGAGTTTGATGTCGGCCCAGAGACGTTTAGAGCCAACGGTTCTATTTTGATCGAGCCGGGTTTCTTGTCGGTCTATCAAGACGCGCAAGCCGAATCAGACAACCAACTGCCACCGTTGGAAGAGGGTGATCGGGTTGTGCTCCAAGAGATTAAACCTGAGCAGCACTTTACCGAACCTCCGCCCCGCTACTCTGAAGCGAGCTTGGTAAAAGCACTGGAAGAATATGGCATCGGTCGTCCATCCACCTACGCATCCATTATTCAGACCTTGAAAGACCGCGAGTATGTGGACTTAGAAAATCGCCGCTTCACACCCACCTCCACGGGGCGGGTAGTGGCCAAGTTTTTATCCACGCACTTTGATCGTTACGTGGACTATGACTTCACGGCTCGTCTAGAAGATGCACTCGATGCAGTCTCACGGGGTGAGAATGAATGGCGGCCACTGCTCAAAGAGTTCTGGACCCCGTTCATTGAACGCGTGCACGAAAAAGAAGAGTCTGTGTCGCGCCAAGAGGCCCAATTGGCCCGAGAACTCGGCACCGATCCCAAGTCCGGCAAGCCTGTGATTGTCCGCGTTGGGCGCTATGGCCCGTTTGCACAAATCGGCCAAGCAGAAGACGAAGAAAAGCCCCTATTCGCTGGCCTTCGCCCCGGTCAAAAGATGGACCACATCACGCTAGAAGAGGCGTTAGAGCTCTTTAAATTGCCACGTGATCTGGGTGAGACCCCCGAAGGCGAGCCAATCCAAGCCAATGTTGGGCGCTTTGGGCCTTATGTGCGCTATGGACAAAAGAACTTTGTGTCGTTAAAAGAAGTCGATCCATTGGATGTGACCTACGAGCAGGCCATGGAGTTGATTGCTGCGCACAAACAAATGCTCAAAGAACGCGTCATCAAGAGTTTCCCAGAACACGGCATTGAGATCTTAAAAGGCCGCTATGGACCGTTCATCACCGATGGCAATGTGAATGCCAAAGTGCCCAAAGATGTTGAGCCCGACTCGCTTGATTTAGAGACATGCCAAAAACTCATTGCCGAGGCCCCACCGAAGGGATCGCGTGGCAAGTTTGGTCGGAAGAAAGCAGGCAAGAAAACCGCAGCGAAAAAGAAAGCAGCAAAGAAGAAAACCGCCAAAAAGAAAACAACAAAGAAAAAAGCGGCAAAGAAAAAAACCACTAAGAAAAAGGTCGCTAAGAAAAAAGCCTCAGCCAAGTGAGTGATCAAGTCAGCTCGGAGACCCTCACGGGGCGAAGTCCGATCGCCCTAGCCCCAGCCGCTTTTTCTTCGACGCTGGTCTTGCCGGCCCCAATATAAAATCAAAGCCAATCCAAAAATCATCCCACCCAAGTGCGCAAAATGCGCCACACCTGGCATGGTGCCTGTGATACCAAAGACCAACGTCAATGCACCATAGCCCAGCACAAACCACTTGGCCTTAATAGGAATCGGCGGAAACAACAGCATCAAACGCGTGTTGGGGTACATCATGCCAAAGGCCAGTAAGATACCGAACACCGCACCCGATGCCCCAATGGTGGGATAAATCTCACCGCTTAATCCAGCAACGAGGAGCTGGACCAGGCCCGCACCCATCAAACAAATCACATAAAAAATAACAAACCGTCGTGTCCCCCAAGCCCGTTCAATCGGCAGACCGAACATGTAAAACGCAAACATGTTGAAAAACAAATGGCCCCAACCACCGTGCAAGAACCCGTAGCTGATCAATTGCCATGGCTTAAATCCCGTGGCCAAGACCCCGTCCCCAAACGACAATGCCGGTGGTGTGGCCAGTGGCCACAGCGCAAACACCCGCAAAATCTCAACAAAGGCGGAGTTTTGGATAAAGAAAGCCAATACCGTGATGCCAATGATGACCAAGGCAGCCGGCGGCTGTGTGGTGGGGTGCCAACTCATTGGATCGTATCCAGCGCCTCCATGAGGCCCTCATAACCGTTGAGTGGCGAACGAGGGCCATCAAAGGCGCCGCGGAGTCTCAACACATCATCTGCACCCATGGTCTCACCGCTGCCCCAAGTGGCATTGATGTAGGTCAGTAGCGCGGCGATGTCTTCATCAGAAATGTGTTGCATCGGTGGCATGTAACCACGGTACGTCCGCCCAGCGACCTCAATTTCTCCGCGCAAACCATAAAGGACGATCAAGCCCAAGGCATCGTTGCCCAACTCAAGCCACTCGGAGTTGGCCATCGGTGGGAAAGTGGGTGGTTTGCCCATCCCTTGGTTGCCATGGCACGATGCACAATAGCGAAGATAGGGCTCTTGGCCAAAAGCCAACTCTCCCGGTGGCGGCGGGGGTTCCCCACACCCGACCAGCAGTGCGACCAGCATGACCAAGGCCATACAACGACGCACCAGCCCAGCATGCGAGCGCATCAATTTGGGCGGCTGCATCGACAGCCACATACTTGTGCGGGTCGGATTACAATGGGCCTTGGAAATAAAAGATGAAAAAGCGAGTCGTCCATCCATGTCAATTGATCGTGTCACTGTTTACGCTGCGTCCTCTCAAGCACTCCACCCAGACTATATCAGTGCCGCCTCACGATTGGGTGAGATTCTGGCCAAAGCCGGACACAGCATCATTTTTGGTGGGGGTGGTCATGGTTTGATGGGCGCGATGGCCGAAGGCGCACTCAAAGCCGGCGGTGAGGTCCATGGCGTCATACCCGATTTCTTGCTAGACATCGAACAAGGCCATGCCGGACTCACCTCCTTGGAGGTGGTTTCTGACATGCGCACACGCAAAGAGCGCATGCTTGAAGGCAGCGATGCTGTAATCGCCCTCCCGGGTGGTTGTGGGACCTTTGAAGAGCTGTTTGAAGCCATGACCTTGAAGCGCTTGGGCCAATTTCTCGGGCCCATTATTTTGATCAATACCAAAGGCTACTATGACGAGTTGTTGTCCTTCTTAGATCACAGCGTTAAAGAACACTTTATGAGCCCCACGCACTTGGCCATGTGGCAAAGCGTTGAGACTCCTGAACAAATCCCCCAAGCCTTGGGCGATGCCCCTGTTTGGTCTGCCAATGCGCTGCACGAATCAGCCTCGGTAAAAGCACGATGAGACCTGAGCAACGAATCCAAAGAGTGTCCGTGTCGGCTGGCTTTTCATGGTTGATTAAATCGGTTGTCTTGATCCGCCAAGGCTCGGGCTCATTGGTTGGTGTGGGCGCCTTGTGGCTTCTGTTGTCGATGGTGGCCATCATTCCTTTTATCGGCCAGTTGATGCTGGCCATGATCACGCCGTTACTGACGGCAGGTGTCTTGGTGGCGTTTGACCAAATCAGCACGGGGCGATACCCCAACTCGGCTGTGCTACTCAGCGGCTGGCACCGCCCCAAGTCGCGTCCCATCTTATTGCTGCTGGGCCTTTGGACGATCATTGGTGCCATGGTGGCATTGAGCTTCTTGGCCTCATGGCTGGGGAGCCAAATCAGTGAACCCGAACTGCAAGCGGCCTTGGCAGCACCAGAAAATCTAGGCCCCATGCTGGAGCGCCTCAAACCTGGCCTTGGGCTTTATTTGGCTGGCGCGAGTGTCGTGTTGGTGTTAATGGGCCTCTACTTCGCCATCCCATTGAGTGTTTTTGGGGAGTTTGGATTGTGGCCGAGTGTGCGCGCGAGCTTGGTCGCCATTGTTACCAACCTCTTTGCTTTCTTGGCATTTCTGCTCACCTTAGTGGCTGTGATCGGCGCCTTTTTGATGGGCCTAATGGCCATTGTCGGTGTGTTGATGCAACTGCCTGGTGTGCTGGGCGTGATGCTGTCTCAGATCATCGTCTTGGTGGCCTCTATGGGGTTGCAGGTCTTATTGGCCGGTGCGCAATATGTTGCCTTTTGTGAGATCTTTGGCTGGTCGGCCGCCGCGCCTGAAAGTGCCAATCAGGTTAATCGGTCTGACGATTCTCAGTTAGATGATTCTCAATTGGATGACGCATCATCCGACGAGCTGGAGCTTTGAGGGCGCCGCACCATTAAGCGAGCAAAGATAATTCCCAGCTCATAAAGCAACAAAACAGGAATGGCCAAGAGTGTTTGCGAGATCACATCAGGCGGTGTGATCAACATCGCCACCGTAAAGGCGCCAACAATGACATATCCCCTGGCCCGTGTGAGCGATTGGACAGACACCGCCCCAATGGCCACCAAAACAATGGTGACAACAGGAACTTGGAAAGCCAGCCCAAAAGCAATAAACAGTGCAATGACAAAATCCAGATACCGACTGATGTCGGTCATCACCGCGACCCCTTCGGGTGCCATGGTGGTGAAGAAAGCAAAAATAATGGGGAAAACAGCGAAGTAGGCGAATGCACAGCCTGCATAAAACAAGCCCACCGCAGCCACCAACAACGGCTTGGCCAAGCGTTTTTCTTCGCGGTACAGGCCAGGCGCCACAAACGCCCAAGCTTGATAAATCACCACGGGCATGGCCAATAAAAGTGCCAGCAACATCACCAATTTAAAAGGCGCAAAAAATGGCGAGGCCACATCGATGGCAACCATGCTCGCACCCTCTGGCAGGTGCTTGACCAAAGGTTCGGACAAATAGGAATAGAGGGTTCTTGCAAAAGGCGCCAACCCCACCAAAATAATCACCACAGCAATCAGCGCTTTGAATATCCGCGCCCGCAACTCCAGCAAGTGATCAATCAAGGTCAACTCTTGATCACCTCCAGACTCTGTCACGGCATCAGCCTGATTTTTCAGATTCATCGTTCGCGGTGTGATTGTTTGGCTTGGTTGTCTCAGATGGCGTGGTCACATCAGCCGAAGGGTTTTTGGCCAATACTTTTTTGTTGTGCTCTAAATCAAGCTCAACCTGAAACTCGGATTTTAGGCTCTGCCAGGCACCACGTGCCGTTTTTGACAGTTGACCAGCGGTGCGGGCAATCTCGGGCAGCCTTTTGGGGCCGACAACCAGCAAGGCGATGATCGCCAACAAAAGAAGTTCTGTGAAGCCAATGCCACCCAAGGTGTTAAATCGGGTTAGTGCTTGGTACTAGAAGAGTCATCAGAGGGATCGACGGGCTTATCGGTAGACTGATCGCTTGATGGCTCAGCCGGCGTTTCTTTGCTCGATGGCTTCGTCTGCTCGTCGCCAGACTGATTGCTTGAGCCATCTTCGCCCATGCCTTTTCTAAACTCTTTGATCGCACCGCCTAAGTCGCTGCCCAGCGAGCGAATACGCTTCGTGCCAAAGATAAGCAAAACGATCAACAAGATGATCAACAGCTGGATGGGTCCGATATTACCAATCATTTAAGCACTCCTTCGACGTGCGTGCATCACACCAAAGCCCAAGACAGTTAGCACCAAAAGAAACAATGCATAAATTGAGTTGACTGGTATCGGAAACCCTGGTGGTATTTGTGTGGATGTTGAGAGACCACATGCAGCGGGTGGGGCGATGGCCAAGCTCTCAAGACCAACGATTGATGTGGCGATCCGACTGGCTCGGCCAGTGTTGGGGTCGATCTTCAAAATCTCACTGGCCAAGTCTTGTCCCCCGACTTGTCGCCGGTCTGTCATGGCCCAAAGCACCCCTTCGCCATCAAAGCTCAAGCCTGCGTTGTTGTACGGGCTGGCTTCATCACCCAAAGGGCCGATCAACTCTGCCGTGGCAGTCGCAAGATCCACACGATATAGATTTGGAGCGACAGTGTTCCCTTGGCCGTCCAAGCCAACCCCGATGCCGAAGGTTTCATCACCGAAAGTCGCCAAGTCGGTGATCGGCGCGCCCAAACCTCCAGCATTGCCAACCAATGTCAACTCACCGGTCTCGGTGTTGGCACGGTAGAGTGACTGTTCAACGTCGGAGACGACGAATGCTTGGTTTTGGCAATCGAATGTCATCCCAAAATCCATGTTGGTGCCCAACGCCCGACCCATGTTAATGGTTTGTCCACCGACTGCTGATGCCACGCCGGTGACCATACTCACTCGCACCAGCGTTTTTGAATCATCGTCAGCGCCAAAGAGTTGCTGGTCTGCATTGATCGCCAACGCCTCCAAATCAAAAAATCCTGTTGGTAGGCCTTGTTCGCTCACCCGCTCAACCGTTCCGTCGGCCAAATTCACCCGCCAGAGGGCATTCACATCATTGCTGGCAGGGAAGTTGCCACGCGAGTTCACGCTATAGCCATAGGGCTGAGCCAAGGCGGCACCGGCCATTAGAAGACCCAAAACAAGGCACACCACAGCCGCCCACGGCATGGTTTGCCGAGACGAAACGAGGCTTTTTGAGAGACTCAAGTGGCGCATTATCCCAAGATGGACCTTCTTTTTAATCACGCTGACTACGGCATCATAGCAGAAGCCACTGGGCCATGACCAGTGTCATGAAAAGCACATGGCGAACCCCAATTGAAAGCCCAAGGCCCAGCTTGAGCAGGTATGCTTTAGGGCCCATGTTGCATCAGCCCACAAACCCTGCCAGTCCCCACACTCAAGCCAGCGCGCTGGAGGTGTTACAAAATGTGTTCGGTTACCCTCAATTTAGGGGGCGACAGGCCGACATTATCGATTCTGTGGTCCAAGGACGCCCAGTTTTGGCTCTCATGCCCACCGGTGGTGGGAAATCGCTGTGTTATCAGATCCCGGCGTTGATGCGCGAAGGCACCGCCATTGTGGTCTCGCCTTTGATCGCCCTGATGCGCGATCAGGTCGATGCACTCACTCAAAACGGGGTTCGAGCAGCCGTCTTAAACTCGAGCCAATCTGTCGAGACCCAACAAGGCGTGGAAGAGGCACTGATCAACCAAGCGCTTGATCTGTTGTATGTGGCCCCAGAACGTTTGTTGCGGGGCAACACGCGCCGCTTACTCGATCAATGCAAGATTGCTTTGTTTGCCATTGATGAAGCCCACTGTGTCTCTCAGTGGGGGCACGATTTTCGACCTGAGTATTTGAAAATTCACGAAGTCACCACGCGCTATCCAGACGTCCCTTGTGTGGCGCTGACCGCCACCGCCGACAAGCAAACCAGAAAAGACATCATGCAACATCTGTTGGGCGATCAGGCCGATGTGTTCATCGACAGTTTCGACCGGCCCAACATTCGTTATCGGATTGGCTTAAAGACCAACGCCAGACAACAGCTGCTCCGTTTCATACAACTCGAACACCACCAAGATGCCGGCATCGTCTATTGTGGCTCGAGAAAAAAGACTGAGCAATTGGCCGAGTGGCTCTGCAATCAAGGTCTCAACGCGCTGCCTTATCATGCAGGCCTCAGCGCTGAAAAACGCCAACAACATCAAGACCAATTCATTCACGAAGAAGGCTTGATTATGTGCGCCACCATCGCATTTGGTATGGGCATCGACAAACCCAATGTCCGCTTTGTCGCCCACCTCGATGTCCCCAAAAGCATTGAGGCCTATTACCAAGAAACTGGTCGGGCTGGTCGCGATGGCCTGCCCTCTGATGCTTGGATGGTTTATGGCTTAAATGACATCATTCAAGTGAAACGATTGCTGGGCCCATCTTTGGCCTCCAACCCACTGGAACGACAACGCCTCGAAGCGATGTTGGCCTTTTTAGAACACGCCGAGTGTCGCCGACCTGTCTTGCTGGGTTATTTCAACGAACATCATCCAGGCCTTTGCGGTGGTTGCGACAACTGCCTCTCGCCACCAGAGACGTGGGATGCCACCGAAGCTGCACGCAAGGCTCTGTCGTGTGTTTTTCGAACCGGCCAACGCTTTGGCGCCACTCATATCATAGATGTCCTCCATGGCCGTCTCACAGAGCGCATCAAGCGCCTAGGCCACGATCACCTCACCACCTTCGGAATTGGTCGAGAACTCGACAAAGATGCTTGGTTTTCGGTTGTAAGGCAGCTGCTGGCCAAAGGCCACATCGAACCAGACGCGGATGGTCATGGCAGCTTACAACTGACTGAACAAGCCAGGGCACTGCTGCGGGGCGAGGAACAACTCTTTTGTCGGGTCGATACAATCGCCAAAGAAACTGCCAAGGGCCAGAAATCCAAAACAACCGCATTACAAACTGATCGCAACGATCCTTTGTGGCAAGCACTCAAAACGTGGCGATTGGACATGGCACACGAACTCGGTGTCCCGCCCTATGTGATCTTCCACGACCAGACCCTCCAAGCCATCATTGAAGCCAGGCCCGATGACTTAGAAGAACTCGGTCAAGTCCATGGCGTGGGACGCCATAAGCTCCAGCGTTATGGCGATGCGGTTCTTGAGGTGTTGTGGTCAACGCCCCATTGAACAAGCATCCGACCGGACGAATGGCTGCTGTGATGGGCTGGGTTGATGGACTGGCCTAACGAACGGATTGAGCAATTTGGAGCATGGGGGCAAAGAAAATCATCAAAATCATGGCGCTTAAAATGAGCATTAAGGCCACGTGCCCTGGGCGCCTGCGCCACAACGACCAAAGACTTTCATGCTCGCCACGCGCTTTGGCTTGGGCTCTTTCTTCAGCTGCTCGCAAGGCCCGCTTTTGTTGGTAGTCATCGAACAATGCTTTGGCTCGATCAACGTCTGCAATCTCGCTGATCCAAATGGCGCCCGCACTGATGCCAAACGGACCAGATGGGGTGACGTAATGCTCGATGTGGTGCTCGGTCAATAAAGCGAGCACCTCATCGGTCTCATCGTCTGGAACGTTTCTGAGATTGAGCAACAGGCGCTTTTTCACCCGCGCCTCCTTAAGTCATTTCTAGGCACCATCTCAGATGATCAATCTGAACCGATCAGATCTGGCCCTGAGCCGAATTTCACAGGTGACTGCGCCGAGAGCCATGCCAAGACCGCATAGGCACTGGCGTTTTGGACCATGTCTTCGGGATTGATTTTGTCCAGCGTGTCGTTTTCTGTGTGGTGATAATCGAAGTAGTTTCGACCATCTTGTTTGAGATCAATCGCGGCCAAACCATAAGCCGCAGCGGGTCTAAAATCAGGACCACCCCACGCACCCCAACCGCCGAACTCAATCCCCAAAGGGGCGAGCTCTTCGGCCATGGCAAGAATTACAGGCTTAGCCTCTTCGCTAACCCTCGCGGTAATTTCATAAATCGGCCCCGCCCCAAAATCCGATTCGGCACCCACTTGGATGGCCTGGAAGTTGTCTTTATTTTTCTCCGCCCACGCTCGACCACCCCACAAACCTATTTCTTCGGCGGCAAAAAAGATGATGTGGATCGAGCGGTCTGGGCGCTGGTCCAATCCTTTAATCAACCGGCCCGCTTCGGTGATAATGCCAATCCCCGCGCCATCGTCTAAGGCGCCTGTGCCGACATCCCATGAATCGAGGTGGGCACCAATGGCGACCACTTCATCGGGGTATTTGGCGCCCGTGATTTCTGCGATCACGTTGTGAGAGGTGTAGGCCTCAACGAATTCAGCATCCACTTCGATGTGCATCGAGACAGGCTCACCCAAACCCATCACCCGCTCGAGCTGATCGGCGTCTGGGTTAGAAATGGCCACAGCCGGCAAAGACCGAACACCGACATCAAACCGTTGCGAGCCTGTGTGGGCAAAACGGTTGGTTGAGGTGCCAATCGAACGGATGACATAAGCCACCGCACCTTTTTCGGCGGCAATCCGAGCACCCAGAGAACGCGCCCTCACGGCAGGCCCATAACCTGACCCATCGCGCGCCCGCTCCATGCGGTTGCGAACAAAAATAATCTTGCCTGCAACGTCAGCCGCATCAACGGCTTCCAACGCCTCATAGTCATCGAGCATCACCACCTCAGCTTGAACACCGCCTTCAGGGGTGGCGGGTGAAAAGCCCAACGCCAAGGTCACCATTTCGCGCTCGATGGGTGATGTGATGGTTGCCTTTTCCATGTTTCGGTGCCATGTGGGAAAAGTCGCTGGTTCCAACCACACGCGGTCAAACCCTTCTTTTTCAAGGTAGGCTTTGGCCCATTCCACCGCTTTGGCATCGGCAGGGCTGCCAGCCATGCGGGCTCCAATTAATGTGGTCAGCTCTTCGACCACATCAAAACCACCGTTGCCTTCGAGACCTTGTGCTCTCAAAGACCGCACGATGGCCAAATCTTGCTCAGAAAAAATGGCGGGGTTGGAATGAGCATCCATGGCTGTTTGCGCCCCCAATGGGTGATGGATCAAAACAAAGCTAAGGCTGGTCAGTGTGGCCAGGAGAGTTAAAAATTTTTTCATGATCATGGGTGTCCTGTGTGGGCGCGGATCAAAAACAAATTAATAAGGAATCAGACCGATGGTGTCTGGGTCAACATCGGCTCAAAAATCTCAAGCGCGCGGCGATAAACGGGCCGCTTGAACTCGATGACGTGCTTGGTTGGATACCAAAAGTCGACCCAACGATAAGCATCAAACTCAGGCTCGGCCACTTGATCGAGCGCGAAGGCACCATCATCGGCCAAAAACTCGAGCAAAAACCAAACCTGTTTTTGGCCGATACACACCGGTTTTTGATGGGTGCGGCGATAACGCTTGGGCAGTCGATAACGCAACCACCCAGGCGTTGATCCCAAAACGCGCACATGGTCTTCGGTCAGGCCCGTTTCTTCGGTCAACTCGCGATACATCGCCTCAATCGGCGTCTCATCGGTGTTCATGCCCCCTTGCGGGAACTGCCAACCCCCTTGACGCGCACGCCGTGCCCAGAACACGCTGCCATCGCGCCGGGCCAATACAATGCCCACATTGGGCCTAAATCCATCTGGATCAATCATGTCGTTTGATCGGTAGGCACGCTATCATACGTGACCATACCCTTTTAAATGAGCTTCTAGGCATGTTAATCAATTTTTGCTCCCTGTGCCAAGCATGCCGATAAATAAGCATGCCGATCAATAGCCAAACAAACATCCGCACGATCTGGATTGGTGTGGCGTTGGTGGCATTGTTGCCATTGAGCATTTTGTTGGCGCTCTCCTGGGGTTCGAGTGGTTGGATCTGGCCCTGGCTGACCACGCAAACACAAGAGAGTTTGGTGTGGGAACTTCGTTGGCCAAGAGCCATTGCGGCATGGATCACCGGTGCCTTATTGGCGGTGGCTGGCTGTTTGATGCAAGTCCTTTTGAGAAACCCCTTGGCCGATCCCTATGTGTTGGGCTTATCGGGTGGCGCCTCTGTGTTTGCACTGTTGGGAATTGGCTTGGCGAGCAGTTTGGGCATCGCGGTGGTGCCAATACCGCTACTGGCGTTCTTAGGGGCCTTGGTCACGACGCTGATTGTGTTTGTGCTCGCCAGAGGCCAAGGGCCGTGGTCCACCACGCGGGTCTTATTGACCGGCGTCGTGATCGCCGCCGGCTGGGGCGCGGTGATCTCATTGATTCTGGCCTTAGGCCCCGATGCAAGCTTGCGGGGGATGTTGTTTTGGATGATGGGTGATCTCAGTTACGCGAGTTTATCGGCTTGGTGGTTGTTGCCCTTATTTCTGGGGCTTTTGTTGGTGTGGTTCCGTGCCCGAAGCCTCAATGTGATGAGTCAAGGTCAAATGCAAGCGGCCTTGCTGGGTGAAGCCACACGCGCTCGGTTTTGGGAAGTGTATGTGGTGGCCTCATTACTGACTGGCCTGGCGGTCTCTATTGCTGGGGCCATCGGCTTTGTGGGGCTGATCGTGCCACACTTGATGCGGCTTCTAATCGGCGCCGATCATCGGGTATTGCTCCCAGCGGCTGCTTTTTTTGGTGGTGGTTTTTTGGTGATTGCCGATACCGCAGCGCGCACGCTTCTGGCACCTCGCCAACTGCCGGTGGGGGTCTTGACCGCTTTGATTGGGGTGCCTTTGTTTTTAATGCTATTAAATAGAGCCATTCGGATTAAAGGATGACCACCAACGCGCCTTGCTTAGAGATCAAAAACGCCACCATTGAAATTGGTGATGTGTGTGTGGCCCGTGATTTGAGTTGGGCCATCCACCGCCACGAGTTTTGGGGGGTGTTGGGGCAAAATGGGGTGGGCAAAACCACCTTATTAAAAGCGCTAGCGGGTCTGCACCCTCTCTCCGAAGGACACATCCATTTGGCAGGCAAAGCTTTGCATGAGCTCCCCAGACGCGCCATTGCCACCGCGCTTGGTATGTTGACTCAACACACTCGCTATGCCTTTGATGCCACTTGTGAACAAACCGTATTGGTGGGCAGACACCCCCACTTAAAACCGTGGATGAAAGAACAGCCCAGCGATTACCAACGGGCCCATCAAGCCCTTGAAGTGCTGGGCTTATCAGCGCTCAAACATCGATCTTGTATGGATTTATCGGGCGGCGAGTCGCGCCGACTGGCGCTGGCAACCTTATTGGTGCAAGACCCTCAAGTGATGTTGTTGGATGAGCCCACCAACCATCTTGATCCCGCCAACCAAGTCAGCGTCTTGAATGTGGTGGGCCAACACATCAGAACCCAACCCAAAGCCGGGGTCATGGCATTGCATGAAATCAACTTGGCGACATGCTACTGCACGCATTGCTTGATGTTGTTCGGGGATGGGGAATGGTTGGCTGGACCAACCGATGCCCTACTCACCACCAAAAACCTAAGTCGGCTCTATGGCTGCGCCATGCGTTTGGTTGATGATGGTGAACACAAGGTTTTTGCAGTGGCCGGTTAAAAACTCAAGCCGCCGGTTGATCTAATCACCGCTCGACGCTCAGCCGCCTTGGACTGAGACCTCTTGACCTGGTCTGAGGCGTTCGTTGCCACGCACCACCACACGATCACCGGCTTGGATAGGCCCCCTCACTTCGATCCACTCCCCTTCACCAATGCCTGTGGTCACTTGAATGCGCCTGGCGGTGTTGTCTTCATCCACAATAAAAATGGCAATGCCGTCACCTCTCAGCACCAAAGCATCGCGAGGCACGGCCAACACCTCACGTAAATCGGCCGTTGGCACAGTGACTCGGACCGTTTGACCGACGGCCAAGCGCTCATCCAAATCGAGACGCAACTCGAACACGTGGCTGTTTTCACCACCCACGCTATAAACACGGCGAACCGGCGCTTCAACCACCTGGTCTCGGGTGCTCACACCCAAGATGTCGCCGTTGGTCACGTAGCGGTAGTAGTTTAAGGGCGCTCGGGCCACGACTTCGAGATCGTCTGGGTTATAAAGACGCAACACGCGCGTGCCCACACCCACTCGCTCGCCGGCTTGAGCCACACGCTCTGCCACAATGCCAGGAAATGGTGCTTTCATTTCGGTTCGTTCGAGTTGTGTTTGCACCTGCGCCAAGCGGCTGTTGGCCACATCCAGATCACTTTGTGCCACATCGCGATCGGCTCGAGTTTGCTCAATTTGGCTGACCGCGGCGAGATTGGTCTCGACCAAACGCTCAAAGCGCTTGAGCTCGGCTTCTAAAAACGTCAATCGAGCCCGCACACGAGCGATCTCAGCGCGGAGTTCCACCGCACGAAGCCCAAGGGTCTCATCATCGATTTTCGCGACCGTATCACCGGCATTCACGCGTTGGCCGGGTTCTGCCACTTGCACCAAACGCCCATCCACTTCGGCCGACAAATAAGCATCACTTCGCGACACCACCGTACCCGCCACCTGCATGGTGGGTGCCATGGTGGTGAGTCTGGCTGAACTGAGCTCAACCGGTGATGCGCCACCCCACTGCGACCAAGCCATGCTTGGGCTCAGTGACAACAACACCCACAGAGCAATTCGACATGCATTCATTTTTTATTCCTCAATCAATTAAGCCGGCACCACATCACTTGTGGGCTCGGTGATTTTTTCTTCGTTCATGCGCAACAGACTCGGCAACAAGATCAGCGTGAACAAAGTGCTCACGGCCAAGCCACCCACGATGACGGCTGCAAGGCCACGATAAAGTTCGGTGCCCGAGCCTGGGAGCAACAACAACGGCAGCATGCCAAAGAGGCTGGTGGTTGTGCTCATCAAAATGGGGCGCAACCGCAATCGAACAGCAGAGGCCACCGCCTCGCGACGACCCAAGCCTTCGCGCTCGCCATCGCGCGCCCGATAAACCAACAAGATCGCGTTGTTAACGACAAGCCCCAACAAGATCACAAAACCAATCATGGTCAACATGTCCATCGCTTGACCGGTCAACAAGCCCACCATACGCAAAGCAACAATGCCACCCACAGTGGCCATTGGAATGGTCAGCAACACCAGCAAGGAATCTTTAAACGACCTAAACAAAGCAGAGATCAGCAAGTACAACAAAATAATGGCCAACAAGAAGCTGCCACCCAAGTTTCTAAGCGTCTCGCCCAAGGCCTCTGCTGTGCCTCGATAGGTGATCACACCATCGGCTGGCAAAGCGGCTCGAATACCTGGCTCGACCTCGGTCTGCAATAACGCCAACGCGGTCTCCATCGGCATCCCCGAAGGCGGGGTGACTTGCAAAGACAGCGTCCGCCGACGGTCTACCCGCCGAATCTGATTGGGGCCTGCGGTGCGCTCAAGGCGTGTCACCTCACCCAAGGTCGCAATCTCACCCGAGGGCGTGGCCAACGGGATGCTCATCAACTCTTCAGGCGTCAGCCACTCCTCGCTTCTTAAAATCACATCCAAGCGGCGGTCGCCATCAAAATAGTCACCTAAAAATGCGCCGTTGCCCAAGCCCCGAACCAAAGTGGCAATATCCGAACGTGTCCACCCAAGCTCGGCGATGCGTCGATCATCGGGCACCAAACGAAGCTCCGGCTCAGCCAACTCCAGGCCAGGTTGCGGTCGAATGTTGGCCTCTGGCATCACTTCCCGAATGCGTGCAAACCCAAGTTGCCCAGCTTCAAGTAAGTCCTCAAAGCTCGCCGCTTGTAAGTCCACGCTGATGCTGCGGCTGCCGCGCCCACCAAAGATCGGTGAACGGTTGGCGCCACCAAAAGTATCTGGGAAGCCAGTTAAGATTTCGGTGTTGATGACGCGCAACAACTCATCGACCTCATCGTTGTTTTGTGCACGCACCCCAAAAAACGCACCGCTCCCGAAAAAGCCCAAGAATGTGTTGCGGATCTGGGGCTGTTTTTCACCACTCAAATAGGGTCGAATGCGATCATTGATCACATCCACCAACTCTTCTTCAGCGGTGTCTGGACCGATACCCGATGGCGTTTGAATAAAGCCAAACATGAAATTGCGCTTGCCTTCTGGCAAGTAATCGGCCGGGGGCAACATCAAACCACCCACCAACAAAGGCACCACCGTTAGACCCAACACCCAGCGCCAACGTTGCTTTGGTGTGTCAGTCATCGCCATGATTTTTTCGCTGATGGCTTGCCACCAGCCGCTGTGTCGATCGGTCAAACTTTCTTCGCCCAACAAGCGGTAACTGGCGGTGGGCAACACAATGATCGCCACCAGCAATGAACAAATAATCGCCCCTGAGATCACCACGGCCAAGTCTGCGAACAATTGACCGGCTTCATCTTGTAAAAAAATCACCGGCAAGAAAATGGCCACGGTGGTGGCGGTGGATGCAAACAACGCCCCCCAAACCTGTGAGGTCCCGCGGTCGGCTGCCTCCATCGGGGCCCGACCCATTTCGCGCTGACGCACGATGTTTTCCAACACCACAATGGCGGCATCCAAGACCATCCCGGTGGCAAATGCCAACCCCGCCAATGAAATCACATTGAGCGTTCGACCGACACCATCGAGGACGAGAAAAGAGAAACACAAACACAAAGGAATCGCCAAAGCCACCATCAACGTGGCTCGTAAGCGTCTAAAAAACCACCACAAGACCAGCACAGCCAAGCTCATACCAACGATGAGGTTGGTGGCCACCATCCAAATCGATTGACGGATGTAGATGGTGTCATCGGATACTTGTGTGATTGATAGCCCAGCAGGCGTCAAATGGCTCCGCTCAAGCTCGGCCACGGTGGCTTGAATATCGGCCATGACATCCAAGACATTGACGCCAGGCTCAGCAATCACATTCATCGCAATCGATGGCCCACCATTTTGGGTCATCACCCCTGAGCTGTCGCGCATGGTCCGCTCAATGGTGGCCACATCACCCAAGAACACGGGCCGGCCTTCGCGCCATTCCAACACCAAATTCTCAAGATCCGCGATCTCATACTGTCCAGCAAAGCGCAGGGTGTATTGACGCCGGCCGACTTCTTGGAAGCCACCCGAGACATCGGCATTTTGGCCCAAGCGCTGACCGATGCGGGTCAGATCAATTCCGATGGCTGCGGCTTGGTAAGGATCGAATGTGATGCGGACCTCAAAAGGCCGCCCCCCTCGGGGGTTGGCTGAGGACACGCCCTCGATTCGTTCGAGGCGTTCACGAATGATTTCGTCAACAAAATCTTGATACTCAATAATGGGCCGGTCATTGTCAGGCAATGGCCGGATGGCAAACCACGCCACGGTGTCACCAAATTGATCCGAGCCCACCCGGACCGTGGGTTCGCTGGCATCCGCTGGATACCGCGGCACTTGGTTGAGCCGGTTGATCACCTCAATCAATGAGCGATTGAGATCGGCGCCCACATCGAATTCTAGATTGATCGAGCCACGGCCTTGGCTGGCAGTGGCGGTCATGCGAATCAGTCCGGGCACATCGCGGAGTTGATTCTCTTGCGGCTCAATGATCTCAGATTCAACCTCAGATGGTGAAGCAGCGCGCCAGCCCGTGGAGATAGAAATCTGCGGGCGATCAATGTTGGGCGTCAACTGAATGGGCAAACGATTCAGGCTCAGAAGCCCGAATATCACCAACAACAAACAGCCCACGGCCACAGCCACCGGGTTAGATAATCCCAATCGAGTCAACGGCACACGAATCTCTCCCTAAATAAGGTGGCTTAAGATACCACCATCACAGTCAATATTGAGACAAAGGCGATTGGTTAAGGTTCAGGCTGAGGTTCAGCACGTTGACCAAAGAACCACACCAGCCAAGCCTTATGCGCTTGATTGTTGGCAACGGGCGATACACGCCACACGCGCTTTTTCCATGGCCAAAGCCATTTCTGGGCCTGATAAGCCCTGAGCAACCAAAGGGGCAGAATCAATGGTTTTGATGGCTGGTAGTGCCTGGGCCAACAAATCCAGATCTTGGTCAATGATCTTGAACGCCTGCGATTCAGGGGCTGAGCTCTGGCCAAAGTAGGCACGGGCCAAGGCCCCAAGAGAGGCCAAACGCTTGGGCTGACGCAAACCATCAAAAGACTGAATGAACGCCAGCACTGCTTCTGGGGCGCGTGTGGCCAACCCAGGAAAGCCAGCCAAGTGGTCGCTTGCCCACTGGGCCCAATAACGGGGTTCATTGGGCACACGAAAGCGATCACACGATGGACCGACAGCCTCACGGGGGAGCGCTGTTGTCAACAGCGCAAAGCGGACATCCAAACTGGCCTCTGAATCATGGCCTGCTGCATCCAGCGCACGCAATGCCTGATCAAATGCGGGTGTTTGAGCCACCGCATGGAGTTCGGGCCAGATGGCCGACAAAGCACCGACATCGAAAAGCACCGAGATAAAACGAGAGGGTTGTTCATGCATCAGCGCTTTGGCCATCTCTTGCCACACCCGCTCAGGCACCAAATAAGACAGCTCTCCACTGGCTTGCATGGCGTGGCACAAAGAGACCGTGGAATCTGCCACCGAGAATTGATGAAAGCGTGTGGCAAAGCGCGCCAAGCGCAACACCCGAACTGGGTCTTCGCGGAAGGCATCAGAAACATGGCGCAAGATCCCCTGAGCCAAATCAAGCCGGCCATGGTAGGGATCAATCAATTGCCCATCGGCATCAATGGCCATGGCGTTGATGGTTAAATCGCGCCGAGCCAAGTCTTGTTCTAAGCTCACCCCTCGACCCGTCTCAAACTCAAAACCACGGTAACCATGGCCTTTCTTGCGTTCGGTTCGAGCCAGCGCATACTCTTCGTGCGTCTTGGGGTGAAGGAATACAGGAAAATCCTGACCCACCGACCGAAAGCCTTTGGCTTTCATGGTTTCGGGATCGGCGCCCACCACCACATAATCTCGGTCTGAGACGGGTAAGCCGAGCAACTCATCGCGCACCGAACCACCGACTTGATAGACGGCCAAGCCCTCAGTGGCGGGGTCAACAGCATCGACTTTGTTGTGTGGGTCCATGACCGTATTGTAGCGGGCTTACGGCAGCGCGCAGACGAACCCTGCATTGGCCAAAGGTTGGGGGCTTGTGGACGCGATGTGCTCTCGCAAGACCTGAGGTGCCCGGTCCATTTGCCACTCATAGATGGTGGCAAACGCCAAGACCCGAGGCACATAGTCGCGGGTCTCATAAAAAGGCAGCGTCTCGACCCACACATCGCGCGCCAGATCGGCCGGCACATGATCCCGATTGAGCCAGCGATCAACGGCATTGGCGCCAGCGTTATAGGCGGCAGCGACCAAGCGCCAGTCACCATCGAAGCGCTCTTCGAGCTCGGCCAGGTGCGCCACACCCAAAGAGACATTGGTCTCGGGGTCATAGAGCGCGCTGACATCGCTCAATTCTTGCCCTTGGCGCCTGGCCACCGCTCGGGCCGTCGAAGGCATCAACTGCAGCAAGCCCATGGCACCAACTGGAGACCGAGCGTCGGGTTGCAATGCAGACTCCGCGCGCATCAAGCCATAAATCAATGCCTGATCCACGGCGTGTTGGTCGGCGGCTCGAGAGACTTCATCTACGTGATCCAAAGGAAAACGCAGCGCGTAGGCGCGCATCATGCCACTGCTCGCCAAGGTCGCCACCGCCCGATCGTGCCAACCCATTTCAGAGGCCAGTAATGCGGCCTGGTGTTGGTGGGCCTCCGGCAGCGCCATCACCCATCGATACCAGGTGGCGCGGGCATGATCCAACAAACCCACTTGGTACAAAGCCAAGGCGCGCACCAAGGGGGGCGCATCCAATAAAGACTGACGAATGTCTACATCCACCGCCAAGGTCTCAGGGCACAGAGACAAAGGCTGGCCCAGCTTTTTGGCAGACAAAAAGCCATAGTAATTGGCCTCACCCGAGACAGAGGCGTAGGCCAAGACCGCATCGGGCCGGCCGAGTTCGGCCAAAGCTCGACCACGCCAGTAGCGCCAACGCGCACTGATTTGTTCAGACATGGGCATCTGCCCAATGCTCGAGAGCACATCTCTCCATTGGTCATGCACCATCGCCACGCGGGCACGCCACGCCAACAACTGTTGGTCGCGTGCAGCCTCAGGCAGTTGGTCAATGCGTTCAATGGCGCCGGAGTCCAAGGCCACGGCTTGGAACAATGCAATCTCTCGGCCAATGGCCAAGCGGTCGGCCTCATCGAAAGACAGGCGGGTTTCTAGATTGGCCCAATGCCCACCGGCTTGTGCCCAGTCGCTCCGAGCCATCTTAACCAAGCCCCAACGCACCAACGCATGGGCATCTGAGGCATCTGGCCAACGCCTGGCTTGGGTTAGGGTGCGGTTGGGGTAGCGGGCCATTTGCAACCAGCGTTCGGCCCAGATTCTTTGCTCGGGAGAGAGATAACGCTGCAAGTATCCCGCGAGGCTTCGTTCGTTTTGTTTGAGCGCCAACAAAAATCTTGACCACGCCACCGATTGGCTGGGCTCGCCCTGTCCACGCCACCACACAAAAGGCCGATCGCAGGCCTTGTGCTGAGACTGACCCACCCGCCAAAGCGCCTGGATCTCTTCTAACACTGCCTGATGCGCCGGCGTCCCAGGGGCAGGTGGCGACAACACTTTGGCTTGGGCCAGGTGACAGCGCACCTCATCATCGGTGGTGGTTTGATTGGTTTGTTGCAAGTAGCGCTGCAACACCTCGTATTGGCCCTTGACTCCTAAGGCGCGCAACCAATTGCGCTCGAGTTGGTCGGCAAACGACCAATGTCGATGCTTGGCCAAAAACTCAGTCATGGTGGCTTCATCGACTTCATCAACCCGCTGTCGTAAGGACTCAAACACCAAGTACGGGAGCAATGGGGTGTTGGGGTGGGCGCGACTGAGTTGCTCAATGGCCTCATCGAGTGCGGCCAGATCACCCCGGCCTGCGCCATCCCACGCCTCGATGAAGGTTTGTTTGAGCGAATCATTGACCAAAAGCGAGCCCAACAAACCCGAGTCGGCATCGTCATTTGCAGACGCAACCGCCACACCCCACAGGCCCAAAATAAATGCCAGTGAGCGAACAAGCAGCGCGCTTTTTTTGAATTGACTTGCCTTCATCGATTGGAATGCGACACTATGCCCATATGTTCAGTCTAACGATTGTGTTGGGGTTGGTGGGGCTTTTGGCCGGTGTTTTGGCCGGGCTGTTTGGTATTGGTGGTGGTTTGGTGATTGTCCCTGCACTGACTTTTATTTTACTGGACCAAGGTCTCGCCCCTGAGTGGGTCGTACCCAGTGCCATCGCCACCTCGTTGGGCTCGATGTTGCTCACTTCATCCGGTGCGGTGTGGGCGCACCATAAAAAAATTGGCACCGATCAACACACGCTGTGGCAAGTGGCGCCGACCGTGATGGTTGGGGGCCTCATTGGTGCTTGGCTCACCACCCGCCTGCCCACCTTAATCATTGCACTATTCTTCGCCGGCTTGGTGAGTCTCATTGGGCTTCGGATGTTGCTCGCACTCAGCCCGCAAGAAGGCCAGCGCTCCGCCCGCCCGCGCGGCATCTTGTGGGCCGGGCCACTCATTGGCGCGGGCTCTGCCATGGTTGGCATTGGGGGTGGGTCCTTGTTGGTGCCTTATTTGACTTGGAATGGTTATCGGACGGTGCAAGCCATTGCTTTGGCTTCAGCCAGCGGCTGGTTGCTGGCTTTGGCGGGCACCCTTGGGTTTTTAATCGCCGAACCGGATTATCTCAACCTTGCCCAGATCGCAATCATTGGCGTGGCCGGTTGGGTCAGCGCGCCTTTGGGTGTGGCGCTTGCGCATCGGCTCTCAGCGCCCCGACTTCGACGTCTTTTCGGCTTGATGCTGGTGGCGGTGGCCCTCCGTATGCTCTGGCAAATCCACACGTCCACCTAATTGCACCGTCATTTGCAAAGGCCGATGATCGGAGTAATTGACGGGCAACACTTGCAAATCATGAATGTCCATCTCGGGTGAAATTAAGATGTGATCGATTGCGCGTTGCGGGTTCCACGATGGATAGGTCAACAAATGGTCATTGGGAATCACCAGGCCCGCGTTTTCACAAAAAGACTGAATCTCCCGCGCACTCGGGCTGGCGTTGAGATCGCCCATGATCACCACGTTGGGATAATCTCTGACAAGGCTGGCAATATAATCCAATTGCTGAATGCGCGCACGGCGGCCCAAGGCCAAATGCAGCACCACCAGATACAAGGCGTGATCACCGTCCCCAAAGCGCACCACCAACGCCCCCCGCCCTGGAATGGCGCCAGGCAGACGATGTTCTTCCACCTCACTGGGTTCAATGCGACTTAAAAAACCAATGCCGGCGTGCGCAATGACACCGAGCTTGCGGTTGCCTTGGTAATTCCAAAAAGGGAAATTGGCATGTGTGGCCAAGTACTTAGCCTGGTTTAAGAAACCTGAACGGAGGCTGCCACAATCGACCTCTTGTAACGCCACGATGTCGTAATCGGCCACCAGAGCAGCGATGGCGTCCAAGTTGGCGACCCGCTCATTGTGTGGCAACACCTGACGCCAACTGCGGGTCACATATTCTCGGTAATTGGCTGTGGTCGTCCCCGCTTGAATGTTGTAGCTCAGGAGCCTCAGTTGGCGCCTAGGCTCACTCACGATGCCCCAGAATCAGCCTCACTGTCATCGGTGGCATTGGCATCGTCTGCTGCGTCACTCAAATCCAGCAAAGCGGCTTCGCGCGCGACCAACTCATCGACGGCCTGCATCATTTCTTGGTAGGAACCAAATTCGTTTAGGTTCATGCGCCATTTGCCTTGGACAACGATGCCTGGTGTGCTTCTAATGCCGAAACGTCGGACTTCTGTGCGATTTCGACCCATTTGGCTTTCCACCGCAAAAGATTCTGACATCGCGACAAACTCATTGGCATCCACGCCAAAGGGTTCGTAGAGTTTGCCAATGTCTTGCATGCTGCGAATGGGTTGGCGCTCATCGTGCAAGGCCTTGAATGTCACCTCATGCGCCTCATGACCGAGGCCCATGGCCTGTGCGGTGTAATACGCCCGCGCAAACGGCTCCCAGCTGGGGCGCAAAACAATGGGCAAACGCTCCACTTCAACAAACGATGGCGCGTTGTCCGCCCAATCGGTCATGATGGGCAAAAAATTGCGACATGCGGGACATGGATAGGCAAACGCTTCTGTCACCACCACTCGATCGGTGGGCACATTGGTCGGTGCTTCCAGCTCGATATAGTGACGGCCTTGTTCAAAGGCTTGGGCGAATGACTGGCTTGGCACCCATGCAAAAGACACCAATGCCGTCAACACCATCCCCATCAAATAGCTTCGTTTGCTCATGATCAATCCTTCTCGACTCATACCGTTGGCATTTCAATTCCCTGACTCTATCAGAGGCCTGTCAAGGCGTGAAGTTCAGTCGGTGTAGCGAACCAGATGCAGGCCTTCGATGTAAGAACTCACGGCCTCAATTTCTTCATCGGTGAGTTGCTGCGCCACAGCAACCATGATGTTGCTGAACGGATCATCGGCGCCGTTGTTCTCACCCGAACGATAACGACGCAGTCGATCGGCAGTGTAATCGGCGTGCTGGCCTTGCAGGCTCGGATAATGCGCACCGGGAATGCCACGACCGCTGGGGCCATGGCAGGCCGCGCATGAGGGCACACCAGACGACATGTTGCCAGATTGATAGATGGCTTGACCCACTTCAACGAGTGCTTCATCGGCCACGCCAGGCTGTATCGTTTGTTGCTCAAAATACGCTGAGATGTCTGCGATGTCTTGGTCGCTGAGGTTCATGACCATGGGATACATGGTGGGCACATTGCGCTTTTGGTCGCGCACCATTTGTGTTTGGCGCGCGGCGTAATCGGCGTGTTGGCCGGCAATTTTTGGCCACTCCGCGATGGTTGAATTGCCATCTTGGCCGTGACACGCGCCACACACCATGGCTTTGGCGGCACCCGCTTCGGGATCACCCACCAACGCTTGCGCGGCGGCATTTGTTGACAACGCACTGATCAAAATGGCACCCAAAGCCAGTCGAATCATTTTGGTCTTACTCCTGATTGCATCTGCTGACCTGATATTATCGCCTTTTTAGCGCCTTTTGTTGAGGGCCATTTGGATTGTCATGACAAAATCACCATCGCCCGTTGCCAAGCTGCTCAGACAAGCCCGTTATGTCGATAGCATTCACCACCACGCCCACTTGCCACCCGATGTCGGGATTGAGGTGGCGATTGCCGGTCGCTCAAACGCTGGAAAATCAAGTCTAATCAACCGTTTATGCGATCAGAAAGCGCTGGCGAGAACATCCAAAACCCCTGGACGAACGCGACAATTGGTGTTCTTTGAACTCGATCCCATGCGCAAGCTGGTCGATCTCCCCGGTTATGGCTACGCCAAAGTCAGCGGGGACTTAAAAACCCACTGGCAAGGCTTGATTCAGTCGTATTTGGATCACCGCAAAGCGCTGGCTGGCTTGGTGGTGGTGATGGACATCAGACACCCGCTTAAAGATTCTGACAAGCAATTGATTGATTGGGCGGGTGCCAGAGGCTTGCCCCAGCACTTGGTGCTGACCAAAGCCGACAAACTCGGCCGAGGCGCGGTGGCCAAAAGCCTGGCCAGCGTGCGCCGCGAGATTCATCCCTCGGTGGGCGTACAAGCCTTCTCGGCCACCTCAGGATTGGGCATGGATGAGTTGTTGGCTGCGTTTGCAGCGTGGTATCGGCCGGATGTGGATTTGATGGTCTAGCCCATGCGCATTGGTCCTTACGCCCTTTCATCCAACATCGGCTTAGCGCCGATGGCCGGTGTGACCGACAAGCCGTTTCGCTTGTTGTGCAAATCCATGGGTGCTGGACTGGCCACCTCGGAGATGACCACCTCAGATGCCAGTCTTTGGCACACAAAAAAATCCCGCCATCGAATGGACCACGCCGGCGAGCCCGGCATCATCAGCGTCCAAATTGCTGGCACCGAGGCCGAGCCCATGGCCGAAGCCGCGCGATTCAATGTGGCACAAGGTGCCCACATCATCGACATCAACATGGGTTGCCCCGCCAAAAAGGTGTGTAAAGCATGGGCAGGCTCTGCCTTGATGCAAGACGAGCCTCGGGTGGCTGCGATTTTAAAAGCGGTGGTGGATGCAGTGGATGTGCCCGTGACCTTAAAGATCCGCACCGGCTGGGCCAGCGATCAGAAAAACGCCCCAACCATCGCCCGCATGGCCGAAGACTCGGGCATTCAGGCGCTCGCCATTCATGGCAGGACGCGCGATCAAAAATACACCGGTCATGCCGAATACGACACCATCGCCGAGATCAAGTCACGGGTGACCATCCCCGTCTGGGCCAATGGCGACATCGACACGCCCGAAAAAGCAAAAGTTGTGCTGGCGCATACAAAAGCCGATGGCCTGTTGATTGGGCGCGCAGCGCAAGGGAGGCCTTGGATTTTTCGCCACCTGGTGCATTATCTAAAAACAGGTCAACACCTGCCCGAACCCGACCCGCTGGAGGTTGCAGAAATTCTGATGGGGCACTTAAGAGCGCTGTATGCTTTTTATGGCGAGGAGACGGGCGTACGCGTGGCCCGAAAACACTTGGGTTGGTATGCCAAAGACCGCCCTGAAAACCGCGCTTTTTTATCGGTGGTGAATCAAGCCCAAGATGCGCCCACGCAGCTTCAATTGACTGAAAAGTATTTTTCCGACATGACCACTTACCGCTGCGTGTCATAATCTTTTTCTATGGAGAGTGTAAAAAGAACCACTCCAATTCAATGGTGCGGGCTTGTGGCGTTTCTATGGTTCGTGGTCCCGGCACTAACGCTGGCCCAAGAAACCGCCTCCTCGCGTGCTGGGCCAAACAGCGAACTAAGCGCCGAGCCAAGCGCCGAACAAGCGCCAAATGAGTGGCTAGAAACATTCGACCGCCTTCACACCACCAAGCTCGATCAAGCCATTACCAATCTCAACAAAGTCCGCGCCACTGCCTTGGCAACGAATGATGTGGACTTGCTGTTGGCGTACGCGCAGCGCGTCATTGCGCATTTTCGTTACACCGATGACATTCCTCAAATCATTGAACAAATTGAGACATTTCAAGGGCGCAACCAAGCCAGGCTCACTCCCGAACAAAGCCGCTACCTGCAGCTCGTTCTGGCGGCGTTGCACATCCAAGATCAGACCGATTTGGCTCAAGCCAAGCGCATTCTCACCAAGCTAGACCAGGACCCCGAGCTTGCCCGGGACCGTGCATTGATCAAAAAAACACTGGGGGATTTGTATCAAACGCTGGGGCAATATCCCGAGGCGCTCACCGCCTACACCGAAGCCCTAAGACTCGATCCCGAGCCGGCTTTTCGAGCGCGGGTCTATAACAACCTGGGCAACGTGGCGAGCTTTTTAGAAGACTGGGACCAAGCGATTGACCATTATTTAAAGGCGATCGAGGTCTATGACACACTGGGGTACGTGACAGACCAGATCTCTGTCTGGGCCAATTTGGGCCCATCGTATCGGGCCAATGGCGAATCCGAAAAAGCGCTCGAAGTCTATCTGGCGGGCATTGAGGCCTTGGAGGATTTGGATTCCCCCGATTTGAAGGCGCAGTTTCAGATGAACTTGGGCAATCTGTATGTGGACCTTAACCAAGTCGATGAGGCGCTGGCGGCGCTGGGCCAATCAATCGCGATTTGCGAGCAGCAGGGGTTTACATTTTGCGTGATGCTCAATCAACTCAACATGGGCTATGCCCACTACATCAATCAAGATTATGCCAACGCTCTGGCAGCTTATGATTTGGCTGCTCAGAATCTCGAGAATCTGCCCGATCCTTATGTTGAGCGTCAGCTGATGGACAACTACTCAGACTTGTATCGGGCTTTGGGGGATTATCAAAAAGCGCTCGATTATGCGGATCAATACCATGCGCTTGACCGGCAACTCATCAATGCCGAATCAAAAGCCGCCGCCGAGGAGATCCAAACGCGTTATGAAACCGAGCTCAAAGACGCGGAGCTCTTGATTCAGGCAGAGCAGATCCAACGCCAGCAAACACAGCTCAGATTGGGCGTGAGCTTGGCAGCGGGCCTGGTGTTGGCCTTGGCTGTGGTGATTTTCTTTTTAAGCTTTAGGGCCAAGACTTTACAAAGCCTGTATGAGAGAAACCAGGACCTGCTGACCCAAAATGAGGTCAATCAGCGCTTGGCGCAGCAACGCCTCACGACAGAACCTGTCGCGGTCGAGACCGATGGGGCGCCACTGAGCTTGGCGCAGGTGTTTGACCGGGTCACCGATGCATTGCAGCGGGACGCCATTTATCGAGACCCCAACCTCTCGCTGAATGACTTGGCCAGCCATGTGGCGAGCAACAGCACTTATGTCTCCAATGCCATCTCACAAGTGGCCAATACCAACTTCAATAATTTGGTCAACTACTACCGGATCATGGATGCCCGACGCGAGCTCAATCAAGCCGGCGCAGAGGCCAAGATATCGTCCTTGGTCCACCACTGCGGCTTCAATTCCAAGGCATCCTTCTATCGAGCCTTTTCCAAATATGTTGGCATGACACCTTCACAATACATTCAACGCCTCAAAGCCAACGAACCCAACACGGCTTGAGTGCTTTTGCCCTTTATTAAGGGCTTTATCGACATCATTGTCGGGTCTGGATACCTATTTGTCGGCTGTGGTTATTTAATTTAAGCCGCAAACCTTTAATCTACGTAACAACGATATAAGGGAGGGGAGTTGCAGGTTAAAGTGATTGCCTGCAAACAAGCCACCCACCACAGGAGACACTGTGGTGGGTTTTTTTATGCCTTGAAACACCCCTTTGAGAATCGGCTTTGTGGGTGGTTAGTCCTGTGCCAGCTCGCCCAATGCGTCTTTGAGCGGGCCCAACCAAGGCTCGAACTGACGCCACTGCTCCACCCCACTTTGGTAGATCGGCTGCCTGACCTGCTGGGCGCTGGCAGTACGGACCGAACGCTTGGTCTCGTGAAATGCCACGCATTCAGGCTCGAACGGCAGTTCTAAGAAAGCCAGCATCCGCTTGACTTCGGTTTCTAAGTCTGCGACCACTTCCTCGTACTCGACCCGGAGAATTTGATTGGGATAGACAACATCCCAATGCGCCATCAAATCAACATAATCGCGGTAATAGCGCCCAATGTCATCTAGGCCATAAGAAAACTCTTGGCCCTCAGCAAAGAGCTGTTTGAAGCCACTAAAGCAACAGGCCATCGGGTGTCGCCTGGCATCAATGATTTTGGCGTTGGGCAAAATGGTTTTGATCAGGCCAATATGTCGAAAATTGTTGGGCATTTTGTCGGTAAAAAATGGCGCGCCCGCTCGGTGAATTTGAGTTTCTTTGATGTATTGCTCGCCAAGCGCCTGAATGGCCTCAGGTTCTAAATCGGCAATAACCCCTGGGTATTTCGGTGTCTCATTGACCAACTGCCTGCCATTTAAGCGGTGCACCGTGGCCAGTATGTTGGGAAGCTCCAAAGTGCCGTCAATTTGGCTGTGCGAGGCTAAGATCTGCTCGATCAATGTCGACCCTGCCCGAGGCAAGCCCACAATAAAGACCGGATCGGGCGCATCATGTCCCAAGCCTTGCAGTGTTTGGACTCTCTTGGGTGTGAAAAAGTCTTTTTGTCTTTGAAAATCAGCCTGCATGCGATCGGCGCTGTATCGAACCTCGGCTTTTTTCAAAGCATTGCCTTGATCGTAGTGCCCAAATGAATCCGCATAGGCCCCGCGGTCCTCGTAAGCCTTACCCAGTGCAAAGTGCAAATGGTAGCGATCGGTAGGGCTGGCGTTTTCTGAGGCCAGCTCGCCTTGCATGCACTCAAGCTCAGTCTTATCGAATCGGTGGGTCTTCATGTTCGCCAAAGACCACCAGGCATCACCGAAATAGGGACGCGCTTTGGCCGATGCCCGATACGCCTCAATGGCTTGGGCTTGCTCGCCGATGGTTTTTAATGCATGCCCCCGCTGGATGTGGATGTGGGCCGGATTGGGACTGATGGGAAGCAAAGCATCTAAGACGCTCAAAGCCTCCTCATAGCGCCCGATGGCTGCACATTGATTGGCATAAGCCATTTCGGCGGCCAAATTATTCGGTAGACGGCGACGAAGTTCCAGTGCTTGCTCGTAGGCTTTTTGAAACTTCTGGCGCTTGTGCAAAACTTTGACGTAGTCCAAACGCGCCAGATCAAAGCCAGGCTCAAATTCTAAGGCGCTCTCTAACAAAAACTCAGCGTCGTCCAGCACGTTCAAACGCATGCCCAAAGCCGCCAACAAGCGCATGCCTTCGGTGTCTTTGGGGTGCTCTTTTAGATGGTGTCTGCACAATTGCTCAGCCTTATAGAGCCGGTCTTCATGCATCATGGAGGTGACCGCTTGAAGCACCGGAGGCAGATTGGAGAGCCGTTCTAAGTTGGCTTTGGCCACGTTGGCTTCCATGTCTTGGCCTTGCAACAACTGAGCCAGCTCTCTCCAGCTCGCCAGTAGGCCTGGGTTGTGCTCGACCGCTGCACGATATGCCCGGATGGCCGCCTCGCTTTGCTGTTGGTCGCGGTGGTTGTGGCCGATTTCTTGCCACGCCCGTCCATAGTCGGGTTTGAGCCGCAATGCCTGTTGGAGGTGTTTTAGGGCGTGCTCATGGTCGCCCTCTGCCCGACGGCAAACGGCTTTATAAAAGTGGGCTTGGGCGCGATTGGGCTCTAAGACAAGCACTTGATCAAAAAGCGCTTCGGCCTGTCGAATGTGTTGTTGCTTGAGCAACCCCTCCGCTTGTTGAAGCAGCGCTTTGGGATCTGTGTCTCGATCGATGGGTTGGCTCATAAAAAATGCTGGTCTCATGTAAAGACAGGGCATCCTAAGGATGCCCTGTCAGATCTTTCATGATTAGATCTTAGCCACCCCGCAGGGTGGCTTCAACCTTTGGAGAGTCAATCAAAAACCAGTGAACTGGTAGCTGAATTTAACCCCTGCTGTCATTGGGCGGTTCGTGGTGACTCTTGGGATGTCGTCTTGTTCGTTGATAAACAACTCAGCGCGCTTATCAAAGACGTTGTCCACAAAGAGCTCTACCGACCAGTCATTTTTCGCAATACCCGCTGAGGCATTCACGATTGAGTAACCAGACTGGCGCTCACGAACTTCTGCGACCAATGAGCTGTAGGAATGCCCTGCATAAGATCCCGATGCTTGCACAAAGGCAAGATCTGCAAAGCCCCAATCGACCATGCGCTCATAGCGACCGCGCAAGTACGCTTGGAACTCGGGAACCAATGGCAATGAGCTACCCACAGGTGCCAACTCAATGACCTGAGCATCGACAGACTTCAGCTCGGTGTCGTTATAAGAAAACGCACCAAAGAGGGTGAAGTTCTGTGTCGCACGCCAAACAAAGTCGCCTTCAATACCGAAGATCTCAGAATCGGCTGAGTTCTCGATGAAGGTGAGAATGGAGACGTTTTGTGGATCGAAACGAGACACCTGCATGTTGTCCCACTCAATCCAATAGACGCTGCCGTTAAAGCGCAACGTGTTATCCAACAGCGATGTCTTCCAACCCATTTCATAGTTGGTCACATCATCTGTGTCGTACGTGACCTGAACGGTTGGGAAGTCAGGATTGACGGAAGGCAAGCCACCGCCTCGGTTGAAGCCACCTGGTCTAAACCCTTCTGAATAGGTCGCATAGAACAATGCGTTGTCAGTGGGTGTCCACGACAGATTGAACCGTGTGATGGTGTCTTTTTGCTCCAACGGCTCTGGGCTGTGACCACCTGAGCGCTCGTAGTCCCGACCACTGTCTCCATCGATTGAGCCGGCGAAGATGCCGTTGGCAAAGTTGGACGAACCAACGAACGATGACTCAAGATCGTAGCGACGAAGGCCCACTGTGGCTTTCAAGGTATTGGGTATCAAGTCATAGCTGAACTCACCAAAAAAAGCGATTTGCTCTTCTTCTCTCGTGATGTCATTGAAAAATGCTATGCCTGCAGGCCTTGCATTTGGATTGATGCTTTGGGCATCCGCCATCGGTGCGTTGGGCGCAAACCCAAGATCAGCCGTGGCCAAATAGGCGTAGTCATCCTGAGTCTCGATTTTGTAATCGTCCATGAACACACCGCCCACGAAGCGCCAGCGGTTATCTGCTGGTGTTGAGAAACGGAACTCGTTGGTGAACCGTTCATGCTTCTGGTCGATGATCGTCCCTTTGGTTGGATCCAAACAACTTCTGTTCTCAGTGATGAACTGAGGATCGATGTTGTAGTTCGTGATGTAGTTGGGGTTGTCATACGTACAGGTGTAATAGGCGATAAACGCACCTGAATTGTTATACCCCGTGTAGTCCACATTTTGATCCACTTGGCGGTCTAGATAAGCGCCTGTGTAGACCAGATCCAACATGCCCGCACGACCATTGACGGTCCATGAGAGCTGGTTGAACTCATCGCGGAGTTTGTCTGGGAAGAAGCGATTGACCTCAAGATCACCCACATTGGGATCGTAGTCAAACACACCATCGGCGCCGAGCTGCTGGTAAGTGTTTTGCACCAAGATGTCCCAGTCATTGTTGACCTCATGGTAGAGACCAAAACGAATGCCTTTGTAGAAGCTGTCGTTAAAGTCTTCTTCAACCAACTCAAGGTTGTTGGTGGTCTCATAAGAGGCATCTGGCCCCAAATCCACTGCGGATTCAGCATTGATGCTGGGGTCTAGCGTGAACTCACCAAACACGTTGTCGATGTAACCACCCAGCTGGACGCTGTAGTAGGCCAAACGCATGGCGGTGCGATCGCCGATGGGCAAGTTGAAGTAACCCTCACCACTGGCGTTCATATCGCCTTCTTTAATGAACGATGAACTGGCCGTAAAGCCCGCTTCGTACATACCCAATTCAGGCTTGTTGGTGATGTAGCGGATGGTTCCTGCCTGCGAGCTGGCACCAAACAATGTGCCTTGAGGCCCTGGAAGCACCTCAATACGCTCAAGATCGGTCACATAGATGTCCATGTTCCGGCCCGGCGCTGTGGCAGGCTGCTCATCTAAATACAAGGCCACGTTGGGCTGTGTGCCCTGCGCGCCCGAGAGCAATACTGTGATGGGCTGGACGGCCATGCCACGAATGAAAATGGTTTGCTGCCCCGGCCCACGGCTGGCGGCTGTGATCCCTGGCATGCTTTGTTGCAGATCATCGAAGTTGTCCACGCCCATGTCATCGAGCGTTTCCCCATCCATGGCCTGCACAGCAAGGGCTGTCGACTGCATGTCTTGGGCCTCGGTTCGGGTGGCAGTGACCACCATCCGATCAACTTCCCTGCTTTGTGACTCATCCTGGGACTCGGTATCTTGCGCCTGAACTGCGGTAGCAGCGCCTGCAGCGAGCACCCAGCCGATGGCTTCGGATAAACGATTTCGTCTCATTGTTGGTCCTTTTGGTTTAAATGAATATTCAATTAATTAATTGAAAGCAAAACTGTGGCTTGACCATTTGTTTGTGAACACACGAACTCCTCCCAAACCAAACTTGGCCTGAGAAGAAAAATGAACAGATCAAGCGGACAAAATACTGCCCACGGCGCCACGTCACTGACGAATCACTTCACCAAAAGCAACAATTTTTAAGTTGGTGATGCATTAAGCATCGATAAAGCATTAAAGCCATCTAGCTCCATGGAATCATCCAATCGGCACCATTTAAGGCGCTGGCTTTAATTTGGGTTTACATGCAGACGCTGTGCGTCATATCGCCTCAATAACCGTTTATTTTGAATTGTTATCTGGTTAAGAGGGTCGCTGCACTTAAGGCAGCATTGGCATAAACTCTACCGATGTCCGGATTGGTGACACCCATCCGTCCATTAGTTCACTTTTTTTCTTAGTGGCTTCAGCTTTTAAAGCAGAGCCGTTTGGAAAATAGTCTGACCTTTCGTTTTGAGTTCGTGCACAAGCATAACACGATCTAAACAAAACTTTCATCAAAGCCCTTTCACAGTGACAAACATTGACAGCAATCGATAAAAAAACAGCCCCGTGATGGGGCTGTTTTCTTTTTTCGATCAATGCCTTATGGCACTATCAGGCACTTATTTTAGATCAAAGCGATCAAGCTCCATCACTTTGGTCCACGCTTTCACAAAGTCTTTGGCAAACTTCTCACCTGCATCAGCGCCACCATAGACTTCACATACCGCTCGAAGCTCAGAGTTTGATCCAAACACCAGATCCACTCGGGTACCTTGCCATTTCACATCGCCTGATTTTGGATCAACGATGTCAAACACGCCGTCTTGTTTGGATGGTTTCCAATCCATGCCTGGCTCTAACAAGTTGACAAAGAAATCATTGGTCAACTCACCAGGGCGGCTGGTGAACACGCCCAAATCAGAATCGTCATAGTTGGCTTTCAGTGCACGCATGCCACCCACCAACGCCGTCATTTCAGGCACGGTTAGTGTCAGAAGCTGCGAACGCTCAACCAACCACTCTTCCGGTGCACCACCCAATCCTTTCTCCATGTAGTTTCTGAAGGCATCGGCTCTTGGCTCCAACACAGCAAACGATTCAACATCGGTTTGCTCTTCGGTGGCATCGGTCCGACCAGGGATGAATGGCACATCAATCGAGTAACCAGCATTTTTGGCGGCTTGCTCAACACCCGCACAACCAGCCAACACAATCATGTCAGCCACAGAGATCTTTTTGCCACCGGTGGCCGACTGGTTGAAGTCTGAGGCAATGCCTTCAATCACGCCCAACACACGCCCTAATGACTCAGGCTGATTGACTGCCCAGTTTTTCTGAGGGGCTAGGCGAATGCGGGCACCATTGGCGCCGCCACGCTTGTCAGAGCCCCTAAAGGTGGCTGCCGAGCCCCATGCAATGCGGACCATCTCAGAAATGGTCAGATCACTGGCCAAGACTTTGGCCTTTAGGGCTTTGATGTCTTCGGCATCGACCAAAGCATGATCGACGGCAGGCACTGGGTCTTGCCAAATCAGTGGCTCTGAATCTGGCACCAATTTACCCAAATAGCGCGAGATTGGGCCCATGTCACGGTGCGTGAGCTTGTACCAGGCCTTGGCGAAGGCTTCCTCAAACTCTTTGGGGTTTTCCCAAAAACGCCGCGAGATCTTCTCATAGGCAGGGTCCATGCGAAGCGCCATGTCCGCCGTGGTCATCATGGGCTTGTTCTTTAAATTCGGATCGTGGGCATCGGGAACGATGCGGGCTGCTTCTTCCTTGGGCTCCCACTGCCAAGCACCGGCTGGGCTTTTCACCAATTCCCACTCGTAACCAAACAGGTTGTCGAAATAACCGTTGTCCCATTTGATCGGGTCGTTGGTCCAAGCGCCCTCGATGCCACTGGTGATGGTGTCGACACCATGGCCTGTGCCACGGCTATTCTTCCAACCCAGACCTTGTTCGGTGATGTCTGCCGACTCAGGCTCAGGGCCCACATATTTTTCTGGGTCGTCTATCCCATGGCACTTGCCAAAGGTGTGACCACCGGCTGTGAGCGCCACGGTCTCTTCATCGTTCATGGCCATTCTGGCAAATGTTTCACGGATGTCTTTGGCTGACGCCAAAGGATCTGGGTTGCCATTGGGGCCTTCTGGGTTGACGTAGATCAGCCCCATTTGGACCGCAGCCAATGGGTTTTCCAGCTCCCGGTCGCCAGAGTAACGCTGGTCTTCCAACCACTCGCCTTCAGGCCCCCAGTAGATGTTTTCGGGTTCAAACACATCGGGACGCCCACCGCCAAAGCCATAGGTCTCAAAGCCCATGGACTCTAACGCGACGTTGCCGGCCAAGATCATCAAATCGGCCCAAGACAAAGCCGCGCCATATTTTTGTTTGATCGGCCAAAGCAATCGACGGGCTTTGTCGAGGTTGGCGTTGTCAGGCCAGCTGTTGAGTGGGGCAAACCGCTGCTGGCCCGCGCCACCACCGCCGCGACCATCGCTGATGCGATACGTGCCCGCGCTGTGCCAAGCCATCCGAATGAACAAACCGCCATAGTGACCCCAATCGGCCGGCCACCAGTCTTGAGAGTCGGTCATCAATGCATGCAGGTCTTTCACTACCGCATCGAGATCGAGCTTTTTAAAGGCTTCGGCGTAGTCGAAGGTCTCACCCATGGGATCTGAGGCCGGTGAGTTGTGACGCAACATGGTGAGGTTGAGTTGATTCGGCCACCAGTCAGCGTTTGTTCGCGCCGCAGCAGAGGCTTGCTTGGGCACAAAATCAATGACGGGGCACTTGGCTGTTTCTGACATATTTAATCCTCCTAAAGATTGGGTATAAGCGAATCGGTCAAACGAGTCGCCTGATGTTCATTCGGTTTCTTTTGATACTAGTATAGGGTGATTGGGTTTTCGGCTGCATCGATTTCCCCAATGGGCCCGATACCCGCTGGCTATGGCCACTGATCCCAGATCATGGCGTTTGTTGTCCCGCCAAATGCGGGAAAAGCGTCTCGCTCATGCGCAAATACGCCCTGGGTTGGTCTGCCTGGGTCTCGGTGTCACTGGCAAAGAGTCTCCAAATTGATTGATCAGCATTCGTGTTTTCTGGCCTGAACGCTTCAACGGCCTCAAAATCCCCAAAAAAAGCGCTCAATTGACATGGGTCAAATAGCTTACATGCGCTTTGTCTAATAATACAGTTGTGCTCGGGCTGGAGTCGCTTGAGTGCTTGATATCAATGCATTGTTTTTAATACCTAGGGAGCCAAATCAACATGTTCCGTCCATTACTGACCTTGTCTGCTTGTGCCATCGCGATAGGTGCTGGCCATATGGCCCAAGCCTCACCGGATGCTGAGGCCTTGCAACGCACCGCCCAAGCCCTTTTCTCGCCCCTGCCTGCGGTGGTTGAAAAAGAAGGCAACCCCATCACCGACGCCAAAGTCGAGCTTGGGAAAATGCTCTACTACGATCCGAGACTGTCTCAAAGTGGGGTGATTTCTTGCAATACCTGCCACAACCTGGCCACTTATGGCGTGGACAACATCCCTACATCTCTGGGGCACCGCTGGACAGCAGGTCCAAGAAACTCACCGACGGTATTGAATGCGGCTTTGCACGCAACACAGTTTTGGGATGGGCGCGCGGCCGATGTGGAAGAACAAGCCAAAGGCCCTGTCCTAAACCCCATCGAGATGGCCCTGCCGCACGAAGGTGCCGCTGTTGATCGCATTGCCTCGATGCCTGAGTACGTGGAACGTTTCGATGACGCTTTCCCCGAACAAGAAGATCCGCTGAACTACGACAACATCGCCAATGCAATTGGGGTGTTTGAGCGCACGCTCACAACACCCGACCGCTTTGATGAGTTCTTAAAAGGCGACATTGAGGCCTTGAACGAACAAGAACTCGCCGGTCTTGATGTCTTTATCAACCAAGGTTGCGTGGGCTGTCATGCCGGCCCCGCTCTGGGTGGCCAAATTCAAGCGCGCTTTGGCGTGGTCGAGTCCTATTGGGAAGCGACGCGTGAGTACATTGGCATCAACCAATCCACCATGCCCATGGACGTGGGTAAATTTGCGGTGACGCAGAAGCAAGAGGATCTGTATGTCTTTAAAGCACCATCGCTTCGCAACATCACCCGCACCTATCCTTACTTCCATGATGGCTCTGTTTGGGACTTGAAAGACGCCACCCAAATCATGGCACGGGTTCAGCTGGGCAATGATCTCAAAGAAGAAGATTTAGATGCTTTGATGGCTTTCTATGGGGCCCTCGAAGGTGAGATTCCGGCCGATGCCTTGCAGCTACCAGTCCTTCCCGCATCGACCTCTGCCACCAAGCGTCCGACCATGCGTTAATTCGTCAGACCAAAAGTGATCTGAGTTGTGGGCACCCTCGGGTGCCCATTTTTTTACATCACATCTTCTAACGCGGTGATGGTGGTGCTCGCCAAGATATGCCCGGCTTTTTCGCGGGATTCGATGTTTTCAGGCTTTTCCATGAAGGCATGAAACGCCGCTTCAGATTCAGCCTCAAACAGGCAAACGATTGCGCATTCATTGTCGGCCTCTCTGCCCACAAACAAATCACGGATGTGCGCTGACTCTCGCAAGCCTTGGTGCGCTCTGAACACACCCAACCATTGATCAAACGACACCACATTAAATTTCACCAGGATCTTCATCGGCTCATCTCCTCCACAATTTCGTTCACAGCCAACGATGTTTTAGTACACTCAAGTTTCAGTTGTATGAATTGACCTGAGATCCAAAGCATGCTTGAACTGCTCACACTGCTCATCGTTGTGGTGATTATTGGCGCTTTACTGGGCGCTGATTCATTTGGAGAAACCATTCGAACGGGCTGTGGTTGTTTGGGGCTTTTGTTGCTCTTGGCTGTCGCGGGCTTGGCTTTGATGTTGATGGGCCGCCCAATCTAGCCAATTTGAGCTACAGTATCTCCCTCAAAGATCCAATCGATAGAGGACGCCCATGCCAGATCATCCAGTCGAGATTGATGAAGCTGTTTCAGTTGCAGTTAAGCTGTGGGCTCAGGGTCATCAAGCCGAAGCGTTGGCGAAGACCGACGAATTGGTGAGGCTGTTTCCTGATAATGAATCGGTATTACTGGCACACACGGGCTTGCTGCTGCACAAAAAAGCATTTGAAGCCACAAGAGATTTACTTAAATCCAAACACATAAAAAGTGAGCTGTCGCCGAGCTTATCGGCCAACCTATCGATTGCGTTACGTGGGTGCGGTGAGTGCGATTTGGCCGCTGAAGTGGCCAGCGATCTGGTTAAAAAAGCACCTGAAAAACCATCTGGTTGGAACGCGCTGGGTTTGGCCTTGATGGACCAAGGTCAATATGAAAAGGCAGAACAAGCACTCACTGATGGTCTGAAGCATCATCCAAATCATCCCGCGCTTAGGCATCACCTGCAGCAAGCTCAAGAAAAGCTCAACAAACCCAGAGAGGGAGAGCACTGGAACCCCACTGGGGATCTACTGCTCCATGCCAACACTTTTTCTAAGGAAGGCAACCCAGTTGCTGCTGAAGCCACTCTAAGGCAGGCCATCGAGTTTGAACCAAGGTTTTATGGAAGTCATGCAAGACTTGGGTTTTTTCTAATGCGTTATGGACGCACTGCTGAAGCATTGCCGTATTTAGAGAAAGCGCATGGACTAAACCCTGAGTGCGCCACCACCCAACACTTCTTAGCTTTGGCTCGGGGCAAAGAAACACCGGCGCCATTGCCTCAATACATTGAAGCGCTTTTTGATGATTATGCTGAGCGCTTTGATGAGCAACTGGTTGAAAATCTGGCCTATGTGGTGCCACAGGTGCTCAGTGAAAAACTGCTCGATCAGCTCGCCACACCCAGCACCTCGAATGTGCTGGACTTGGGTTGTGGCACGGGTTTGGTGGGTGTTTACCTTGGCGAGAGAGTGAAAACCCTCGATGGTGTGGACTTATCTCAAAACATGCTCGATCAAACGGCGAGACGCGGCTGTTATGTCTCTTTAACCCGGGACGATGTGAGAAGCTTTCTCAGCCAAACAAGTCGAACCTGGCACGCCATCATCGCAGCCGATGTTTTCATCTACTGTGGTGACATCGAGGACATCGTGACGATGTGCCATCAGCGACTCGAACCCAGTGGCGTGTTGGCGTTCTCGGTCGAGTCTTGCGAAGGTGATCACTTCTTGGCTGACCCGACCACTGGTCGATATCAGCATGCCCAGCCTTATCTTGAGCGCATTTTGGGGGCGCACTTTGTCGAGATTAAACTTTACGACCAAGTGCTTCGCGAGAATTCAGGTGAACCTGTCCAAGGCCAACTGGTGGTGGCCAAGCGGGCGGTCTAGGTGGAATCAGATCGTGTGGGTGACACACGCAATGCCTCCTGGCACATTGCACCTAGATCTTAGGCGCCTCATCTCTGGCCGCCTCGCCACTCGCTGGTGTGCCCATCTTCTTGAACACCAGCAACGCTGCCCCAGCAAAGACGAACATCACAAGGGAATAGAACATAGGCGCGATCGTGGTCTCGGGAATCTGCAGAATGGTCGCGGTCACCAAAAGCGCGGTGGTGCCGTTTTGTAAACCAATCTCAAAACTCAGGGTGCGTCGACCGGCCTGACTGACGCCAGCAATGCAGGCGAGTGTGTAACCGCCAGCAAAGGCGACGGCCCCCAGCAAAGTAACCCAAGGCGCCATGGTGGCAAAGTTGGCGATAAAGACATCCCAGTTTTCTACCATGAGCGCGGCAATGATGACGAACAATGTCGCCAGACTGAATGCCTGGACGGGGGTTTGCATCTTCTGCGCCACCCGGGTGGCATAGCGACGAAGCACCATACCGAGGGTCACAGGAACGAAAGTAATGGCCACCAGTTGGACAACGGTCTGACCGATCGGCAACTCAATCTGACCCGGCTCCACGACGTTTAAAAACCAGGCAGCTAGAAGGGGCATGGTGAAGGGTGTAATCAGACTGATCACCGCCGTTAGGGTGATGCTGGCCGCGACCTCGCCTTTGGCCAAAAAGGTGAACAGATTGGAGGTCGCTCCCCCTGGTGCCAAAGCAATGATCAAAAACCCAGCGGCCACCAACGGGCTGGTAAACGGGATCAGCCAGATCATCACCAGAGCAATCAAAGGCAGCAAGATCAGTTGACCACACAGACCGACAACGACGGTTCTGGGGTATTTAATGACATTGGCAAAGTCTTCCAATGTCAGACTGAGGCCAATTCCGGCCATGACAATAAAAAGCGATAAAGGCAGTATGACCGCCGATACAATGGTGCTTTCCATTAGCTCACCCTTGATTGATTGTGATCACATACTGTTTTCAACACCAAAGTTCGGCTCAAGCCGACAGGGCAACTGCTCGAATAACGCCGTTACCGAGCCGTTCTTTAGTCTCCTGAGCGAAGAACAGATCCAAAACCCCCTCGATAATACACGAGATCTGAGCTGTGGCCAGATGCTCGATGACGTCGAAATATTTGGCATGCAACCCCACCGATACAATCATCTTGGTCGGATCAGTCCGAAGTATTCTGAACAAACCTCACCGTGAGGGCCAGGTGTGTATGAGAAGTGCCGGCCCAACCCACCAGTCCAGAAGCGAGATCAAATAAAAAGTTCAGCATTCACGTTGGCCGGCGCTGCGTCGCTGTGCTGCGACATAACAGTACGCATCGATTGAATGACACTAGCGACTTTTATAGACGTTTTTTCGATGGCCTACCTTGACAACCGTCACGACAAGACGCTCATCTTCCAGTTCATAGATCACTCGGTATGCCCCTTGGCGAATTCGGTAACGCTCCTGGCCCGAGAGTTTTTCACTGTCATCAGGGCGAGGATTATCCTGCAAACCCTCTATCCGCCGGAGTATGCGGGCAACATCCTTATTCGGTATGAAGCGAAGATCTTTGGAAACAGATTTCTTAAATACGAGCTTATAGCTTGCCATTGGCCTTCAAGTCGTCAAGCAGCGCCTCATAACTCAGGGTCGGCTCAGCCACCCGCTCCTCAAACGCCGCCAGATCCTCCTGGTCCTCAGCCAATGCCGCACGGACAGCCTCATTGACAATATCTGACAGAGAACGATTTGTATGCGCGACCTTAAGACGCAGCGCTGCGTGCAGTTGCGGATCAAAATACACCGTGGAACGCTTAGATGGATTACTCATAGCACTTTTTCAATTTTAAGCTGGTATGCCATTATAGCGTTAAAGCGTCATAGCGTCAAAATGTCCTCTACCACTTTGCAGGTAGCTCATACAGGCTTGTCGCGCTGTACCAGCCACGCATGACTTTGGAGAGGAACCCATTCTGGATCAGCCTGTTTCGGTATGTTCGACTGAGTTGATCTGAGCGCACAACCGTACCGGTGTCCTCCTGGACCCGTTTTAACTGTTCAAGCGAACTGGCAAGCTTTTGTTGAGGTGTGGCCATCTTTTAACTCAAACCGATCGATTGTCGGTTCTAACGCCGCACGCTTTGTGGGTTTTAGCGCTCCATGACTTTTAGGTTTTAGTGACAAGGCATTTATCATCTCTCTTTTTTTACTTCCTCCCCCGCAGACCCATCAACTCGAGCACATTCTGGGGGCATACTTTGTCGAGGTTTAACTTTTTGATCACTTGCTTCGCCAGAATTCAGGTGAGCCTGTCAAAGGTCAACTGATGATGGTCAGGCGAGCCTGGTTTAGCGCTCTGAGTTGGTCCCTTCACCCCAAGTTCGGACCATGATGAGGTAGGTGAATGAGGCCGACCAAGTGATTAACATAAACCCGACCAAGGCCTCAGTGCCTGCCAAAAAACGCATGGGGCCTGTGACATAGAGATCGCCATAACCCACCGTCGTGTAGGTGGTGGCGGAGAAATAGACATACTCTAAGAAATTCATGTTGGCGTAGCCGACGATCTCGCCGAGCCCAGGCAGGCCAGCGAGTAGCCAAAAAGCCGCACCAAACCACCAGATCTCGATGATGTGGATCAGCAGCAAAGCGAAAACAACTTTGAGTAACGTGGGTCGGTGGTGGTGATCTAGGCGTTCATGGCTAGGCTGGCGCTTGCTCCAGCGATTGAGTGCCGCAATCCCCTCAAAGTGAAAGAACACAACCGACAAAACCGTGATCATCGTGACCACGACTGCAATCCATTCTGCTTGGCCTATTTCTGCCATTGCCATGACATGTCTAATGCTATCTCGCCATCAACTGCGTGTTTGTATTGGCCTAGCATAGCGCAAGCCTGTGGCTTCTGGCTTGTTTGTTGTTAAGCCTCACGAAAGCGTCCACCGCGATCATCTTCACTTGCTTGCTAAACTTCTTTGACTTGGTCGTGGCTGAAAGCATCTAGCGAATGGTCATGAGCCCACACCTCAATCGTTCAGACACTAATCTCAGAGACTTTTTGCGCCACTAGAACATCTCCTCAATTTCATTTTGTGAGCCTTTAGTCCTCGGTTGGAGCACAAATTCAAGGTCGAGCGCGCGCGCCAGATCCATAATCGTGCTGAGCTTCACTGTTTCTAGGCCATTTTCTACCTGAGAAACTGTGGCTTGGCGCAATCCGGCCCGTTGACCCAATTGGGCTTGGGTCAGGTCCTGTTTGCGCCGAAAACGACGCAGGGCGTTGCCGAGTTGTTTTGGTGACCTAACGAGTTCGTTCATGACTCAGTCCTGATATCTTGTGACAATACGCTACAGCGCATAAAACAATAATATACGCTCTAGCGCATTATTTGTGAACATGTGCTGAGTGGTCGGGCCCTACGCTGTGAGTCTCTGATTGCCGTGTGTACCACCGAGCTTATCAATGAAAGTCACTCCGGCGACTCATCAGAACGTCAATTGCTTACTGATCGATAAATTAGTGTGCCCTAGAAATTGAATACTTTAGCCAGCACTTGAGCCGCCGCGGTCATATCTGCTGAGAGCCGAGCCTGAGCCTGGCTGATCAAATAGACCTCGACCGCCTCTCGAACCACGGTCGAGCGGTTTTGCCCAGTCAAGCGCGCTTCCTCGTCGAGCGAGCGGGTGATGTCGTCTGGAAGAAGGAGGCTTAGATGTGTCATAAATTAAGACCCCAGAATCATTGGTGTGACGAACGTAACACGATCAGCCGGGCCTGGAAATATGACAATCTCAACTCTGCGCGTAAGAGAATTCAGACTCTTGGAAATGATCAGCTGAGCAAATTCACAGAGGCTTGAGAGAGAGGTTGGTTGGGAAAATTGGTGCCGGCTGAGAGATTCGAACTCCCGACCCACTGATTACAAATCAGTTGCTCTACCAACTGAGCTAAGCCGGCATGCCAATTAGACCGCTTATTCTACCCCATCTCGTACAATAAGACACCATGAAAAATATCAAACTCATCGACATCGGCTGCAACCTCACCCACGACAGCTTTGATATCGACCGCGGGGCGGTGATCGCAGCCGCCCAGGCCGCTGGCGTGGCCCACATGGTCGTCACCGGCGCCACCGAACAAGGCGCCATAGAAGCCACCAAGCTCGTTGCCCAATGGCCTGACGTCTTAACCGCCACCGCCGGCGTCCACCCCCACCACGCCTCAGACTTTAGCCACGATACCGAAACCGTGCTTGCTGAGCTCCACCAACACCCAAAAGTGGTCGCTGTGGGCGAATGTGGCCTGGATTATTTCCGAGATTTTTCACCCCGCCTGGCCCAGCACAAAGCCTTCGAGCGGCAACTGGAACTGGCCGTGGCTTGCCAAAAACCGGTCTTTTTGCATCAGCGCGACGCCCATGAGGATTTCATGGCGATCTTAAAAGACTATCGATCTAAGCTCACCGGAGCCGTCGTACATTGTTTTACAGACACCCGCGAGGCCATGCTCGACTACCTGGCACTGGATTGCCACATCGGCATCACCGGCTGGATTTGTGATGAGCGCCGTGGCCACCACCTTAAAGAGTTCGTCGCCGAAATCCCCTCAGACCGCTTGATGATCGAAACCGATGCGCCCTACCTAAAGCCCAGAGATTTAAGGCCCAAGGTCAAAAGCCACCGCAACGAGCCCCAGTGGCTGCCTTGGATTGCTCAAACCGTGGCTCAATGTCGCGGTGTCTCGGTTGAAACCCTGGCCGAACAAACCACCCAGACCGCTGAGGCCTTTTTCAAGCTGACTTGATCGACGCCGCCACGGCTTTGGCCAAGCCCTGCCCCAAAGCCTGATAACCCAAAGGCCCTGGATGAAAACCATCGCCTGCGAACATCTCAGGCGTCAAAGGTGATTGATCGGGTAACTCCCCAGGCAAGTCAGCCGTTGCCTCAATTGGTGCCTCAATTGGTGCCTCAATTGGTGCCTCAATTGGTGCCTCAATTGGTGACTCAATTGGTGACTCAATTGGTGACTCGATCGGCGACTGAATTGGCACCCAACTCACCCGGTCGAAAGAACCAGCGACCTGGCCTAAGCTCTCATCAAGGTGACGGGCACGATACCCCAACACAAACTTGAGTGGGCGCGGTAAGCGCGGAAACACCTGCATGGGCGGCAGCCCACAAAACACAATCCAAGCATTGGGGGCATATGAGCGAACCGTTTCAATCAGCTGGACAATCTTGTCTTGCCATTGAGCAATTGTGCTCAGGCCCAACAAATCATTCACCCCTGTTGAAATCACCACCACATCGACCTCACTTGGCCAATCGATTGTGCGGGCCTCGTGAGCAATGCGCCGGGCATCGGCACCAATTTTTCCATGGACCTGCCAAGCCACGGGGCGATTTAATGTCTCACTCAAGCCCCGTGCAGCTTGCGCCACCAAGGCCTCGGTGTGGTGGCTCGCACCCACGCCTGCGATGATGGAATCACCCAGACCCAGCAGTTGAAGTGGTGGTTTTGATTGATCGAGGGCATCGGAGACAGCCAGCCCGCAAGGATCGCCCGCTGCCCCTTGAAATCGAGGCGTTGTTCGACGGACCCAGAGGGCTTGGGGCAAGAGCAACCCGAAGGCTGCCCAAAAAGCCATGCCCCGCATCACGGTTTAGGCGGTGGCGCGGGTGAGTCTTTGCAGGCTAGACAAACGATGGGCCTGCATTTTCATCCGATACTCAAGCTCTTTGTAACGCGTCCTAAACTGCGTACGGTACCAACGATCACGCAGCGCATCGGCTCCGGCCTGTACCCGCTCGGCTTGAACCGCCTGCCACTGTGCCACGGTGTCTTTGAACTGCTGATACTCAACCTCTAAAGTCGCGCGCCAGTTGGCGTGTGCCTCCGATTGAGCCAGACGCTGTTCGAGTTGTTTGAATTGCATTTGTAAACGCGCCCGTTGAATTTTGAACTTGGGCGTGCGTTTCAATCCTTGCGCCAAGCCAAACCAAGCAGCAATGGCGATCAGCCATTTACCGGGATCGAACTGCCACCAGCGGAGGCCATTGCGGTAATCGGCTTGAAAAGTGTGGTGGTAATTGTGATACCCCTCACCCCAAGTCAGCAAAGCAATCACGCCGTTATCGCGCGAGGAGTCCTCATCGCTGTAAGTGCGTCTGCCCCACGTGTGCGCCAATGAGTTGATGAAAAACGTGCAGTGTTGAGAAAACGCCAACCGAAACCCACTGGCCAGCAACACCATGCCCAACACATCGCCCACCAAAAACCCGAGCGCGAGTGGAATCCCTAAGTTAAACAACCAGACTAACTTCCAATAGTGCTTGTGTTGCCACATCACGATGGGATCGTTTTCTAAGTCTTTGGCTTGGCTAAAGTCCACCTCACTGGTTTTCCAGTGTCTGAGCATCCACCCGATGTGCGCGTGCCAAAACCCAGACTTGATGGAATGGGGATCGTGGTCGACATCATCGACATGGCGGTGATGCACCCGGTGGCGCGCCGCCCAGACATAAATTGAGTTTTGGAGTGAGAACGTGCCAAAGATCGCCAGTGCCAAGCGCAGTGGCCAGGCGGCTTTGTAGGTCCGGTGTGACCACAAGCGGTGGTAGCCCATGGTGATCGACAAACCACTCAAGATCCAAACCGTGGCTGCAAAGGCCCAGGTCCAGCCGCTGAACCCCACCATGATTCCGTAAATGGGCGCGATCACCAACCCAATGATGTTGATGGCCACAAAGAAAATCACGTTCGATACCACCAAAGGTGGTTTTTTAACATCACTCATAAGCTTGGTTGTTACTCCGCTTTTTTAAACACTTGAATGGATAAGGGATAACGCCACACCACCCCATCTGAGGCTTTGATGGCACCCACAATGGGGAAGATCACCGCCACAACCGCCAGCGCGATCAATATCGGCACGCCAATCAACACGATGGCCAAAAGTGCACCAATAACGGCGTAGACCACCACACTGATGATCCAATTAAAAATCACATGGCCGTGGTCGACCAGTCCGGGCAGCGCTTCTTTTTTCATCAAATAAATCACAATCGGCGCAACCAACCCCGCCAGTGGCACCAAAAAGCCCGCCAACAAAGACAAGTGCATGATCAATGCCCAAGTGTTGGTCTCTTTTTGTAATGGGTCCATCTCAGGCGTGTGGGAAAACTCGACATTGGGTTCATTCATGGCAGGTCATTGGCTCCAGATCGCTTCAGTTTATCGTTTATTGAGGATACCGCAGCCTTGATGCAAATACCACGCCACAACCGAAAGCTTCTTGGACAATTCAGTCACGGCACCACTGGCTTTTTAGTGATTGTTTGGAGTGCAACAACCTCAAGGGGTTCAGTTTTTCTTTTTCTCAGGCCGACGCCAGCCTTCAATTTGGCGCTGTGGCGCGCGCGTCAGGCTCAATTGATCGGCTGGGGCGTCTTTGCTGATCACGCTGCCCGCCCCGATCACCGCCCGTTCCCCAATCCGGACCGGCGCCACCAGTGAGCTGTTGGAGCCAATGAACGCGCCCGGCCCAATGGTGGTTTGGTGTTTGTTGGTGCCATCGTAATTGCACGTAATTGTGCCCGCACCCACATTGACGTCCTGCCCAAGCGTCGCATCGCCGATGTAGCTCAAATGACTGACTTTGGCGCCCTCGGCCAATTGAGCCTTTTTGATCTCCACAAAATTCCCCACTTTGACCCCTGAGGCCAACTCGGTTCCTGGCCTGAGACGGGCGAAGGGCCCAATCTGGCAGGGACCGGTTGTTTCAATGCCTTCCAACACACAGTGGGCTTTGATCTGGGTGCGAGCGGCCAATGTGCTCTCAGCGACCACACACCCTGGGCCAATCACCACGCCATCGCCTAAGATCACCTCACCTTCAAAGGTGACCTGTGGCCCAATCACCACATCTTGGCCGACTTGCACCGAGCCTTTGACATACACGCTCATTGGGTCTTCTAAGATCGCGCCATCGGCCATCAATTGCCGACGGCAACGGGTTTGCAAGACCTGCTCGAGCATGGCCAATTGCGCCCGGTCATTGGCGCCCATCAATTCGTTCGGGTCTTCAGCGATCACGCCTGAGACGTGTTGACCATCGGCCACCGCCAGGCCCACCACATCGGTCAGGTAATACTCACCTTGGGCGTTTCTGGGCGCGAGGTGCTCCAACCAGGACCCCAACGCCTCACAGTCTGCCACCAACACACCCGAATTGACTTCTTTGACCATCGCTTCTTGGGCGCTGGCATCGGCCTGCTCACGGATTTCGGTGACCCTGTCTTGCCCATCGCGCAAGATCCGCCCATAACCGGTGGGGTCATCGGCCATAAAGCTCAACAGGCTCACCGGCGCTGATTCGTCCAACAGCGCTTGTAGGGTGTGTGGTCGGACCAAAGGCATGTCACCGGGCAACACCAACACGCGGGCTCTATCTGGGATCTCTGAAATCGCTTGCAAGGTGGCGTGCCCCGTCCCCAGCCGCTCGGTTTGGTGGGCAAAGCGCCCTTTGAAATCACCCAAACTCGCTTGCACCGTCTCAGCACCTTGGCCAACGACCACGTGCACCTCATCGGGGTTTAAAGCCCAGACAGTGTCTAGAAGGTGTGCGAGCATCGCCCGCCCGCCCACGGGCTGAAGAACTTTGGGCTGGGCAGAGCGCATTCGCTTGCCCTCGCCGGCTGCCAAAACGATCACATGCAACATGACATTTGCCCCTGTACTCTGGCTTTACTTAAAAAAGTCGCGTCAATCTGCACAGTATAGCCCTCACAGCCATAAAAAAAGGCCCCAGGTGAGGGAGTACCTGGGGCCCAGCGTTCGGACTCGGTGTAAGGGGACGATAACCGAGCCCGAATGTGACCCAATCCAGGGAGGAGGAAGGATCACACCATGTACATGGTAATTCTATGACTGGCCGATCTCAGAGAAGTTCCCAATCGTTGAACATCTTTTTAGTGGGCGCTGTCCCAATCGGGTCCAGTGCCGGTGTCCACCACCAAAGGCACGCGCAACTCACAGGCCGATTCCATGCGCGCCACAACGCCTTTTGTGACCGCATCGAGTGCGGCCTGATCGACCTCGAGCACCAACTCATCGTGGACCTGCATCACCAACAACGCCGGAATCTCCTCGCTTTGTAACCAAGCATCCACCGAGATCATCGCGCGTTTGATGATGTCCGCGGCCGAGCCTTGCATGGGCGCATTGATCGCCGCCCGCTCAGCAGCTTGTCGTCTTTGTGGGTTTCTGGCCTTGATATCGGGCGTCCACAAGCGCCGGCCCATGATGGTCTCCACATAGCCTTGCTCTCTGGCAGCCGCGCGTGTGTCGTCCATGAACTGACGAACCTTGGGGTAGCGTTCGAAGTAGCGCTCAATGTAGGCGCTGGCCTCTGAACGCGATAGATCCAATTGTTTGGCCAAGCCCCAACCGCTCATGCCATACATCAGACCAAAGTTAATCGCTTTGGCGGCACGGCGTTGGTCTTTGGTGACCGCATCAACCGAGCAATCAAAGACCTCGGCTGCGGTGGCTTTGTGCACATCCTCACCCGCCTCAAACGCGCCCAAGAGTCTTTCGTCTTGGGACAAGTGCGCCATGATTCTGAGCTCAATTTGGGAGTAATCGGCGGCCAACATCACGCGGCCCTTGGGCGCGATAAACGCTTGCCGAACCCGGCGGCCTTCCTCGGTGCGGATCGGAATGTTTTGGAGGTTGGGGTCTTGGGATGAAAGCCGACCCGTGGCGGTGATGGCTTGGTGGTAGTGCGTGTGCACGCGATTCGTGGTTGGGTTCACTTTCTCTGGCAAACGGTCGGTGTAGGTGCTTTTGAGTTTGGCCAAAGAACGGTGCGACAAAATCAACCGCGGCAACTCATAATCGGTGGCCAATTCTTGGAGTACGTCTTCTGCCGTGGAGGGCTGGCCTTTGGGTGTTTTGCGAACCACCGGCAAGCCTTGTTGCTCAAACAAAATGTCTTGGAGTTGCTTGGGTGAGCTCAGGTTGAACGCCTGGCCGGCTGCCTCATGAGCGGCGGTCTCTAAGGTCTGGAGTTGGCTTTCAATTTCTTTGCTTTGCGCGTGGAGTTTGTCGCAGTCTAGCGCCACGCCCACACGCTCCATCCGGGCCAACACACTGAGCAATGGGATTTCAATGTCAGTATAAATGGCGGCCGGTTTGGGCAAGGCCTCAAGCATGGGCCAGATATGTTGGTGCAGGGCCAGCGTGACCTCCGCGTCTTCTCCAGCGTAGGCAGCGGCTTTGTCCACATCGACTTGGTCAAAGGTCACTTGGTTCTTACCTTTGCCTGCCACCGCTTCGAATGAGGTGGTTTGTCTCCCCAAATAAAACGTGGCCAAAGAGTCCATGTCGTGGCGTGTGCCGGTGGAGTGATAGACATAAGAGGCGAGCATGGTGTCGTGGGCGATGCCGGCCAGATCAATGCCAGCACGATGCAACACGTTGAGATCGTATTTGAGGTTTTGGCCCACCTTCAAACGCGATGGATCTTCTAATAGGGGCTTCACGCGCGCCAACACTTGAGCCGGCTCAAACTCAGTGACTTGGTCGTGGTGGGCTAAGGGCACATACCAAGCTTTGGCCGGTTCTGTGGCGAATGCCAATCCCACCAAGTCCGCTTGCAGGGCCTCTAGGCTGGTGGTCTCGGTATCAAACGCCATCAAGTCCGCTGCCGTCAATGCATTGATCAGTTCATCGAGGGCTTGGTGGGTCGTCACGGTGGTCACCGCCACACTCATCTCAGAGGCCTCAACCGCGGCTGGTGCATCCGCATCAGAGGCATCACCACCGGTTTGGTATTGTTTGAGCCAAGTGGCAAACCCAAAACGCCTGAGCAAGGTCACGAGCTTGTCATCTTCTGGATTGGCAGGGGTCAGGTCATTGACCTCTAGGCCAAGATCGACATCACATTTGAGTGCCACCAGAGACCGTGACAATGGCAAGGTATCGAGTGCGGCACGAAGGTTCTCCCCCACTTTGCCACCGACTTCATCGGCATGGGCCATCAAGGCATCCAAACTGCCGTATTGGTTGAGCCACTTAGCGGCGGTCTTCGGCCCCACTTTCTCCACACCTGGGATGTTGTCGGAACTGTCCCCGGTCAATGCCAACAAATCCCCCACCAACTTCGGCCCCACCCCAAACTTCTCTTCAACCAAGGCCGGTGTGAATGCCTTGTTTTGCATGCTGTCTTCAACCACCACACCCTCAGTCACCAATTGCGCGAGGTCTTTGTCTCCAGATGAGATCAATACATTGAAGCCATCACTCCGTGCTTTATCGGTGAGGGTGGCAATGACATCATCGGCCTCCACGCCTTCCACAATCAAGCGCTTGAGACCCATGGCGTCTATGAGCTCATACAACGGCTCAATTTGTGAGCGAAGCTCATCGGGCATCGGTGGCCGATTGGCTTTGTATTGATCGAACAGCTCATGTCGAAAGTTTTGGCCGGGCGCATCAAACACCACCACCACCCGTTCGGGCTGGTGTTGTTCGATCAAGCGTCTGAGCATGTTGGCCACACCAAAGATGGCACCCGTGGGCTGGCCTTCGGCGTTGCTTAAGCTGGGGAGTGCATGAAAGGCGCGATACAAATAAGAAGAGCCATCGATTAAGCACAATTGGGGGGCGTGAGACATCATTTCATTCGTTTGCATGGACTGCCCATCATCATAAACCCAAAGACGACCATAAGTCGTCCAAGCGATTGTCTTAAGGCGCCCTCTGGTAGACTCAACTCATGACATCAAACACCGCATCACAGACACCATGCCGCAAATGGCTTTTCAGATGCCCAGCATGCGTTGGGGTCTTATTGTGGGCGAGTGCTGCCATGGCGTGGGCTCAAGAGCCCCCGCCGAGTGCCGATGCGCCCTTACCGCCCAAGGTGCAAGACCAAGACCAACAAATTCAACCCCAGGTCATCATTCGTCAAGAGGATGATCGAACGGTGCACGAATACAGCGCAGGGGGCCAAGTCTATATGATCAAAATCATTCCAGATGTTGGGCCGAGCTATTACTTGATTGACACCACGGGCAATGGCGATTTTGTGTCAGACCAGACACACATGGAACCTGTCCGCCCCGCCTACTGGCGCTTGCATGAGTGGCCCTAGTTCAACAACCGCTGGCTGAACAACTGGTGACCGAATAAGCGCTGACCAAGCAACCAGGCCCCGTCACAAGGTCCCAATCTGTTTCAATTCAATTCAACTCAGCTGGCTGGTCGACAGTGACTTTGGCCAGCGCCAAAAAGCCCGCCACTGAAATCGTCTCGGCCCGCGCTGAGGCTTCAATGCCCACCGATTCAATTTGTGCTTCGCTCAACATCCCCGACAAGGCGTTTCGAAGCGTTTTCCTGCGCTGAGAAAATGCCTGACGTGTCACCTGCTCAAGTGGTGCCCCGAGCGCACGCTCGCTCACACTCATCTCGCGCGGCGTCAAACGAATCACCGACGAGTCCACTTTCGGGGGTGGGTCAAAGGCTTCTGGGGGCACATCAAACAGCTGAGCCATGGTGGCATGAAACTGTGCCATCACCGACAGCCGACCGTACGCCTTAGATCCGGGTGAAGCGACCAGCCGGTCGACCACTTCTTTTTGCAACATAAAGTGCATGTCTGCGATCCGCTCGTGACAAGCAAACAGATGAAACAACAAAGGCGTTGAGATGTTGTAGGGCAAGTTACCCACGACTCTTAGGTGGTTGCCTGGAAAGTCATAATTGAGCACGTCTTGATTGATGATCTCAAGATCACCCCCGACGGGTGCTAGGCGTTCGGCCAACTGACCCGCCAAGTCTCTGTCGATCTCCACCACCGTCAAGGCACCGCATGCTTTTAATAAAGGTCGGCTGAGCACCCCCTGCCCAGGTCCGATTTCGATCAATGATTGACCCGGTTGGGGATGGATGACCTGGACAATGGCATCAATCACGCCTTGGTCGGTGAGAAAGTGTTGCCCAAAGCGTTTTTTGTGCCGGTAGGCGTTATGACTCATGGTGTGGTGGAGACCATTGAACCCATGAGCGCCTCGGCCATGGTCAAGGCTTCTTTAAAACTCCCCAGATCAGCGATCCCTTGGCCCGCGATATCGAGTGCGGTGCCGTGATCGACTGAGGTTCTGATGTAGGGAAGGCCTAAGGTGATGTTGACCGCCTGGCCAAAGCCCACGTGCTTTAAGACAGGCAAACCCTGGTCGTGATACATCGCCACCACCGCATCGGCGGTGGCCAAGCGGCTCGGCACAAAAGCCGTATCGGCGGGCAAAGGACCTGTGAGTGAGAGGCCTTGGGCGTTCAATGCCTCAATGGTCGGTGTGATGGTCTCGATCTCTTCTCGCCCCAAATGGCCGTCCTCACCTGCATGGGGATTGAGGCCCAAGACCAACAGACGGGGATGGTCGATGCCAAAACGTTCTTTGAGGTCACGGTGCGTGATGGTGATTGCATCACGCAAACGCTCAGCCGTGATGGCTTTGGGCACCTCAGACAACGGCAGGTGGGTGGTCACCAACGCCACCCGCAATGGGATGGCTTGAGATAAAGAGCGAGATTGGCTGTCCCCAGCAATCCCCACCGTGGTGGCGAGCATCATCACCACCTCCGCCACACCCGCCTCATCCCGCAAATACTCGGTGTGACCAGTGAACGCCACGCCCGCTTGGTTGATGATGGCTTTGTGTACGGGTCCGGTGATGAGGGCTTGCGCTTGGCCTTCAAGACACGCACTCGAGGCCTTTTTTAGACACTCGACCACATAAGGCGCATTGGCCGCATCCAAGACACCGGGCTCGCTTTTTTGAGCCAGTGACACAGGCCAACACGGAAGGTGGTTTTTCTTCGCTGGGGCGAGGTCTTCAAGCGAGTCAATAACGTCGATCTTTATTGCAAGCCCAAGCGATTGGGCGCGTTGTTGCAATAGATCCGGATCGGCCACCGCCACCCAAGAGACCGGCCCTTGAGCGGCGAGCTGACACACCAATTCAGGCCCGATGCCCGCCGGTTCTCCCGGGGTCACCAGCGCGATGGGTCTAGAGCGTGTCATCTCAAGCGCTCATGGGTGGCTGGCATTGGTCGATTACAAACGCGTCTCAACAAACGCCTCGCTTCTGAGTTGGCGCAAGAAGCTCTCAACCTCTTCTTCGGCACGGCGATTGAATAAAATGCTTCGCGCCTGGTCGCGGGTGGCCTCTTCGGTGCGATCGACTTGGCGAACGTCTTCCAACAGCAACAAATGCCAACCCATCGGGCTTTGGAAGGGCTCACTCAACGCCACATCTAGATCGCCCACTTCAAGCGCATCGATTTCTTGCTGGAAAGCAGGGCCTAGGGCATTTTCTGGGAACCAGTTCAACAAGCCACCGATATTGGAAGACGACTCATCGTTGGAAAACCGCCGCGCCAATTCAGCGAAGTCTTCGCCTTCTAAGATTTGGCCTCGCAAATCCGAGATGCGCGCTTGGGCTTCCTCACGGCTCATCAATTCGTTGGGTTCAATCATGATGTGGCGGGCTTGATACTCCTGCACGATGACCGGCTGCTGCTCCCGGATGTCATTGACTTTCAAGATGATGTAACCATTGGGTGTGCGAATTAAATCACTGACATCCCCTGGATTCATCGCTTGGACCACATCGGCAAACACCGGAGGCATCTCAGTCAAGCTTCTCCAACCCACATTGCCCCCTTCGAGGGCATCGGCCGATTGCGAGTAGGTAATGGCGGCTGAAGAAAAATCTAAGCCCGCTTCAATCTCTGCCAACACCTCACGCGCTTTGGCTTCGGCTTCGGCGGCCTCGGCTGGGCTCGCGGTCTCAGACAAAGCCAACGCAATTTGGTAGATCTCATATTCTTGGCCACCAAATTGATCGGAGGCCAACAAAATATCAATATCTGTCTCTGTGACGTTGTCCACGCTGCTGCCAACACGGCGGCGGAGTTCGTTGGCCACAATCTCGTGGCGAATCTGGTTTCTGAACTCATCAAAGTCCATGCCATCCCCTTCCATGGCACCTCGGAGCTGAGTCAAGGTCATCTGGTTTTGGGCGGCGAGCTGCTCGAGTGCCCGATCCACATCGGCATCAGAGGCGCGGATGCCTGTGGCTTCTGCGCGGAGCACCTGCAATCGAGTCCGGATGAGGCGTTCTAGCACCTGCTCTTCCAATACTTGACGCGGGGGGCGAGATTGCCCGCGCATGTCGAGCTCCATCACGATCATGTTAATGGCTTGATCGAGCTCGCTTTGCAAAATCACATCTTCTTCAACCAAGGCCACGATGCCATCAATGGGCTCTTGAGCTGAAGCGCTTGAGGCCACACCCAACCAAATCAAACCGGCGAGCATCGCACCCATGGAGTTTTTCATGGAGACTCTTATGGGGGTCTTGTGGATTGCTTCGAACATAGACTGTCTCGATCCTTTTTTAAAACAGTGGATAGGGTTGTCGTCCCAAGCTCCCCAAGCCTTTGAGGTGGAGCTCTAGGAACACAGCGGTCTGTTTGGTGACCTCCCGGTCACGAATGTATTCTCTTGCGGTCAATCTTACCGCCCAACAACAGCTTTCGTACTCTATTCCAGCCAATAGTTCCAAAGATTCGTTGTCTTTCAAGGAATACACGCCCCGACCAATGAGGTTCAGATTCGTGGTCAATGGGTAGCGAAGTCGGGCATCGATTTGGTCTAGGATGTCTTGGCGGTAGCGATAGACCAGAGCCGCTTGCAGGCCTTGAGCGGCGCGGTATTGCACCCCAACATACCCCACACTCAGCTCATCGGCCGTTGGATCCCACTGGAGCCCAGCCCTGAGCGCGGTCGAACGCGCAGGACTCCAATTGGCTTCCAACACAAACTCCGATTGGCTCGATTGTTCGACGGCTCGGCCGGGCAACTGGACCTTGCGGTCTTTGAAATAAAGAATCTGACCCAAATTAAAACCAAACCGGCTCTCACCGGTATTGGTGTCCAGCACCCGCGAGCTCAATGCCAAGGTCATTTGGTTGGCATCGCCTTGCCGGTCGGCGCCTGAGAATCGGTTGGTGCCAAACAACTGCCCAAAGCCAAAGGTGAGCGCGCCGGTATCAAATATGGGCAACTCGCTTTGGTCTTTGTTGGGGACGTATAAGTAGTAAATACGCGGCTCCAGCGTTTGAATGGTGTCTTGATCCACGACGCGCTCAAAAATCAAACCCCCATCGAGGCTCACGATGGGCGTGGTTCGTGAGGCAGAGTCAACCGATGCATTGTCTAGCGCATAGTGGGTGGTTCTCACCCCCGCATTGGCTCTTAAAAATCCCCAAGGCCTCAGGTAGCTGGCTTCAATTTGGCTGGTCGAGTCCAACCGACCACCGGTGATGCCTTGGTCCCGGTCGAAATAGACCAACTCGTTGTCCATGCTGAACCGAATGGCATCATTGACTGGGTAATCCACCGCGGCCAGGACCCGAGGCAATCGCCGGTAAGGTTCATTGTTTGGTGTGATGCGGTCATCCAAGACTTGGAAGAAATCGGCACCGATGCTCATCGACCAATGCTGGCCTTGACCCCGAATGCTGGCGGCTGAGCGCATGTACTGGATCGCCGTGGCGTCCAGCCCACCGCCTAGGTCGAGAAAATATTGTGCATCAGAGACCCGCCTTAATCGAGCGCTGGCTGACCAATCGGGTGCCAGACGGTTTAAATAATCAAGTTGGGCGTAATAACGGGTGGTGTCTGTTTGCTTGTCACTGGGCAGCGCCTCCACCTCCACCCGTCCACTTTGTTGGCGGGTGAGAAAGCGAAATTCCGTGCCGAGCATGCCACCGCGGTCTTGAATCCAACGCGGCGTGAGGGTGGCATCGTAGTTGGGTGCGATGTTCCAATACCAAGGGATGCTTAAGTCCAAACCATCGCTGCTGGAAAACCCAAACCGTGGGTACAAGAAACCGCTTTTGCGCTCGTCGCTTAATGGGAACGAAAACCACGGCAAATAAAACAGTGGCACGCCTTTAAACTCCAAACGCGCACCACGGGCCACGCCCACCGATGCGTCCAAATCAAGTTCAACATCGCGCGCGATCAATTGCCAATCGGGGTTGTTGGGATCACAGGTGGTGAAATCAAAATCGGTCAATTGAGCCTGCTGTTCGTTGATCAAGCGAACCTCGCTGGCGTGCCCAGAACCTTGCGCGCCATTGATGCGGTAATCCACCACTTGAAACTGGCCCTTCGAGCGGTTCATGTCCAACTCCGCGCTCATCGCTTGAATGGCGATAAAGGCATCGGTGTAATACAAAAGCACCGGCAATTGGATGAGACCCGTGGCGGGGTCATACACAACCGTCTCGGTCTCGAGTTGCTGATCACCCCGTCTGACGACCACGCCCACTTGGGCGGATATGGGTTGATTGGGGATGGAGCTTAGGCTGTCTGCGACAATGGACAATGGCTCATTTGGATCCCGCTGGACTTGGCCACGCGCCATCAGATCATCGACGGGCACACATTGTTCTAAGCTTCGCTCGCTTTGCCCCAACCACTGGGCTTGGATCGGCGAGACGACCCCACCAATCAGCCAAAGCAAGGCCGCTGCAACGCCAACAATGAGGTACGATCTAAACAATCCTAGTTTCCTTTGATGCGCACTTTGATGCACACTGGTCTTTTGATCGGGTCAGTATGGCCCAAAACACAGCCCTACATGATAGAGGAACTGCCTTGAGTCGCAACTGGTATCTACAAAACCCCTTCTGGCAGGCGTTTGGCCCGGTCATGTTTGACTCAGACCGATTTCAAGACGCTCGGACCCACCTGCCCGATCTGATGAACCTGGCCGATTGCCACGCAGGCCACGTCTTGGACCTGGGCTGTGGGCCAGGCCGCTATGCCCTGCCCTTGGCCGAGAAAGGTTTCTCGGTGGTGGCTGTGGACACCAGCGAGTCATTGCTGGAACAGCTTCGAGACAAGCTCAGTGAGGCCTCCGAAGAAGTCCAATCCAGGGTCGAGGTGGTGCAGGCGGACATGCGCGAGTTCGCTCGGCCCCAAGCCTTTGATTGGGTGATGATCATGTGGTCAACCTTTGGTTACTTTGAAGAAGAAAAAGACCATGGCCAAGTGCTGGATCTCGCCTATCAAAACCTTCGAAGCGGGGGCTGTTTGATGCTGGATCTGGTGGGTTTGGAGTACTTGTGTCGCGCCCTCGAGCCGGTGCATCTTACCGAGTTTGACGATGGCCGCCTCTTGATTGAGCGCCCCGTCTTGGTCGATGAGATGACCCGCTTGGAAAATGAGTGGTTGTTGATTGACCACGATCGTGTCCAACGCGCTGAGTTCTCGCACCGGGTTTGGTCGGGCGGTGAAATGACCCGGTTGTTGGCCCAACACGGGTTTGAAGTGCAAGGCGTCTATGGCGACTATGCCGGCCAACCCTATGATCTAGAAGCTGAGCGCATGCTGTTTGTGGCCCGGCGCATGGAGTTGACATGAAAAAAACCGATGCCGAATGGCGCGAAGTCTTGACGGATGAGCAATACCGGATCACGCGTGAAGCGGGCACGGAGCCACCGTTTAGTGGGAAATACACCGACTTAAATGATGCTGGCATGTATCACTGTGTCTGTTGTGATCACCCGCTGTTTGATTCAAGCTCCAAATTTCATTCGGGCTGTGGCTGGCCGAGTTATTTCGATGAGTTGGAAGAAGCGAACATCAAACAGCGCTTAGACACGAGCCATGGCATGCGCCGAACAGAACTGGTGTGTGGGCACTGCGATGCGCACCTGGGGCACATTTTTACCGATGGCCCACCCCCCACGGGGCTTCGTTACTGCATCAATTCGGTGGCATTGGTGTTTAAGCCAAAAGCTTAAATCACCTTGCGGGGAGACCAAAAGCCCAATAGATGGTAGAGATCCTTAAGCCTAGCCCACCAAAATCCCAGCCCAAGCGGCGTTTAATAGCGAGACCAGCGCACCCGCCATCACCGCTTTGAGGCCTAAGCGGGCCAAATCAGCACGTCTGGTGGGCGCGATGCCCCCAATTCCACCCAACTGGATGGCGATTGAGGCGAAATTGGCAAAACCACACAAGGCATAGGTCGCAATCAGCACCGAACGCTCACTTAAATTGGCTTGGATTTCGGTGAGCGCAACATAAGCCACAAACTCATTGGCGACGATCTTGGTGCCAATCAATCCACCCACACGCACCACTTCTTCTAGCGGCACACCAATCAAAAACGCAAAAGGCGCCATCAACCAGCCCAGCACCAAAGCCAGTGACAGAGGCTCGCCCAAGATGGCTTCCAAGCCAGTCACGGCGCCCACCCAATTGAGCGGCCAATTGAGCAGGGCAATGAGGGCAAGAAAAGCCAGCAACATGGCCCCGACATTCAAGGCCAGTTTGAGGCCATCACCGGCGCCAGCGGCGGCCGCCTCGATCAGATTGACATGGACTTTTTCAATGGGAGTTTGCACCTGACCCATGGTTTCTGAAACTTCGGTTTCTGGGATGATGAGCTTGGCCATCACCAACGCAGCAGGCGCGGCCATGATGGAGGCTGAGATCAAGTGCTTGGCGTAATAGGCTTGTTGTGCAGGGTCTGCGCCGCCCAATAAAAGCACATAAGCGGCCAACACCCCACCGGCGATGGTGGCCATGCCACCGGTCATTAAGGCAAACAGCTCAGACCGGGTCATGTTGAGAATAAAAGGCCTGACCACCAAGGGGGCTTCTGTTTGTCCGACAAACACGTTGGCCGCCGTGGCCAATGATTCACTGCCCGATAATTTCATCAAACGCGCCATCACCCAAGCCATGCCTTCGACCACTTTTTGCATCACGCCTACGTGGTAGAGACAAGACATCAGGGCGGAGAAGAAAATGATGGTGGGCAGAACTTGGAAAGCGAACACAAAGCCAAAGCGTTCGGTGTCCACCAGGCTCCCAAATACAAACTCAGACCCAGCGCTTGTAAACCCAATCAAAGTGACAAACGCACGGGCCATGGCGTCAAACAAGCGCTCACCCGCGGGCACCCACAACACAATGATCGCCAAGGACAGTTGTAGGCCGATGCCCACAACAATGGTGCGCCACGAGACCAAGTCACGGCGCTCGGACATCCACCATGCCAGAAACAAAATCACCCCCACGCCCATCAAACCATGTAATTGTGCGAGCAAAGGTCGGTCTCCTATCTGGGGTGGTGGTTAAGTTAAGGTCTCTAGCCTACCCGATTGGGCGCCCGATGGCACCTGGCCTCAGTTCTTGGCCTCAGTTCTTAGACGTAGACGCTGACTTCGCGGGTGGCTCTGAACTCGACCTCGGGGTGTCTTTCTTGGGCCAGTTGCAAGTTAACACGCGTGGGCGCCAGATAAACCAATCGGCCACCCCCGTCTTCTGAGAGGTTGGCCTCATTCTTGTTGCGGAACGCTTCCAATTGCTTGGCATCATCGCATTCAATCCAGCGACAGGTGACCACATTAACCGCTTCAAACCGCGCTTCCACACCATATTCGGACAACAACCGGAAGGCGACCACATCAAATTGCAGCAACCCCACGGCCCCGAGCACCAAGTCGTTGCCAATGAGGGGTTTGAAAAATTGGGTGGCGCCTTCTTCGGAGAGCTGGGTCAAGCCTTTGGTCAGCGCCTTGAGTTTCAATGGATCGCGCAATTGCACCCGTCTAAACAGCTCGGGCGCGAAACTGGGAATGCCTGAAAACTGTAGGTTTTCGCCTTCGGTGAAGGTATCGCCAATAGAAATGGTGCCGTGGTTGTGGAGGCCCACAATGTCACCGGGATAGGCGTACTCTGCCGCCGCGCGCTCATCGGCCATGAAGGTCAACGCCCCATGGGTTCGTTGCTCTTTGTTGATGCGGACATGATGAAGTTTCATGCCTTTTTCAAACACACCCGAGCACACCCGCATGAAGGCCATGCGGTCGCGGTGGGCGGGGTCCATGTTCGCCTGTACCTTGAACACAAAACCAGTGAGCTTAGGCTCTGATGGCTCCACAACCCGCCCCAAGGTGGGTCTGGGTTGCGGGCCTGGAGCACAATCGACAAAAGAATCCAGCAAGGGCGTGACGCCAAAGTTATTGAGCGCAGAACCAAAAAAAACGGGCGTTTGTTTGCCAGCCAAGTACGCGCTCAAATCAAAATCGTGGCTGGCACCTTTGACCAACTCAATTTCATCGCGGAGCTCTTGGGCCATGTCACCCAAGGCCGCATCGGCCTCGGCGCTGTTGAGTCCTTGAATGATGGTGGGCTCTTGGCGAATGTAGTTTTGTCCGGCCTCATAGAGATGAATCGCGTCGTCTAGCAAGTGATAAATGCCTTTTAAGCGCCGACCCATGCCAATCGGCCAGGTGATGGGCGCACACTCAATGCCCAACACCTCTTCGACTTCATCCAATAACTCAATCGGCTCACGGCCTTCGCGGTCGAGCTTATTGATGAAGGTGAAAATGGGTGTGTCACGCAGGCGACAAACTTCCATGAGCTTGACTGTTCGCTCCTCCACTCCTTTGGCGCAATCAATCACCATCAGCGCCGAATCCACCGCGGTGAGCACGCGGTAGGTGTCTTCGGAAAAATCAGCGTGCCCGGGGGTGTCGAGCAGGTTGACCACGCGGTCTTTATAAGGAAACTGCATCACCGATGAGGTAATGGAAATGCCGCGTTCTTTTTCCATCTCCATCCAGTCTGAGGTGGCGTGCCGGGACGCTTTTCTGGACTTCACGGAGCCGGCCAACTGAATGGCGCCACCAAACAACAGGAATTTTTCTGTCAGCGTGGTTTTCCCAGCATCGGGGTGCGAGATGATGGCGAAGGTTCTTCGCTTGGTGACTTCATTGAGAAAATCGGCATTTGCCATGTGTTTAAATTCCTGGTTTGCCCAGCCATTGGTACAAACAATAGAGTGGATGCTCAGCCTAGATTCTCACATTCACAAACAGTTTGCCGAAATCCCCTGCCGGCAAAAAGCCTCATTAAAGCGCCTGAAACGGGTGAGCGTTATTCTAGCAAAATCCCAAAAAGCCAACGGTCAGTTTTCCAAAATGCGTTCCAAGTCGGTCAACTGCTTTTGATAGCGATCTGGTTGTTCTTTTTTGAATTTGTCCAAATTCATCAGTTTCCACTGAACAGCTGGAAAATGCGCGTAGTCATAGGATGACCAATCAGGCATCAAACGGTTTAGGCTCAACAAAAAGCCTCGATCAGTCTCGTCAAAATTGGCAAATATGAGATCGAGGAGCCTCGCTCTAGTGGCCTCATAGTCTTCATAGGTGAATGGCTCTACAGTCATGCCCTCAAATTGGCGCTCGAAGGTCATGCGCTGGTCATGCAAATTGGGATTTAGCATCTCAAAAGTGGGGCGGTTGCTACTCACCAGACCCAGCAGGAACCCACGCTTGACCTCATCCGTAAAGCCCTCATTGTCCAGCAGTAACTTCACATCGAAGAGATCTCGCGGATGCTGCCTGTCCAATGCTGCGCATAGCTTCCCCCCATAAATTTGCCCAAATGGCGCTATGGGTGCCGCACAAAAGACATCAAACTCTTCTTGTGCTTTATGACACAGGTGAAGCTGGCTGGCTTCCCCAAGCAAACCTCGCCCAACCATATTGACTTCGATTTTCATGGTCGTGCCATTTTCATTCAACAATAATTTGCTTGATTGGACTTTGTGAGTAGCTCTTATAGATTGACGCAAACCCTCGATGTGGCGTTTGATGCGAGATAGAGCGGCATGAATGCTTTCGAGCGCCTCGCTGCGTTCAGCGATCTCAACGTATGTTAGATCGATGTCAACCGATAGTCGCGGCATATCCCTGATGAACAGATTAATGGCTGTGCCACCATGCATTGCAAAACAGCGCTCCTTTGCAACTTCGGGCAACACATCCAACAAAAGCCTGACTTGGTTTCGATAGCCTTCATTCATGGGGCCGTGGTGAGCTCCTTAGGCACCGTGATCTGATACTTTGGTATGTAATCACCATGAGGGACGATGGCACGCTTGCCTGAACCCAGATCGACGTTATCCAAATTGAGATGGTGAAACCATTCGTGGTCCGCTTTATCTGCCAAGTATAAAAACAAGCGTTTAACCTTGACTGAGGTACAGGCCTCCAAGAGGTGTTGAACCATTAAAGGGCGTAAATTATTCAAGCTCTCCATCAACTCGTAGACCTCCATCAATGGCTGTGATTTGGGGACCAAATACAAGCACTCCATCACTGCTCTTGCAGGGGATGACACCTTGACCTGAAAAGCCTTATGTGTCACCTCTATCAAGCCAAGATCATGGGGCAGAAAGGAAGTGAGTCTACAATCGACCTCAACACCCCAGTTTCGCTTTACAAACCAGCTCGGCACAGTATCGTTGCTTGCACCAAAGAGCTGGACCCTTTTTAAAGATTGTTGTAAGTAATGAGCTTTACCCTGAAGAGCTAGGGCCGTTGTAGCGCCCGGATGCACTGATAGGCCCAGCTGAGTCTGTAAGGCATAGACTCCTCCCAAGTAATCGACTTGATCCCCATGTCGCACCAAAGCGCCTGTCCCCATGGCGTCAAACCACTGGCTTTTCTTATACTGCCTCTGCAGCTCAAAGCTGTATCCTTGAGACCGTAACCACGAAGATGCCAGCACAATGCCCGGAGGTTGAGAGCTGAGCAGTTGGTTCAACTTTTTGTATTTTTGCGTCGCCACACGCCGAGTTTACGGCGATTTGTAAACCACCTCAACAAAATAGTTTATTTATTGCTATTTTTTTGTATCTCAAATACCGTTATTGGTAGTTTTTTAAACTGCTTGACCCGGGTCGGAACGGTGTTCCATCAGGGACTCAACAGCTTATCGTGGATTTAGATCAGGTCTGCCAGGCGCTCAATGGGCCGAACCAGTCGAACGCCCTTGGGCGTGCACACAAAAGGCCGGTTAACCAAAATTGGCTCTGCCACCATTGCTTCGAGCAGTCTTTCCTCACCCACATTGGCCTCAAGCAGCCCCAACGCCTCAGCGGGAGAACCTTTGATACGCAGTGCGTCGCGCGCGCGCAAACCAGCGGCAGCCAGCAAGCCCAGTAATTGAGGGCGTGTCCAACCGGCTTCTAGGTAATTGACAACAGTCGGGGCATGGCCTGCCGCGAGCAGCTGTTCCAACACGTTCCTGGATGTCCCGCAGCCCTCGTGGTGATAAATCACCACTGGAAAATGCTCAGCACTCGATGACATTGACGGCCAAACCACCCCGGGAGGTTTCTTTGTACTGGCTTTTCATGTCGCGACCGGTGTCTCGCATGGTTTTAATGACCTTATCCAAGCTCACATGATATTTGCCATCCCCCGCCATCGCCATCCGCATCGCATTGACGGCTTTGACAGAGCCCATCGCATTCCTCTCAATACAAGGGATTTGGACAAGACCTGCGACCGGATCACAGGTCAACCCCAAATTGTGCTCCATGCCAATTTCAGCCGCATTCTCGACTTGGCCCAAGGTTCCCCCCAAAGCCGCTGTGAGGCCACCGGCTGCCATGGAGCAGGCCACACCCACTTCCCCCTGACAACCCACCTCAGCGCCCGAGATGGAGGCGTTTTCCTTGTACAAAATCCCAATGGCACCCGCTGTGAGCAAGAATTCAATAATCCCTTCATCCGATGCCGCGGGAATGAAGCGGCGATAGTAGTGCAAGACCGCCGGAATGATGCCCGCCGCGCCATTGGTTGGGGCCGTGACTACCCGGCCGCCGGCCGCGTTTTCTTCGTTCACCGCCAAGGCGTATAAATTAATCCAATCAAGCTGATCCAAATTCTCCATTTGCTCACGGGCTTGGAGCTTTTGATACAATTTCGGCGCCCGTCGGGTGACTTTTAAGCTGCCGGGCAGCACGCCCTCGGTGGCAATCCCCCGCTCCACACAGCCTTGCATGGCAGACCACAGTTCAAGCACCCCCTCTCGAATCTCTGCTTCAGAGCGCCACGTTTGCTCGTTGGCGAGCATCACCTCAGCAATGCGCAAGCCCTTACTCTCACAAATCTTGATCAACTCATCGCAACTTGAAAATGGATACTGGACTTGGCTGGTGTCGGCCACAATTCGGTCAGAGGCGGCCTCATCGGTGTTGATGACAAACCCACCACCCACCGAGTAGTACTCCTTCCGTAACAACTCAGCACCCTCAGCATCAAACGCCAGAAAGCGCATGCCGTTGGGGTGATAAGGCAGACTCTGGCGTTTGTGAAAAATCAGATCTTTTTTAAGATCGAGTGGCACGCTCTGGCGCGCAGCCACTTGCAAGGCCGCACCATTCTCCAAAGCGGCCATCCGCTCGCCAATGTAGTCGGGATCAACTTGGTCAGGCACCTCGCCTTCCAAGCCCAGCAACACCGCACGGTCGGTGCCATGACCACGCCCGGTGTGCCCAAGAGAGCCAAACAGCTCCATTTGAACGCGAGCGACCTTGTCCAACACGCCGGCTTGTTCTAAGCGAAGCGCAAAAATACTGGCCGCACGCATCGGGCCCACCGTGTGTGAGCTCGAGGGACCAATCCCAATCTTGAATAAATCGAAAATACTGACTGCCATCGGCGTAGTGTAACGATTTAAAAATGTCCCGCCAATAAAAAGCAGCAACAAAAGGCAGCAATAAAAAAAGAAGAGGCCAGCAACTGGGCTGGCCTCTTGGGTCTAGCTGTGACTCAGATCAACTGAGTCGACTTCTGATCGATCTTAGAAGTCGTAACGGAGAGTCAAACGTGCTTGCCAAACCGAGCGCGAAGCACTGGTGAAGCTGGTGTCTTGGCCACGGAATGAGTTGAAGCGGTATACACAGTCGCTGGCAGCCTGACACGTGGTGCGAGAAGCATCACCCGTCAAAGCGGTCGCGCCGTCGATACCATTGGCAGCCACATCAGCTGCGGAGACCAAGTCGGCGCGTACGATGCCCGCTTGACCGAAGCTTGGGCCACTGCGGTACTGACCCCAGTCTTTGTTCAACAGATTGAGGAAGTTATCCACGTCCAAGACCACACTGAACTTGTTGTCCTTGGCGAAACGGTCCAAACCTGGGATGCCTGGCAATTCTTGCTGAATGCGCAGATCCCAGATGTTGTCCCACTTCGATGTGCGTGAGTAAGGCGCCATGATCTGACCTGTTGGGATGTTCTCATCGTCAACGAAGGCGAAGAAGCCCGCTTGGTCAAAGCCAGAGGCATAAACCACACGCGCATCACCCGCTGGATTTGGGATGTAGAGTGGGTTGTTGTCATATGGACTCTCACCCAAGCCAGCCCGGCCAAACAGGTGGTTTGAGCTGTTGATGTCGAAGGTCGCGCCCCAGGTGGTACCAGCAGTGATCTGACCAAAGGCATCGACACGGGTCAACAAATCACCAAAGAAGCGGTTCTCATAGCCCAAGTTGATTTTGATGGCGTGGTCAACCTGATACGGCGAGACACGTGGGCTTGGGAAGTTACGGTCTTTGTCATACTGACCGCGCCAGCTTGAGATGCCCCGTGAGGAACCACCTTCTGAGACGATGGTGGTGTCTTGGTAGGAGTAGGCCACGTTGAAGTTAAAGCCTGTCTCAAAATATTTGCCAAGGCCCAATGTGATCACGTGGCTGTCGCCATCGCTGTAGTTGGTCAATTGAGTCAAGTTCGCAATACCCAAGTCATCCAAGTCGGCATAGATTGGACGACCATCTGGTGCCACGCCTGTTGGCAACGCATCAGCCAACTCGGTTTGCGCGAGGTTGCGCCACAAGAAACCATCGTTGGTGCGCGTGTAGAGATACTGCGCGGTGAAGCGGAAGTCATCACCAATTCCAGGTAAGTCAAAAGTCCGCTCATAACGAAGAGATGCTTTCCAATCCGATGGGATCTCGAAGTTCTCATCGATGTAATCGATTGGCGTGCCTGCACCCGTCGCAGCCACGGCGTCACGAAGTTCTTGAGGCACATTGAAAGCATCGACGCCTGCAAAGTTGCGCACCCGAGCAAAGTTGGTGGGCACTTGGAAAGCATTCGAGACCCAGACCTGTGGGCTACCGCCGGCAAACAGACCAAAGCCACCACTGATGGTGGTGCGGTCAAAGCCAGTGAACAAGAAACCAACGCGTGGCATGAACAGATCTTTGCCGTCTAGGTTTGAGTTCGTGCGAACGCCGTAAGTGTCAAAGATGTCTTGGCTGAACACAGGTGCGTCGTCCTGCGAGAAACGCTCGTAACGAAGACCTAAGGTCAGTTGGAGATCTGGGCTGACTGACCACTCATCGGCAATGAAGAAGTTCATCTTCTCATAACCCCATGAAGCCGCACCGTCGCGAGGGTTGTTGCTTGGCGCGTTCACATAGTCAATGTTGCCCGCTGTGGCTGATGCAATTTGGTCATAGTCGTTGAAGACAAACCGACCGCGCGAAGCTGGAACAAACATGTTGAAGAGGTTGAACTCTTCATATTCTGTACCAAAGGTCAGGACGTGATCGCCCATGAAGTAGTCAGCTGAAGCAAACAACTGGGTCCGGTCATCGTTGTACTCGTTGGCGTGACGGAAACGGTCACAACCAGCAACCACAGTGACATCGCGGCCGGTTAACAAGCCTTCCAATGGGCTTCCAACCAGATCATCGGGACCCAAGCGGAATTCCAAATGACCCACTTCTGGACCGCCGCGGCAGATCTGGCCACGGACAAACTCTTTGTAGTTGTAACGAACAGTCGTTGATAGATTGGGCGTCCAATCGGAGAACAACTGAGCGGTGTAGGCTTCCAGATCTACAGGGACGTCATACCAGGCTGACTGGAAGTTAGAGCTGCTGATGCTGCTGCCAGTTTCCTGAGTCTTTTGATAGGTGAACGACGCACGATGACTGTCGTTGATGTTCCAGTCAACTTTGGCCAAAGTCCGCTCTGAAGTTTCAGGAATGTTGCCAGAGACTGGGCGACCCAGTGCATCGAAACCATAGACGTCTTGGATCACAGCGCCGAGTGCATCAAAGAACCCTGCCTCACGACCGTTGACTGCGTCAGAGTTTGAAAAGTCGTAAGGCGCGCCGGTGTCGTACTCGTCGTATGACAACAACACAAAGAGCTTGTCTTTGATGACAGGGCCAGAAACCACAAAGCCATATTCTTTTTCATCGACTTCACCTGGATCGAAGGTGCGGTCACCATACTTATCGCCAATCATGGAGTCATTTTTCATGGCGTAATAGAAGTTGCCTTCCCAATCGTTGCCACCTGATTTGGTCACAACGTTGACCAAACCACCTGTGAAGCCTGAAGCTTGAACTGAGTAGTCAGAAGCCACCAAAGAGATGGATTCAACGGTGTCGATGTTGATGGGCGAACGAGCCGTTGCATAGGTGTTATCACTCAAGCCAAAATCGTCTTGCTGGAGCGCACCGTCAATTGCCAAGCCGTTAAAGCGTGGGTTGACACCAGCGACAGACAACTGGCCAGTCCCATCCGATGTGGCCAGTGGGTCTTGTAGCAAAACAGCGATCAAATCGCGCTCGCCACCTGTTGCTGAATCTCTCATGTCTTGCGCGCTGTAGACCGAGCCAACACCACTGTTCAATTCAGCGGCTTCAACCATGCGAGTGCCAGTGACCATGACCCGATCTGTGACTTCACCCACGCTGGCCAACTCAACCCGCACGGGGTCTTGGTTACCAGGCTCGAGGAACAGATTCTCGAAGATGGTGGTCTCATAGCCGGAGCCAGATACCGTCAATTGGTATGGGCCACCCACGCGCAGACCACTTTGGAAGAACTGGCCAGTATCACCAGTCGTCGTCCGGGCCACGGTGCTGGAGGGCACGTGAAGAATTTCAACAGACGCTTCTGAGATGGGAGACCCATCTGAGCTCACCACCGCACCACGAAGGTTTGAGGAGGTGATTTGCGCCATCGCCTGGCTGGCGAGCAACACCGAGAGTGTCATCATCACCAGAAAACTGCGTAGTTTTAACATTTTCGACTCCAGAGAATGCAACAAAACAAAAAACAATGCCTCGAGCCAATCCCGAGCCATTGAACCTAAATCTCGTGCATATTATCAGCCTTTTATTACAGAAATTTAACCCTTTGGAAGCGATTTCTGGCAACTTTCGTGGTTTCTTAAAGCCTGACAATGACTTAGCAGAAGGTGTTGATAAACAATGTAATAATTTGCCACGATCACCCAATTCTGGGCACAATGCCTGCTTGTCCAATGAAGTCTGGCCCAACATCATGAAAGCGTTTAATTTGTACACACGTGAAGACTGCGGGTTGTGCGAAGTGGCCGAAGCCCTTCTCAAGGCCGAGGGCTGTCGCTATCATACGGTGAACATTGATCGGACGTTGACATTGATCCAGCGCTACGGGAACCGGATTCCTGTGGTTGTTGAAATCAGCACCGGCCAAGAGCTTGAATGGCCTTTTACCGCCGAAGACCTTCGATCCATTTGAATAGATAGCCAGAAGAATAAAAATACCAAACCATCATCTGACCCACACACGCGGCCCTTATATATGTCAAAAGCTGAAGTCATCACCCACATTGACGCGCCACGCCTAAGAAACGCTGTGTTGGCGGGCATTGCCAATGTCTTAAAACACCGAGACCACATTAACAAGATCAATGTCTTCCCTGTCCCCGATGGCGACACCGGCACCAATTTGGCGTTCACGCTCTCCGAGATTCGGGCCGCATTGGCACAAACGCCCAAAAACCTACCAGATCTCCTCGATCGCATGGCCAACGCCGCGCTCGATGGCGCGCGGGGCAATTCTGGGGCGATCATGGCGCAATATTTTCAGGGTTTGAGTGAAAGCAGCCGCGATTACCAGGTCTTGGACGCCCGCCGTCTGGCCAAAGTCTCTAAAGCAGCGGCCGAATCTGCCTGGGGCGCGATGACAAATCCCGTCCCCGGCACCTTACCGACGGTGTTGGAAGATTTTGCCGATGAACTGACCACACGCGCCAACGATGGCGTGGAAGACCTTCGCGAGTTGATGGCTCAGGGCTTGAAGCGGGCCAAGAAGTCTTTGGCCGACACCCCCAAAAAGCTCGCGGCACTCAAAGACGCTGGCGTGGTCGATGCCGGTGGGCAAGGGTTTGTGGATTTCTTGGAAGGCATTTGGCACTTCACCCGCTCAGGCAAAGTGCCCGAGCAACCCAAACCCGACGCATCGAGAGCCAGCGCCCAGCCCATGCCCGCCCACGGCGAGGCCCCAGAGACACATCGGTTTTGCACGGAATGCTTGATCGATGGCACCGATATGAACATCACCCAACTGCGGGCTGATCTTGAGGCCTTAGACGCCAGTTCACTGGTGGTGGCCGGCAGCGTCAAACGCGCCAGGGTCCACATCCATACAGACTCACCCGGCGATGTGTTTCGAATCTGTGGGCAGTTTGGTGATCTTCGGCAACAAAAAGCCGATGACATGACCAAGCAGCATGCCTTGATGAATCAACAAGGCCAGGTGGCGATTGTCACCGACTCAGCCGCCGACCTGCCGGGAGAAGAAATCGACCGACTGGGCATTCATGTGGTGCCCGTCCGACTCAATTTTGGGGATGAGGAGTTTTTAGACAAGCTCACCATCACCCCATCCGAATTTTATGCACGCGTGGCCGAGTCCACGCTCAAACCACAAACCTCGCAGCCACCCCCGAGTGCCTTCACCCGTCAGTTTGAATTGCTGACCTCACACGGGCTTCAAGTTCTGGCCATGCAAGTCTCTGGCAAGCTCAGCGGGACCTTACAGGCAGCCAAAACCGCGGCCCGACACGATGAAGAGCACATTGAAGTGTTCGACACCGAAAGCGCGGCCTGCGGGCAAGCGTTGATGGTGCTGTTTGCTGCAGAAGCCGCGGCCAAAGGCTGGGAAACCACCGCCATTGTCAGCACCTTAAAAGAGATCAAAAACCAAGTCCAAACCTATGCCTTGGTCAGAGACTTGAGTTGGGGCGTGCGCGGTGGCCGGGTGAAGCCGTGGATGGAAACCGTCTCGAAACGACTGGGAATTCATTTGATTCTCACCACCAAAAATGGTGTCTTAAAACCTTGCAATGTGGTGCGCGCTGGTCCCCGTGCGCTCAAGCGATACGCGCGGTTTTTACTCAAGCAAATGCGCACAAACAAAACCTATCGGGTCATCATCAGCCACAACAATGCTGAAAAAGACGCCAAGCAATTGCGCGATGTGTTGCTCGAACAACACCCCAATGTGGATGCCTGTTGGGTCGAGCAAGCCAGCCCCGCGGTGGGCGCACATGCAGGGCCTGGGTGTTTGGTGGTGGGCCTGCAAGTCTGGACGCCACCTGAGAGCCGCGGGTAGCGCATGATGGATGCCACGATCGGTCAATGGCTCATCGACACCTCGCCTTGGGCCCAGTGGGGGCTCATTGCTCTATTGGGTTATCTATTGGGCTCGGTGTCTGGCTCCTTACTCTTGGGCAAATTTAGAGCCATTGATATCCGCACCACTGGGTCTGGCAACGCCGGTGGAACGAATGCCTTTCGAACATTGGGCTGGCGTTTTGCGTTGGCTGTTGTGGTCATCGATATTGGTAAAGGGGCGCTGGCCGCTGGTCTCTTGCCTGGCTTGTTTGCCCACATGGGCAGCAAGCAGGCCTCCACGACATTGGCGCCCATCGCTGGGTTTGCCGCGATCTTGGGACACATCTGGCCGGTCTTTTTTGGGTTTCGAGGTGGCAAAGGTGCTGGGACCGCGGTGGGTGCGGTGGCAGTGGTTGCGCCAGGGTCGATCTTGCCAATGTTTGTTGTTTGGCTGGCCACCGTTTTGGCCACTGGCTATGTGGGCTTGGCCACGATTTTTGCAGGGCTTGTTTTGGTGCCCACCATGTGGTGGTTCGGACCCACGCCGCTGCCCTCGCCTCTGGCAGTGTTTGCGATTTCCACCGCTTGTTTGATTGTGTTTGCGCACCGAAGCAACATCACCCGCTTGCTCAATGGCACCGAGAATCGATTCAACACACAAAAAATTTGGCGCCGTTGAGCATCCTAAATAGAGGGGGCAAGATGAATATCCAACCACATCCACGCCCCATGCCTTGGTGCTGAGACACTGCTGATCATGCTCGATGCCAACCAAATCAACCCCAAACTTTCACCCGATGCGCCACGGGTGGTCTGTCTCGATGAAGTCACCTCAACCAACAGTGTGTTGCGGGAGCGATTGGCCGCGGGTGCCTCTCCCCATGTATTGGTCGCCAATCAACAAACCAAGGGGCGCGGTCGGCGCGGTCGGCGCTGGCTCTCACCGCCCGATGCGGGACTGTACCTGTCCTACCCCCACACCACTGAACGACCCACCGCGTCTCTAGGCACCTTGGGTCTGGTGGTGGCGGTTTCTGTGGCCACCGCGCTGCCCGCGCCCCTGAAAGTTAAATGGCCCAATGATCTCGTGCTCCAACAAGACGGTCGCTGGGCCAAGGTTGGGGGTTGTTTGGTTGAGATGACGCTAAACCCGCATCCACCCCATTTGGCCATTTGTGGTATTGGCATCAATTGGGCCCTGGGCGATGCGGTGGCTCAATCAAAAGAACAAGAACCCGATCAAGCATGGGCGGATCTTCCCTCCGAAAAAAACAAACCTGCGTTGGTTGCCAATCTCATCAATCAGCTCCACCAAGACCTGAGGCTTTATTCTGAACAAGGCTTTGAGGCTTTCAGAGAGCGCTGGCGGCTGTTGCACTTGCTGATGGATCAAAGGGTTCAAGTCACAGAATCCGGCCAACCGCCTTTTGTGGGCTTGGCCGGTGATGTCAATGCCGTGGGTCAGTTGGCGGTTGCCACCGCAAAGGGTGTGGAATGGGTCAGCGCCGGCGATGTCTCGGTCCGATCCAGCGACTAAAACGCCCCCAAGCCCAGCGTCCCAAGACCCCAGTACAATAATGTCATGCAAGAGTTTTCTCTAAGACACCACTTGTTTCAATCAAAGCTCGGGCCCTGGCTTCGACTGATGCGCTTTGACCGGCCGATTGGCTTGTTGTTGTTGCTTTGGCCGACCGGATGGGCCTTGGTCGCGGTGGCCGGTGGCTGGCCGAGTTGGAAGAATCTCTTTATTTTTGTCGCTGGCGTGGTGGTGATGCGCTCAGCAGGTTGCGTGATCAATGATTATTTCGACCGCGACAT
>CBFHIS010000002.1:135699-138654 GCA_965655975.1 Wenzhouxiangella sp.
CAAACAAGGCCTTTGGCTCTTGGCGAGATTCAACCCAAACAAGCGCTCTTATTGTTTGTCGTCTTGATGGGCTTGGCTTTGGGTTTGGTGGCGATGACCAACTGGCTCACGATTGTCTTGGCTTTTGTGGGTGCTTTGTTGGCCACCACGTATCCCTTGTTCAAACGCATCACCCATTTTCCTCAATTGGTCCTTGGGCTCGCTTTTGGCTGGGCCATTCCCATGGCTTATGCGGCAGAAGCGGGCCACGTTCTGCCGGAGGCTTTTTTGTGGCTGTTGATTAATGTCTTATGGGTTCTGATTTATGACACCGAATACGCGATGGCCGACCGGCCAGATGATCTGAAGGTCGGCGTTAAATCCACCGCCATTGCCTTGGGCCGGCGGGATGTCATGGCCATTGGTGTGTGCATGGCGCTGATGGTCGCAGCCTTGGTTTGGCTGGGTGTGTGGGCCATGCCCAGTTTGATTTGGTTTGCAAGCGTCGTGGTTGTCGTGGGTTTGTTTATTCGACAACTCGTGGTGATTTATCGGCGCGAACCGGCGGCATGCTTTGGCGCTTTCTTATCCAATCATTGGGTGGGCTTGGTGATTTTTGCTGGTCTCTTATTGCATCACGGGATCTGAGCCATTGCTTTGACGTGTCGCCGATTTGGTACTACTCAATCCCTCATCAAGACCCAAACATCCACGCGTTTGACACCAGCTTTTTTTAACACCCGCGCGGCTTCATTGGCGCTGTGGCCTGTGGTCATGGCATCGTCAACCAATGCGATGTGGGTTGTCTTGGGTGGTCGCGAGCGGAGGGCATAGGCGCCTTTGACATTGGCCCAGCGAAGCTCTGAGGGGAGTTTGTGTTGTTTTTTGATCCGGCGGGTGAGTTTCAAAGTCGGTTGAATCGGCAAACCATGCATTCTTTTAGATAGGGCTTGGCAAAGCCAGCGGTTGTGGTCAAAGCCTTGTAAAAAGTAATCGATGGCGTGCATGGGCATGGGCACCAGCAGATCGGGTCGGGTGGCACCCATGTCGGCCAAGCGCCGAGCAAACACATCGACCAAAAATCGCCCCGCGGTTAAATTGGCCTGGCCACGAAATTGGCTGAGCGAGCGTTGCATGAAAGATGTGCGGTCAAACCCAGGCCAGGTTTGGTCAAAAGCAGGCATGGCAAGCAGGCAACCGTTGCACATCGGCGTGGGTTGCTCTGTGCCAAGCCCGCAGCGACTGCATCGGCTTTCGAGTGTCGGCAATGCGCGCTCGCATTCGGGGCAACAATCGAAATCGGCGCGGGTGTAGCGACCACAGACCAAACAGACATGGGGGATAGAAAGCCCCTTAAAAGCGTGCATGATTGATCTCAACATGTGATCTCCCCACTGCAATCGAGGGGCTACAATAACAAGGCATTTTGTACGAGCACTGGCATGTCCAAACTTGTTCACACCGACAACCCATCGGATCAACGGTCCCTGTGGCGCGCGCATTTTGATGCGATGGCCCAAAGCACCCACCCCGCCCTGCCTGTGCATGAGGTGGTGGGTGAGAGGTTGTTGGAGCGTCTCGATGGCCTAAATTTTTCGCCCAAACGAATTTTGGATGTGGGTTGCGGCGATGGCCGCCACGCCATAGAGCTTTACCGTCGCTTTCCCGAGGCACAGGTGATCGCGATGGATTGGTCGCGGGCGATGGCACAAAAAGCCTCAAAAAATCGCGGCTGGTGGCGCCGTCGGTTTGAGGTGGTGGTGGGAGACGGGACCCATCCCCCCATCCAACCCCATTCCGTGGATTTGGTGTTTGCCAACTTTGTGCTGGCCTACACCGATGAGGCAGATGCCCTCCTAAAGGGCCTTCGAGGGGCATTAAAACCTTCTGGGCTGTTGCTGATTTCTGGTTTGGGCCCCGACACCCTGGCCCGTGAACGTGAGCTCTTGGGTATTGAGCACCCCCGCTGGTTTGATGTCCAGCAACTGGGTGCATTGTTAACAGCCAGCGGTTTCAACGAGCCCGTCTTGGATACCGACTGGGTCACGATGCGCTATAACAAAGCAAGCATCCTTGAGCACGACCTTGACCAGCTCGGTGTGTGGTTAGACCCAAAGGCCAAAGTCAATCGCAAAAAGCTCGTTGATGAGGTTGAGCGCGCCATCACATCCGACCCTCAAACACCGTGGTCCAGTACTTGGGAGTGCTTGTATGCCTCGGCCTTTGCGCCTGACGAGGGCCAGACGATTAAAAGCGATCAGGGCACGTTGGCGAGCATTCCCATCGATCAGATTGGCATTCGGCGAAGGTAGCCTCAAGCAGACCGCCAACAGGTCGGGTGCTATACTTTGCAGATACTTTAATTCAGACAAATAAGTGTAGGTTTATGTCCGATTCCAAATCCAATGGTGAGAACAACACAGCAGGCAATGGCGCAGGCAATCCCGATCGCCAAGGCCAGATTGATGCCCATAACCAAGCCACTGAGCAGTTCATTGTGATGGCCAACCAAATGGTCAACGAGAAAGGCTATGACCCCAAATTGGTGTCAGCGGCTTTGATGGCGGCCTCAGGTGTCTATGCCACGTTTGTGGCGGCCGGCAATGATGGGTTCTTGGCGCCCAATGGGGTGAACACCATCGCAGAGACGTTTAAGAACAATCTCTCCTATATTCAAAAGCGCAAGAAAGAAGAGCTTGAGGCCAAAGGCTTGGAAGTGAAGCCTGTGGCTGAACAGTCGTAGCGCAGTCATTGTTTGAATCAAGGGCCCTTAGCTCAGTTGGTTAGAGCAGCCGACTCATAATCGGTAGGTCGCAGGTTCAAGTCCTGCAGGGCCCACCAAAATCAACAACTTACACGCCCTTCGGGGCGTTTTTTGCTGGCACACTTTCAAGCCACATCACGCAAGAACTCGCTAGAGGAGGCAATCCCTTCGCGACGTTGGCACACTTTAAACAAACGAAAAAGATGTTTTGC
>CBFHIS010000002.1:138664-138899 GCA_965655975.1 Wenzhouxiangella sp.
TTCAGAATGGTTGGGCTTGGCCTGGAACCTCATTGCATCAGGCCTATCACACGAATCTTTCCTCACACCTCACAGGCAGTGGCTGGGTTACTATCAGATGTTAATTGCTTGAGCACCAATGTCTCAGCACACGCATGGCACGATGTGTTCAATTCTTGCGTTTTGTATTTGACATACTCCATCCGCCTCATGCACGATGAAATCAGCGTAAAAACCCGTTGGTTGTTCGGCATGA
>CBFHIS010000003.1:0-52957 GCA_965655975.1 Wenzhouxiangella sp.
CAATGGCGTAACACTGCCAGCCCCTGATGGCGACACCCGCGCGGTGGATCTCGACACCATCCCCACCGATGTGGTCTCGTCGATTGAAATCACCAAAGCACTGATGCCGAACATGGATGCCGACTCGATCGGTGGCAACATCAACATCGTCACCCGCGGTGCGCTGGACTCAGATGGGCCGATCCAGCGAGTGTCAGCTGGTTTGGGTAAAAACGAGCAAGGGGGTGGCGCAAACGAGCGTTACAATCTCACGCTTGGCAATCAGTTCAATAACCGGACCGTCGGTGCGCTCTTTTCTGCGAGTTATACCAGCACCGAACGTGAGACCGACAACTATGAAAATAGCTTTGGTAGCAATGGTGGGCAGATCTTTCCTGAAGAGGTAGAGTTTAAAGACTACGAACTCACGCGCGAACGTTATGCCGTTGATGGGCGTCTTGATTTCTTGGTCAGCGACAATGCCAATCTTTATGTCACGGGTCTTCATTCTGTCTTCAAAGATGACGAGTTCAGACATGCCCTGCTCTTGGAGTACGATGATTATGCCGATGGCTCAAACCCCACCGTGGGGACCGCCACAGATGTCGCATTCATCAAAGAACTGCGTCACCGCCGAGTCGAAAACACCATCAATGCATTCAGCTTTGGTGGCGAGGTGTTTTTAGACAACATGACATGGGATTTCACCGCTGCTTATGCCGATGCCGAGCAAGTCTATCCCATCCGCAACTACCTGATCTACGAGTTTTCTGAGACCCCCAATGTTGCCTATGATTTCTCAAGCCCCAACAGCCCTGTCTGGACGCCCGCCGGCGGCCAGCCCAATCAATTGGGCCTGGACCCAGCGGGTTATGAGTTTGTTGAATACCAAAATAGGGCGGCAGTGAGCACCGATGAAGACTTCAGCTTCACCACCAATGTCTCAATGCCTATGAATTTTGGCAGCGGCATTGGCGAGCTGAAATTTGGTGTGAAATATGTGGCCAAAGAAAAAACTCGGGACGAAGATCGTAAAGTCACCGAAGAAAATGCGGCCAACTTGAGCTTGAGTGACGTCACCCGAGGCGATGTGTCGCAAAACTTTGACATCATCCTGGGTGAACGTTTCTTCTTGGACTTTTTTGATCAGTACGGCTCAACCTATGAGTCACAGCCTGATTTTGTCTCGATCCCGCGCCGGAACTTCACCTCCGATTACAGTGCTGAGCAAGACGTCATGGCAGGTTACGGGATGGCCGTGGTCGATTGGACGAAGACACGGATGGTTGCAGGCCTTCGCGTGGAGAGAACTGACTTTACGGGTAACGCCTTCCGCTTTGACCGCGAAACAGATGAAGTCACAGCGACCACCGCGGGTAAAACCGAGACGCACTTTTTCCCGAACTTGCAGTTTAGACGGGAAGTGGGTGATGAGGGCATTTTGCGTGTGGCTTATACCACTGCGATCAATCGTCCTCGCATGTCCAACAGAGTGCCTGCGATTGAGGAACGTGATCGTGGCCCGGGGCGCCGAGAGGTGGAATTGGGCAATCCAGATCTGAAAGCAGCTTACGCGCACAACTTTGATGTGATGTTCGACTATTACATCCGGCCGGTTGGCATCTTCTCGATTGGTGCTTTTTACAAGCGCATCGATGATGTGATCTTCGAGATCAGTGGTGATCGTCCCTTCGAGGGTGACATTTGGGAAGTCACCCGTCCAGAAAACGGTGGCAAAGGCTCTGTGATGGGCTTGGAGTTGAACTGGCAGCAATCGTTCAGCAACCTGCCAGCACCGTTTGACGGTACCGGCATGTTTGCCACCTTTACCCTGGTCGAATCAGAGGCTGATCTTCCTTTTGCTTTGGGTGAAGTGCGTCTGCCTGGGCAATCGGACCAAGTCTATAACCTGGGCGTGTTCTATGAAAAAGCGGGCTTCAACGCACGTCTGGCCTACAACTGGCGTAGCAAATATATTGATGAAGTCAGCTTAGATGGTCGTGAGCTCGATACTTACTGGGATGAGCGTGGCCAGTTGGACTTCACCACCAGCTATCAAATCAATGAAACCTTCCAGCTGTATGGTGAAGCGTCTAACTTGACCAACACAAAGCAAAACCGTTTCAGTGGCACACCTGATCGTGTGTATGAACGAGAAGGGTTTGGTCGTGTTTGGCAACTCGGTGTTCGCGCCAACTTCTAAGCATTGAAGTATGATGAAGCCCGGCAAGGTCAATCGACCGAGTCGGGCTTTTTTTATGGATAGGGAGTATGTCAATGTCTCGGTCTTTCGCGATTTTTTCTTTCGGCCTCTTGCTCACGCTTTTTGGAAGCGCGGTTTCAGTGTATGCCCATGAGCGCAACACCCTGGTTCCCAGAGGTCACAGTGAATACACACCCAGCCCGATTCCAGATCGGGTGATGCTGACCCTGACCGAGACGCCTCACAACAGCCAGAGTGTGAATTGGCGCACCAATGGGCGCGTTGAGAAATCCATTGCCCAGATCACCGAAGCACATGGCCGGCCCGGCCTCCATTTGACCGCCAAAACCGTAGTAGGCACGCATCAAGTAATCAAGAGTGAAAACGGAGAGGCCCTCTACCACTCCGTAACCTTCGGTGGCTTAAAACCCAACACTTTGTATGCCTATCGCGTCATCGGCGATGACACTTGGAGCGAATGGTTCCAGTTTAGAACGGCTCCAACCGGTGACGCACCCTTTAGCTTCTTTTACTTCGGTGATGCCCAAAACTCCGTACGAAGCCATTTCTCACGGGTCATTCGCGAGGCGTTTATGCAAAACAGCCGGCCTGCTTTTATGTTGCATGCCGGTGATATGGTCAATCTTAGGGAGGGCAATCATGACGATGAGTGGGGCGAATGGTTTGATGCGGGTGCTTTCTTAAATGCCATGGTTCCTTCAGCCGTGGTGGCGGGCAATCACGAATTTGTTGATCGACCATTGAGCCTGAATCGGGTATTGAGCCCTCAGTTTGAACCCCAGTTCACCACCCCAAATAATGGGCCTGAGGGCCTCAAAGAAACTGTCTATCATTTGACCTACCAAGACACCTTACTCGTGGTCTTGGATTCCATGAACGCGCTGTATGATGATGATGCGGCCCAAATCCAAGCCGAATGGCTAGATGCGTTGCTGGATAACAGCGACCACCGCTGGATCATCGTCAGCCACCATCACCCCATCCACTCGGTCTCAGTGGGTCGGGACAATCCAGTGTTGAGAGAATATTGGCAACCTGTTTTTGAGCGCCATGGCGTTGATCTAGTGCTGCAAGGTCACGATCACAGCTACGGCCGAGGGACCAGCGCGCCAGCACCAGACACCAACCGATCGAGTGACGGCGGGCCCATGTATGTGGTTTCTGTTGCAGGCCCCAAGATGTACATGATCGCCGATGAAGACAATCCCAACATGCAACGGATGGCAGAAGAATTGCAGCTCTATCAGACCATCGAAGTATCTAGGGATCGGATTCACTTCCAAGCATGGACGGCGGCAGCAGAGCTCTATGACGCCTTTGAAATCCGGAAAGACAGTGATGGCAACAACGCCATCCATGATTTAATTTCAATGGATCGGCCGATTCATCGATGCACAAACCCCGACAAACCAGAAGCTGATCGCTGTTGGAATGGCAAGGAGTTGGTATCATTACCCGAGGACTGAATCCTCGGGAGCTGGCATGATTGATCTGTATTATTGGCCCACCCCCAATGGCCACAAAATCACTATTTTTCTGGAAGAAGCGGGGCTTGAGTACAAAATCTACCCCATTAATATTGGTCAAGGCGATCAGTTTACGCCTGATTTTTTAAAAATCTCCCCAAACAACAAAATGCCAGCGATTGTGGATCACGCGCCCAGTGATGGCGGTCACCCAATCACTGTGTTTGAATCTGGGGCAATTCTTGAATACTTGGGCGATAAAATCGGTGACTTCTTCCCCCAAGACGACATTCGAGCCCATACTCAAGTATTGCAGTGGCTGCATTGGCAAATGGGTGGCTTAGGCCCCATGCTGGGCCAGAACCATCACTTCAACCGCTATGCACCCGAAAAGATCCCCTACGCGATCGACCGCTATGTCAAAGAAACCACCCGGCTTTATAACGTCCTAAACCGGCAGTTAGAGGGTCAGGCGTTTGTCTGTGGGGATTACAGTATTGCAGACATGGCCTGCTATCCATGGATCGTGCCTCACGCCATCCAAGGACAAAACCTTGACGATTTCCCTGCCTTGAAGACCTGGTTTGAGTCCATCAGCCAAAGACCGGCTGTGCAAAGGGCATATCGGCATGCCGAAGACTACAAGGTGCCCAAAAAAATGACCGATGCGATTCGGAAGAATTTGTTCGGTCAGACCGATACTCGTCCCGCTGGGGATTGACCAAAAAAATTGGGGCACCGAAGCGCCCCAGCTCTTTCTCAGACCGTCGAGTCTGTTACTCAACGGACTTGGCCATCACAGTCGGCCAAGCTATGGCACTCTGTGCCAGACAAGCACACACTGGCGCCTTTTTAAAACCGATGGTCTCATCGACGACCACTGCATCGATAATTGAACCGGTGCTGGGCGATTGGGCGTGAACTGAGAAAACGACAACACAAGCCAAAAACTGGCCTACGAGCATTTTGCGCATACTTCAGTGATGTTTTATTGCATCTTCTTCAACGACCAATTGAACGATCGATCCCCAAGGAACAAACTTAAAGTTTTGATACTCAACCGGCTCCACATTGCGCCCATCTTGCACCACCAGCATGCCGTTGGCAAAATCAGATCCGAGGTTTTGGCTGACCACCTCCAATCCATCGGTCTCACTCACCCCATCGATGCCCATCTCCGGGTCGGCCACGATTTGGAAAAAACCCTGAAATGCATAAGGCGGTTGCCGGTCATAAATGGCAAACTGATTGGCGCCTTGGACGGAGGCGACCAAGTAGCCTGCCTCCTCACCATCGAGATACAAGGCCAAACCCTCAACATCGGCAGTCAACCGCCCCTCAGGTCGCACAGCGTCCACCAACGATCGATCATCCTCTGATGCCGGTGTGTGCGGTCGTGCATCGTAAGCCCAAATGCCGCGGGTCTCCTCGCCAATGAACAGGCGATGGTGGGCATCGTCAACCACACAGCCCTCTGTAATTGAACCCACTTCAAAAGAGCGAACCAGCTCGGCCGTGATGCGTGCACCATCAGCAGCGATTAGCCGGTGCTGCTCTACCTCGCCTGCTTTTGAATTGGCGAGTGCATAGAACGTGTTGTCCTCGGCACTGTGATACAAGCACAAACCATAGGGCTCGTTCATCACCAGATTCTCATCGCCGACACCCAGCTCTTCCAGCTCACCGCTCGTGCGGTCAATGCCCCAAATACTCAAGCGCCCATTGCTTCGATTGGTGGCCACCGCGATGTCCACCACCTCACCATCGCTGAGCTCGAAGCCATAGCGCACATCCACGTTGTTCACTTTACCAGCAGGCAAAAACTGCTGAACCTCACCGCCCAAGTCATAAACGTATAACCCGGCTTGCTTGTCTGTCCCTAAAACCAAACTCTTGGCCGAATCTTGGGGATGTAACCAGACCGCTGGATCATCGGCCGCATCACCGGCTGAGGCCACCGGCTCGCTCTCCACCACAGCATGGACCGCCGCGACTTGGGATGGTGGCACAACCCGAGCCAGCTCCAGCTCGGGCATGGGTGCGGAGAACAATCGACCACCACCTTCCCGCTCACCCCCTTCGACAGCCAACACCATCCAATGGCGATCAATGCCAAAACCCTCAGCCCCGAGCATCTCGGCCGGCACTGGCTGACTGGAGAGCAGGGCAGCGCCATTGGGGTCGATAAAATAGACGTTGTCCTCACCCAATACGCTCAAGACCCCGCCTGGGCCTATGGACACCTTGATGGCCTCATCCAGAAAGCCAAAAGGCGCCACGAAGGCGACCGGTTCGCGAATTCTCTCGGCCTCTGAATCCACACCCAAACGCCAAATGCCCACACCTGGCTCAGCGACATACAGCCACTCGCCCCCCGCCCCAGGACGACAACTGGTGATTTCTCCTCCAATTTCTAAGGTCCTGATGCGCCGAAGCGACGGGGACTTGCTGCCGTCGACCACGCGGTAATGATGGATGGTGCCGTGCTCTGTGGCGGCGAACACAAAAGCTTGCTGCTCGAGCGAATCGTAGGCCAAACAGGCCACCACTGGCGCGAAATCCACCGGCCACAGACTGTCTTTCCCCATCCAAGGCGCGAGTTGACCTGTCACTGGATCGATTGACCAAAGGTGGATGCCAGCATTCTCCTCAGGGGCCACCACCATCACCTTGTTGCCCACGGGCTGAGCGTCCACACGCTCAATCAAGTGCCCTAAAACAGCTGAGACTTCCTTGCCTTTTGCATCCAGCACGGCGATCCCGCCACCATCCAAAGCCACAATTCGCCACGGTGTGGCACCCGATGAAGGGGCGAGCGCGACGTCTTTTAAGTAGCCTGTTTTTACGGAGTCAATGTGTTGATCCCACGCATGTACTGGGACCATTGGGGCAATGAAAAGAAGAAAAATGGTGGCAGTAACAAATCGTCCAAACATCTTCGGTATCCTTAAAAAGTGCTATCGCTTTAAAACAAACTCACGACTTTTTCTACATGGTAAACCACCAAGGAGCCACAAGATGCCAGCCAAGATTAAAAATCACTTTGGGTCTCTGGCCCTTTTTTTCGGCCTCATTGCAACAGGGGTTGCCCATTCCAATGACACTCACCCCGTGCTCACTTTCGCCGTCATTGGTGATGCTGAGCCCAAGCCAAAAGCCGAATTTCCAGGCGTATCGGCTGCTGTAGAGACCTTAAATGCGCTTGCTCAGTCCAGAAACATCGAGTTTGTTTTTGGCGTGGGTGACTTGCCCCACAAAGCCACCGACATTCAATACAAGAACTTGACCACTGTGTTAGAAACGCTGAGATTGCCCTTTTATCCAATCATGGGCAACGAAGAGTTCAACGATTCTGCAGAGAAGTTCTTGAGCTATGCGCAATACTGGGGCGCCAACATGCAGCCCATTGATGCAATTCGTTATACCGTTGAAACCCCTGTGGCGACTTTTGTTTCAGCCTCGCCTGATTTGGATGGCCGAGAGTTTAGTGATGCAGGCGTGGCGTGGATCAAAGAGCAATTTTCAGCTCAGCCAGATCAAGCCAAATTCTTGTTTGTGCATGGTGCTCAAGTGGGTATTTTCCCAGAGGGCGACGACAAGGGCACGGCGAATTCAGAGTTTCCAACCCTGGCTGAGCACGATGAACTGGCCGTCATTTTCTCAGGAGACCTACACATGGACGTTCACCGCGTGGATGGCATTGTAGAAGACCAAGGCGTCCACCATGTTCATATCCCCGCCCTAGAGCGAACCAAAATCCCAGATGAATCCTTCCACCACCCCTACTTCAGATTGGTCACGCTCTACGGCGACCGATTGGGCGTGATCGAGACCATTGATGCCGTGACGGGTCAAACGTTGCCGCGTTTCACAGAACACTTTGAATACTAGGCACCTGTTTCCATACCTCGGCATGCCGCGGGTTTTCAAGGCACGTTCCACACCACAGCATCCGCCCCCGAAGCAAAGCGCTCAGCTGGCAACCCTTTTGCTGTCGTGGTAAAAGTATCCAATAACAACGCGCCAAACGGCGAGGGATGAACGATGGATGCTTGGCTAGAAACAAATCGCTGGTTTCATATTGTCGTTGGCTATCTTGGCTTGATGGCTTTTTGGATACCCATTGTCACCAGCAAAGGTGGCTGGCTTCATAAAAAAGCAGGCCGCCTTTTCCGTTACAGTGGCTGGATTGTTGTCTCCTCTGCACTCCTGGCGGTGATGCTCTATTTGATTCGCCTGATGGCTCAAGGTGAAGGGCCCGCAGCCAGCCCTGAGAGCTGGTCGTTCTTGTTGTTCTTGGCCTATTTGGCCATCATCACAGGCCTTGCTTTGTCCCATGGCATGGCGGTGCTCAAACACAAGCGCGACCTCAGCCAACTTGAAAGTCCCTATCGGATCAGTTTGGCATGGATTGGCATTGTCAGCAGTTTGTTCTTGGTGGCTTGGGCCTTGTACTGGCGCCCAGACAACATGGTTGTGTTGTTGGCTCTGTCACCCATTGGTTTGTTAACCGGCATGGGCATGTTGAAGTTATTTAAAGAAACACCCGCAGACCCCAAAACATGGCTCTATGAACACCTTGGTGCCATGATCGGTGCGGGCATTGCTTTTCACACAGCCTTTGCTGTGTTTGGCGCCAACCAAATGTTCAATTATTCCTTACAGGGATTTTGGCAGGTGGTGCCATGGGTTGCACCCGCCGCGATTGGGATCCCAGCCACACAACTTTGGGTTAGACACTACAGAAATGGAGGCAAGTTGGGGACTGGGCGCTGAGCCAATGGCTTGAGTCGAGCAAAAAATGGTGCGCCCAAGTGCATTCAAACCAGTGAGCTTTAGCTCTCGGATCACGTACGATCAACCAGATGAAACTTTCTCGATGCAAGCGCCAAGTTGGCACTGTTTGAATACTTTGCGTTCTCCAACAAGGTCTGCTCGTTCAACTAAAAATCTTTTTTCTCTGTTCTCAATCGTTGGAAAAAAGTGAGATAAATCCGATTGTATTTCCAAGGCTATGGCCCACGACTGAGGGCCATAAATTGCGTTTTAGCAGGACATATGCCGTTCCATAGACTATACCCCCCAGCGTAGAGCCGACCATGGCTCTAGGGCCTTTACCCCAATGCAATAGACCAAAAATCAAAGAAGAAATCACAACAGCGATGACCCATGATGACACTTTTGGACTGAGGTATTCCGCAATGGCATTCAAGACCAAGCCTCAGACCAACCATTCTTCAAAGAACATCACGATCCACACCATCGGAAGCAACGCTAAAAGGAAGATCACGTTGCCCTCCAGTGCCTCATGATTAGCGGCTCGCATGCCGGGAGGTCCAGCAAAATCCAACAAAGGTTCGAATACTATTAAGATCGCTATCCTAGCCACCAAAACTAAGATACCAAATCCCACTATCCACAAAAGTGCTCTGCCTATTGGGAAGTCGCAGCCCGATACTGGCAAGGCTACCCCCATAGTAACGGTAGGCCAAGAAAGTCATAGCTCCGCAGAGCATATAAGACAAAGTTCGCCCCAAAACGGGTAACCATCCAAACAGATCAGGCAAAAAGTCTCAATCTCTGAAAAAGATCAAGACAACCGTAATAAACACCGAAAACAAAAACCAGTATTTGGATTTTTGGATAACAGACAACAGACTAGGTAACGGCGGGTTCGAGTTTTTCATGCCTGATATCAGTCTCCGATTGGCCATGGCTTCAACCCAGACTCAGCCGCGCTGTAGTCCCATTTGGTGAGGAGGACAGCTCAAATTGCCAGCCACAACGCTCACATAGGCGATCAACAATCGATAGACCGAGCCCAAGGCCGAGACTAGCTTGACCCTTGACGTTCGGCCGAGTAACTGTGTCTGCAATCGTAGGATCAATCCCTATTCCGCTATCCATAATCACCAGATCGTGCTCATCCCGCTCTATTCGGATGGTTCCTCTTTCGGTGTAACGAAATGCATTCGAGACGAGGTTGGTGACAAGCACCTGTAGAGCAGCCGGCTCGCCGTAGATTTGCCAGTCCGCATCGACTGATACGTCAATATCCACCGGCTTGCCTTGGAGCAGTTCGGCATGATTAACGACCGTCCGCTCAATAATTGGCAACACTACAACTAGTTCCCGCGTCTCCAACTCTTTTTGCTCCCGGGCCAGTGCAAGCAGAACATCCACGGACAGATGCATACTAAGTGCAGCTGAGCGAATTCGGTCGATCAGTGCTGTTGTCTGAGATGGGTCTGATGTTGTCGACAGTAACTTAGCGCTACTCTCAATAACTGCCAGCGGCGTTCGTAGCTCATGGCTGGCGTCCTGCGTGAACCGCTGCTCGCGCTCGACGAATGTTTCGATTCGCCGAAAAGCTTCACGCAGCGTCTTAGCGAGTTGACCAACCTCGTCTGGAGGATAGTGGACATCCTCTTGAGTTGGTAGCGCGTCTGGCTTCACTTGGGTGACTTCGTGAGCAAGCGTGCGGAGTGGTCGAGTCACCCGATGCGCTAAAAGCAAGCCAATCACAGCAGCAACCAGCGTGAGCGCTAGTAAGGAGCTTACCAAGACAACAATGATCCAAGAGATTGAAGGTCGCACAGCCAACAAATCCTCGACTTGTAATACCACCCAAAAGGGCTCGCCGACTGCATTCATGACACGATGCAGGTGGTAGTGGCGACCATCATCACCAAAAACTTCTCGTCGCTGAGGCTCAATCTCAATCGGCTGTTTCAGGAAATCTGGTAGATCGGCATCGCCATAGTAGGTCGTGAAAGGAAGGAGTGGTGCCGGAAGTGATGAGCTCGAAGCGGTAGCCTCCAGTTGCTCGACTTCCAATGCCGCGAGTCGATAAAACAAGTAGTCCTCGGTTGTGTAGGCGAACAATAGCGAAAGAATCCCCGCCAAGAGGCCTGAGGATATGGCAAGACCTAGAAACGCTAACGCGATTGGGCGACGAAGACTACGCTGCTTCACTTTGAAATCTCTAAACGGAAGCCGACGCCATGCAGAGTCTTCAACATGGGTGATTCAAAAGGTCGGTCTAATGCGAGACGGAGGGTATAGATATGGGTGGCCAACGCGTCACTGGTTGGGCGACCGTCACCCCAAATCCGATTGACCAGCTCAGAGCGCGTTATTACCGCTGGGTAAGCCTCAGCCAGTGCAACCAGAATATCGAATGGTGTGTGGTGTAGATTCAGCTGTTTGCCTGCTCGCGTGGCAATGCGTTGCCGTCGATGGATCTCCAACTCGCCAACCTGCAGTGTCTGCGGATGGAATCCCTGCCCGCGTCGCCCCAGCGCGTTACAGCGGAGTAACAACTCCTCCAACACGAAGGGTTTAGTCAAATAGTCGTCGGCACCAGAATCAAAGCCGGATATCTTGTCGTTTAGGGTATCGCGTGCTGTCAGCATCAGAATTGGCAGATACCCCTCAGCCTCCTCACGTATCCGGCGGCAGACGGTGAGACCGTCGAGCTGTGGTAATCGGAGATCTAATAGCACGATGTCATAAGTGCTCTCCAGCGCTAGATCCAGCCCCCGCCGCCCGTCGGACGCATAGTCTAGACGGTGGCCATGCCCTTCTAGAAAGTCGACGATCGACGCAGCGAGCTCAACCTGATCTTCGATCAGCAAGATGCGTAGACTGGACGCGCTTTTCATTAATCGCCTGATAGTTCAGCTAAACGCTCATTGGCCGAGACAATCGCGCTGTCCACCATGTCATGCTGAAAATAAGGTTGGCTCAACCTCATCAGGGTCAGCGCATTGCGGATCGCATCCTCCTCATCGGCAGCTTGGAGTTGATAGTATCCCAACAAGGCTAAAAACCGAGTCTCGTAGACCTCAGGCGCTTTGGCAAGACGTACAGAGGCAAGCGCGAATCCTTCGGTCAAGGCCATCTCAACAAGCTCCATCGTTTGCTCACTCCGATACGGTGCGCGCGCCTTCGGTGTACCGCCCATCGCTTTAATAGTAGCCTCTGCGGTGAGAGCGGTCGAGAAAGGATTTTGTCCTGTGACCAAGCGGCCATCTTCAACGACATGCAAAAACATGACGCCCGCTCCATCAAAATGGCCGCCTTCAGCAATGATCCGATCCTGTAATGACCATACCTTGTCTCCCGTTTCACCGAACAGTGCTTCCTCGTCATTGGTGAACGCGGTCAGTTGGCGATCAGCCAAAAACGGCTGGCCATCGAGCATTACATTGACAAGGGCAGCTGGGCCATGGCAGACGGCACCGATAACGCCGCCCTGCGCATATACCTCGGCAATTAGTGCCTGCAGATTTTGATCATAGGGCAGGTCGACAGAGGCGCCACTGCCTCCAATCAGAAAAACTGCATCATAGTCGCTGGCCGAAACCTCTGAGAGCGGTCGGGTTTCGGTCGCGGCTCGCATCGCATCCTCGTCCGCTAAAAAGCGCTCATTATAGGCCCACATCATACTTTGCTCTTCCGATTGGGGGCGACCACCCGCTGGGCTGGCTATGTCAACCTCGTAGTCATTATCAATGAAGGCCCACCAGGCTTGCGTTAGTTCATCAAACTCGTAGCCAGACTCAGGATCGTCAATGCTCCCCGCACTCGACACAACCAAAAGCACTCGTTCATCGGCATTGGCCGACAAGCAGACCATCAGACTTATAAGAACTAAGACTCGTTTCATCATACACACTCCTTTGGATTCGGTAGTGCGTACATCATGCCTGGAGCGATCTCAAACGAATCTCAAACCGCGCTTGAGTTTGCTTAACTGATCACTGAGTACACAATAGAAGGACCAGAACAATGGCCTCAAGTGGTTTTTTGTTCTCGTACCAATCCTAACAAAGGATGGTTATTGAGCACAGAGATCCGAACTGTGTGGTCCAAGTGAACCCTATTGGACACCCACTCCCGCGTAAGCACTTTGCCAAAGCAAACGCTCACATGACCCTCTGACTAAAGAGTCTGCGATGCAATGCAGAATCTGACTGGCTTGAATGCAAAATGCAGTCGACTTTTCGGTGTGGATGGATGATGCGCAACTTTGCGTTAAAAATCACAGAAATGCTGGTTGCTCAGCCTTCTGTTGTCACAAATCAGGTATCAACACCAACATCCCAACTGTTGAAACCCATTGTCCCTAAATGACAATGGAGACTGCGAGATCATCTTGGTGCGTAATGAAAAAGATTGGGAAGTGGCGCGCCCGACAGGATTCGAACCTGTGACCTTTGCCTTCGGAGGGCAACACTCTATCCAGCTGAGCTACGGGCGCTTGGAACAAAATTATAACGCACAACAGGCCACCTGCGCCCACTCACCCTAAGGCGACTCCACCGTTCTGCGGTAAACTTCTGTCCCATGGACATCCTTCAAGCCATTTTGCTGGCCCTGGTGCAGGGCATCACCGAGTTCTTACCGGTCTCGAGCCAAGCGCACTTGGTGATTTATTCCCTCATCACGGGGCAAGACTACCAAGGCATCGACTTCGATGTGATTTTGCACTTTGGCTCATTGTTTGCCGTTGTCGCCTACTTCAGACACGAGATATTCGCCATGGCCCGGGCTTGGCTGGGTTCTGTGGCAGGGCAAGGCCAGAGCCGAGAAGCCAAACTGGCTTGGCTGATCATTTTGGGCACACTGCCCGCTGGTATCTTGGGCTTGCTGTTCAAAGACTTGGCTGAGGTGGCTTTAAGAAGCCCAGTGGTGATGGCCTCGGCGTTGATTGGGTTTGGCTTGTTACTGGGCTTAGCCGATTGGCGCTACCGCGGTGAGCGCGATGAATATGACCTAGGGATTGGTGATGTCTTGATCATCGGCTTTGCTCAAGCGCTGGCGCTGATTCCTGGCACGTCACGCTCGGGCATCACCATTACCGCAGGTCTTTTTTTGGGCATGAGCCGAGAAGCCACAACGCGCTTTTCGTTTCTTTTGTCCATCCCCATCATTGCAGCCGCCGGGCTGTTGAGTTCGATCGATGTGCTGCGATCAGAGACGTCGCTCGATCCAACCCTTTTCCTGGTGGGTTTTGCTGTCTCTGCAATCGCCACCTATGCCAGCATCCATTACTTTCTGGCCTTTATCCGACGCATTGGCATGCAGCCTTTTGTTGCCTACCGGATCATCTTAGGCCTGGTGTTGCTCGCACTCTATCTCTAAGACATGAGCCGGCGCAATTAAGCGCGTGACATAAACTCACCGGTCTCTGTGTTGACCTTAATGGCCTCTCCATTGGTGATGTAATCGGGCACCATCACATCCAGCCCCGTCTCCAATTTAGCGGGCTTGGCCGAGCGCGAGGCTGTAGCCCCCTTCATCACAGGGGCCGTCTCTTCGACTGTCAAAGTCACCGACTGAGGCAATTGAATGGAAACGGGTTGATCTGAAATGATCAATACATAAATTTCTGCCTGCCCTTCGAGGAGGTAATGAGCCGCCTCCCCAACCGCTTCATTCGATAAGACATATTGGGTGTAGTCTTCTTGGTCCATAAAAACCCAATCATCGCCATCGCGATACGAGTACTCGCAGACCCGCCGCACCAGATCGGCTTCTTTTAAAACATCATCGCCTTTGAAAGTCAGCTCGCGTCGATCATTTGAGGGAATCGCGCTCAACTTAAATCGGTACAACGTGCCACCACCACGCGCCGTCGGCGCAGAGCGCTCAATTTGACGAACCAAGTACACCACACCATCGTGTTCGATGACTTGACCTTTTTTTACTTCAGGCGCCTTAGGCATCTCGTTTATCCTCCAAATCAACCAGGCCACAAGTATAAGAGCTCGACGGTGCCTTGAGGCACCTGCCGCACATAAACCAAACCCTCCATCGACAGGCCCAAATATTGACTGGATCTTTTTTTTACCTCCTGAAGATCAGGGAATAGCCATTTGTATCTGGGCCCATTGTGTGGTCACATGGTTGATATAGATCATGTTTTGGTTGTTTCAAAAAATAGAACTGAGGGATGCCAATGACCGCTGACTCAATCTCCAGTGCCTGGCCTGGATTTAGCCACTACCAAACAGAGCTTGGGGAGAAGCGTGTGCACTGCTTGCCACCTCAAGGCGCCAACCGCCACCAAGTGGTGATCATTGGCGGTGGCTTGGCTGGCTTGAGCACCGCGTGGAGTTTGCTTGAGCGAGGCGTCGAGGACATTGCCATTTGCGAGGCCGGTCAACCGGGTGATGGTGCATCCGGGCGCAATGGCGGGTTTGTGTTCGCTGGCTACTCCCTTCCCAATCAGAAACTCTTCGAGCAAGCCGGACCAGAGGCGGCCAGAGAGCTCCACCGTTGGACCAGAGAGGCGGTGTCTTTGGTGCGTCACCGGATTGACCACCTGGCCATCGATTGTCAGCCCAATGATGCTGGCGTTTTACTCGCTGATTGGTTTCATGATGATGCATCTCTCAAAGCCTTTGCCGAGACCATGTCTGAGCAATTGGGCTTCGAGCTTGATTGGGTGGGGGCTGAAAAATGTGTCCAGTACATTCGCTCGGAGCGCTATGGCAGTGCGCTCCATGAACCGGGTAGCTTTCACTTCAATCCATTGCAATACGTCAATGGGCTGGTCAAAGCCCTAGAAGGCCATGGGGTGAGAATCTACGGCAATTGCCCAATCACCACACTCGTATCAAATGGGAAATCACAAAAAGCCCCTTGGTCGCTAGAGACCACCCACGCAAAAATTGTTGCCGATCAGGTCATCCTCACCACGGGTGGCTACGACACCCGCTTGTGGCCCAAATTGGGTCGGGCGATTCAACCCATTGCCACCTATGTGGCCACCACACCCCCATTGGGCGAGCAAATCGAACAGCTGATCCCAGGGGGGCATGCGATTTATGACACGCGCTTTGCTTTTGACTACTACCGGCCACTGCCCGATACCCGACTGCTCTGGGGTGGTCGAATTTCGATCAAAGCGCGCTCGCCCGAGGCCATTCGCGCGGTCTTGAAAAAAGATCTGGTGAAGGTATTTCCTGATTTGGCGGATGTTGAATTTGATCACGCCTGGGGTGGCTGGATGGGCTACACCCGCCATCAGATGCCCTTGATTGGTCAAGATGCCTCGGGTTTGTGGCATGCCACAGGCTTTGGTGGTCACGGCATGGCACCAACCACCTTGGGCGGCGAGCTCATCGCAGAGGCATTCACCGGCACACCCGAGCGTTTGGCATTGTTCAAGCAATGGCAACCAGTATGGGCTGGCGGCCAGGTGGGTCGCGCCTGGGCTCAAGGCACCTACTGGGCGCTCAATCTGAAAGATTATCTGAGAGATCGATCGGCGTTGAGCCGAGCCAGCCGTGGCTGAGATATAATTGGGGCTTCAATCATGCATGTGAGGATTCATAGACGTGTCTGCAGAGTCGGATAAAGCGTTTATCAAACAGTTTGGGATGGTGTTGGCAGGCCTTGGGGTCTTTACCATCATCATCATGGCGCTGGCTTGGGTGCTACATGGCCAAATAGAGCCTCAGTACAACCCAGCGAGAACCCAGGCAAAACTCGATCGTCTGGCACCGGTCGCTGGCGTTTACGCCGGGGAAACGGGGCGTGCTGCGGCCTTAGCCGCTGCTGCAGCCGCAGCACCCGCGGCACCTGCATTGGCATTTGATGGCTCGCTCGATGGGGCAATGATTTATGAAAATGCCTGTTCGACCTGTCACGCCAACGGTGTCGCTGGCGCGCCAGAAATGGTGGCAAGCGCTTGGAGTGGTCGACTCGACAAAGGCACTGAGATGCTGATCAGCAATGCCATCAATGGCATCGGCGCGATGCCTGCCCGCGGTGGGCGTGCTGATTTGAGCGATGAGCAGGTGGCCGCATCGGTCACCTATATGCTGGACATGATCAACCCTTAACCATGTCTTCCAAAGACCCCGTGGCGTTTCCGACAGAGGCTGGTGCCTTCGAGCTCACGGGGCCAGCCGGTATCATCGAATGCCTGGCCGATCTGCCCGAGCCTGAGATCGCTCGCCCTGGCTGTGCTGTCTTGTGTCATCCCCACCCAGAGCATGGTGGCACCATGCGAAACAAAGTGGTCACCATTTTGGAACGCGCGTGCCGCGAGATGGGGCTGGCGACCGTGCGCTTCAACTTTCGAGGGGTGGGCGACAGCCAAGGAAGCTATGACGAGGGCCAAGGCGAGGCCGATGATCTCCGAGCGGTGATCCACTGGGTCCAAGCCACCAGACCCAATGACGCATTGTGGTTGGGGGGCTTCTCATTTGGTTCCTACATCTCACTGAAAGTCGCACCAGAGTTTCCCGTTCAGCAGCTTTTGAGCATTGCACCACCGGCTGACCGCTATGACATGGCGACCCTCACACCACCCAACTGCCCCTGGCTCGTGGTTCAAGGCGACGAGGACGAAGTGGTCTCAGCCGAGAGCGTCAAACAATGGGCAAAAGCGTGCTCGCCGGCACCCGAACTGGTCATGATGGAGGGCGCAGGCCACTTCTTCCATCGGCGTTTGATGGACCTTCGTGGCTTAATTAAAAACCACGTCCAAGGCAACTTGCCCTAGCCACAATGCCAGGACCACTGGCCCTCTATGAGCAACGCATGGCCAATGGCGGGCTCGTCAAAGACCCGGCACAAACAAAAGCCATACACGCCCTAGAAAACGCGTTCCAAACACTCAAACAACGCCAAAATAAACGCTGGTGGTGGTCATCGACACCGGCCATGCCCAAAGGCATTTATTTGGTTGGCCCAGTTGGGCGCGGCAAAACCCTATTGATGGATCTGTTCGCCCAAGCCTTGGAAGCGCATCAGATTCCGGCCATCCGGCTCCATTTCCATGCATTTATGGCAGACATTGCAGATCAATTGCGGGCGCAAGAAGGTCAGGCCAATCCACTTGAGCGCATTGCCACCCAGATCGCTACATCCCATCGGGTGCTGTGTTTTGATGAGTTTCATGTTGAAGACATTGGTGATGCCATGATCTTGGGCGAGCTATTGCGTGCCTTGTTTTCTCAAGATGTGATGTTGGTGGCCACCTCGAACACACCCCCCGATGACCTCTACGCCGATGGCTTGCAACGGGCGAGGTTCTTACCCGCCATTGAACAAATCAAAGCAAACACCCAGCTGATCGAACTCAATGGACAAAAAGACCATCGTTTGCGGGCGCTGACTCAAGCACCCACCTACTTCACCCCGCTCGGTGATGGGGCCGATCAGCGCATGCATGAACGCTTCGTCACGCTCTCTGGTGGCCAACCCCTGCCCACCGGCGTCACGGTGCAGGGCCGAGAAATGAAAGCCGAAGGCGTCTCAGAATCGGTGGTGTGGTTTGACTTTGATGAATTGTGTCGCTCCACGCGTTCAAGCCTCGACTACATCGAACTCGTCAAGCGTTTTGAAACACTGATGATCAGCGAGATCCCCATCTTGAGTGCCGACGACAACGATGCAGCCAAGCGCCTCATTCACTTGGTCGACGAGGCCTACGATCAAGGTGCAAAGTTGATTGTCTCAGCGGCTGAGACACCCTGGGGGCTCTATCAAGGCACGCGGTTGAGTCGAAGTTTTGAGCGCACCGCCTCTCGTTTAATTGAGATGCAATCCCAAGAGTATTTGAGCAAAGAATAGATAACGTAGGGAATATTCAAGCAAGGAATTGTCAACCCAGCGTTGAGTCAGGCGCACCAATGGACTGAATCAAACTTTCAATCACGTGTTTGACGTAGTCATCGAACCGTGGATCGCCCGATTCTGGGACGAGATGGTGCGATTGCAGGTGCAAATAGCCCACATAAGCCGAGTAGAGCAGCATGGCCCGCTGATTGGCGGCCTCTTCGGCAAAACCCAGCTCGGCGATGGCATGGGCCAAAAAGGCGATGCGTCGATTGGTCACCCGCTGTAACACAGGCCGGATCACCTCATGCTCTCTGGCTGCGCACATGGCCAGATGAATTCGGTGGGTGAGGGTTTGTTGCGTGGTCCGCCAAATAAAATTTTCCAGGCGCTCAAGGGGCTGGTCTTTGATTTTTCGTGACTTTTCAAGATTGGCCTGATCTTGTTGCTCCCAACGCAGCAAAGCGGCTTCTAAAAGCTCCTTACGTCCGGGAAAATGCCAGTAAAAGCTCCCTTTTGTGATGCCCAAGCGACGTGCCAGTGGCTCAACCGCTAACCCGCCAACGCCCTTTTCTGCAATCAACTCAAGTGCTGCTTGCTCCCAATCTTTCGGGGTCAGCGAGGCTTTCTCAACAATGGCTTCTGGACGTGCGGACATGATGCTCCTAAAATATTGAACCCTCGGTTTAAAACGCAGGTCACAGTACCAATATAACCCTTTAGACCGAATTATTGACTTAAATGACTGCTAGGGACATACTCTACCGTATGGAAGCTGCCCGTAAACTCAACGATGACATCCGCCGCCGCCAAATCTGGACCGATGACGGCATTCGCTTAAGCCTTCGCTATTTTGGCGACGACCGCGCACCTTGTGTGTTGATGGCCCATGGATTTGGGCAAACCCAATACGCTTGGGAAAACACCGGCTGGCAATTGGCCCAAATGGGCTATCAGGCCGTCAGTTATGACGCCCGCGGCCATGGTGAGAGCGATCGGGCGCCCTCCGGCGAGTACGATTTTGAGCAGTTTGTCGAAGATTTTCGCAGAGTGTGCGCCTCTTTGCCCAACACGCCAATGGTCATTGGTGCCTCCATGGGTGGGCTGACAGCGCTGTTGGCGCATTCTGAAAAGCCCAAAGTGGATTTAAAGGCCATGGTGCTCGTTGACATCGCCCCACGCTGGGATGAGCGGGGTGTCACCGCGATGCTCGCCTTTATGCGCCAGCACCCAGAGGGCTTTGCGTCTCTTGAGGAGGCTTCAGAGTCTGTTCGCGCGTTCTTGCCGCACAGACGACGTGGCAAGCCCACCAATCCCATCAAATTAAGCCAAAACCTGCGTCAAGCCAGCGATGGCCGTTGGTACTGGCACTGGGATCCAGCGATGTTGGCTTTGGCTGAGAAAAGCGCCAACCTGCAATCGCGCCTGCAATCGGCCAGCCGCCGCTTGAGGATTCCGACCTTGCTGATTGCTGGTGGCCAAAGCGACATGATTGGTGCAGAACACGTCGATGAGTTCTTAAAACTCGCCCCGCATGCTGAGAAAGCCGAAGTAGCCGATGCTGGCCACATGGTCGCAGGGGATGCCAACGACCAATTCATCTCAGCCATTACGCCATTTTTGAATACACACCGCGATAGTCCAGGAGACGACACGCCATGATGTTTCTGATCTTCACCCTTGCCCTGCTGGCCACACTCATTGGATGCGCCTTTTTTAAACTACGCACCCCAGTCTGGACAGCCACAGTGGCGCTGGTGTTGATCGGATTTACATTGTTGGGTCAACCAGGACCCGTCTCATTGGTGTTGGCGTGGTTGATTTTTGCCGCCGTTGCCATCCCCCTCAATCACCTCAGCTGGCGCCGTGAATTCTTAACAGCGCCTGTTCTCAAAGCCTTCAAGGCGATGATGCCGCAGATTTCCGAGACAGAACGGGTGGCTCTCGATGCCGGCACCGTGGGTTTTGAAGGCGAGTTATTCGGTGGCAACCCCAATTGGGATCGATTCGTCAAACAGCCGCTGGGTGAACTCACCGTCGAAGAACAGGCTTTCTTGGACGGCCCGGTTGAAGAACTCTGCGACATGATCGATGAGTGGGAGACCACCCATTATCGAGCCAACTTATCCGAAGCTGTTTGGACCCACCTCAAGAAACACGGCTTTTTCGGGATGATCATTCCCAAGTCTTATGGCGGTCTGGGCTTTTCGGCCGTCGCCCACCGAGCGGTCTTACAAAAAGTCTCTGGCATGAGCTCGACGTTGGGCTCTGTCATCGCGGTTCCGAACTCATTGGGGCCGGCGGAACTTTTATTGCACTACGGCCGAGACGATCAAAAAGACCATTACCTGCCCCGCTTGGCCGATGGCCGAGAAGTCCCTTGTTTTGGGCTCACCAGCACCACGGCTGGCTCGGATGCCACCTCAATCGCCGATCACGGCATCGTGTGCAAAGGCCAATGGCAAGGCAAAGAAACCCTAGGGATCCGGCTCACCTTTGAAAAACGCTACATCACGCTGGCGCCCGTGGCGACGGTGGTTGGCTTGGCGTTTCGCTTGTATGATCCCGACAGCCTCTTGGGTGATACAGAAGACATCGGCATCACCTTGGCCTTGATTCCAGCCGACACCCCTGGGGTGGACATTGGCAGACGCCATTTCCCACTGAATAACCCTTTCCCCAACGGGCCGATCCGGGGTGAGGATGTCTTTATTCCCATTGAGTATTTATTGGGTGGGACGGAGTACGCCGGCCAAGGCTGGAAGATGCTCGTCGAGTCTTTGTCGGTGGGGCGCGCCATTTCACTGCCCTCCTCGGCCACGGGTGGCGCCAAGATGGCGGCACTGACCACAGGTGCGTATGCGCGCATCCGAAAACAATTTAATTTGCCCATTGGTCGCTTTGAGGGCATTGAAGAAGCGCTGGCCAGAATTGCGGGTTACACCTATGCGATCTCTGCTTTGTCTCGCCAAACAGCCACCGCCGTTGATGCCGGTGAAAAACCGTCGGTGCCTGGCGCGATTGCCAAGTACCAAGCCACTGAGATGAGCCGTGAAATCATCAAAGATGCGATGGATGTCCACGGTGGGAAAGGCATCATCTTAGGCCCTAAGAATTATCTGGGCCGCGCGTGGCAAGGCGCACCCATTTGGATCACCGTCGAGGGCGCGAACATCCTCACGCGATCGATGATGATTTTTGGTCAAGGCGCCATCCGCTGCCATCCTTATGTTCTAAAAGAGATGCAATCGCTGGAAATTGAAAACGAGCAAGAGCGCCTGAAAACTTTTGATCGCTTGTTGTTTGCACACATTGGTCACTCCATTTCTTGTGCCGCACGCTCTCTGGTGCTGGGCTTGAGCTTTGGCGGTTTTGCGGCCGTTCCGGGTGATAGAAAAACCAAAAACTATTACCGCAAACTTTCCCGCTACAGCTCAGCGTTTGCATTCATGGCCGATATCACCATGCTCACCTATGGTGGCAAGCTCAAGCAAAAAGAAAAGATTTCGGGCAGACTCGCCGATGTGTTGGGTCAGCTCTATATCTGCTCGTCCATGCTTAGACGTTTTGAGCACGACAACCGACCGGCGGCCGATCAGCCGATTCTGGCGTGGGCATTCCACGATGCGATCTATAAGATCCAACACGCCATGCGGGGTGTGATCGATAACTACCCCATTACCTGGGTTCGTCCTTTCTTACGCTTTGTGGTATTCCCATTGGGCCGGGTCGAACGCGCGCCCAATGACCGCCTGGGTCACAAGGTGGCGGCACTGATGCTCTCACCATCAGAAACCCGAGCACGCTTGACGCGTGGCATCTACTCATCCGATCGCACAGGCCAAGAGGTCGGTGTGCTGGAGGCCTTGTTGCCCGATGTCATTGCGGCTGAGCCGATTGAACGGAAATTACTCAAGGCGCTCAGACAAGGCGAGATCAAAGGCTACAGTTTCGATGAGCAACTCGAACATGCTCGGAGCAAAGGCATTTTGACCGAGCAAGAAGCGAGCTTGATGGCCGATGTGCGTCGTCGGAGCTTGGATGTCGTGAGCGTGGATGATTTTGATCTGGCGACCCTACAAGCTGGGCTAACTCGCATGGGCGATCAAATCCGAGAAGGCAAGTCCCAAGAAGCGGCTTAGAAGCGGCTTAAAGCGCATCACCCCTAAAAGCCCGCCACAGCGGGCTTTTTCTTAAACAATTGCACTCCCCAGTTTGACTGGTGGCGATCAATTCTCATATCCACCCAACACCGCATCGAAGGTTACTGCTAGAATCCCACCATGCAACAGGTGCTCCACGCCATCAATTTTTGGCTGGAGTGAAACGGGAAGTCGGTGCGAATCCGACGCTGCCCCCGCAACTGTAGCCGTCGTTCCCAGTCTAAGGTCAGCCTTAGAACTGGGATGCGGTTGAGACAACGCCACCCGATTGAAATCGTTGGGGAAGGCATCAACCCGGCGCCCATGCGCTGACGGAAGCCAGGAGACCGGCCTGTCGCATTGAATGACAGATGGTGCGGTGGGCAATCATCGGTCAATGGTGCATTAGGGCGCTTGGGTCGTTTTTTAGATCCCACCTGCCCAGACATAGAACTGTTGATCATCTTCTCCACTGCCCCTCTGTCTTGGCTAACACCAATGCGCGGGTGAGCGCTGGGAGAAAACAAACATGCACCACCAAACCACCTCTTTGAAAGTGGCCATTCCTTTGGCCGAGTCACTGATTGCCTTGGCACTCATTTTTTCATCATTTATTTTATTGCTGCTACCCATCCCTACCCTAGCTGACGCCAGTGCCGACCTGCTGGCTTTGGGTGTTGATCCAAATGAGACCATGATCGTCACAGCCAAACGACGGGCGGAGTCGATTGAGACCACACTGGCCAGAGCCAGCATCATTACCAGACAAGACATCGAACAATCACAAGCCAGCGACTTAAAAGCACTGCTGCAAACTCAAGCTGGCATTGACCTGGCCAGAACCGGTGGACCGGGTGGTCAAACCAGTATTTTTATGCGCGGCACCAACTCCAATCATGTCCTTGTATTGATCGATGGCATTCGAGTATCCGCCTCTGGCACAGGCGGCTTCCAATGGGAGCTTGTTGATCTGGCCACAATTGAGCGCATTGAAATTGTCCGCGGCCCGCGCGCAGCGCGGTGGGGCTCAGATGCTATCGGCGGCGTCATTCAGATTTTTACGCGACAAGCCCAAGGCCTATCATTTCGGAGCGCTGTTGGCAGCTATGGCGAACGCTCAGGTGCCATCGCCACAGGCCTTGGAGGGCAGTCTTTGACACTCTCGGCCAGGCGAATCAATGGCTTTTCAGCTCAAAATGAAAGAGGCTTTGCCTTCAACCCCGACAACGATGGGTTTGATAACAAGCAGCTGGCGGGTCAAGGCCAAGTCGATCTGGGCCAAGGCCAACTTCGCTGGTCGGGCCGTTGGCTCAGCGGTGAAGTCGAATTTGATGAAGGCGTTTCTGATGTGGAGCAATATGCCGCCCATCTCAGCCATCAAATGACGCTGGATGATTGGTCGGTGGCCCTTGACGGTGGCTTTTATCGCGATCAACTAGAAACCAGCACCGCGTTTGGCATCAGTGAGAACACCACCCGAAGAACCCAAGTCAGCGCCATTGCTCAAACATCACTCAATGAGTCGCTCGACTGGATGGTTGGCATCGATGGCTGGCGAGAGTCCGGCGTCAATGTGGGCTCGTGGCGCGAAGACCGGACCCAATGGGGGCTCTGGACAGGCTTGGATGGCCAAAGACAGGCTTGGTCTTATAGCGCGAGCATCCGTCTCGATGACGATGAGCGCTTTGGCTCTGAATACACCTCTCAGGTGGCATTGGGATGGGAACCAGACCCCAATGTTCGTTTTTTTGGGAGCGTTGGACAAGGGTTTCGATCGCCCAATTTCAGCCAACTGTTCTCTCCAGGCTTTGGTGGCCTGTTTGCTGGAAACCCCGATCTCCAACCAGAAACATCCGCCAGTGTTGAGTGGGGCATAGACTGGGATTGGCAGTCCAATCAAAATGTCTCACTCAGTGCTTTTTATACCGACATTGATGATTTGATTGACTTTAGCGGAACCGATTTCCAAGCGATCAATATCAAACAAGCACAAATCAAGGGCTTTGAAATCAGCCATCAATCGAGCTTTGATCGCTGGCAAGCTGAGCTCAACTGGACCTGGCAACAACCAGAAGACAAAGACCAGCAACTGCCATTGCTCAGACGCCCGAAAAATAAGGGCTCTGCTTTGCTGATGTATGCCACCAATCGCTATCAGGTCGGGGCAGAGATGATTTATGTTGGCAACCGAGTGGACGTGGGACAAACCCCTTTGTCATCGTATGTCACACTGAATCTAACCGCCCAATGGGAGCTGAATTCTGAACTGAGCGTTCAGGGACGGCTGAGCAATCTGGCGGGTGTGGACTATGAGCCACTGATCGGTTTTAATGCAGCTGGACGAAGTGCATTGATTGCACTGGAGTGGAGACCATCCATGTGATGCATCGGCGTTTTTTAATTGCGAGTTTTATTGTGCCTTTGACACTGGGGCTGGCTGCTTGTCAGCCCCCTGTTGTCAAAACAAGTGCCGAATATCGAGTCTTTGGAACCGAGGCCGAGGTCAGTGTTCGACATCCAGCCAACCAATCACCCGAGGTTGTGCTCAGTGAACTCGATCGATTTTTTCAGCGGCTGCATCGCGACTGGCACCCTTGGGAACCTGGCGCATTGACCGACCTCAACCAAAGCCTGCAAACAGGTGACTGGACACCAATCTCCTCGGATTTGTTGAGCCTGCTCAAGGCCGCCAAAGAGATGGAGGCGCGCACTGGCGGTCGGTTCAACGCAGCGATTGGACGGGTGGTTGGCCTTTGGGGGTTTCACACCTCCAACTATCCCATCACCACCCCACCCCCCACACCAACCGAGATCGATGCATTGATCAGCGCCAAACCCAGCACGGATGATATTGAGAAACGGCGCAATTCCTCAAGCGAGGTCTTGATCCAAACCAGCAATTCGTCGATCGGTCTGGACTTCAGTGGACTGGCCAAGGGCGCGGCGGCGGGGCTGGCTTGTGATCTGTTGATCGAAGCCGGATTTCAGGATGCCTTGGTGAACCTAGGGGGCGATGTGCTGGTTTGTGGCGCAGCAAGCACACCTTGGCGGGTGGCCATCAAAGACCCCAGAGCGGGTGTGTTGGAGATCTTAGAGGTCTCCAAACGGCTGGCGGTGTTCACCTCGGGGCAGTACTACCGCTACGGCGAATGGGATGGCCAGCGTTACGCCCATGTCTTAGACCCAGCCACCGGCCACCCGATTGAGCATATCTTGCAAGCCACCGCGATCCACCCGGACCCGATCTTGGCCGATGCGGCGGCCACCGCCTTGGTGGTCGCTGGGTTCGACACAGCCAAAGAACTTGGTCAGACGCTTGGTCTAGAGCAATGGTTATTGGTGGATGAAGCCGGCGATCAGTTGTGGATGCACCCCAACTAAAACATCCCTGTTTCAAGGCGAGCGGCTTCGCTCATCATGCTTTGATTCCAGGGTGGGTCAAAGGTGAGCGCCACGTTGACCTCTTTAACCGTTGGAATTAACTTCAGTCGGTCTCTCACATCTTCGACCAAGATCTCGCCCATGCCGCAGCCAGGTGCGGTTAAGGTCATGGCAACATCCACCACTCGGTTCTCTGGGTCATTGTGGTGAACCTGGCAGTCATAGATCAGGCCAAGATCAACAATATTGATCGGGATCTCAGGATCATAAATGGTGGTCAACTGATGATGCACCAGATCCTCATAGTCCTCATCATTGGCGCCTTCTGGAACCTGAGGCCGTGGTGGGGGCTGTTTGCCAATGGCATCGGCATCGTCACCATTGAGCCGGAACAGCCGGCCTTCTACGAAAATGGTGAAACTGCCACCCAAGGATTGCGTGAGATACCCCGAGGTACCCGCCGGGAGCTCAACCGTCTCACCCTCTGGCACCATAATGACCTCACAATCGCGATCAAAACGCACCGGTGCATAGCTGTTGGACAACATAAAGCATCAACCCCAAAATAGCATTAATTTGGTCCTATTATATCGGAGCTCAAGCCCAAGGCGCGTTCAGATGCCTGTCTGGTGAGCGGATGGTAGCCTGCTTTGGCCCGCTCATAGATCTCAATGGCCCAATCGTGCCCCCAGTCGGTATCGGCCAATGCCGCATACAAGGGCTGGGTGAACTTGTTTCGGCCCACTTCAATCAAAAAGCGTTCTAATCGTTCAATACCAGGCGGATATTGGTTCTCAATGCTCAGCTGCAGCCACAAAAAAACAATTTCGACATTTTGGCTGGTGGTGAGCTCAAACTGCTGGTCCATGGCTTCCATTGCATCGGCATTCATTTGGCCACTCAAGCCAATCAGAAAGTGCCGCCACTCATGCACAGACCACTCACCCACCGGCAAATCAGCCAACGCCATTTCGCCTGCCAGCCACACCTCACGCAACGCATCGACTTGCTCAAACGCATCCGATTGAGGGGCAATGGCAAACTCAGGCAACCCAGGGGTGTATAGCCAAGCATCCATCTCTTCGATGGTTGCCCGATTGGGATAGCGCTCGAACAAATGCTCAATGGCGTAGTCCCTAAATGTCTCTGTGTCGATGGACTCGAATGCAAACTCATCGAAATAAGCACGCAGGAATTCATCCAGCGCCTCACGCCCAAACCGAGCTTCTAACCAATCGATAAAGAAACGCCCCATGTCATAGGGCACACGCATAAACGCTTCTTCAGGATCCCGCGCGCTGAGGTCTCGGACCAATTGTCGGTCGGCCACATCCACACTGGCCACCGTTTCGGCCAAGCCATCCCAAGCAAGCTTGGCCAGCATGTCCCTGACTTTTTTGCCATACAGGGCTTCCATGATGCGGGCTTCGAAATACACGGTGAAACCCTCATTGAGCCAGAGGTCACGCCAGGCGGCGTTGGTCACCAAGTTGCCTGACCAGGAGTGAGCCAGCTCATGAGCCACCAGCGCCAGCAAGCTGCCGTCTCCGGCGATGATGGTGGGGGTGAGGAATGAGAGCCTTGGGTTTTCCATGCCGCCGAAAGGAAAACTCGGTGGCAGCACCAACAAATCATACCGCCCCCAGCGGTAAGGCCCATACAAGCCTTCACCAATATCAATCATCTCTTCTAAGACCGCAAACTCCTCGGTCGCCCGTTCAATCCAATCGGGCTCAGCATAAACACCACTGCGTGGGCCGGTGGCGGCGAAGTTCAGCTCGCCCACCGCAATGGCCATGAGATAAGACGGGATGGGCTGGGGCATATTGAAGGCGTATTGACCTGTCTCATTGATTTGTTCCGGATTGCCATCTGCGCCCATCACCACCATCAAATCTCGAGGCGCTTGAATGTTGGCATCAAAGGTATATCGGACCGCAGGTGTGTCTTGTAAGGGCACCCAGGTTCTGGCGTAATGCGGTTGGCTTTGGGAAAACATAAATGGTTTTCCAGAACTGGTTTGTTCGCCACTGAGCCATTGCAAGCCAAACGCATCGGGTTTGGAGGCATAGTCCACCCGGACCTGCTCAATGCCTGCGGGCAAGATAATCACCAACGGCTGGCCCAAATGGCCTTGTGCCTGACCCAGGCGCCATGACACACCCATGTAAGTACCATCGGGCCGAAGCACCGTGACGTCTTCAATATCAAGGTCTCTGGTATCTAAGATCAGCCGCTGCCAACCCGGTTCATGACGTCTTAGGCGATAGATCACATGCCCTTCCAAGCGTTGCCCGGCCATATCGACATTGAGGTCCAGGCTCATGTGCTCAATGCTGACTTTCTCATATTCAGCAAAACTGTGCGGGTCAGTCCCCACCGCAATTTCAAACTCAGGGCTCGCCACCAAAGGCGTTGGTGGCTCAGACTGGCAGCCAGCCAGCGCTAGGGCGCATAGGCCCAAAAATAAAAATCTAGAGTGCATCGTCGCCTTCCTCGCGGGTGCGGATTCTCACCGCCCGCTCAATGGTGGTCACAAAAATCTTTCCATCGCCAATGCGGCCTGAGGCGGCGGTTTCGGCGATGGTTTCCACCACGCGTTCTGCATCCTCATCACTGACAGCGATCTCAAGCTTCAGTTTGGGCAAAAAATCAACCACATACTCGGCCCCTCGGTACAACTCCGTATGGCCTTTCTGACGCCCGAAGCCTTTGACCTCAGTGACCGTCATGCCCATCACACCAGCATCGCCGAGGGCATCCCGAACGTCATCGAGCTTAAACGGCTTAATAATGGCTGTAATCATTTTCATCGCTTACTCTCACCCAATCCATTAGAGTCTCAGGATAAACTGTAACGCCAATAGAGTGGTTAAAACAGCCACTGGAGGACCAAAATGAGACCCGATTTTCAAACACTCGATGAAATGGCCAAGCGCTTGACCGATGCCTTGCCTGAGTCACTGAAAGCAGCGCCAGCAGAAGTTGAGAAACAATTCCGGTCAATCCTCGAAAAAGGCTTGGCCAAGATGGACTTGGTGACCCGCGAGGAATTCGATGCACAGAAGAAGGTGTTGGAGCGTGCTGAGAAAAAACTCGCCGAACTCGAGGAAAAACTAAAGTCGGTTAAGGTCGATTAAGTCAGCTGGCCCGGGCTGACCGCGGCCCTCGACTGGCGATGGCAATCGCAATGGCCAGAATCGCTCCGCCAATGAGCAGTCTGGCCCAGTCGGCATCACGATTCCAAATGGCCACATTGACCAAGATCCCAAAGGGGATCAGCATGTTGTTCATTACCGCCAATTGAGCTGTGTTGACCAATCGGGCACCGCTGTTCCAAGCCAGATAACCCAGGCCAGATGCGCCTAACCCCAGCCACAGCAAAACGCCCCACTCCACATTGCCTTGGGGCAACTTTGACCAGTCAGCCAAGACCCAAGCGGCAAGCAAAGCCACGACGGTCCCGCCCAAAAAGAAAAACCCAAAGTCACGGATTTGGTCGGGTATGGCACCCAAGTCCAAGCGTTTATAGGCCACTTGCCCCAAGGCAAAACAAACATTGGCCCCTTGCACCAAGAAAAAGCCAACGATCGAGCCAGAATCTATGCCATCCCAGCGAATCACCGCCGCGCCGAGAACCGCCAGTACAGTCGCCAACCACCACCGCAGCGGCAAATGCAATCGTCGCTCGAACAGCTCATCAAAAAGCGTAATGTAGAGCGGCGTGAGGATGGTCAATAACAAAACCTCTGGCACGTTCAAATAGGCGAATGAGCGAAAGAAAAAAATGTACATCAGGCCAATTTGAATGCCACCAATGGCCATCAACTTGGCCACCAACACAGCACCTGGCCACCGTCTGGTCATAATGGGGAGAAAGAGTAGGCTGGCAAGGGCTGTCCGTATTAGGACCGACACATAGTCGTCGACCTGACCTGAGAGATAAACCCCAATCAGCGAAAAACTAAATGCCCAACCCAAAGTCACCAGCCACAGAAGGCCCATCAAGCCACTCCTCTCAAAAAGCCCCTATGGCCAAAAAGCCCAATAGGGACAATTCACCGGCCCCAGCTGGGCCCACATTTAGAGGGAGAGTCTAGCATCACACCATCCGATCGCCCAATTTCACTCGAGAACTGTTGCTTCGGTTAAGATCAAACGATCAGAACGCATCAGTGAGCGCATCAACCAAAGCGGAGAAAAATCATGAAAGCACTGGCAAGCATCATCTCACTTTGCACGGGCGTGCTGCTCCTAAGCGCCTGCGCCCACTCGCCCATTCCGCAGGCCCCCATGGCACCTGAGGGGCCAATGACGCTCGAACAGACCGCTCAATGGGCGCAAATTGACTATGCCAACCGAGTCAAAGCCAGCCTCGATGGTGTGGCTATTTTGGAGGCACGCGAGGTGGTTTGGTCTAGCGGGGCGCTGGGCTGCCCCAGAGAAGATGGTTTTTATACTCAAGCCTTGGTGAGTGGGTATTGGGTGGTCATTGGTCATGGCGAGAAGGTGGTTTACTACCATTCAAGAAAGGGTCAAAAACCTTTTTTGTGTCCGGAGGACAGACGGATCCAACCGATACAAATGAGTGAAACCATCTACTAAAAGGCAGTACATTGTCTTAACGTCTGCTCGGTTAGCATAAGACCATGATCAGCCGGTTTATACCCAACATTAAATCGCTTCTTGCCTTAGTGTTTGCCGTACTGCTTCTGAGTGGTTGCACGGTCCAGCTCGCCTACAACAATCTCGACCGCTTGATGCTTCGATGGATCGATCAGAAAGTCGAGCTGAACTCGGATCAAAGCCGCCTGGTCCGAGAGGCTTTGAATGAAAATCTTGATTGGCATTGCCGCGAGCACCTTCCTCAATATGTGGGACTCATCGAAACCCTTGAAGCCGATATACAAAATGGTGGCCTAGACCAAGAGCGCCTCTATGAATTGGGCGAGCAAGTGAGCCACTTTGGCGAAGAACTCATAGAAGTCTCAGTGCCGATCGCCACAGAACTGTTGACTTCGCTTGATGAGAATCAAGTGCAGCAATTATTTGAGTCATTTGAAGAAAGCAACCAAGAACTCATTGATCGTTTGGCTGAGCCCGACCAGACTGAGGTCATTGCCAGCCGCGCCGATCGAATGGAGCAACGCCTTAAGCGCTTTATGGGCCGACTGACCTCGGATCAACGCACCCGCATCGAACAATGGGCAAGCGCCTACCACCCCATCGATGCCCATCAGCTGGCCTACGCCTACCAATGGCAACAAGGCTTGGCAGAGGCCTTGGCGCTTAGAGAAGAATCACCCGAGTTATTTTCGCAACGCATTGAAGCGTTACTGGACCCAGGAAGTGGCTGGGATGATGGCTACACTTTGGCCGTCGAGTCCAATCAAGAATTGAGCTGGGCGATGCTATCTGATGTCTTGGCATTGTCCACCAACCGCCAAAGACAGCGATTGAGTGGAAAACTCAAATCTTACGCCGATGATTTTGAAGCCTTGAGTTGCCAAGAAGAGACCCAACTGGCCCTGGGTGAGACCATGTCGGGGTGAGGACATATAGGAGCAAGTAAATTTCGGGCAAAAAAAGAGGCCCCTAATGGAGCCTCTTCTCTTTAAGTCTGGATTAAATGTCCAGGAATTAAGCAGGCATTACGTTGGCTGCTTGAGGACCTTTTGGGCCATCCTGAATTTCAAATTCGACTTTTTGGCCTTCGGCGAGGGTTTTGAAACCACTGCCCTGAATGGCGCTGAAATGTACGAACACGTCTTTGCCACCATCGTCTTGACTAATGAACCCAAAACCTTTCGCTTCGTTAAACCACTTGACTGAACCTGTTGCCATGTTACTACTACCTTATAAAATATAAAAATGAAATGCGTGCAGATTTTAGAAGAGGGGTTTGGGAGGTCTATCGTGTGTTCGAAGATGTACAACCTAAACTCGTATCGCCTTTAATCCACAGGCAGACCTAGTCTAGCTCATCAGCCAAGGAAATACCAGCACAATGCAAACGCCCCAACATGAAGAAAAAATGACCGCCTGGATGGCCGAAGCCATTGAGCAGGCTGAAAAATCATGGGCTGAAGGGGGCATCCCCATCGGGTCTGTGCTGGTGGACCCCCAAGGCCAAATCGTTGCCCGCGGCCACAACGAGCGCGTTCAATCCAATGATCCAACGGCCCATGCCGAAGTGATGTGCATTCGCCATGCAGGACGCCGCCGCGATTGGCACACCCTGACTTTGGTCTCCACACTCAGCCCGTGTCCGATGTGTTCAGGCACAGCCATTTTATTTAAGATCCCCCGGATCATCATTGGCGAAAACACCACATTTGTGGGCGCCGAAGATTGGATGAGACAAGAAGGCATCGAGTTGACCATTCTTAACGATCCCCGATGCATCGAGCTCATGGTCCGCATGCAACGCGAAAAACCCGACCTTTGGGCAGAGGATATTGGGGAATAGGAAAACGCCCGCGCGTTTCAATCAGGGCTCAGTCTTCGACAAAGGCTTGCGCCAACTCTGCCTCGATTCGTCGCAACCGCTCGGCAATATCCAATCGCTTGTTCATCAGTCCGCGCGGCAGGGCTTGATCTGCCCATTGCTCTTTGGCTGGAATGGACAAAGGCGCTTGGCTGGCATGCCCCCGCTGTCTCAGCGCGCGCAATAGCACCATCTGCCGCCAGAGCAATAACCGCAATGTGGCTGGGTCAACGACCAGACGCACTTGGCCGCGGACACGATCGGCCAGTCCCAATCCAAATTGGCGAGCCGCACTGATACCAGCGCCAGTGGCAGCGCCGACCAAAGTACCTGTGCCCAAAGACAACCCGCCTGTGGCGACATCGAAGGCAGCACCCAGACCTGCGCCGGTGCCAATGTAGCGGCTGGCTCGAATACCGTAAGCTTTTAGCGTGTCGGGATCAAACAGGTCATCGGTCCAACGGCCTGCCGATAGATTCAGTGGTTCATCGGCATAGTCGGAAGGCCCAAAGCGATACAGGTCCAACAAAATATCAACCGCTGCCTGTTCGCGCGCCCGCGCTTGGTCTTTGAGTGACTGCAATGCCGCATCGATGGGTTCGTCTCGATCAATCACCGATTGGATACTGGTCACATCCACAAGCAGTTGAGCGATGGTCGATAGCCCGGCAGAGAGTCGATCGGCCTCTTCTCGCTCGCGTTGGCCAAGCCATGCCTCAACGGTGGGTATGAAGGCATCTGACAATGTACGGATTTGTTCGAACAAACGCCGCTCTGTGACGGGGTTTCGGACCATGGCATCAAAAGCAATCACATGGTGTTGTCCCAATTCACCCAATGCCTTCCTCCACTGCGACTCTTGGCTGTGCGGGCTGGCGACAAAGTTCAAGACCACCACAATCGGCCGCCCACACAGCCCTAAGATACTGAGCTCATCGCGGTATTTCTCCAACACCGGTTCTCTGGCATCAGCCACATAAAGCGCAATGTCACTGCCCAACATCAACTCAAGCACTTGGCTTTCTTGACCAAACTGCGCGCGCGCATCGACATCATCCAACAACGTCTGCACCCGTGCCGGGCCTCGATGGCGCCGTGTGCCCGCATGGGTCTCTAACCAGTCAAATAAGGCTGGTGCATTCTCTAGGCCAGGCGAATCATAGAGCGTCATCAGTGCTTGGCCATCCACAAAAAGTGATTCACCACTGACGCTGGTTGTGGTGCCTGCGCGATCACCCACCTGCCCAAATTGCGCCTGATGCAGCAAAGTCCTGAGCAGAGAGGTCTTTCCAGTGTTGGTGTGTCCAACAATGGCCAAATGAAGATGCGGGTGCTTCATGACAACCCCACAAGGGCTCGGACTGAGGGCAAGGATTGAACCTGGCCACCTGTCTGTTGCGCCAATCGATGCCAGTCGGCCAGGCGCGCTTGGGGGTCCACACCCCAGTCCTCTAAGCTTTCCGTGTCGGCCAGGGCGATGATCAACACACCACCAGCCGCATCGGCCAGCTGATTGATTAGGGCAACCAACCCACGGTCTGGGGTCCGACGCGCCGTGGATTGCACGACAAAATAGGCAGCAGGCTGTTGCCGACCATCCAGCGCACCCAACACGCGCTCTCGGTCGGCACGCGTTTCCACCGCCCCCAAATTCAAGGCTTCATCAGAGCCAAAGAGAGACTCTTCTGACGCCCGAGGCCCTGCCTCCACCGACACAGTAGTAATGCCTGCAGCGTCCTCTTTTGCCACCCGTATATCGCGTGGCCTGGGTTCTTGAGCGAGGTCATCCGTTCTGCTGGTGGCCGGAGGCGGCATCAAAAGTGCTGATAAACGGAGATAGCCGGGTTGTTTAACATCCAGTGACAACCGGCCAAACCCGTACCAGGCCATGACAAGGCTCAAGAAGAAAGCAATCAGGCGTGGCAAGAGGCCATAGACAACGATGATGACAAGTAAGAAACGACCCCAGGGTGCGCGCACCAGCTCAGGCGCCACGCCCAGCCGCCCAGCTTCTAACCAACCTGAGTCTGGACTGGGTAGCAACCCAAGCAGATCGGGCACATAAGCCAGTAGCGCCAGTAACGCCAGAGCGTCGGCGTCCGATAGCAATGTGGTCCCCCAACCAAGATCGTATTGAGACACAATCAAAAATACTGTGATGAGCGCCAAAGCACTCAATAGATACAGCAACCAAAAAGCATGACTGACTGCCCCGATCAGCCATCGACCCGGTGGGGTGAACAGCAAACCCGTGGCGGCTGCCAAAGTTGCCTCGGGTCTCGGGCCAGACAAGACAAAAGGCCCGAGACGACGGAAGACGGCGCCACTTAAAGCCGTTAATAGATTGTTGTTGCTGGGCTGGCGCCAAATGGCCAATGTGATGACCCAAACCAAAAGCAGCACAGTGGGCAAGCCCAGAAGTGTGGCCACCACCGCCAAGATCTCGATTTCGCGTTGATCGATGGCCAAGCGCACCGTGGCGAAGGCGGCAACGACTGCAATCAAGCCAAGCGCCACACAACACCAAACAAACAATCTCTTCAACTGTTTGAAATCACCCAAAACAGCTTGTGTCCCAGGGAGCGCCAGTGCACGGCGGGCAATGCGCGCACCCAGCTCGGGCGCTTCCTCTCTGGCCACGGCATTGGCACTGGCGTCATCAATTAAGCGGCCTTGCGCTTGCTCGCTGTGGCGGACCTGCTCCGCCAGAAGCCAGTGAGATGGTTGGATCGATTTGCTCATTGGCCAATCATACCGTCACCCAAGAGCCTGAATAGGCCCGTCCGATGTGAAAGTTTGATCTTGGTCAATTCCCTTGCAAACCGAACGATCAATAATCACTCCACGAATCGCCATCCCTACATTCTCTCGGAAAAGATTATGAATCAAAGTGCAACTTACAACGATCGAGTCGTGCGCCAGTTTGCAGTCATGACGGTGGTCTGGGGCATTGTTGGCATGCTGGTGGGCGTTTGGATCGCTGCCCAGCTTATTTGGCCCAATATGAGCATGGATATTTCATGGCTGAGCTATGGCCGTTTACGGCCTCTGCACACCAATGCGGTGATTTTTGCCTTTGGTGGCTCGGCGTTGTTTGCCACCAGTTACTACGCTGTCCAGCGAACCTGCCACACCCGTTTGTTTTCCGACAAATTGGCGGCATTCACCTTTTGGGGGTGGCAGGCTGTGATTGTCGGTGCTGCCATCACATTGCCGATGGGCATGACCATGGGTCGCGAGTATGCTGAGCTCATTTGGCCTCTGGCCATTTTAGTGGCATTGGTCTGGGTGGCTTATGCCGTCGTCTTTTTCGGCACCATTGTCCAGCGTAAAGTCAAACACATATATGTGGCCAACTGGTTTTATGGCTCATTTATTTTGACGGTGGCGGTGCTGCACATTGTTAATAATTTAGCGATTCCAACAAGCCTGACGCACTCGTATCCGATCTACTCTGGGACAGTCGATGCCATGGTCCAGTGGTGGTACGGACACAACGCTGTTGGCTTCTTCCTGACCGCCGGATTTTTAGGGATGATGTATTACTTCGTGCCCAAGCAAGCGGGGCGACCAGTCTATTCCTATCGTTTGTCCATTGTGCACTTTTGGTCACTGATTGCCATCTATATGTGGGCCGGCCCGCACCATTTGCACTACACAGCCCTGCCCGACTGGGTACAAAGCTTGGGCATGGTGTTTTCTTTGATTCTTTTGGCGCCAAGCTGGGGTGGAATGATCAACGGCATCATGACCCTATCTGGGGCGTGGCATAAGTTGCGCACCGATCCGATCTTGCGCTTCATGATTGTTGCCTTGTCTTTCTACGGCATGTCGACCTTCGAAGGACCGATGATGTCCATTAAAACCGTTAATGCCCTGTCGCACTACACCGACTGGACCATTGGGCACGTGCACTCAGGCGCTCTAGGCTGGGTGGCGATGATTTCAATTGGCTCACTCTACACGCTCTTCCCTAGAATTTTGGGATTGAAAGAGATGTATTCCACACGCCTAATCGAGTGGCACTTTTGGACATCGACCATCGGCACCGTGCTCTACATTGTGGCGATGTGGATTGCTGGTGTCATGCAAGGCTTAATGTGGCGGACTTTCAATGATGATGGCACGCTGACTTATACCTTCATCGAGGTATTAAAACTCACTGAGCCATTTTATCTATTGCGCCTATTGGGCGGCATGATCTTCCTCTCTGGCATGTTCATCATGGCCTATAACCTCTATCGAACCTGGCAAACCGCGCCAAGTCAGTTGCATGCGGCGCCTGTCATCCAGCCAGCACACGCTTAGAACGGAGCACACAATCATGCATGACAAGATCGAAAAAAATATTGGTGTGATGGCCGTACTCATCGTGCTCGCCATCAGCATTGGGGGTCTGGTGGAGATTGTTCCTTTGATGTTCAAAGGCGCGGTGGTGGATCCGGCCCCGGGTGTTCAAGTCTATAGCCCATTGCGATTGGCTGGGCGCGACATCTACGTCAAAGAAGGCTGCTATGGTTGCCACAGCCAACAAGTCAGACCATTTAGATCAGAAACCGAACGCTATGGCCACTACTCGGTGGCTGGCGAATTCGTCTACGACCGGCCTTTCCAATGGGGCTCAAAACGGACTGGCCCTGATCTGGCACGGGTGGGCGGGCGCTACAGCGATGACTGGCACTATCTGCATATGGTTGACCCCCGCGCTGTTGTGCCTGATTCCAACATGCCTGCCTACCCCTGGTTGGCAGAGCGCATGGTTGATGCTACTCAGCTACAAAAAAACATGCGTGCCTTACAACGCATTGGGGACCCGTATGAAGACGCGATCATCGAAGGCGTGCCGGAAGTGGTCGCTGGCAAAACCGAACTGGATGCTTTGGTCGCCTACCTGCAGGGCTTAGGCACCGAATGGACAGGCCAAAACCCAACGCCAACAGCGGCAGGGGGTGGGCAATGACCAGCGGCATCATTACAGCGTTTGCCATGCTGGCATTTATCGCGATCACCATCTGGGTGTTTGTCTTAAAGCGCAAAGAAGACTTTGACGAACAGGCCCATTTGCCATTGGATGATGATGAGTTGTCACCCAAGACAACCCAAACCGAGGAGAAGTCATCATGAGTGAATTCTGGCATTGGTATGTGGCCATCCTGACGCTCGTTTTTATCGTGGTCATGGTGTGGCTGTTTGTCTCCACCGGCAAGGCCAAGGTATCGACCGGGCAAAATGAGCAGGGCGAGGAAACCACGGGACATGTCTGGGATGAGGATCTGGCTGAGCTCAACAACCCCATGCCACGCTGGTGGTTGTGGCTGTTTTATATCTCGGTAATTTTTGCTCTGGCTTACTTGGTGCTCTATCCAGGCCTTGGGCGCTTTGGTGGCACACTGGGTTGGAGTTCTGCCGAACAGTATGACCAAGAGATGGTTGTTGCCAATCAGAATTTTGAAGCTCGGTTTGCGGCACTGGCCAACGAGCCGTTGGAAATTCTGGCCACCAATGAGGAAGCCATTCGTGTGGGGCGTAATTTGTTTGCCCACAACTGCTCAACCTGCCATGGCTCAGACGCCCGAGGTGCTAAAGGTTACCCAAACTTGACCGATGACCATTGGATTTGGGGGGAATCAAGCGATCAAGTCTGGCACAGCATTTATTTGGGCAGACAAGCGGCAATGCCTGGTTTCGGCGCGGCTTTGAGCGATCAAGACGTGACCCGTGTTGCCACTTATGTGCAGCGACTCGCCGGGCTCAATGTGGACCAAACCATGGCGGCGGCTGGCAAAAAACAATACGACATGATTTGTTCTGCCTGTCACGGACCACAAGGGCTGGGCAACCCGATGTTAGGCGCACCCAATCTAACGGCGGGTGTGTATACCTATGGTGGGACCCTAGACGATATTCGCCACACCATTCGTGAAGGCAGGAATGGCGTTATGCCAGCCCAAAAAGACTTATTGGGTGAGACCCGGAGCAAGCTTGTGACGGCCTATATCTTGAGCATGCAACCGAAATTTGAGCCCGATGAGGCACTTTCTCGTGAGTAATGACGAGAGCCCCCGTTCGCTCACGCATCGTTTGGGGGCCATTTTATGGCCCTCATTTTTCTCAGCAGCCGTCTCTACCCTGGTGTTTTTTATTTTTGTGGACCCCTTGGTCTTGAGGGACATCACTTTTCCAGATCTTGAGATCTCAAGACATGGTGGATACACCATTGCGTTTTTTATGTTTTGGGTGGCCACCGCTTCTGCCAGCGCCTTCACATGGCTTTTGCTTCGGCCGATTCATCGCTTTCAAGTTAAAAGGCAACCACGCTAACCATGTCGCAGCCCGCTGAATCTATCCCACTGTACGTCAAACAGCCCAAGGTTTATCCACGCGAAGTGGCTGGTCGTTTCTCGCGTCTTCGCATCACTGCAGCCTGGGTCTTGCTGGGGCTTTTTTATGTTCTGCCTTGGATTAATTTCCAAGGGCAACAAATTGTCTTATTTGATCTGCCCGCCCGACAATTTCATTTCTTTGGGCTGACGCTGTGGCCACAAGATCTATTCATATTGTCGCTCTTGCTGGCGATGGCCGCCCTCACTCTGTTCTTTTTCACGGCCCTTGCGGGCCGCTTGTGGTGTGGTTATGCCTGCCCACAAACAGTCTGGACTGAAGTGTTTTTGTGGATGGAGCGAGTCACAGAAGGCACCCGAAACCAGCGCATCAAACTTGATAAAGCACCATGGAGCTTGAATAAGCTCAGCAAGAAATCGGCCAAGCAGTTTCTCTGGATCACTTTTTCCTTGTGGACAGGGTTAACGTTCGTTGGGTTCTTTGTGCCAATTCGAGATTTGGGCATGCGAATCCCAAGCCTGGAACTGGGTGGTTGGGAAATCTTTTGGTTGGTTTTCTATGGCTTTGCCACCTATGGCAATGCCGGCTATCTACGCGAACAAGTCTGCAAATACATGTGCCCTTATGCACGCTTTCAATCGGCCATGTTTGACGACAACAGCCTGGTGATTTCCTATGATGTGGGGCGCGGCGAACCCCGAGGCGGCCGAAAACGCGATGCCGATTATCAAGCACTGGGGCTGGGAGATTGCATCGATTGTAAAGCCTGCGTTCAGGTGTGTCCCACAGGCATTGATATTCGAGATGGCTTACAGATTGAATGCATCGCTTGTGCGGCCTGCATTGATGTCTGTGACGAGGTCATGGACAAGATGAACTATCCCAGAGGGCTGATTCGTTACACCACCGAAAATGCCATGGCCGGAAAACCCACACGGATCTTGCGCCCTCGGCTCTTTATCTATGTCGCAGCACTGTTGGCTCTGGCAACTTTGATTGGCGTGATTCTCGGTGGCCGGGAAATTTTAATTGCCGATGTCTTACGCGATCGCTCTGCCTTGTATCGCATCGCTGGCGATCAAATCGAAAACTCTTATAGCCTGAAACTCACCAATCGCGACCAGCAACCCGCATTTGTCTCGATTGATGTGCGCGGGCTTGGATCTTTGATGGTCATCGAACCCACCAGCATCATTGAAGTCGCGCCGGGTGTGACAGTTGATATGGCCCTGACGCTGTCTGTACCGATCCTTGAAGCGAAACCTGGCATGCACAGCATCGAGATCATTGCGCAAACCGAACCGACGGGCGCAGAAGCCTTGGTCTCGACCCGTTTTTATATCCCTTCAGACTTGGATTGAGCGACATGCAACAACCATCAGATCAGTTTCCCTGGTACAAAGAGCTCTGGGTTTGGTTTTTCCTCGGCATTCTTGGCCTTGGGATTGTTGCCGGCAGCACCATGTTTGTGATCGGCATGTCCAACCCACCTGAGATGGTGGTGGGTGATTATGCTCGATTTGCCCGTGGTCTGGTTGACACCAACCAACGCGCCAGTCGAGCCCAAGTGCTGGGATTGAAGGGGGAGTTGATCATTGATGCCCCAAACATCCGCATTGAACTGGAACACAACAACACAGAGCCCTTACCCCGTACGGTGCTGATTTTCTTTCAACACCCCGCCACCAGTGATCAAGACTTGAGTGTGCGTTTGGAAAAAGTCGGGGATACAAGCTATGAAGGCATGGCATCTGAGCCCATTCATCCGCGCGCACGGGCCATTGTGTATGACTTGGCACAAACTTGGTGGCTGTCGACACCCGAATATACACAATTAGATTTGAGCCCATTGGTCTTACTGCCCCATCGGTTATGACCATGAATCCTCCTAAAGCCTGTTGGCACTGCGGTGAGGTGATTCCCCGATACGTAGAGATCACCGTGCCCATTCAAGGGATAGAGCGGGCCATGTGTTGCCATGGCTGCCAAATGGTGGCCTCTCTAATCCATGACTCTGGCCTAGACCAATACTACGATTTTCGTGATGCCCTGCCCCAAAAACCCAAAGACAAAGAGCCGGTTGTAGATGACTATGCGGCTTGGGATCGAGAGCGCGTCTTAAGACATCACTCAAAAATAGATTGCGATGGGATAGCAAGCATTCATTTGGTGTTAGAAAATGTCCACTGCTCTGCCTGTTCTTGGCTGATCCAGCGTTTTTTAAAAGACCTACCGGGTATTTTTGATGTTGCAGTGGATACCAGCGATGGCCGGGCGTTGATTCGCTGGGATCAAACACAGACGCCGTTGAGTGCCATTGCTCACCGCCTTGCCCAACTTGGCTACCTGCCTCACCTCGACTCTCCCGATGCCAGCTCAAGTCGCAACCAAACAGAGCGCCGACAGATGCTGAAATATCTGGTGGTCTCGGGTCTGGGCATGATGCAGGTGATGAGTTATGCGTTGGCTGGCTACATTGGTGCTTTTCAAGACATTGAGGATGAGATGGCTCGATTCTTCCAATTGGTGAGCATGATGGTGGCTGTCCCAGTGGCTCTGTACGCAGGTCAGATATTTTATAAGGCCGCATGGACAACGCTGAAACATGGCCGGCTTGGGATGGACGTGCCAGTCTCGGTGGCTATTTTAATTGCACTCACCGCCAGTATTCTCATTACCTTTTTTGGATCAGGTGAGACCTACTTCGACTCAGTTGTGATGTTTATCTTCTTCTTATTACTGGGCCGATATGCTGTGATGGTGGCTCGACAAGACGCCGGTCAACTCCACTCCGCGCTTGCCCGGTCTCTCCCCAATCAAGTCGTGCGACTGACCAAAAACGGCCCAGAGAAAGTGGGCTTGGTGGAACTGGAGTCAGGCAACCAAATTCAATTGGGCTTGGGCGAGACATTGCCAGCCGATGGCGTGGTGACGCAAGGCATAGCCCATCTTGATGAGTCCTTGCTCTCTGGAGAGGCCAAACCCTGTCAGCGACGCGTCGGAGATACGGTCTTAGCTGGCACCCAAATCATCAGCGGGCATTTGGTCGTCCAAATCGAAAAAACAGGACAAGAGACGACGCTGGCCGATGTGATTCGGCTCTTAGAACAAGCCAGGCACTTTAGGCCGCCGAGCGCAAGAATGGCCGATCAAATAGCGGGCTGGTTCATAGGCTTTGTCTTGCTCGGCGCACTCGTTTCAGGGCTTGTTTGGTGGTCAATTAATCCTACGCATAGCCTGCCGATTATGCTCTCAATTTTGGTGGTCTCTTGTCCCTGTGCACTCGCTTTGGGCACCCCAGTGGCCTTGGCATCGGCTGCGCGCGGATTTGCCAAGATGGGTTTGCTGATCAACAAACCTGAGGCCTTAGAGACTCTGCCGAAGATCAGCCATGTGGTCTTAGACAAAACGGGCACGCTCACTGAATCAACCATGGCAGTGGCCAAGGGCATTGATTCCACGGGACAGACATTGCTGGATGCGCATCGCCACGCCCTAGCAGCCCGACTTGAACGCATTAGCCAGCATCCGATTGCCAGTGCTTTTGGTCGGTTTGATGATGGTGGGCCGGTGACACACGCCGAGGAATTGATGAACCAAGGCGTCAGTGGCCTCATTGATGGAATGAAATACGTGCTGGGCAAGCCTGCGTTTATTGCCCAGACATTGGGCCGGCCAGTCACGCCTCCAGCGTCAGGGACCTGGGTCGGTTTGGCCAGTGAAACAGAACTCTTGGGCTGGTTTTTGCTCGATAACCCACTTCGCCACGGCGCTCAGATGTTAGTGGAGACACTCAAAGCGCAGGGACATGAGATTTGGTTGGCCTCAGGCGATCAGCCCAGTGCTGTAGAGGCCGTTGCCCAAGAGCTTGGGATTTCTCACGTTAGAGCCAACTGCTCGCCCGATGACAAGTTGCAATTGATGCAAGACCTTCAAAAGTCAGGGGCATGTGTGGTGATGATCGGTGATGGCATTAATGATGCCCCCATCCTTGCTCGCGCGGATGTATCGATGAGCTTGGCTGACGGCGCTGACATCGCACGGACCCAAGCAGACATTGTCATGACAGGACACAGTCTGGAAAACATTGATCAGGCATTCCAATTGGCGCCAAGAGTCCACCAAGTGATCCGCCAAAACCTTGCTTGGGCAATCGCGTATAACCTCATGGCTTTTCCATTGGCTGCGTTTGGATTTGTGCCACCATGGGCCGCTGCGATTGGTATGTCTGCCTCGAGTCTTTTGGTGGTGTTAAATGGTCGGCGGGCTGGTTTATGCCTGAAGGCAAGACACAGCCCCAAGTACATTGCGCCCACGCCAGCAAATAGATCTTCAGCCTTACTGGATCATGATGGAACCGGTGTTGGGGCAACAACGCCATGAACATTATTTATGTCCTGATCCCTTTATCGATTGTCTTGATGGTCTTGGCCTTGGTCTTTTTCTTCTGGGCGGTCAAAAATGGGCAGTTTGATGACTTGGATACGCCCGGGCTCGATGTCCTCGATGACGATCCAGACCCAAGCAAGCCCAACAATGAGCATCCCCCATCACACGATGATGCCCCTTGAACGCTGAAACAGCTCTCATCACTGGCTTGATCGCTGGGTTTTTTGGCTCAGTTCATTGTGTGGGCATGTGTGGTGGCATCGCTGGGATGCTCCACGCCCAGGTCCCTGCTGGCAGAGGGTGGCTGGCTTTGGGCTTTCATGGCGGGCGAATATCGAGTTATCTGATCATTGCCTTGCTCGCGACTATCATTGGCATGCTGCCCGCCCAGTGGCTGCCCGATCAAGCCCCATTGATCATGCGCTTTTTTTTGGGGCTTTTAATTGTCTTTATGGCTGCTTTTATCGCATTGCCTGGCCGATTTAGAGACCGTCTCGGTGAAGCGCTTTCGCCATTCACACAACGCCTAATGCCGCTGTTCAAACACTTCCTACCCGTTCGGACCCTAGACCAAGCCACAGGGCTTGGCTTGTTGTGGGGTTTGTTGCCGTGTGGCTTGTTGTATACCATCGTCGCCAGTGCGGTGTTGCTCGCAGACCCAATGCTCACGGTCTTGATGGTTTTGGCTTTTGGCATTGGCACAACACCTGCCTTGTTGGGCACAGGCTTGCTGGCGTTGCGGGTTCGGTCTCTAACCAATCGCCGAAATCTGAGGTGGGCAGCTGCAGGTGTCATGGGTCTGGCTGGGCTTTTGGTGGCTTTGGGACCCATCCTGACACACCTGATTGACCACCCATTCATTCATTTCTTAGCAGACTGTGTGGCACCCAGATGATGTCAGCAATTGACCTCAGTCAAGTCTCTCCCATTGCTGGAGGATTAAGCTTTAAACCATGAATCGAACGCGCCAACCAAATTTGAATACTGCTCAGCCCGGGCAAGGTTCTAGACAAGCGCCTATCGCCTGGTCTTTGGGCCAGCGCGTGGGCGATATGCCCGCTGTGGATGGCGACCAAGCATTCATTCAAGCGATCGATGAGAGCAATCAACTGCCCATTCCAAATGATCTTATCGTCTCTGTGCACATCCCCAATGAAACACAAGGGGGATGTGCGCCCCAGAAATGGTCCACGCCACTAATCGATCAGATCAAGCGTCTGTCTACTTACTTTGATCGAGACCGCCGGGTGTGCGAGTTACATATCCATCTGGATCAAACAAGACCCATCACGACACTGATCCAGCATTTGGTGCATCAAGTTGAAACGCACTTCTCTCTTGCCGAGAACGCAACCCTCAGCTTTTTTTCTCCCATTGGCATGAATGCTCATGAGATGCTCGCTGAAAAAACCGCTTTTCAAAATATCCATCTGGATTATTTTTTTAAAACAGCTAGCGATTTAGAGAAAAACCTGTTTCATTGGAAAAGCCAGCACGCAAAAAACACAACCATGGGTCTCACTCTACATGGCCACTTAGGACAACGTTTGACGCACGCATCCATCAAAGAGTGGCTGGCAAAAATTTCAGAAAACAACCCCGATCGAGTGACTCTTGAGTCTCTTCAGGCAGACGCCAGCGGGTATCAGAATCTTTTATACACACAGTCAGATGCTGCCAGGGTCATTCGTCAGCTCCAAGAGGCTGGCTATCATGCCATTGGCGGCGGCACTTTCGCTAAACCCACTTGTCAGCTGGCCAAGGCCAAGCAAAGTGGCCAACTGGGCCTTGGATTGGACAGTTATCTCACCGGCCCCAATCTTGACCAAGTGGGCCTTGGCCCAGGGGCACTGAGCCAGGTGGGTGAGTATGTGGCCAAAAATCACACCGACCCTGTTTTGTATGCGCACCTTGTTGCAAGAGGACGACTGCCCGTGGCGCATGGCTTAATGCTTCAACACAAAGACATGGTGACACAAGCCATTGTTAATGACCTAGTCTGTCAGCATCGACTGTCGATTGATCTCGTTCAACGGCGATTTATGATGTGCTTCAGACGATATCTTCCCAAGGAATATGAAGCGCTGGAAAAAGGCGTTGAAGCTGGCCTTTTAACTCGGTTTGCTGATGATCTAGAAGTCACAGATCTAGGCCTTGCAAACCTTGTATCGATTGTTTCACCATTCACAGAATCCATCAGTCTCCCCAATTCTACGTACCAGTCTGTCGTACGCATCAGTTGACTTGGACCCAATCCAACTTGCTATACTTAATTTCAGGGAAATTGAATATACAGGGTAGAAAGTGTCTTCTCAATGCAAATTGTCAGGCTCAATCGCATCACTCAAACAAGATGCCAAGACCTGTGAAGACTGCAGTTTGTTTAGCTTATGCTTCACCCATGAACTGCCCAGTGATGAGCTGGGCCTCTTAGAGTCAGCCACCAAGCAAGATCAGGAAATCTCTCGCAACGAGCACCTTTTTTACGCCGGGCAACGCATGAAAAGTGTCCGCGTGGTCCGCTCAGGCTCAATCAAGTCCTATCAAATTTCTCCAGATGGCGAGGAAGTGGTCTCTGGCTTTTTCCTTCCAGGCGAGGTGATTGGTTTGGATGCACTCTCGACAGAAACCCACCCCAGTTTTGCGATGGCGATGGAAGACAGCAAAACGTGCGATATCCCGATGAGTCATTTCTTGGAGATGCTCAAAGACAGCCCCAAGCTCAATGAAGTCATGATCAAACTGCTTTCAGAAGAGATGGCAGAGGCAAGAGAATTGTTGCTGGTGGTTGGGCGACTCGACGCCAAAACACGGGTGGCGCTGTTTCTACTGAGCCTCTCTCGGCGTCTGGCGCGACGTCGACAAAACCCCGATCAATTTAAGCTCACCATGGACCGCCGAGACATTGCCAATTACTTGGGCATCACCATTGAAACCGTGTCTCGGACATTGTCGGCGTTCCAACGCAAAGGCTTCATTGAAGTGCACGGCAAAAACATACGCATCAACGATCGCCAGGCACTCGAGGACATCGCCATGCCCGGCCGATCAACAACTATTCAGACGGAAGACGCGTCGTCCCAATCAGTGGGCTAAAGAACAAAGCATTGGCAAACAGCCGTTCGCTGCCCAACCAATAGCCTCTAAACAGATAATCATCGGCCATACGAACCACCACGCCCCGACCATGGCGCGTGGCCACCAAAGCCGGTGTCCCAGCCAATGCTGACTGATTGTTTTCACCCATGTAGCCCGAACGGAGCACTGGGTCCTGATAAACACCTGCCCGCGTGTAGTGATTATTGTCTTGCTTGAGAACATGCGCCCCACGTCTAAACACCGTCAAGTCAGAGTCCTGGTAACCAAAACCCAACGGATGGGTGATATCCAAATCAATGGCCAAGGCACTGCCACCGATGACTTCACGCGCAAAATCCAATGAGTGATCTTCGTAGGCGCGTCGATCTGTTTCGGTGGCCTCGTCGGACTCATCGTCTTTTGCCCAAGCCCAACCCAAATCCAGATCTTCAACCCAAGACACGGCTCGCCGCGTGGCCAATAAGGCACCACCCGCGCGAACAAAACGGGCCATGTCATTGGCAAAGGAGTCTGGCAGGCGCTGATAGGCACCCTCTGGCAAAATCACATGGGTGTAGTCAGACCAATCCACACGACCAACTTCACGGGTATCAATTTTGGCGATGGGCTGACCGAGGTAGCGATCAAACCAGTGCCAGATATACCCAGCGTTGTAGACATTGACACCATCACCCACCAGCATGGCCACACGCATTGGCTCAAGAACAGGGGCTGAGGGTGAACCCACGTCTGGGCCAGAGAACACCAAACCAGAGCTCATTGAAAGAATCTTGATGGGACGGCCTGCAGCAAACTCAGCCAAAACAGAACCCACAGCCGGCAAATGCTCAGGCTGAATACCCGGATGAACAATCAGCGAGCCTCTGACCAAAGGTGCTTGTTGAGAGTCGATGGTCATGGGTTTGGTGGCCACCTGGACGCGATACCCTTTGGCATTGAGCTCGCCCAGAGCGGCAGCGGCATAATATTGGTCCCAAGGAATCACCCAAGCAACTGCATCCGAATCGGGGGCATTGGATTCAATCACTGGTGGCGCAGCGAGAGCCGCGCCGCGTGCAGGCAGTCGACGAACTGAAGCGTGGGGCACATCGTATGAGAGACCCAGAGGCCAAGTCGAGACATCGTAAAATGTTTCCATGCTGAGCTCTGTGACTGGCTCAAACAGCGACTGAATCAAACGGTATTGGTCTTGGTCATTTGGAATGACCCAACTTGATGTGGCGGGGTAGTCCACGCCCTCTATTTGCACCGATTCTTGGGCCGGATAGATCTCAATTTGGTGCTGCAACAAACGATCAATCAAGATGGCCGCCTTGGCGGGATCTCCTCCATCAGAAAATACCCAGCCAGCGTCCCTATTGTCCCCGGCCGCTTCTCTGGCACCCTCGAAAAATCGCCGCTGGTAGGCAATTAAGCCATCCGCATTGGCCGCGGTGGCTCTGAGTGATGACAAACTCGTTCTGACCTGATTGGCCACCGCTTGGGTGAAGGTACGGTCACCGTAATTTGTTTCTTGAATGTGACCTCGAGAAGAACCTTGCTCAAACAATATGCCCACACCACCGGTCATGTCCGGATAAGTGGAGCCTTTACCAACATAATAGTCATCAAATGACTCTCTGGTGTAGTAAGGCTCATTGGCTGCATCCAGCGCTTGGGCATGATACTTGGCAATCTCTGCGGTGAGATCAAACACCTCGGTGGGTGTGATGGGGTTGTTTCTCTCGGGCACACCAGGCTGGAAAAAGTAAGTGCTGTTTCTTCCCATCTCATGAAAGTCGGTCACAACATGTGGCTGCCAGGAATAGTACTGTGACATGCGCGCGCGTGACTCTGGGTGGACCAACGGCATCCAATCTCGGTTGAGATCGAACCAGTAGTAATTGGTTCGGCCATTGGGCCAAATCTCATTGTGCTCGCGGTCGTTTGGATCTCTTGAAGGCTGTTGTCCTCGGTGCATGTTGACCCAGTGGGCAAAGCGGTCATGGCCATCTGGGTTTAGGACGGGCTCCATCACAATCACCATGTCTTCTAACCATTGAGTGACTTGGCTGTCTTCCGATGCCGCCAGATACCACGCCGTTTGCACGGCGGCTGACGCAGCTGAGGCTTCATTGCCATGAACGGAATAACCCATCCAAGCCACCACAGGCCCTTGACCAGCGCGCGCATTGTCGCCACGGGCGGATTTGATTGCATCTAGGTCACTGCCCGGCTTGGCAAAAGTCACCACCATCAAGGGCCGGCGATCATGGGTTTGGCCGGTGACTTCAATGCTGACACGGTCTGAAGCGGTTTCTAAGTAGCGAAGGTATGAGACGATTTCATCGTGGCGTGGGTGATACTCCCCCACCGAAAACCCCCAGAAGGCCTCAGGTGATTGAATCTGCTCATTGCGCTCAAATCCGTTGGGCAAGCCCACCTCATCGATTTGGGCAGCCGCCATCCACGGGAAGCTTAAGCCGAGGGTTAGGGCAAAGGTTAGAACACAAACCGAGATCAATCGTTTAGTCATCACAGACACTCACAAGTCAAAACAGTCTTGATAGGATAAACCACCGCCAACTGAAATTGCGAGGACCTCATGAATCTCATTTCCAATGACCTTGTTGACCAACAACCCATTCCCCAGGCCCATGCGTTCGCCCGTCCTGCAGATGACGAGCCCATGGCCCTGTCCGATAACCTAAGCCCTCACTTAAAATGGAATGGATTCCCCGAGGACACCCGCTCCTTTGTTTTGATCTGCATGGATCCCGATGTTCCAAGCGTGGCCGATGATGTCAATCAAGTGGGGCGGGTGATCCCCTCTAGCTTGCCCCGAGTGGATTTTTGTCATTGGGCAATGGTGGATATCCCACCGAAGATCAATGAATTGGCCACTGGGGCGTGTTCAAATGGGGTGACCATTGGTGGGAAAACCGACCCCGATGGCCCCGAGGGCGCACGTCAAGGACTCAATGACTACACGCAATTCATGGCGGGGAGCCCTGACATGGCTGGCCAATATTTTGGCTACGATGGCCCTTGCCCACCTTGGAACGATGAGCGCCTGCACCACTACACTTTCACCATCTATGCGCTGGATATTGAGCGTCTGCCGTTGGCAGAGCCATTCACCGGGCACGAAGCGCTCGAAGCCATCTCAGGCCATGTGCTGGATCAAGCCTCCATCACTGGGACGTATACCTTATTTCAACAGTGATCACTTTTTGAGCGTTTTGAGAAATAATTGCTTATAATATGAGCTAGTTGCTCCGGTGATTGGTGCTCAATGCCCTAAATCTGAACACTTTTTAGTTTGGCATGGTATTTGCATGTTTGAGGTTAATGCGTTGTGTGCAATGCCAATCTGGCCTAGGCGTCGGACAGTTGCAACAGCGCAGCCCATGACCAAACCAACAAACGACAAAAGGCTTGCATGACATGACACCTGCTGAAGTAATCAAACGAATCCGCGACGAAGAGATTGAATTTGTTGATCTCCGCTTTGCCAACACCTTGGGCAAAGAGCAACACGTGACCATACCCGCCTCAGCCGTTGATGATGATTTCTTCGCTGAGGGCAAAATGTTTGATGGATCATCCATCGTTGGATGGAAAGGCATCAACGATTCTGACATGGTACTGATGCCCGACCCTGGGGCGACTTTTGTTGACCCGTTCACCGATCAGGCGACGCTCAATATCAACTGCGACATCTTAGAACCAGCCACCATGCAGGCCTATACCCGTTGCCCGCGCTCACTGGCCAAACGCGCCGAGGCCTATCTGAAAGCCAGCGGTATTGCAGATGAGGCTTTTTTTGGCCCAGAGCCTGAGTTTTTTGTCTTCGATGACGTGCGCTGGAAAAATGACATTTCAGGGGCCAGCTTTCAGATTGAGTCAGAAGAGGCTGCTTGGAGTTCGAACAAAGAATACGACAGTGGCAACCACGGCCATCGTCCAAAAGTGAAAGGTGGCTACTTCCCAGTTGGACCCGTCGATAGCTTGCATGACCTTAGAGGGGTCATGTGCTCAACGCTAGAAGCCATTGGCATTCCTGTTGAAGTACACCACCATGAAGTGGGCACCGCAGGCCAATGCGAGATTGGAACCCGCTTCAATACACTCACCCGCAAAGCCGATGAGCTTTTGATGATGAAATACGTCATCCAAAACGTGGCACATGCCCATGGCCATACGGCAACTTTTATGCCCAAACCACTGGTAGGTGACAATGGTTCTGGCATGCACGTCCATCAGTCATTGGCCAAAGCAGGAAACAACCTGTTTTCTGGAGAAGGCTATGGTGGCTTGAGTGAAACCGCGCTGCATTACATTGGCGGCATCTTTAAGCATGCTCGTGCCATCAACGCCTTTTCAAATGCGTCCACCAATAGCTACAAGCGGCTGGTGCCTGGCTTTGAGGCACCTGTGGTGTTGGCCTATTCTGCTAAAAACCGCTCTGCCTCGTGTCGGGTGCCATGGGTGGCAAGCCCCAAGGCGCGGCGCATCGAAGTTCGCTTTGGCGATGCTGCGGGTAACCCCTATCTCATCTTTGCAGCCATGATGATGGCCGGCCTAGATGGGGTGATCAATAAGATTGATCCTGGCGCACCGATGGACAAGGACTTATATGATCTTCCACCAGAAGAAGAGCGTGATCTGCCTCGGGTATGCCACGCCTTAGACCAAGCACTTGAGGCATTGGATCAAGACCGTGAGTTTTTGAAAGCAGGTGATGTGTTCTCAGATGACTTGATTGATGGCTATATCAATCTGAAAATGGAAGAGGTCACACGGTTCCGCATGTCAACCCATCCGGTTGAGTTTGACATGTACTATTCTTGCTAAGCAATGCCCAACCTTCAATGAATCATTCGGCACCCCACACAGATCAACTCACCACCGGGTTGATCTGTGTTGGGCCCAATGATCAGGTCTTGTGGTGTAATCAAGCAGCCAAAAACTTATTGGCATTTGGGAAGGCTGCTCATGCCAAAGCCTCTTTGGTGATCCTCATTCCGACACTGGAGCATCGGCTCAGCAAGATCCGCTCCAATCAGCAATCGATTCAGGTCAGTGAGGTGGTCTTGCCACAAAGTCTGCTGTCTGTTGATGTCAGCCTAACCCCTTTAGATGGTGAGACCATTTTATGTGAGCTTTACCCCATCACTGAACGCATTCGACAACGTCAGCACGCAGAACGAGCCGACAGGCAACAAGCCATCGCTCAAATGGCACGGCATTTGGCGCATGAATTACGAAATCCGCTGGCAGGCGTTAAAGCAGGGGCGCAGCTCATTGCACACCAAGCCACGGATCTCAACATTTCTAGACACGCTAGCATGATCGAGCGGGGTGTCGATCGAATCACTGCCCTACTCGAACGCTTTGCTGGTAATGAGGCCCATCGAAAAGAACCCATCAATTTGCATCAGCTATTGACCGAGACGGCTGAACTTGTCGTCGCCGAGCGACGTGGTGGTCTGAGCATTGAACCAGACTTTGACCCCAGTATCCCCTTGCTCATGGCCGATGGCGATCAGCTCAATCAACTATTCCTAAACCTCATCCGAAATAGCTCTCAAGCCGATGCCACTTGGGTGAAGATCACCACGCGCATTGAGCACATCAGCCCGATTGTTGACCCGCCAGCCAAACATGCGATCCGAGTGGTCATCAAAGACAATGGCACAGGCATTCCAAAGCATCTCCATGATCGACTTTTCTTACCCATGGTCACTGGTAAAGATCAGGGTTCTGGGTTTGGACTGGCCATCGCACAACAGATTGCCAGAGCCCACGATGGGCTGCTGGAGTATGAACCGTGTGTTGAGGGCACATCATTTGTTCTGCGCCTACCGCTGCTGACTGATCTGGGAGGCGCAAACATTGCCGTCTAGTCAGCGCATTTGGGTGATTGATGATGACCCCGGCATTCGCTATGTGCTTGAAGAATATCTTCAATCACAGGACATGGAAGTCAGGACCTTTTCAAAAGGAATCGACCTATTGAATGCCTTTGAGTCTGTGTCAGCCAACCAATTTCCCAGTTTGGTGATGGCCGATATTCGTCTAAATGGTGAGAATGGTCTTGATGTCATGAAGGCATTGCGCAAAGACCACCCCGACCTACCCGTTATCATCATGACCGCCTATTCTGACCTCAAAACCGCCGTCGGTGCCTTCCAAGGTGGTGCGTTCGAGTTTCTGGCCAAGCCCTTTGATCTGGATGAGGTTGGTAGGCTCGTTGAAAAAGCCACACTCAATGACCAAGAAGCATCGGTGGAAGAGGACCCCTCGATTGGTCTGATTGGTCAATCCAGCGCTTTTCAAGAGCTCATCCGGATGCTGGGCCGGCTTTCAAAAACCGACATCCCTGTCTTGATAACGGGCGAGACAGGGTCTGGGAAGGAATTGGTTGCCCGTGCTTTACATCAGCACTCACCCAGAGCCAATGGCCCCTTTGTGGCCATTAACATGGCAGCCATTCCCGATGATCTTTTAGAATCTGAGCTATTTGGTCACGAACGCGGTGCATTTACAGGCGCCGATGAAAAGCGCATCGGCCGGTTTGAGCAGGCGGCCAATGGGACGCTGTTTCTTGATGAAATTGGGGACATGCCATTGAGGCTGCAGACTCGATTGCTGCGTGTTCTCGCAGAGGGTGAGTACTATCGACTCGGTGGCAGAGACCTCATTAAAGCCAAAGCCCGGATCGTTACCGCCACCAACCAGCATCTAGACACCCAAGTTCAGGAAGGTCAATTCCGATCGGATCTCTACCATCGGCTCAAAGTCATTGCCTTAAGTGTGCCGGCTTTGCGCGAAAGAAGAGATGATATCCCGAAGTTGATCCATCATTTTCTAGATCTCGCTTCTA
>CBFHIS010000003.1:53053-112330 GCA_965655975.1 Wenzhouxiangella sp.
CGAGAGAGTTTAAGGTGCCAAAAAAGACCGCAAGTCCGGCCCTCATTAGACACTTGTCTCACCTAGATTGGCCTGGGAATGTTCGAGAGCTCAGGAACCTCTGCCAATCACTCGCTGTTCTCGCACCAGCACAAGCCATCGAAATTGATGACTTGCCCATGGAGTACCGAGTCAGTAAAGCACAGCCTGATCAATCTCTCAGACAACCCGATTGGCTGTTGGGCCTCAAACAGGCGCTGGAAAGTGACGACCACACACAAGACCTCTTCCAACACTACAAAGTGCGTTTTGAAAAAACTTTGGCGCAAACCACACTGGATGAATGCAACGGGAATCAGTCCAAAGCAGCCAAACGCCTGGGCATCAGCCGAAACACCCTTGCCCGTTTTTTAAGCATGGATACCGACTCTATTTGACCTCAAGCCAGAAGGTAACGGGCCCATTGTTGGTTAGGGCGACTTGCATGTGCGCCCCAAACCGACCAAAGGCCGACGCAGGATGCGTTGTTTGCACCATGGCCTTTAGCTTAGAGAAAAGCATTTTGGCGCGGGCAGGTTCTGCCGCTGAAGAAAAGCTCGGCCGCCGACCGCTATTGGTGTCTGCTGCTAGCGTAAACTGAGGCACCCACAAGATCCCGCCACCTTGATCCAACACACTCCTATTCATTTTGCCGTTGCCGTCTGAGAACACGCGGAATGTGCTGATGCGCTCGACAAATCGAGGAATCAAAGCCTCATCATCGGTTGCTTGAAAGCCCACCAACACCACAATGCCAGCACCAATTGCTCCGACCACCTCATCGTCGACTTCAACACTGGCTGAGGTGACACGCTGCAACAATCCAATCATTTGATTTCCTTAAACAGGCCAAGCAGTATATCCTGTCTTATTGTAGACCCCTGTTAGAGACTCGGTAAAATGAAACGGGCACTGGCCTTTGTCGTCATACAAATTGTCCTTCGTCCCCTCCAATGGTTGCCCATGTCGGCGCTCCATGGTCTTGGAAATGCCTTAGGCGGGGTCATGCTTAGATTCCCATCCAGAAAGCATGCCATTGTTAAAGAGAATCTGGCACTCGCTTTCCCTGATATGACTGCTCGCGAGCGGGACAACATGCATGAGCGCTCAGTCAGACAAATGGCTTGCTTTGCGCTTGAAACTGGCAAGGTGTGGCACGCCAGTCAACAGCAACTCTCGAAAGCAGTGATCCAAGAGAAGGGCTGGGATCGCATTGAGACGGCTGTCGCCTCCGGCAAGGGCTTATTGCTCATCGGTGCTCATCTGGGCAACTGGGAGATACTCAACCTCTACTGCATGCAACGGCTTGATATGGCCGGCCTCTACCGTGCGCCACGTGACCCCGTCATCAACCAATGGGTCAAGAAAGCGCGGGAACGCTTTGGTGGTGAGTTGATTCCCAGTGGCTCACAAAGCATGCGCCATCTGTTAAGAAATCTCAAAAGTGGTGGTGTGGCGGGGATCATCGCAGACCAACAGCCCCGTTTGGGTGATGGTGTGATGGCACCATTTTTTGGCGAACCCGCACTGACCATGACATTGATTGGTCGCTTGGCCAGAAAGACAAACTGCCACGTCTTGATGGCCAGTTGCTATCGCTGCCCTAAAAGTGGATTTGAGATTGAGATCCTACCTGTCGATGAATCCATTCGATCTGAGAATCCCGTGGAATCGGCCCAGGCTTTAAACAGCGCCATCGAGGCTGCTGTGAGGCAACACCCCGATCAATACCTCTGGCGGTACCGGCGTTTTCCATCCAGCCATTATTCGGCGGGGTAAAAAGAGCCACTTAATTCAGTGGCTCTTTCCACGCCAGAAGGAGCCTAGCCAGGGCGGGCAATAACACCATCGCACCAATCATGTTGAAAACAAACATGAAGGCCAGCAACACACCCATATCGGCTTGGAACTGAAGCGCGGAGAACAGCCACGTACCCACACCCGCAGCCAACGTCATGGCGGTGAAGAAAACCGCCCGTCCAGTCATCCTTAAGGTACGCAGATAAGCCTCATCAAGGCCCATGCCCTGCTGCATAAATCCTCGCATTCGACTGAAAATATAAATGCCATAATCCACGCCAATGCCCACGCCCAATGCCACCACAGGCAAGGTGTTGACCTTAAGACCGATGCCCATGAACGCCATTAAGCTATATGCAAGGTAACTGACCAAAACCAGAGGTAGCACAATGCACAGCGTGCCCATCACCGTTCTAAATGTCAGCAAGCATAAAATAACGATGGCGGCATACACATAGATGAGCATGGGTGTCTGAGCTGCCTCCACTTCTTCGTTGGTGGCGGCCATCACGCCTACGTTGCCTGTGGCGAGCCTAAAGCGCAAACACTCCTCACAGACCTCACCTTCTTGATTGACCAGATCCTGCATCACACCACCACTGGGTGTGAAATCTAGGCCTTCTACGAAAATGTCTTCGCGGGCCTCACGGACAGCAGCGATTACACGAGTAATGGTCTCGGCCTTATGGTCTTCGGTGAAGATCATGACCGGCATCGCGCTACAGTCTCGATTCAACAACCCTGTGCCCGTCTCGACATTGCTCAGATTCTGTCTCATCACAAATGGGTTTCTGGGCAGGATGCGCCAGCGTAAGTTGCCCTCATTCCAACCGGCATTGATGACTTTGGCCACCATGGGCAAAGAAATGACCTTCTGAACGCCCTCCACATTGGCCATGCGCCATGAGAACCGGTCAATGGCATCCATGACCGCATATGACTCCGTACAAGCCTCTGGTGCCGTCTCAGCAATCACCGTGATCACATCGGTACCCAATGAGAATTTTTCTGTAATAAAGCGCGCATCTTGGTTATAGCGCGCATCTTCTCTAAGCTCTGGGACCCCAGGTTGTGAGTCGCCAATTTTCATGTCCTGGGACTTCATGAAAGCAAAGGAAAACAACACAACACCCGCAATCACAGCGGCCACAGCAACCCTCGGGCGCGTAAAGCTCGCGACAACCGTCCAGACAAGGCTCGTTTTTAGTCCGTTTTGATACTGACGCTGGCGACTCTGCTCCGCATTTTTCAAACGGACATACGAAAGCAAAGTGGGCAGGAGCACCAAGTTGGTGAAAATAATCACGGCCACGCCAATGCTGGCCGTCAAAGCCAGTTCTTGGATAATGCGGATATTGATCAATAAGATGGTTAAAAAGCCAATGGTGTCACTGATCAACGCAATTGATCCCGGTGCCAACAATCGTGCAAAAGTGGCTTTCGACGCCTCCAAGCTAGAGACGATTGGAATCTCATTTAAATCTGCACCTGACTGTGCAACCCCGACCGCACTGCGCCCACCAAACAGCTTTTCTGAGTTCCAGCCACTGATCATTTGAACACCATGACTGACGCCGATCGCAAAGACCAAAAATGGCGTCAAAATGTTCATGGGGTCAATCCCGAAACCCATCAAGCTCAGAAGGCCCATCTGCCAAATGACCGCCGTTAGCGAGCATAAAAGGGGCAACAGAGTGAGCCACAAAGACCCTGAGTACAAGAACAACAAAATCGCAGTAAGCAGGAAGGCCACACCAAAGTACGCCACAACACCGCGCGCGCCGTCGGCAATATCGCCAACAATTTTGGCAAACCCAACAATGTGCACGGTGTGCCCATCATTCTCAAAATCAGTCCGAATGGCTTCCAGCTGCGCGGCCACGTCTTGATAATCGAGTTGCTCTTCGGTAGACGGATCAATTTCCAATAAATTGGCCCAGACCATGGCACCAGAGAAGTCTTCTGCCACCAGTCGCCCCACCTCACCGGACTTCACGATGTTGGAGCGCACCCGTTCAAACATTTCTTCGCTGGGCTGAAAGTCTGCGGGAATGACATTCCCGCCGGCAAACCCATCAGCCACCACTTCAACAAACCTCACATTGGGTGTAAAAATAGAGCGCACGCTGGCCCGGTCCACGCCAGGAATAAAAAATACTCGATCTGTGATCTCTTCAAAATCAGAAAAGAATTCGGGCGTGAACATCTCGCCGTCTTCGGCCACCAGTGCGACCATCACACGGTTGGCGCCACCGAAGTCGCGCTCGTACTCCATAAAGGTCTGCATGTACTCATGCTCAAGCGGCAGCTGCTTTAAAAAACCTGCATCCACTCGAAGTTGGGCCATCATGACCAACATCAAAATCGTGCCCAAACCAAATAGACCCAGTATCAATGGCCTAATACTGAATACCGCCTCGGCGACCCGTCGACTAAATGACATTGGATTTGAGCTGTTATTCATGGCTCACGCCTCCTTCCCCAGCATAAACAGCGAGGCCGTCTGTGGTAAATACAACAGCAGAAATGGCATCACCGAGTCGATCTTCTGTTAGCGAAAACTGGCCAGAGGCTGGATCATATCGAAGTCGAGCAGCGCCGGAGCCCACCATCAACACTGTTCCGTCGGTATCTGTAGCGGCATTGAGAAGGGTGGATTGCGTGGGTGAGTCCAATAGTGTCCAGCGGCTGCCAAAATCGGTGCTCAATTGCACCTTACCTTGCAGCCCATAAGCCAAGACACCGCCATCGACTTCAATCAGCCCAAACACCGAGCCTGGATAGGTAAAGCGAAAGCTCTCCCAGGTTTGTCCCGCATCGGTGCTGCGGAAGCCATAGCCGCGCTCAGCAGCAATCATCCATCGCCCATCACCCAAATCCAAAAAGGCATTTAAATGGCATTCCATGAATTCATAACAACCTCGATCAAAGCCCATCCCATCCGGATCTGATTCCAAGATGGCCGCTTCGATCGCATCCCAGTCAATGGCTTCAGAGGTGACTAAGTCAGCCATATTGAGCTCTTGCCAATCCTCACCGCCGTTCTCAGTGACAAGATAAATACCATAGGCACCGATCGCCAAGCCATTCATTCGGTCTTGGAAATGCACATCTAAAAAGGGCTGCTCTAACTCAGGTTCGAACCACTGTAAGTCCCATGTGTTGCCCCCATCGTGGCTATGGATGATCGTTGCATCATGACCAACCGCCCACAGATGACCATCCGCGGCAACCACTCTGGTCAATGTCGCTTGAACCGGCACAAATCTCGCCTGCGTCCATGTTTGACCATCTGGAGAGAGCAACACATGGCCACGCTCGCCAACGCCAACCCAGCTGTCCTCAGCCTCAATCAGATCAAGAATCAGGGATTCGTCTGCTTTGGGTGCAAGATAGGCGGGTTTAGGAAGGATTTCTTCTTGGGCAAAGGTGGCAACTGAGATGCCAAGGCCAGATGCAAGAAACCCAAGGAGAATTAGTAAATGCTTTATCGAGTGATACCAAGCATGACTCATTGCACTGAACCCTTGTGACAGTAAATAACGCTTAGGACTGTCTTCGATCCAGTGATGGCAAACAGGACCTGTCAGTCAGCCCGCTTTCTTTGTAAAGTCAAAGCCGGCCTCAAGTCAATGAGGCCGGCTTTGATTCGTGATCACGTATTAACGACGGCCCCGGGTACGAAGTGCTTGCGGGGTGTAATCGCTTGGAGACAACGCCTGATTGAATGTGTTCACCGGGTCATCATTATCAAGACCCGTAGCCACATAACGTCCAGACAAGAGATCCATGTGTGTCTCAATGCTGCTCCAGTAGGTTGGAACATCGTAATAGTTGATTGAGTGTGATTCAGAAGCGCGCCACAACTGGCCACGAGAATCATAGTGATCAACCAAGACGATCTGATAACTGTCTTCATCCAGATAGTATGTGCGTCTTGAATTAATGTGACGTGTGCCATCTTTCAGTGTTGCTTCAATCACCCAGACACGGTGCTTTTCATAACGCATGTACTCAGGGTTCAAGTGCCCGGGGCGAACCAAGTCTTCTGGGCTGATGTCACCGCTGTGTGCATCATAAGCGTTGTATGGAACATACATCTCACGCTTGCCAACAATGTCCCAGTCGAAACGGTCCATCGCACCATTGAACATATCGGTCATGTCATTGGTTCTTAAACCATCGGATGCGGTGCCTGGGTTGTCATAAGCCACATTTGGCGCGCGTCGCACACGACGTTGCCCGGGGTTATAGATCCAAGCTTGGCGAGGCTGCTCCATTTGATTCAGCGTTTCGTGAACCAGCAGGATGTTTCCAGCCAAGCGAGCCGGTGATTCGACCTCTTGGAAGAAGTACAGCAAGATGTTGCCGGTGTCCTCGACGTCGACGCCCTCTTCATAGTAAAGGCCTAAGAGCTCTTCACGGAGCTTGACCAACTGGAAGTCGCCATTGGCAGTGGGTGCCACTTGGTTGTTGTAACGCACCCCACCCGTGCCTTTGTATTTCAGCTTGTGGTTCCAAATCAGCTCATAAGCGTTTTGAGGCAGTGGAAATGGAAAGCCCTCAGCTGCATCTTCCACACCCTCACCATTTGATACCAAACGCGCTGTGCTCGCGTTCTCAATGGTTTTCTCATAAGTCCGCTCTGGGAATGAGGCACTTCTGCGGGTTGGGTAAACACGCATGAAGTAGGTGTCTGGATAGCGCTCAAAGGTCGCCATTTGGCCAACGGAGAGATGGTCTGAATAGTCCATGTAGTTCTCACCGGTGATCACAAACAACGGCTCGTCATCGGCAAATGGATTTGGGTGGCGCATGCCAGGCTCATAGCCGGCTGGCCAATCGGCCTGCGTCAGTCCTCCATCCCACTCAGGAATGGTGCCATCTTCATTGCCTGCACGAATCGACCCCATCGGCGTGAGATCCTCACCCAATCGGGCGATGTTCTCCGCTGTTCTTGGGATGATGTAGTCACCCTCTTCAGCAGGAACTGCCCCATCTTGCGCGATGGCCGCCACAGACAAGCCTGTGACGAACAGTCCCAACCCAACAGAGGCGAAGACCTTATTTCTTAGCTTAGATAAATCATTCATAACAAAAGACCTCCGCATTAGAATGAGTAGCTGATGGATGCCGAGATAAAGTCTCGGTCACTGAGTAAGTTGTTCGCACCAGCACCAAAGAAGTTGGTGTAGGCAAACCCAGCTCTCCATTGTGACAAGTAATCCACCGTCACACCCAATGTCACTTGCTTGCGGCCTTCAATAAAGTTGCCACCAGGTCCTGGTGAGACCCCAGAGACATCATGGTTAAAGGCGATGCGTGGCGTGACATTAAAGGGCGTGCCCGCGACTGAGTTAAATGTCGGCGCAATGACCATGCGATAACCCCAGCTAAAGTCGGTGGCGAAGCCATTCCGCGTGGTGACTGGATTTCGGCCGGCACCCGTGAAGCTGTCAGGGCCACCGCCCGTATCAGTACCTGGGCCCTCAAAGCGGAGTTCGCTGTGGGGTGGCAAGTTCCAGAAATGGGTGGCGCCGACTTCTGCAACCATGGCGACTTGATCCGCGTTCACCCAGTTATTCGGACCAAGCAGCTTGGTGAAGGTCACTTGCGCTTGAGACATCTCTTGGCGCTCATAACCTTGGATAAACTGGCCTGGCGCATAAGAGCCCAATTGGCTATTGAAGCGCGAGTATTCGTCAGGAATGGCCACATTCAATGGTGACAAACCAGCGAACAACAACTCCACATCATCGATTTGGATCGGCAGGTTGTCGCGGTAGCTGACTTCACCAGCCACTGACCAGCCACTTAAGGTGGTGTTAAAGCTCACGCCGAATAGATTGATCCCTTCTGGGTATTCCACAATCACACGACCCGAAGAAGGCGCTGTGTTTGAAACCGCTTGACCGGACAGTACAGGAAGCCGGCTGTGGTATCGGAAGTAGTAGGCACCAAATTCGGTGTCATTGAGTTCGGATGCGAAGTAGCGAAGCGCCACACCATACTGCCCAGTGTCTTTAGGCCTGTTGTCTTTGGCACGCGGGAAAGCTGCGCTACAACCCAAAGCAACCAGTTGTGGTGGCAAACCAATGTCGCTGGCGCCAAAGTTGCCACCACCGCACACAGGCGCGTACAAGTCTGAGTTACGCACAGGCTGTGGCACGGTACCAAAGCTCAGCATGGCGTATTGGCCACCTGCTGTTGCAAAGTCATTGGTCGAGAAGAACGTACCGACTGGCTCTGCTTCGATGGGATCCCACTCGAACAACACAACACTTTCTAGCGACATGTTAGGCGTCAGATCAATGCTGCCCCACAACATGTTCTGCGGGATGAAGCCATCACGCAGTTCCGCACCAGCGGTTCTAAGTGCTGTGATATCCGCTGGGTTAATGGCATTGATGCCCCCAGGGATAAATGTAGACTCACCCCAACTGACCACCTGGCGACCCAAACGCAGTGAGAGCAGTCGATCGCCTGGCGCATCAAAGTCACCGAAGACATAAGCATCGAGCAAGCGTCCACGCTCACCGGCTTTGTCTTTGGCTGCATTCGACAACCAGTCTTTCTTGTTTAGAGTGAAATCATAAAAGTAGTTGCCACGGATAAATGCGCCGTAACGCTCGTAGCGCACCTCAAGCTCTGACGTGATCCGAGCGGCGTTGAAAATCAAATCGCCCCGATCAAAGTTGGTGTTGCCATCATCAGAGTTGGTGGAATAGCGCCCAGGCGAGGCAATCTGTGCTGACACAGGCAGTGCCGCAACCGTTGGGTTAAAACGCCACTTGCCGATCAGGTCATCGTCACGACGCCCAACGCGCATACCCACACCATAACTGATGGTGGTATCTAGGTTGATGGATACATCGCCACGACTAAAGTCTGCCGCTTGGACGTTTTGGGTCGACACCGCCATCGCAATCGCACCAGCCAACAGGCAGGGACGCAAGATCTGGGCTTGCCGAGCATTGTTTAATTTAAGCCGTTTCATGTTCTATTCTCCCTGTCAGTCAGTCTTGATGAGCGAGTCATCACCGATCACAACCGAAGCGCCGCCACTGGCGATCATACTGGCCGCCTGGCCTTGCATTTCAGCGGTGACTGTTGGGCCTGCCGATGGATCAAGCAGGGAACCATGGCCACCTTGGATCATTCTCACCGCGCCACGGATACCCATTGGATCGGCAGTTGTTTGTGTGATGGCTTCTAAGCCCATAATCCGAATCAAAGGCTCTGTGCCAGACAATGGCGCGCCCGCTACTGCATTTGGCACCACCGAGTCACCCGCCACTTGTTGCAACAAGACGCTGTTGGTCTCAGCCGTCAATGCGCCCCAATTGATTGGGTCAGCAGAGTCTAATACCGTTTGCGCGATCAATAAAAACTGCTCATAGTCGGCTGAATCGGGCTCGACACCAACTGATGCCAGTCCATTTCGAACGACCGGGCCAAATGAGTCAGAGCCCGACAAGAGTTGGGCAATGCCACCACCAGGGACCGACAAAACGCCATTGGTCACGGTGGGCTCAACGGCCAAGAATGGTGTGCCATTCATCGCGCCCAAAGACAAACCAACAAAGTTAATGTTTGAGCCATCAAAATCAGGTAGCCCATCGGCATCAATGTCCATGCTCGGGATATTGAGCGCCAAGATAGACAGATCCGCCTGTGACTGTCTCAGATTGTCTCGTGCGGTCAGCAAGCTACCTAGATTGACATACCAAGCACCCGAGCTGTCAATCACACCATCAGGACCTGAAGCACCTGTTTCATTGTTTTGGAAATCAAGGTCAAAGGTCCGCTCATTGGCAATTGCCCCAAACGGTGTGTTTTTCACATACAGCGGGCTGGTTGGATCAGTCAAACCATGCAGTGGCTTATCGATTGAGACCACCGCATAACCCAGCGATGCCATGGTGTCAGCCAAGGCCAAGGCCTGCGTTCGATTCCCTGTGATGCCGTGCTGGAAAATAACCACCGGCCAACCAGCCGCTGGCTTGACTTGACCAGATGTGGCGTTTGGCACAGTGATCAGCATGGGCACCATTTGATCGGATGTCTTTACCGGGATTGGATTGGCCACCGTTACATTGGTTGAGGTGGGGTCAAGACCCAATGCACTAAATGGTGGAACATAAGCACCTGGCGCCGCAGTCCAGAAATCTGTTAACGGCGCAGTCGGGTTGGTGGCCGAGGGCACGCCGAGGTAATAAGGGATTTCAATGGCACCCAGATACAAGTCGGCAATTCCAGGAGACGCCCCTGGCGGCAACACGTCAGCTGTGCTCAAGCACACTGAAGGCGCAGGACAAGCTTGACCAATCACTGTCGATGTTGCAGTGGCTTGTGATCGGATCACATTCAGCACTGGCGTGACGGCCTGCGTCGTTGCGGTAAACGACAACACGATGTCATCGCGGTCAATGCCTTGTGTGGCTGCAGCCGCTTCTTGAGCATTGGTCAACTGACGCAAAGGCTCAAGAGCTTGGGCAGAAGAATCGGGCAGCAAGGGTTCGGTCGAGACACCCGCTGGATCAACCAGTGGCGTGGTCTGCTTGGTTAGGAAGTAGGTCTGCGAAGGTGTCGCTGCATTGCCCGCTTGGTCGGTGATGCCGTTGGTCACCACCGCCATGTAAGCCGTCATTTCTTGCAACGGCTGCGTGGGCACGATCGCCACACTGGTCGCGCTGGCTGGAACGGCCACGTAATCCACACCGGGTGTCAGCTCGCGGTTAATGGACTGAACCGCAATGGTTCCAAACACCATTTGCACTTCAAACAAGCGAACGCTGCTACCCGCCACCACGGTGGATGGATCAATGGGCTTATCGAATGAGAAGCTCCATGGTGCGACGGTGCTGAAACCATCCATTGCACCTAAGGCCACAGCGGGGTCACCAAAGTCAGTTGGGTCAGCCACTGGCGGATTGAGCGTCAAATCACCCGAACCCGATAACAATAAGTTGGTTGGGAACGGCAACACGCCAGCAGATGGATCAAACTGAGCTGTAATCACAGCAGTAACAGGATCACCACCAGGATTGGTGGCAGGTGTTTGTGGAACGGCACGGTCAACGCTTGAACTGCCACCACAGGCAGCCAAGACAAACACCGATACCAAAGAACCTAGTAAAAGGCGTAACTTCATCAGATTTTCTCCCCGAAGCTTTAGGTTTTATAGTTTGGGCTTCTAACAGAATTTAAAAAAATCACCTTCTGCCGGCCACTGCCCTATGATATGAACAACTCGTTAAATTTTGCAAGCAACATCGACTGAGATAGACTCTCTGACATCATGCTGCAATCTCCGACCATAACACACCTCATGCTGGCACTGGGCCCCCTCTCAGCGCTGGCATTGGGCGGAGCGTTGATCGGCCTCGATATCTTGCCTTGGGCGGCAGCCGTGACTGCAGCGATCACTTTATGGTGTGCGCTTTGGTGGCTGACAGAACCCGTGCCCATCCCTGTGACCTCGCTTTTGCCCATGGCCATCTTTCCCTTGCTGGGTGTATTGACGCCCATTGAAGTCGCCCAAAGCTACGGTAGCCCATTGATTTTATTGCTTTTAGGGGGCTTTATGCTGTCTGGGGCACTGGCCAAGTCAGGCGCTCATCGACGTTTGGCCATGATGATGATTCGTGTGAGCGCCCGCCTCGGGCAGCGGGGCTTGGTGCTGGGCTTTATGTTGGCAGCCGCCACATTGTCCATGTGGATTTCCAACACAGCCACCACCTTGATGCTTCTGCCCGTGGCGCTGGCTGTTTTGGAAAACGACCGCCTTAAGCCCTTGACCGTTCCCCTTTTATTAGGAACTGCTTATGCAGCGAGTTTGGGCGGGACTGGCACGCCCATTGGTACACCCCCAAATCTGATTTATATGCAGGTATCTGAGGCACAATTCGGTGTTCAGACCAGTTTTCCTTTGTGGATGAGCTTTGGTTTGCCTGTGGTGGTGCTGTTTTTGCCCGTGATGTTTTTCTGGCTCACCCGCCACATCCGTTCTGCGCCATTGCCCGCGCTCGAGGCGCCTGGCGCCTGGCGACCAGCGGAAGTTCGTGTCCTCGTGGTTTTTGGGTTCACGGCATTGGCCTGGATCACACGCGCCGCACCCTTTGGTGGCTGGCAAACCTGGCTGGGACTTGAATCAGCCAATGATGCCTCGGTGGCTTTGTTGGCGGTGGTCATACTTTGCATGATTCCCAGTGGGGACAAGGAAAAGCCTGATCGCTTGCTGGATTGGCCAACCATTCAACAAATACCTTGGGGGGTTCTTATCTTATTTGCTGGTGGGATCACCATCGCACGCGCGTTTATTGAAACAGGCTTAAGCGATGCGTTGGCCGAGCAATTGGTGGTGCTCTCTGCCTTACCGACTTGGCTGATGATTTTAATGCTGTGCTTGGGCGTGACCTTTTTGACAGAAGTCACCAGCAACACCGCCACCACTTCTCTGCTCATGCCTGTTTTGGCTGCCACCGCCATTGCAACCGACATCCCATTTGAGCTTTTGATGGTGCCGGCGGCCATCAGTGCATCGTGCGCGTTCATGCTACCGGTCGCGACTGCGCCCAATGCAGTGATCTATGGCTCAGGGCGCGTGACGGTGAAACAAATGATGTCGGAGGGCCTGATCCTCAATCTAATGGGTGCCGTGATCATTACTTTGGTGATGTTGGTGCGCTTTTAAATGACATCGTCTCTACGAAAAGCCATTGGTCCTGGCCTGATCATGGCCGGCGCTGCCATTGGGGTCTCACATCTGGTCCAATCGACCCGCGCGGGTGCGGAATATGGAACCTCACTCATTCCTTTGATTCTATTGGCCTGCCTCTTTAAATACCCGTTCTTGGAATTTGGTCCACGCTATGCCGCAGCCACTGGCGAGTCGATGTTGGTTGGCTTCAAACGCCTCGGGACTTGGGCGCTGGCTTTGTTTGTGCTGGTGACCCTCTCAACCATGTTTGTGATCTTAGCAAGCGTGACCTTGGTAACAGCCGGCTTGGCGGGTGTGGTGCTTGGTTTGGAGGTCAGTCCAACTTGGCTGTCGTTGGGTGTGCTGTTGGCTTGTATGAGCGTTCTGGTGCTGGGGCAGTATCGAGGGCTTGATACCGGCATGAAATGGATGATGGGCGCATTGCTCATCTCAACTCTTGTCGCCACACTGCTCGCCCTTTTTGGGCAAACCGACTGGCACTCACTCAATCCCACAACCCATTGGGATGCGGTCTGGACAGCTGGGGGCATCGCTTTTGTGCTGGCATTATTGGGCTGGATGCCCATCCCATTGGATGTTGCGGCTTGGCACTCGCTGTGGACACTAGAACGGGCACAGCAAACCGGCCACAAACCCAACATCAAGGAGTCGGTGTTTGATTTTCGTTTGGGTTATGCCACCGCGACCATCTCTGCTGTTGTTTTTGTGATCTTGGGTGCGGTGGTGCTGGCTGGCTCCAACACAGCGCTCCCAGCCTCTGCAGTGGCTTTTTCTGATCAATTGATCAAGCTCTACACAGCCAGCCTTGGCCAGTGGTCCCATTTTCTCATTGCCGTGGGCGCATTGAGTGCGATGTTCTCCACCACGCTGGCGGTCATCGATGCCTATCCGCGAGTGCTCCAGGGATTGATGGACCTACGAGAGTCCCCCACGCCAAAAGAAAAGCAGGCTGTACCTAAAAGCCAGACGTCCATGCGTCGCTATGTTGTTTTGCTCACCCTGATGGCCTCGGGTGCCTTGTTGATCATCGCCACCATTGGGCAACAATTCACACGCTTAATCGATTTTGCGACCACGGTCTCTTTCTTATCCGCGCCCATCTTGGCCTGGCTCAGCTTGAGACTGATCACCAGTCCATGGGTGGCCGTTGAGCACCAACCCTCAAGACCACTTCGTTACTTGGCTGGGGCTGGTCTTGTTTTCCTGATCGGGTTTTGTGTGGTTTGGGCGTTTTGGCGTTTTAATTAAACGCGCTGACTAATTGATGGATCGGTGTCCAAAGACTGGGTGATTCGTCCCAAAAGGTCTCTTAGCAGGTTGCTCTTGCCGATACCAGTCCATTTCTTCTTTGAGATCTCCCCTGGTCTCTAACTGACCTTCGCGCAATGCCTCGAACATGGCCTGTGCTTGATAATCTTGAGCATCAAAATAATTGTCCAATCGAGCATGGACCATGGCCAAGGCCGCGGCCGTCTCCATGTTTGGTGAGGCATCGTACATGGCCTCAGCGCTCTCGAGCACAGTGGCCAAACGATCGGTCGACACATCCAAAACACTCGCTTGCAACCGCACGCGTGCCATCAAAACATCGGGGTCTGCGCCCTCGCTTTGCGTATCCAGTGCCGCCAAGAGACGATCGGCGGCTGCGTAACTGCCCTGCCCAATCAGTGAGATGGCGTGCCAGTAACGAAGTCGGTACCGTGCGCTTTGGGCGCTGGTTTGTTGGGCCAGATCTTGGAACGCATCCACGGCCTGATCAAAATCACCATTGGCCAGCGCCACAAAGGCCAAGCCTTCGCTGCCCCGCAGATCTCCGGGCGCCAACTCAAGCAACCGCTGATACGCCACCGTGGCTGCATCCAAGCGCCCCATCAACTCTTCGGTTTGTGCCAGATAAAACCAAGCATCCGGCTCATTGGGTTGCAGTTCAATCAATTTCAAAAAGGCCTCTCGGGCTTCTGCCAACAGACCCTCTCTGGCCAACACTTCGCCATAATTGGTCACGATCAAGGGATCATTGGGTGCCAAGGTTAGGGCTTGCACCAACAAAGCCCGCGCGGTGGCCAAGTCACCTTGATCGGCCGCATCCAATGCCGCTTCTTGATAAAACTGCGGGCTTCTTGAGAGCTCTCTGACTCGGTCCATCACTGGGTCTAAAAAAGCCACATCTCGATCGCCTACCTCTCCCATCACGGCCCGGGCTTGATCAAGCGAACCGGCACCCCGATAAGCCAAGCCCAAGGGCTGATACAAGCGGGTGGCTGCTGGTTGACGCTCAAGGGCTTGTTGTAACCAGTCAATGGCTTGTTCGAAGTCTTGTTCTTGCAAGGCCAACTCACCCATGCCAGCCATTGCGGCGGCCGATTCGGGGTCGAGTTGTAGCACCCGCTCAAAGTCGTCCCGAGCCTGATCAAGTGCCCCTTGCGATGCCGCCAAGCGTGCGCGCCGAATCAAACTGGCTCGGTCCCATGGATCGAGCAAAAGGGCTTGATCCAAATACGTCGATGCCTGATCCAATAGCCCTTGATCGATTGCAATCACGGACAGCAAATACGGCCAATCCAATCGCTCTGGCTGCAAGGTTTGAGCATTTTCATAGGCCACTTGAGCCGCCCCAACCAAACCGTGGACCAACAAAGTATCGCCCAATTGGCCATAAGCCCCTGCCAGTGCTTGAGGGCCCGCGTCGCTGTCTTCAACAGCGACCAGATTGTCTTCGGCCTGCCTGATGATGGATGCAATCGCGGGTGACAGCTCATCTAGGCTGATCTCTGGCACCGGCCTTAGCGTGGTTTGAGCGCTGGCCCAACTGGTCACACACATGGCCAACGCAGCCAACAGACAGTTGAATCGGGTCGATACGTTCATGTTTTTTCCTTCAAAAACCGAGGGTGCTTTCAGTCGCTGATTAACTGACCACTGCCTTGTGTGATTCGGTGATATTGGTTGGCCGCCAACTCGAGATGGCGCTCTTTTGATCCATCTGGCCAGTGTATCTCAATTGAGACGGGCATCTCGCGTTCGCCCAGCCCAAACAAAATGCGCGGATCTTGGGCTGAGGCATAAGAACCATCTGTTCTCGAACGGCGACGGTACATCCGTTGACCCTCATCATCCAATAACCACACCACAGACTGAGTCATCGAACGGCGATCATTGCGGTCATAGAGATCGAACCCGACCCAGTGGTTGTTTGTCTCCATTTGATTGATCAATACTTCGACAGGGCCATTGATGTTGGCCACCACCACATCGGCTCGCCCATCGTTGTTTAAATCACCCACGGCAAGGCCACGACTGATGTGAGACGCTTGAAATGCAACACCGGCCTCACGCGTGACTTCTCGAAATGTTCCATCGCCGGCATTCATAAACAACTGATTGGGTTGATGATAAGGATAAGGATCGCCCGCAGCCGCTAAGGCGTCTTCAATGACCACTGCACCATTGGCGACCACCAAGTCCAGCCAACCATCATTGTCCATATCAAACCACGCAGTTCCGAATCCAGTGGCACTCAAACTCGGGGTGCCCAATCTCGCTTGAGAGGTGGTGTCCATAAACCACCCATTGCCTTGGTTCTGGTAGAGTGTGTTGGTTTCTGCGCGCATGTGCGTGATAAAGATGTCCTCACTGCCTGAGTGATTAAAGTCACCGGCATCAACGCCCATGCCTGCTTCCATCACGCCGCCGGCATTGACTGCATTGCCCGCCATAAAAGCATCATCGAGCCACACGCCTTCGCCCTGATAAATCCAATGCGAGTTGGGTGAGCCATCATTGGCCACATACAACTCCAGCTGACCATCACCACTAAAATCAGAGGCGATCACACCCAGCCCATGACGCGCCACTTTAGAAATGCCACTCGACTCGCTGATGTCTCTAAAACGCTCTTGGCCTGTGTTTTCAAACAGCGTGTCGGACACACCGGTATAGGCCGAAGGTGAGCAGTAATCCACTTGTGAGGTGGTCGCTGAACGACAGGCTTGATGGGTTTCTAGAGCGTAATCAACGTAATTGGCCACCATTAGGTCCAGATGGCCATTTTTGTGTAAATCAACAAAGCTTGCGCTCACACTCCAACGGTCTTCCTGGGTGCCTGTGGCTTCTGTGACATCGCTGAATGTGCCATCGCCATTGTTCCGCCACAATTGATTGGCACCAAAATTGAGCACATAAATATCAACATACCCATCGTTGTTGTAGTCGCCCACCGCCACACCCATTCCATAACCGCGGGCATCAATCAAAGACCGATCAGTGACATCCTCAAAGCGCATCACCCATTGGCCATCTTGTGGGAAAGACACGTTCCGATAAAGGCGATCTTTTTTGACCCGATCACTGGGCTTGATCCCAGGTCTCAAAGCACCCCCCTGGACCAAATAGATATCCAACAGACCGTCGTTATCAAAGTCCAACAGGCCAACCCCAGCACCCATGATCTCAACGAAGAAATATTCGCCAGTCATTCCATTGTCGTATTCAAAATCAATGCCGGCCTCTTTGGCCACATCGACAAACCAGGGCGGATTGGCGCCTGCCGGTTGTGCCCATAAACAGGCCAATAGACAGACACCCGTCAATGGTTTGGTGATGCATAGACCCATCTTCATGGAACCAAGGCCTCTCTAGAATCAACGATGCGGTGGTATTGGTTTAACTTCAAATCATTCAAGACTTGCTCATGCCCGTCTGGCCAAGTGATGATGATCTCATCAAAGCCACTTGAGGACCCTAAGCCAAAATGCACTGGCAAAGCCACTTGTGACAGATAAGACCGTGTGGGCATGACATGCCGGGTCAAGATTTCATCGCCTCGGTGAAGGGTGACTTTGGCACCAATGGCGTGCTGATTGGGTGCCGGGCCACGGAGCACCAAACCGATCCATTGATGATCGCTGGTGGTTTGATTCTTTAACAGGACCGGAGGCCCAGCAATTTGGGTCAAGACCACATCCATTCGCCCATCTTGGTCAATGTCGGCATAGGCCGCGCCGCGACCCACGATGGGTGTGGCCAAATCGCCAATCTGGTCTTCGGGCACCTGAGAAAACGGTCGCTCACAAGCGCGCCCACAATTCCAGAATAACTGAGCGGGTTGGCGATAGCGCTGCGAGGCCTGTACCCGATTGATGTCATTTTCGACATGGCCATTGGCTTGTAGATAGTCCAGCCGGCCATCGAGGTCATAATCGAAAAACAATACGCCAAAGGTCAGTGCCAAACGGGTTGGGCCACCAATCCCCACCCCAATCGATTGGTCATTGAACTGCGCTCTTTGACCTTGGCTGACATAAAAAGAGCTCATCTCATTGGCGAAGTTGCCGATCGCGATCGCCAAAGAGTCATCGTTGTTGTAGTGGGCAAAATCGACACCCATCGCGCCGGTGGCCATGCCATTTCGATCAAACCCCATGCCAAGCTCGGTCCCCACTTCTTCAAATCGGACGCCTAAGCGGTTGTCACTGAAATCCGAGTTGGTTCCTGTTTGGTTTGGGTCTGTTTGATTGAGGTAGACAAAATTTCGGGTGGTGTCATTGGCCACCACCAAATCGATCAGCCCATCGTGGTTGATGTCCACTGGCGCCACGGCCAAGCCCTTGCCCACACCAAAGCCTGTCGTGGGGTGTTTGATATGAAGACCGGCCTGCTCGGCCACTTCAACGAAGGTCCCATCGCCTTGGTTAATAAAGAGCTCAGGCTGCGTGCCCTGAAAATTTGATGGGGGGCCGTACGCCCGACCGATGCCCGTCAAACGATAATCAACCTCGATATCGATTTCTCTGGACCACACCACATAATTGGCCACATACAAATCCAAGTACCCATCTTGGTTGGCATCAAAAAAAGCCGCGCTGGTGCTCCAGGCATCATGAGGGCCGGCCACCCCTGCCGTTTTTGTCGTCTCCACAAACACGCCCGATTCGTTTTTAAACAAACGGTTTTCGCCAACAGCGGTGATGAAAACATCCACCCACCCATCGCCGTCATAATCACCCACCGCCACCCCCATGCCATAGACATCTAGGCCTGACAGACCGACCGCTTGAGTGACATCAGCAAACTGACCCTCGCCGTTGTTCTCATACAAGACAACGGATTGACTGGGTTGGCGGTCATTCAAAAAGGCCCATTCGTTGCTGTTGATCAATAAAAGGTCTTGGTGGCCATTGTTGTTGAAGTCCAAAAAAGCCACACCGCCGCCCATGGTCTCTGGCAATAAGCGCTCACCAAATGCGCCATTGTTGTGCACAAACTCGATGCCAGCAGCTTTGGTGATGTCTTGGAAATTGGCTGGGGTGGGGTTGGGCTCATCTATTGGTGACAACAAACCAGACAAATCAACAGTGGCATCTTCTGTCACCAGCACTTCAGGCTCCGCGAGAAAAGACCGGATCAGCCCCAACCCAAAAACAACAAGAACCGCGAGCACAATGGCCACGCCCATCATTTTGACCGAGCGCCAAAAGGCGACCTTGATGATCTGGTCGCGTGGCAAAGGGGCTTTCGGTGACATCTTATTGGGGGGCATCTTGGGGGGTATCGACACTCACTGTTGATACCGACTCATCGACCGACATCAAGGGATAAATCACCACAGGATCGGCCGCGAAATCAGCAGCCTGGTCATTGCGGCGAGCGATGGAGACCGCTCGATCTCTTGCGTTGTCATCCACGCGATAACGCTCATGCTCACTGGCGTGGTATTGCGCCAACTCATCCATCTCCAAGCGGCGATAGACTTGCGCCAAGTTATAATGAGCGGTCACATTTTCAGGGTCTTGCTCCAAAGCTTTGGACAGCCACTGGCCGGCCTGGCCAAGCGCCATGGCCGCGGCTTCATCGTCTAGTCTGTCTGACCATTCCAACCAAGCCACACCCAAGCGGTTGAGCAATCGATAATCGCGTGAGAAATCAAACCCACGGGCGCGGGCTTCTGGGAACTGGGTTTCTGCCAAGGCCGTCATCGCATCGATGGCTGACTGATAGCGGCCTTCTTGGAACAGCACTTGCGCACCAAACCACGCCAGCGACCACGGTGGTGGTGGATTCGGGTGGTCTGTTGCGCGTTGCAGGGCATCGGTGGCATCACTCAAGCGCCCTTCCTCAAGATAGACACGCGCCAAATTCAGCGCACCTGCACCTTGCCCTTCCGCCTCAACCAGCGAAAACGCCTCTTCAGCTTGACGGAGCTGGCGGTTTTGGGGTTTTCTTAAGGCCCCGATGCCGTAATCGTTCCAACGGACCCAGGTGGGGATGTCACGCGCTTGTGTCTCGGTGAAGCCACCGGCTGGGTCCACTTTAAAACTGACCTCATCGGTTGAGATCACGGTGATGGGGAGATCGTTCCTGACAAAGGCCTCGCCCTCGACATGGCGCATCAAACGGGTATCAAACTTTCGATAATTCAGTGCAATTGAGACATCGAGTGTGCCGGTGAGGCCCTCAGGCACTTCGAGTCCATAATGAATCAAATCGGCACCACCCGGGGGGATTTGGTGGTTGTATAAAGACACAAAAATATCTTCTGGGTTGCGCCGCTCGATGCGATTGCCCTCACGGTCCAGCAAGTACACATTGACAAAATGTGACCACGGATCGACCGATTGATCTAGGGGATCTAGGCCACCACTTTGGCCAATCAACCGGCCATTGTGGCGGACTTCCACCGACACCCACACTTCATTGGAATCGGTGGTGCCTTGGGTGAAGTGATGTCCCACCGACACATTTCGGATCACGGTCTGTAAAAGATAATTTTCACCGGGTTTCAATATCGGCACCCGGGGCCGGATGGGGCCGATGAGTGGTCCGTCGATGCGCCCTTCGCCTCGCAAGGCCACCAAATCAACCCGCACCGAGTCTTTCAAGAAGGCTTGATGGGTGTCGATGGTTTCTTGTTCTAGGCCCAAGATGTGGGCGAGTCCAGTATTGGCACCAGGGAACAAGTGTTGGCTGACGGTATAGAGCCCATCTTGATCCCGATCTCTCGCTCCGAAATCACTGGAGGCAATCTGGGGCATATGGCAGCTGTTGCAATTGGCTTGCGCTTGTTCGGGATAGTAGAAACTGGCCACCCCGTGCCCGGAGACCCCACTCAGCAGAAAAGAGTCGTAGTGGTTTTGGCCACGCAACCAGCGATAGTTATTGAGCTCTTCAGGCAAATGAAGTTTGTGGCAAGTGCTACAAAATTCAGTGGTCTCATGCAAAGGCTTGAAGAAGGTTTTCTTATGAAAATCGGGTTTGGCTTTGATTAACTGGCCATTGACCCACTGCAAAAAATCATTGTCGCTGTAAGCGAACGGGTAATGGACTGGTTCTGCAATGGTGAAATCAGAGTTGCCGCGGACGCTGTTGATCTCGGTGATGGCATGGCAAGAGGTACAGGTAATACCGGCGGTGGCTGTGGGGTGGTGCACATCATCAAAGTTCGGATCATCAAAAGCGCCAGACAACAGGGGCACCAAATCATGGCAACCGGCACAAAAACGAGAGGCGTTGACATGGCCATCTTTTTCCATCGCCATCTGACGCGTGTTTCTCACCGAGAAGCGATAGACCGGATTATTAAATGATGAAAATCGATGGGCACTTTGCGCCCATTGAGCGTGCACATCGCTGTGGCATGTTGAGCAATACTGATCCATCATCAATGTCTCAGCAGGAATGGTGTTGCCCGAGGCGGTCTTGATTAACGAGGGTGAGAAATCAGTCGTGCCAATCTCACTGGGACGACTCAATGCCAATGGGTCTTGGGCCTGAAAAATCACCAACCCCAATGCAAAGACCCCACCGATACCTGCAGTCACTGCACCGGTTTGCCACTGGATTTTGGGCCCCGCCAACCGATGCAAGACAAACAGCCAAACAATGGCGAATGGGACAACAATGTGCGCCCAATAAACCACCGAGCGGATGGAGGGATCACGGAGCGCAAAGGCATCAAACCGAATCAGTAAAAGCCCTGTGATCAATAACACCAACACCGCCGCACCCAGTCCAAGACCGGCATAAACGGCCTGTCGGTTAGAGCGCGACCACGTGTTTTTCATGTGGAGGAACAAGAACACCAAGATGGGAATGGCAATGCCCAGACCTAAGACCAAGTGGACCAGAAACATCACTTGATACGTAAAATCTTGATACGTGTTCTCAGTGAGCCACTCTAAAAAAGTCACCCCACCCAAGTAGGCGGAGTTGACGCTCAACAAGACAAAGGCGACCAGTAAGGCGAACAGCAATATTTTTAGTTTGGGGCCCACCGCCCGCCTGGGGCGAGAGGGATTGCGTCCGTGATCTGCTGGGTTCTGGGTCATCAAAAGCCGCCTTGATAACGGGTCATGTATCGCTCATGCAATGCATCTCGAGTGGCCACATCACCAATCCCTGGGGTAAAAGGCATGGGCCCAACGGTGGCGCCATCTTTGGTGTAGAGGTCTTTGTCTTTGGCATAGCCTCTGGTCTCAAGAACAACCACCCGCTCACCTGCGGTGGTTTGTGGCGGTGCTGGAAACTCCAAATGAAGCTCTTCACCCGGGCCCACAATCACAAAAGCATTGTTGGCTTCTGAAACCAACTCCATCACAGGGCCGAGAGCCGTGTAATAGCCAGATTGATAGTGTGTGTCCCAAAAAGCCGCTCGGTCGTTGTAATCATAATAAGGCCTTCTTTGAGCCAAGGTATCACGCCGAGCAAAGCCTGTTTTGGACAAACGCGCCTGATTGGGTGACAACACATGCACTTGCGTGCCAGCCGGCATGTCTTGTGCTTCAACGATCGCAATCGAGTCCCAATAGACTTCCCAATTGCCCTCAATTCTGAGTTTGGTGGTGTTGGCTGGCAACTCATTCAAAGGCAGTGTCATTTCCCGCGGCATGCCAGCTGGATACCCAAAAGAGGCGTAGACAGGTGTCCAAATGCCATCGTGGTAGGCCGACAAACTCGGTGGGTCATAGCTCGCGTTGGCTTGCCAAGCAGCAAACACCGTCTGCGAATAAGGGTATTCCACCCAACCCGATGCCCACAGCACTGGCGTTGTGTTGGCGGGGTTGATCACCTCACCAAAATCAAGTTCGAGCACATGCGGCGCACTCAACCGGCCCAAGAACCGTGGATCACGCTCGCCCACGTCGGCGGCCACGCCATCGGTGTTGGCGAGTGATCCGGTGACGTCTTGGCCCCGGTCATTGATGGCACGAATTGGAAAACGTTTTTTGGCAGGCTGATAAAAAATGGGGCTGCCATCGGGCATGGGGCCGCCACCTGTAAACATCCGCTCGTCCAGAGCAACCGACCAGCCCTCGGGTAAGTCATACAAGTGAAGTCGCGTGGTATCGATATAGGCAATCTCTTGCATTGGCTCGGTGATCTTGATCGGGTAGTGACCGTCTTTGGGCAAAGCGCTGCCTTCTGGGAAACGGAAGTACTCCCATGGACGGGGTTCGGCATACACATCGGGGGCTTGGAAAAAGCCGATGCCACCAACACCCAAAATGTCGCTGACAAAATCAAAGCGCTCACCATTCCAAGCAAACAACACCGGACAACTGGCCAGCTGTCTTTGGAACTCTTCGATGCGATGGACTTGGCCGGCTTCAAGAGCCATTTCTGTTTGTAAGACGCCATCGCTCCAATAAAGCTTGATGAAATCAACAAATTGAGCATCACCCAGCCCCAACACCATGGGTTGCAAGCTCATGCCTGGACCACTGTGGTCATCGAGTCGATCAATGATGCTCCAACGCTCGCCCACACGTGCGACCACTTGGGTGCCAATGCCCGATGCATTCGAGCGCATGCCATCGGCTTGCGAACTCATCCCAGTTGGGTCAAGTGCCACAAAACGATGCCGCCCAGAACCAGCCGGCCACCACATCAACTGAAGCGATGCAGTCCCATCGCCCACTGCCGCGACCACACCAGCGCCTTTGACTGGATCAGCCAGTACAGGAGCCAGCGCCAGAAGCGGTGCCTCGGTTTGGTGGATGGGTGTGATGCGTCCTGTCTTGGCATCAATCTGGTAGACCACAAAACCCGCACCATGGTGGGCCAACAAATCAAGCTGCCCGTTGCCTGTGAAGTCCATCAATGTCAAACCCACCGTCGCCGTGTCGCTTGGCACAAAACCAGCCACACGCCCCCAATCTTGACCGGCCCATTGGCCACTGGCATCGGGCCGCCAGTGCGTTAATTGGCCATCGCTGTTGATCGAGACCAAATCGGTTTGCCCGTTGGCACCGAGGTCACCAGCAACCATTGAGACCATGGGGGCATTTAAGAGGGCATCAAAGCGACTGTCGGTTTGATAACGCCACAAACGGTCATTGATAAATACCCGATGGGGTGGAGTGGCGTTGACAACGAACAAATCTAAGTCACGGTCGCCATCCAAATCAGTCATCAACTGCATGCGGCTGGGTTCTGCTCCAAACTCGATGCTGGCTTCTTCTTCAACAGACAAACGTCTAAAACTGCCATTGAGGTTGTTGTTGAACAACTCATTGGGACCATTGGCATTGGTCACAAAAATATCCAGATCCCCATCGTGGTCGGCATCCAGAAACGACACATCTTGGCAATGGAATGAATCAGCCAAAGTCGATTCGGCTTCATGAGGCGTGACTGACCAGCGTCCATCCGAGCCACTGATTTCAAGCAATTGATTGTTGCCATCGCGACACAGATAAGCATTGAGCGCGCCCTGGTTATCCACATCGCCCCACGCCACCGCCATCACCCCTTCAATCTCAGAGATCGGATGGGTGACTTGAGACCACGCCCCATCCAACCCCATCCAGACCGCATTGCCCTGTCCCACACCCCCGGTGACCACGATGTCCTGCTGTCCGGATCGGTCCAAATCAACACTGGTCAGTGAGCTCACCTCACTCATGGGTAAGGTGCCCAGCGCTTTAGGGGGTGCAAACAAAGGCCCATCAAGCTCAGAAGAAATCTCACGAGGTGCCCCCGAGCCTATGGCCAAAGCTTCAGCCAACCGGCCTTTTCTGGTGTAACGGAATTCCGCCAGATGCGCGCGCGGGTTGTTGGCAAAGCGCTGATAAATCGCCAACTGCTCGCGAGCAGCCTCAGCTTGTCCGAGTTGTCGAAGCGTGAGCGCTGCGCCATAGTACGCACTTCTCAGATACGGATCCAATTCAATGGCGCGTTCATATAAAGCCAACGCCTGTTCATTCTCACCGAGCTGACCCAATGCTTGGGCAGTGAAATAGGCGACGTGCGCATCATCGGGCACGGCTTCAATGAGCAGGCCGAAGTGTTCCATGGCCCGATCGCTTTGTCCAATATAGAAACGCATCAAACCAGCAATGTAGCGCGCGCGCAAATGATCGGGGTGGTCTTGGAGAATGCGCTCAACAATTTCTAGCGCACGCAACTCATCGTCGGGCTCTTGCCGGTTCAATGTGGCAATGGCGAGATTGACCTCGACATCCACCCAATCGGGTTGCTGGGCCAGAAGCTCGGCGAACACCGCTCGTGCCTGCTCATTTTCATACTGCCCCATCAAAGCCACACCACGGTTGTTGGCGGCGATGTCATCGGGACCAATCGCTGGGCCCTGATCACTCGGCGTGCAAGCCGCCAAGACCAACACGCCCATCAGCGCAAGCAACAGGGCAAAACGCGCTGGGTATTTGGGTCTGTGGGTGCAACGCAGGCTTGGATTCATGGGCTAAAACGTCTTTTTGGCATCAGCAATCCGTTCATTTAACCCGTCTATGGTGATGGGGTCAACCGCCCCAGCCCGGGTTAGACGAGGTTTTTGGGCGTAGTCATGAATTTCTGCACGGTAATGCGCCCGCGTGTCGTGGCCTTGGCGACGGGTCCTTTCGTGGCGGAGCATGTCAATATTGATCGGTGCCACCACCACTTTCTCACCCGGCCCTGGGTCGGCTTGCGCCAAGATCCGGCCATCATAATCCACCACCATGGAGCCCCCTGGCCAACCAAAGGGCGGGTAGTGGGACATGTCTGCCCCTTGGTTCGAGGCCACCACATAGGCAGTGTTTTCTAGTGCTCGTGTGCGGTTGATGAGCGTCCACCAATTCATCGGTTCGGCGGTGCCCCAAGGATCCATGTAGGCCGAGACCCGAATCAACACCTCAGCGCCATTGAAAGCCAATTGGCGAATGGTTTCTGGAAACAACCAGTCATAGCAGATCGCCACGCCCAAACGGCCGATCTCGGTCTCAACCACTGGGAATGGGTCTTCGTCATAATCAGGGAGGTCATGGGGGCTGGTGTGCACCTCCCAGGGAATCCATGTATTGACCTTGCGGTATTTCGACAACACCCCAGTGGGCCCGATGAGCAGGGTGGTATTAAACACATGCCCGGGGTACTTGTCATCGCGCTCTAAAAACGTACCGGTTTGTATGTAACAACCATGTTCTTTGGCAAACCGTTCATAGGCTTGGGTGTGTTCGTTGGGCAACTCCACCGCCAGGTGTTTTAATAGGCGCTCAACTTCATTGTGGATCGGTGGGGTGTGGGCAAACTCGGGGAAAGTCAGTAAGCGCACATCATGGAATGGCGCATAGCCGACCACGGTTTGTTCCGCCATGGCCAACATGCGCTGAGTTCTATCTTTGATCTGCGATCGATCGGTGGGTGCTTGAAAGTTGGTCTGACAAGCGGCCGCGTAATACATGGCACCCTCACTTCTTTGGCAAATAGAGATCCGTTATCGTACCCTCATACACCTCAGATGCCATCATCACAGATTCACTTAAGGTTGGGTGAGGGTGAATGGTCAAGGCAATGTCTTCAACATCGGCGCCCATCTCAATGGCTAGGGTTAATTCAGCAATCAAGTCCCCTGCGTGCATGCCCACCACGCCCGCCCCAATCAATCGGTCGCTGTCTTTGTCAAAAATCAGCTTGGTCAGACCCTCAGACCGGTCCATGCCCAACGCGCGGCCAGAAGCTGCCCATGGGAACATGCCCACACCATAATTGAGCCCTTGTTTCTTGGCTTCTGTTTCGGTCAGGCCCACCCAAGCCACCTCCGGGTCGGTATAGGCCACCGATGGAATCACTCGGGCATCGGCCGCTCGTTGGTGACCGGCCGCCACTTCAGCGGCCACTTTGGCCTCATAACTGGCTTTGTGGGCCAGCATGGGCTGACCGACGATGTCACCAATGGCAAAAATATGCGGCTGGGCAGTTCGCATCTGGCCATCGACGGCAATGAAGCCTCGCTCATCGACCACAATCCCTGCCTTCTCTGCGGCCAATTGATCGCCATTGGGACGACGCCCCACGGCGACTAAGATCCGATCGAAGGTGTTGTGCTTAGGGATATTGTCACCCGCAAAAGTCACCTCTAAGCCTTTTTTCGAGGCCGTCACCTGCTCGACTCGGGTCTTTAGAGCAAACGCCACGCCGAGTTTTTTGAAATGGTTTTGTAAGGGGCGAACCAAATCGGGATCGGCCGGTGTCATCAGTTGATCCGACATCTCAACCACAGTGACTTTGGCGCCCAAGGATCGATAGACGCAAGCCATCTCTAGACCAATGATGCCCCCGCCAATCACCAATAAATGCTTGGGAATGTCTTCAAGCTCGAGCGCATCGGTTGAATCCATCACCCGGTCATCCTCATAGGGGATGCCGGGGATTTTGATCACCCGCGAACCAGTGGCGATGATGCATTGGTCAAAGGAGACAATCTTCTTGTCGCCCTCGTTCTCAATACTGAGCGTGTGCGGATCGGTGAAATTGGCAAACCCTTCGATGACTTCCACTTGGCGTTTTTTGGCCATGCCACCCAAGCCTTGAGTGAGTTTTCCAACCACGCCTTCTTTGTATTTTCGAAGCGTCTTGATGTCGATTTTGGGCTCACCAAAATCCACGCCGTGGTCTTTTAGATGAGCGGCCGAATCAATCACTTGGCCCACATGCAGCAACGCTTTGGATGGAATGCAGCCGACATTCAAGCACACACCCCCCAAGCGGTCATAGCGCTCTACGAGCGCGACTTTGAGTCCAAGATCGGCCGCTCGAAAGGCCGCGGTGTAACCACCTGGCCCTGATCCAATCACCACCAGGTCAAAGTGTTTTGTGTCCGCCATTACATCAACAACCGTCTTAAGTCTTCCAATTGCTGGCCCAGATGCGTGACAAAGCGGGCCGCATCCGCACCATCGATCACCCGGTGGTCATAAGACAGTGACAGAGGCAGCATCAATCTGGGCTCGAAGTCTTCGCCATCCCAAATGGGTTTGACTGTGGCTTTGCTCACACCCAAGATCGCCAATTCTGGTGCGTTGATGATCGGGGTAAACTCAGTGCCCCCAATGCCGCCGAGGCTTGAAATGGTGAAGCAACCGCCTTTCATTTCATCTGCGCTCAACTTGCCGTCACGCGCGCGTTGCGATAACTCGGTCAACTCCTGCGCCAATTCGATCAATCCTTTCTGATCACAGTCACGCAATACCGGCACCACCAAGCCCCCTGGCGTATCGACAGCCACACCAATATGGAAGTAACGCTTGTGTATCAGTGAACCACCATCTGGAGTGAGGGATGCGTTGAAATGCGGGAAGGCTTTAAGACTCGCCACCACGGCCTTGATGATAAAGACCACCGGCGTCATTCTGGTGCCAGCTTGGGCGGCAACCTCTTTCTGGGCTTGCCTAAAGTCCTCCATCTCGGTGATGTCCGCTTCACCAAATTGGGTGACATGCGGGATAGAAACCCAGTTTCTGTGCAGCGCTGGGCCTGAGATTTTTTTAATGCGGCTCAACGCCACGGTCTCAATGGGTCCAAAGCTTGCAAAGTCCACCACAGGTGCTGCGGCCACCGCCAAACCAGAACCGTCGCCAGACATTCTGGCTTTGATCGCGGCACTTAAATCTTCATCGGTGATGCGGCCTTTGCGGCCAGTGCCGGTGAGGCCATCCAAAGAAATGCCCAGCTCACGAGCCAGCTTGCGCACACCGGGGGCGGCATGTGGCACATCGGATGCCGAAGTGGCGATGTCTGCAAATGGCCGATCAGGCACCGGTGCTTGTTGCGTCTGCGGCGTGGCCTCAGCTTCAGGCTTGCTGGGAGGCGCTTTTTGAGTCACCTCGGCGTCTTGAGGCTCAGGCTCGCTGACCGCCTCGGGTGCTTTGGTCTCGGTGGTCGGCTCTGGTTGGGCATCTTCAGCCTCACCAGCCACTTCCATCTTGCCAATGACATCGCCCTCAGAGAGCTCGTCGCCTTCTTTGACGGTCAACTCAATGAGCTGACCGGAATGAGGCGCTGGCACTTCCATTGTGGCTTTGTCTGATTCTAAAGTGATCAGCGATTGCTCGGCCTCAATGCTGTCTCCTGGACTTGCCAAAATCTCAATAACGGGGACTTTCACGAAGTCACCGATGGCTGGCACGGATATGTCTATAATTTTGCTCATGATAGTTGGTCCACCTACACGTCGATAGGATTGGGTTTGTTTGCATCAATGCCCAAGGCGTGCTTGGCATCGGTCAATGTTTTCTCATCCACTTCGCCTTCTTTGGCCAATGCTTTGAGCGCACTCCAAACGATGTGGTTGCGATCGACTTCGAAGAAGTGACGCAATTGGGCCCGCGTATCCGACCGCCCAAAGCCATCGGTGCCTAAGACCACATACTGAGACTGCGGCACAAACTCCCGAATTTGATCGGCATAACTTCTGATGTAATCAGTGGCAGCAACCACGGGTCCTTCTCGGCCCGCCAACTGCTCGGTGACATAAGGCGTTGGGCCTTGATCATCGCCGAGTCTTTGCAAGCGCGTCGCCGCGTGCCCGTCTTTTCTAAGCTCGTTGAAGCTCGTTGCTGACCAAACATCGCTGGCCACGCCGTAGTCCGAAGCCAAGATCTCCGCCGCGGCGATCACTTCTCTTAGAATCGAGCCACTGCCCATCAATTGAACGGTGGCTTTGGCACCATTGGGCCTGACTTCTTTAAACAAATACAACCCGCGCCGAATCCCTTCTTCGACGCCTGCTGGCATCTCGGGTTGGGCGTAGTTTTCATTCAAGATGGTGATGTAGTAATACACATCTTCGTGGTCCACATACATCCGACGCATCCCGTCTTGGATGATGACCGCCAACTCATAGCCAAAGGTGGGGTCATAAGTCACGCAGTTGGGGATGGTGCCTGCCAAAATATGGCTGTGGCCATCTTCGTGCTGCAAGCCCTCACCATTCAACGTGGTCCGGCCTGATGTTCCACCCATTAAAAAGCCGCGTGCACGCATATCGCCCGCTGCCCAAGCCAAATCGCCAATGCGTTGGAAACCAAACATGGAATAGAAGGTATAAAACGGCACCATCGGTTTGCCATTGGAGGCATAACTCGTTGCTGCCGCAATCCATGAGCTCATGGAGCCGGCCTCGGTGATGCCTTCTTGGAGCACTTGACCTTTCTTGTCTTCTTTGTAGTACATCAACTGATCAGAATCGACCGGCTCATAGAGCTGACCGAAAGGCGCGTAGATGCCGATTTGTCTAAACAAACCCTCCATCCCAAATGTCCTGGCCTCATCGCAGATGATCGGGACAATATGTTCTTTAATGGCTTTATCTCGCAAGAGCACCGCCAAGATTCTGACAAAGGCCATGGTGGTGGAGATCTCACGATCGCCTGAGCCTTTGGTGATGGACTCAAAAGCGGATAATTCAGGCACCGCCAAGCGGGTGTCACTGACCAAACGCTTGGGCATATAACCGCCCAGCGCTTCGCGACGCGCCTTCAAATATTTCACCTCTTCAGAATCCTCTCCTGGGTGAAAGTAAGGCACTTCTTCGATGCCCTCATCGGGCACAGGCACATCGAAGCGGTCTCTAAAATACTTGATGCCGTCGGTGTCGAGTTTCTTTAACTGGTGGGTGATGTTTTGTCCCTCACCCGATTGCCCCAGGCCATACCCTTTAATGGTTTTGGCCAAGATCACGGTGGGCTGGCCCGTGTGCTCAGTGGCTTCGTGATAAGCCGCATACACCTTGTGCGGATCATGACCACCACGATTGAGTCGCCAGATTTCCTCGTCGCTCATGTCAGCGACCATGGCTTTAAGCTCATCGTATGCGCCAAAGAAGTGTTCTCTGACGTAGCGACCATCGTTGGCTTTGTATTTTTGGTAATCACCATCGAGCGCTTCTTCCATGCGCTTTCTCAATAGCCCTTTGTCGTCTCTGGCCAACAAGGGATCCCAATACGATCCCCAAATGACCTTAATCACATTCCAACCAGCGCCCCTGAACACCCCTTCGAGTTCTTGAATGATTTTGCCGTTGCCTCGAACGGGACCATCCAAGCGCTGTAAATTACAGTTGACGACGAACACCAAGTTATCGAGTTTTTCACGGCCCGCCAAAGAAATGGCGCCCAAGGACTCTGGTTCATCGGTCTCGCCATCCCCCATAAAACACCAGACTTTGCGATTTTCGGCTTCAATCAGCTCACGGTTGTGCATGTATTTCAAAAACCTGGCTTGGTAAATGGCCATGATGGGCCCAAGCCCCATAGAAACGGTCGGGATCTGCCAAAATTCGGGCATCAACCAAGGGTGTGGATAGGAACTCAAGCCCTCTCCATTGACCTCTTCACGGAACTGATCCAATTGTTTTTCGTTGATGCGGCCCTCCAGAAAAGCGCGCGCATAAATACCCGGTGATGAATGGCCTTGGATGAATAAGAGATCCGAGCCGTGTGGATGGTCGTGGCCCTTGAAGAAATGGTTGAACCCCACGTCATACAAAGTGGCAGCCGAAGCGAAGCTTGCGATGTGGCCGCCGAGCTCGCCACCGCGTTTGCCTGCCCGAATCACGGTGGCCATTGCATTCCAGCGAATGATCGAACGAATCCGGCGCTCGAGCGTCATGTCCCCAGGGTTGGTCACCTGGCGTTCTGGTGGAATGGTATTGATGTAGGCGGTGGTTAAATCAAATGGCAAGTGCGCGCCTGACTGGCGAGCAAACTCGACCAGGCGTTCCAATATGAAATGCGCGCGTGAAGCGCCATCGCGGTCTACAACCGCCGCCAAAGAGTCCAGCCATTCCTGCGTCTCGGTGGGGTCGAGATCTGTTGATACGTCGTAGGGTGACTTGTCGTCAGCCATGTCCTCACATCCATTCATTCAGTGGACCAACTATTGTAGTCTGAATGAGGTTTTGACGCACTAAATCAGGGGCCGGCCGCTCTCTTGCTCGTGTTGTTGGGCATCCACCACGGCAATCGCCGCCATGTTCACGATGCGGCGGACAGTGGCTGAGGGTGTCAATACGTGCGCCGGGCGCCCCACGCCCATGAGCATTGGGCTGACATTGACCGCACGCCCAATGATTCTGGACATGTTGAACGCAATGTTGGCAGCATCTTGGTTTGGCATGATCAACAAATTGGCCGATCCTTTCAAGACAGAATCTGGAAACGCCTCGTCTCTCAGGCCAGACATCAAGGCCAAATCGGCCGGCATTTCGCCCTCGATTTCCAAATCAGGCGCCATTTCCTTGATCAAGGTGAGGGCTTTTCGCATCTTCGAGGCCGAGGCATCCACGTGGCTGCCAAAGGCCGAATGCGATAGAAGAGCTACTTTGGGCGTGATACCAAACAAGCGAACACGGTCGGCCGCCATCAAAGTCAGCTCCGCCAACTGTTCTGCGGTGGGGTCTGGGTTGACGTGGGTATCGCAAACAAACCACGTGCCCACATCGGTCGTCATGGCCGACAAAGCCCCCATGGTTTGACAGCCTGCTTTAAACCCAAGCACCTCGGTGAGGTATTTGAGTTTTTTCTCGTAGCGTCCAACAACGCCACAAATCAGGGCATCGGCCTCGTTTCGATACACCATCAAGGCGGCAATAATGGTGTCGCGGGTTCTAACCAGCGCCTTGGCCGATTGTGGCGTCACACCACGGCGCTTGGTGATGTCATAAAACGTTTGCCAATAGGCCTTAAAGCGTGGGTCGGACTCTGGGTTAACCAGCTCGAAGTCTTCGCCCGCCCGTATCCGAAGACCCGCTTTTTCGATGCGCATGTTCACCACTTCGGGCCGACCAATCAAAATTGGATGCGCCAGGCCATCATCGACTAGGGTTTGAACCGCTCGCAGCACCGACTCGATTTCGCCTTCGGCAAACACCACACGTTTGGGGTCTTCGCGGGCAGCATCAAAAATCGGCTTCATTAAGAGCCCAGTTCTAAATACATACTGGCTTAAGCGCTCGCGGTAGGCCTCCAAATCAGGCAAAGGACGTGTGGCTGCTCCAGACTCCATGGCCGCTTTGGCGGTGGCTGAGGCCACCTCCACCAACAACCTGGGATCAAAAGGCTGTGGGATCAGATACTCGGGCCCAAAGGTGGGCACTTTGCCTCCATAAGCGGCCGCTGAGACATCGCTGGCTTCTTGACGAGCGAGATTGGCGATGGCGTGCACGCAAGCCATTTTCATCTCATCATTGATTTCTTTTGCACCCACATCCAACGCCCCACGAAAGATGTAGGGGAAGCACAAGACGTTGTTGACTTGATTGGGATAATCCGACCGGCCTGTTGCGATGAGTGCGTTGGCTGAGGCCTTGCGGGCCACCTCGGGCATGATTTCTGGAACAGGATTGGCCAACGCCAAAATGATCGGGCCATCGGCCATTTGTTTGACCATCTCGGCAGTGAGTACATTCGGTGCCGACACTCCTAAGAAAATATCAGCGCCTTCAATCACCTCACCCAGCGTTCTGGCTTGGGTGTCTTGGGCATAAATGGCTTTTCTTTCATCCATGTCGGTGGTCCGTCCCTGATAGACCACACCTTCTCGATCACACACGGTGATGTGTTCTCGCTTTAAGCCCATGGTCACCAACAAATCGAGGCAGGCAAGCCCGGCAGCACCCGCGCCTGAGGCCACCAGACGGACATCCGCCAAGTCTTTTTTCACCAACTGCAAGCCATTGATGATGGCCGCTGAGGCAATGATCGCCGTGCCATGCTGGTCATCATGAAAGACCGGAATGTCCAATCTCTCTTTAAGGGCTGCCTCTACTTGAAAACACTCAGGGGCTTTGATGTCTTCTAGGTTGATGCCGCCAAAGGTCGGAGCCAACGAGGCGATGATGTCGATTAATTTATGGGGATCTTTTTCATCGATCTCGATATCGAAGACATCGATGCCGGCGAATTTCTTAAACAACACCCCCTTGCCTTCCATCACAGGCTTGGCGGCCAGTGGACCAATATCGCCCAAGCCCAGCACCGCAGTGCCGTTGGTGATCACACCCACCAAGTTGCCACGAACAGTCAGTTCACGGGCCATCTCTGGGTCGGCATGAATCGCTTCGCTGGCGGCGGCCACCCCAGGTGAATAGGCCAAGGACAAGTCCTTGGCCGTGGTGAGTGCTTTGGTGGGCGAGATCTTGAACTTGCCCGGCAAAGGCAGCCGGTGATACTCGAGTGCTTGCTCTTTGGCTTTATCGGTCATGCCGCAATCACTGGGACTCGTGTTCCTCGCTCCACTCCCCCAGTGAGGCCATGCCGTTCATGCGCGAACGGTGTAATAAGATCTCTTGTGCTTGAGCACGGTTGCCCTTCGGGTCTTCGGCCCACTTGGCCAAGGCTTCCGCTTGCAATGCTCGGCCGTATGAGAAAGACACAGGCCAGGGCATCTCACCCATTTTATTCATCGCATCCAAATGCGCCGTGGCTTCCACATCGCCTTGGCCACCGGATAAGAAGACCACGCCCGCGGTTGCTGCAGGCACGGCGTTCAACAAACAATCGACCGTCGCTTCGGCCACGTGTTCAACACCGGCCCGCTCTTTGGCTTCTGATCCTGAAATCACCATGGAGGCTTTCAAGATCGTGCCTTCTAACATCACGTTTTGGTCGTAGAGTGCTGCAAACAGCGCTTTTTGCGTTGCTTCGGTGACATCGAATGAGGTGTCGAGGTCGTGATCGCCATCCATCAACACCTCGGGCTCAACGATCGGCACGATGCCTGCTTCTTGGCAAAGGGCGGCATAGCGCGCCAGCGCGTGGGCGTTGGCTTCAATACAACCCCGCGATGGAATGTCATCACCGATGGTGATCACCGCGCGCCATTTGGCAAAACGCGCGCCGAGTTTGGCGTACTCAGCCAAGCGCTCGCGCAGCCCATCCAAGCCCTCGGTCACCTTCTCACCTGGGAAACCCGCTAAGTCTTTGGCGCCAGCATCGACTTTGATGCCCGGGATAATGCCCGCTTGTTCCATGACTTTGACCAATGGTGTGCCATCGGGCATGACTTGGCGGATGGTTTCATCAAACAAGATTGCCCCTGAGATGTAATCCCCCAAACCCTCTGTGGTGAGCATCATGGACCGATAGTCCAAGCGATTCTCTTCGGTGTTTTCAATGCCAACTCCGTCAAAACGTTTCTTGATGGTGCCACTGGATTCATCAATGGCCAAAATGCCTTTGCCAGGGGCCACAAGTGCCATGGCGGTATCGGCGAGTTGTTGAAAATGATCGGTCATGCGTCAATCCCTCTTTTTAGATTGGGTCAATGTTCTGGTTGGATCAATAAAAATGACAAGTAAAAATAACGAATAAAAATTTAAGTTTGAATCAATGGCTGGACAATTGCGCCAGACCTCATGGCCCTATTGTAACGGGGCCCCATGCTCAAGCTCCATGCTTCGGCTCCACAATCATAATTTTCAGCGTGTTGGTTTGGCCGGGTGCACCGTATTGATCGCCCAAAGTCATCAACACACGATCGCCCGGTGCCACCAAACCCGCATCGCGGACATGCGCCAGAGCGCGTCTGGCCACGCTGGCGGCGGTTTCGCCATCGTGGTCGAGTGGAGGGAAAAACAGGGGTTTGACATGCTGAAACAAATGCGTTCGACGCAAGCTGGCACGATTCGGACTCAGCGCGATGATGGGTGCCGGTGAGCGCACTCGGCTCAGCCATTGCGCTGTCGAACCCGATTCTGTCAAAGCAATAATCGCTTTCACCGGCAAATTATTGGCCGTCATCATCGCTGCCATCGCGATGGACTGATCAATTCGTTCCGCACGAACGTTTAATAGCTTCGATGGAACATGCGCCTCCACGTGGCGCTCAGCCCCTTGGCAAATGCGGCTCATTGCCTCAATCACTTTCACCGGGTGCTTACCCACCGCCGATTCTGCTGAAAGCATGACCGCATCCGTGCCATCGATCACCGCATTGGCCACATCCAACACTTCTGCTCGCGTGGGGATGGGGCTTTCGACCATCGATTGCATCATCTGGGTGGCAGTGATCACAGCTCGGTTGTGCTCTAGGGCGGTTTTAATGATGCGCTTTTGTAAACCCGGCAGTTCTGCCTCATCAATCTCCACGCCCAAATCGCCACGCGCCACCAACACGACATCGGAGGCCTCAACCACGCTCTCTAAGTTATCGATCGCTTCGTGGCGCTCGATTTTGGCAACGATGGATGCCTGCCCACCGGCTTGGCGCAGTAGGCGACGCGCATGTTCAATGTCTTCGGCATTGCGGGGAAAAGACACCGCTAAAAAATCGACTTGCCATTCGGCGGCCCGTTCAATGTCGGCTTTGTCGCTGTCTGCCAGGCCCGGAATCGAGAGACCACCCCCTCGAAGATTAAGGCCTTTGCGATCGGACAACACGCCACCGGTGACCACAGAACAATCGATTCTCGAACCTTCGATGCCCTCGACTCGAAGCACAATTAAGCCATCATCGAGCATTAATTCACTGCCGATATTGACATCCTGAGGCAAGCCCAAATAACTCACCCCAACGCCTGTGAGATCTCCCGCGGGTGGGTTGTCTTGGGCATAAAGGGCAAACGGTTGTCCTTGCTCGAGGTGGACCGAGCCTTCACGGAAATGATCGATCCGAATCTTTGGACCCGCCAAGTCGGCCAGTACAGCGATGTCGGTATCGAGCTCGCGTGCGGCCGCTCGCACCATCTTGATGCGACGGGCGTGTGTTTCTGGATCGCCATGAGAAAAATTGACACGAACAACATCGCAACCGGCTTGGATCAGACGCTCTAAGGTCTCTGGATCATCGGTGGCGGGCCCAAGCGTGGCCACAATCTTGGTGCGGCGGGCCATCAGGCCACTTGGGGGATTAGTTGGATTCATGGAGCGCCAGCAAAGCGGGCAAGGGCTTGCCTTCGACGTATTCTAAAAACGCCCCGCCAGCCGTTGAGATGTAATCGACCTGATCGGCCACGCCAAACTTTTCAATCGCGGCAATGGTGTCACCACCGCCTGCCAAGGTGAAGCCCTCGCAACGGGCGACCGCTTCGGCGATGGCGCGTGTGCCCGCCCCAAATGCTTCAAACTCAAACACACCCACCGGCCCATTCCATAGCACAGTGCCCGCGCCTGCAACGATTGCTGACAACTCCTTGGCGGTGTCTGGGCCGATGTCTAGAATCATTTCATCGTCGTGCACGCGATCAACATCGCGCAAAGATGGGTGAGCCTCTTGATGGAAACGGGTGGCGGTGACCACGTCCACGGGGAGCGGAATGGCCGCGCCTTTGTCTTTGGCTTGTTGCATCAGTTGCTTGGCGGTTGGCACCAAATCAGGCTCATGCAAAGAGGCACCGATGCGGTGGCCAGCGGCAGCTAGGAAGGTGTTGGCAATGCCACCGCCCACAATCAATTGGTCAACTTTGTCGATCAACGCTTCGAGAACGCTGAGTTTGCTCGAGACTTTGGAGCCGCCCACAATCGCGACCATGGGACGGGCTGGATTTTCGAGCGCTTGGTCAAGCGCTTTGATTTCTGCAGCCAGCAAGGGCCCTGCGCAAGCGCTTTTGGCGTGACGAATCACGCCCTCGGTGGAGGCTTGCGCGCGGTGCGCTGTTGCGAATGCATCCATCACCACCACATCAGCCAAATTCGCCATCTTTTGGGCGAGCGCATCGTCATTGGCCTTTTCGCCTTCCAAGAAACGAACATTTTCTAAAAGCACCAATTCGCCTGCATCCACCGTCACGCCATCGATCCAATCTTTGATCAACCGCACCTTTTTGCCCAGCAACTGGCCAAGACACTCGGCCACGGGCGCCAATGATTCGGCTTCAGTGGGTTCGCCTTCGGTGGGGCGTCCAAGGTGTGACATCACCATCACAGACCCGTCTTGACTGAGCGCTTGCCCAAAGGTGGGTAAGCTGGCCTCAATCCGCGCTTTCGAGGTGACCTCACCATTGACGATGGGCACATTGAGATCAGAACGAATGAGGACCCGTTTGTGGTGAATATCGAGTTGATCCAAGGTTTTCATCATCTGTCTCTTGCACTTATCCTGGCTGTCATCCAATCTTGAATACAAACAAACTCTCTGGCCAATGCATGACGCGCCTACAGTCCAAAGCTCTCGCTCGAACCTGCTGGCCGAGCTTCATCCAGTGGCTTGAGTTCTCCTCAAGCCAACTTGCCCAAAACACTCGCAGTATCGAGCATGCGGTTAGAAAAGCCCCATTCGTTGTCGTACCAAGAAAGCACTTTCACCAACCGGCCACCAGAGACTTTGGTCAAGGTGGCATCAAACACCGATGAGTGCGGGTTGTGGTTGAAGTCAACCGAAACCAAAGGCGCTTCGTTGTACGCCAAGATGCCTTTCATTTCACCTTGGCTTGCTTTTTGGACGATGGCATTGACTTCATCGACTGTGGTGTCACGACCAGCAATGAACGTCAAATCCACCACAGAAACATTGATGGTGGGGACGCGCATGGCAAAACCATCGAGCTTGCCATCGAGTTCGGGCAAAACCAAACCAACAGCGGCAGCAGCCCCTGTTTTGGTGGGGATCTGGCTCATGGTGGCAGAACGCGCACGACGCAGGTCTGTGTGATACACGTCGGTTAGGACTTGGTCATTGGTGTAGGCATGAATCGTGGTCATTAACCCAGATTCCAAACCCACCGCCTCATGGATTGGCTTGACCAAAGGCGCCAAACAGTTGGTGGTGCAAGAGGCGTTTGAAACCACATGGTCGTCTTTGGTGATCACATCGTGGTTCACACCATAGACAACCGTGGGCAAATCTTTGCCTGCTGGTGCCGAAATCAGGACTTTCTTCGCACCCGCGGCCAAGTGCGCGGAAGCCTTGTCTTTGGAGGCAAAAAACCCGGTGCACTCTAAGACCACATCCACACCCAAATCACCCCAGGGCAATTGGGCGGGGTCGCGCTGGGCGAAACAAGCGATGGCATCACCATTGACCACCAAATCTTGCCCCGAGACCGACACATCGGCGTTAAAGCGGCCATGCGCGGTGTCGTATTGGGTCAAATGGGCGTTGGTTTGGGTGTCGCCTAGGTCATTGATGGCCACCACTTGGATGTCTTTTTGGCGTCCAGATTCGTACAAGGCACGCAACACATTGCGGCCAATCCGACCATAACCATTGATGGCAATTTTAATGGGCATACGACTCACTCCCCGCTTGGGTTTGGATTGAAATATACCCACCATTGTACTGCGCCTGTCCGGTAAGGACTAGCCCAAAGTCGGCCCAAAGTCGGCCATTAAGGCGCCCAGTCAGACCGATTTTTGATCCCCAATGTGGCCCAGCCACAAAAACACGCTTAAAGGCTCTAGGCGAGGGATTGCGATCAAATGGGTGGTCTAAACCAAAGCGCGCACACGCTCGGCCACCGAATCCACATCCAGCCCATAGGCTTTGAACAAGACCTCGGCTGGCGCTGAGGCGCCAAAGGTATCAATGCCAATGACCGCGCCCGATGGGCCCACCCACTGGTGCCAGTAAGCACTTGATCCGGCCTCAATGGCCACTCGAATGGGGCCTTGTGGCGGCAACACCTCGTCCTGATGGCTGGCGGGTTGTTGTTTGAAACGTTCTGGGTTGGGCATGGAAACCACGCTGATAGAAATGCCCTGCGCTTCCAAGCGCTCGGCCACTTCAACCGCCAATGCCACCTCAGAACCCGTGGCGATCAAAATGGCCTTGGGCTCACTGGCGGGGCGCAACACATAACCACCCCGCTCGATCGCGGCCAATTGTTTGTCATCACGGGCTTGGTGCTTGAGCCCTTGGCGGGTCAGAATCAGCGCCGATGGGGTGCCGGGTTCTCTAACGGCGGCTGCCCAAGCAACGAGGGTCTCTGTTTTGTCGGCCGGTCGCCACACCGAGAGCTTGGGAATGAGTCGCAAAGAAGAGACATGTTCGATGGGCTGGTGGGTCGGCCCATCCTCGCCTAAACCAATCGAATCGTGGGTGTAGACATGAATGGTCTTGGCCGGAATCAGCGCCGACATGCGAACCGCGTTTCGAGCGTAGTCGGAGAACACCAAGAAAGTGCCGGTGTAGGCGATAAAGCCGCCATGCAAGTTCAGGCCATTGGCTATGGCGGTCATGCCAAACTCGCGGACCCCGTAATAGATGTAATTGCCCTTGGCCCAATCTTGGGTGATGTCGATGCTGCCCGACCAAAACGTGTTGTTTGACCCCGTCAAATCGGCCGACCCACCCAAGAGTTCGGGCAAGTGGGGCCCAATGATTTCCAACGCCATTTCAGAGGCTTTGCGGGTGGCCACGCCCGAATCATCGGTTTGAATGGCTTCGATGGCTTGATGCATTAGCGCATCAAAGTTCTCTGGCAACCGGCCCTCTAGGCGCCGCGCAAACTCAGCCGCGCGTTCGGGTTCTGCCTGCTGGTAGGCCTCGAAACGGGCCTGCCAAGCCGCCTCAGCTTTGGCCCCTTTGGTCCGCGCATCCCAGCCTTCTCGGATCTCTTCCGGGATCTCAAAGGGTGGGTGTGGCCAATTGAGTTCTTCGCGGGCTTTTGCAATCTCATCATCACCCAATGGAGCACCGTGCGTGGCCGCAGTGCCTTGTTTGTTCGGTGACCCAAAGCCAATCACGGTCTTGCAACAAATCAGCGTGGGTTGGTCGGTGTTGGCTTTGGCCGTTTCAATCGCTCGGTCTATGGCCTCCGCGTCGTGCCCATCGACGGCCTCAATCACCTGCCAGCCATACGCTCTAAAGCGGGCGGGGGTGTCGTCGCTGAACCAACCTCCGACCTCACCATCGATCGAGATGTTGTTGTCGTCATAAAACACGATCAACTTGCCCAAACCCCAAGTGCCGGCCAACGAACAGGCTTCGTGCGATACGCCCTCCATCAAACAACCGTCACCAGCGAATACCCAAGTGTGGTGGTCCACGATTGAACGGGCTGGGGTGTTAAAGCGCGCGGCCAAGAGTTTCTCGGCCAGCGCCAAGCCCACGGCGTTGGCCAAGCCCTGACCCAATGGGCCAGTGGTGGTCTCAACCCCGGGCGCTTCGCCATACTCGGGGTGGCCTGGCGTGGGCGAGTGGAATTGGCGGAAGTTTTTGAGGTCGTCCATGGAGAGCGCATAGCCACTCAGGTGCAAAGCGGCATAGAGCAGCATAGAACCATGCCCATTGGATACCACGAAGCGGTCTCGGTCCCACCAGTTGGGGTTGGCGGGGTTGTGTTTGAGGTGGTTGTTGTAGAGGACTTCTGCGATGTCTGCCATGCCCATCGGCATACCAGGGTGGCCACTGTTGGCCTTTTGGACCGCGTCCATGGCTAGGGCGCGGATGGCGTTGGCAAGGTCTCGACGGGTTGGCATGGTCAGATTACTCTTAAATTTGTTTCAATTTCTAAGGGGTGGGCAAGCCTTGGCATTGTGCCTTTCAATGCCCATAAGATCAAGGAAAATGGGGACATTGGCGACGATTTTAGGTGCAAATTCTGACCCACTTTGTTACAATTTTGGCCAATCGATGCAACATCGATGGCCCGAGCCGAGTTGGGCACCACACAACGGCACTAAACTTTTTGGGGGTTTGAGGTTCTAATAACGCATTGTGATGAAAACGATTCCATCCAAGCTTGATCCACATCAGACGACCCGCCTGTTCGGGCCGTTTTTGCGTGGTTTGGTTTTGGTGAGCGCACTCGCTTTGCTGGTCCCTCTAGCCCTTGCACAAAGCACCAATGACCAAAATGCCAACAGCAATGAGCGTTCTGAGCCCTATCCAGCGCTACTGGCGCCGCAGGCACCCCTAGGCCTGCCTGGCAGTCGGCCACGTTTGAGCGTGTCGATGCCCCTCACCGGTCGCATCCTGGGCCTCGACGATTCGGAAGGCAACCTCATCGATGATGGGGCGTCTGATGCAACGGGTGATCGCTTCTCTTGGTCGCTTCGTGCATGGCAACTCAACACCGCCAGCTTGGCGCACATTCAATGCAGCCAACACACCCTGACGCTCGATACCTTCCTGGCCAAGAATTGCCAGTTTGTTGATCAACCGGTGCCCGACAACGCAGTCAACTTGGTCCAAATCCAAGGCGAATGGACGGCCGCACCCAATGTACAAGTCGGGCTTGGTCTATTCCGCTCCGAGCAATCCGGAGCCCAAGTCAGTGATCAACTGGGGCAACCTTTGGATCGGCTGGCTTCTTTATTCGGCCTGCCCGGCACCAACCCTGCAACGCCTGAGGGTGTTGTGGAGGGCGCCATGGCCAACGTCAGCTTCGGGATTGAAGTCGAACGGGTGGGTGATTTCTTGCTCGGGCTGCAATTGGCCCGCTACCGTCAACGCAGCAGCTTGATGGATCTGGGCGATCCCAGACAGTGGGCCGCTGCCGGTCGCTTCGATGACCAGGTCACCAACGCGGCACAGCTGAATTTGGCATGGCAACGCGGGAACTTCCGAGGCGACTTGTTGGGTCGCTACGTCGACCGACCCATTCGTTTGGGCCAGCTCGGTGACCAAACCATCACCACCCCACCAAGTGGGTTTGACCTCGAATTTTCGTGGCAGCCCGGCAAAGCTTCTTTCAGTGTGGGCGTGAGCAACGTGTTGGATCAAGGGGCTTCGGCTTCGGGTTCAGCGGGAGACAATCGCACCGACGAGGGGGTTCGAGACATTTATGGACGCATCCCCTATGTTCGCTACAAACAAGACCTCTAATATGACCCAGCGTTTCTTTTCTCTGCCCATCGCAGCCATTGTTATTGCATCGACCTTTGTGATGGGCGCAGCCCTTGCACAAGACGATGATGCGCCCATTCAAGAGCGCATGAGCACCGCCGAACGCCAAGCCACAGGCATCAACAAACTCACGCGCGCCGAGTTGGAAGCATTGAATGCTTGGCTCAACAATGAGCAAGCTGAAGTGATTGAGCGCGAAGTTGCCGAGGCCACCAAGACCCGCGAAGAGCCCCAAGACCAACGCGGGTTTAGAGAAAGAATTGCGGATGTCTTTGCAGACGATGGCAATGACACCAGCGTCATCACTTCGCGTTTGGTGGGCACCTTCGAAGGCTGGGATGGCGAGACCGTCTTTGAACTCGAAAATGGCATGGTTTGGCGTCAAGCCGAAACCAACATTTATGCGGTCCGCTCCAGCAACAATCCTGAGGTGGTGATCCGCCGCGGTTTGTTTGACCGCTGGCGACTACAAGTCAAAGGCTATAACAAGCGTTTGACGGTAGAACGGGTCAAATAAAGCCACAGCAACCAACCACGGCCAATCAGATAGAAGGCCATCCCCAACATCAACAAAACGACACTCATCAGCGGTGGTGGCCATTGCCACCCCTGACCCCCACCAAACCACCAAATCAGCGCACCAGCAAACGCCAAGACCAACGCCAGCAGTGAGAGCGACTTTGCGCGCTTGAGATGGCGTTTGCGTTTTTTCTGCTCGATCTCCAAGCGACGCTCAGGGGTCATTTCGCCCAAAGCAAGATCGCAGTGGGGGCACACTTTGGCCAGTGATGAGATGCGTTTGTGGCACGCTGGACATTGAACAATCGCCATGGTGTCCTACCCTATCACTGGATGCGATCCAAATCCGGGAAGAAGGACAATTTGACTGCCAAGCCACCCTCGGGCCGATTGGCGAACTCAATGGTCCAGCCATACAGATCCACCAAGCGTTTCACAATCGACAGGCCCAAGCCCGAGCCTTTGGTGCCGCTGGTCTGCCGACCCCTAAAATGGCGCTCAAAGACATGCGGCAATTCTTCGGGATCAATGCCAGGGCCTGTGTCTTGGATGATCACTTGCCCATCCCCCACCACCAAACACACCTCACCTTCTTCGGTGTAACGAACCGCATTGCCAACCAGATTGCCGAGCACCACCGAAATCACTGCCTCGGGTGCGATGACACTCACCTCATCTTCAATGGTGAGCTTAAGGCTCAATGCACGACCACCAATCAAGGGTCGATAATTATCGAGTACTTGATTGGCAATGTCGGAGACCGGTTGCGCTGCCTCTGAACCCAAATCACCATGATTGGCCCGCACCAGATACAACAGCGCTGTGGTGGTATCGGTGGATTGCCGGGCTGCCCGCGCGATGCGCAACAAGCGCTCGCGGTTCCGCTCTGTCAGGTCAGGCTGGGACAGCATCAACTCAGTGGCGCCAGCAATCACCGCCAAAGGTGTTCGCAACTCGTGCGAGACATCGGCGTTGAATGCCTGGTCACGCTCGATCAATTCATGTTGCCGGGCGGCATAATCGTCTAAAGCTGCGGCCAGCTGACCCACTTCATCATCCGGGAAATGCTTTTGCAAATTCACCGAGGCATCGTGCTCATCCAACGCCTCTAAGCGCTTGGCCAGCGCAGTCACCGGTGCCAACACGCGTCCCGATGACCAAATGCCTAAGGCCAGCGAAAGGGCGGAGAAAAACACCACCACCGCAATCAAAGCCATGATCAATCGACGCGAGAGCTCGCGGTTGTCGGACACATCGTAGGTGAGAAACACCCAAAAATCGTCTTCTTTTCGGATGATGGCTTTGTAATAGGCCTGTTCGGTTTTGACCTCATGCACGCCGGAGGGCAAAGCGCGAAATGGTGCTGGAACAATGTCAGCGCGATCTGGACGGGTCACATACCCTTGGATGCGCGTATAAAAAGGCTCAACAAGGGTCGGGTCTTCTCTCAGATCGATAATGTATTGATCGACCTCATCGGCCAAAGTTTGGGTGATCAGTGCATCTTCTAAAAAGTTCTGGAGAAACAGCACAGCGATGGCGAACAAGGCGCTCAACAGAGTGCCAAAAATCAGAAACGACAGAATCAGCCGGCTTCTAAGACGACGCCGGTATTTCATCCGATACTTCATCTGACGCCACCAAGCTATAGCCAATGCCATGACGCGTTTGAATCATGGCCTGGTCAAACGGCTTATCAATGGCCACCCGAAGCGAGTGGATGTGGACACGCAAACTATCAGAGTCGGGCAACTCTTCACCCCAGACGTGGTGCTCTAGCTCGCGACGGGTGACCACGGCTGGCGATGCGCTCATTAACTTCTCGAGAAGCTTTAGGCCAATTGGGTTTAAGTCAATGCGTTTGCCTTGGCGGGTCACACGGTAAGTCTCTAAGTTGTATTCCAAATCGCCGACATTGAGCACCGTGGGTTTGATGCGCTGGCCACGGCGGGCCAATACTTCAATGCGTGCTTCCACTTCTTTAAGCTCGAATGGTTTAACCAAATAATCATCGGCTCCAGATTCGAAGCCAGCCAATTTGTCTTCCAGCTGGTCTCGAGCGGTGAGCATCAATATTGGTGTTTCAATTTTGGCTTCTTGCCGCAACTGGCGGCTTACCTCCAGCCCATCCATGCCAGGCAAGGACAGGTCGAGGACCAAGGCATCAAATGTGTGGGTGGTGGCGAGGTTTAAGCCAGTCAGCCCATCGTAGGCGTAATCAACCTCATGCCCACGGTCTGAGAGAAAATCTCCCAGATTGGCGGCAATATCACGGTTGTCTTCTATGATGAGTATGCGCATGGATTGATTCTACAAAAAAATAGCCCGGGCAAATCGCTTGCCCGGGCTCACAGTGCCCTGTCCATCGGCGTCGACATTGGAGTCTGACCAAAGAATGAAGAAACCTTTAGACCTTGACCAACTGTAGAATACGACCCTGTGGGTTAACAGATGGTTAAAAAGAGGCCCAAAAATCAGACTGTTGGCCGACAAACGCGCGAAAATCAGTGAAATACCATGCCGTAATGGGCGCATAAGGAGCGGTGATGTCATCGATTAAAGAGGCTTATTTGGCCACATTGGCGCGCATCGAGGCGGCCTTGGCCAAAGCTGGCCGAGAGCCCCACAGCGCCCATTTGCTGGCCGTGAGCAAAACCCGCTCAGCCCAAGCCGTGGCTGAATTGGCCCAATTGGGGCAAAAAGCCTTTGGTGAGAACTATGTCTCAGAAGGCGTCGCTAAAATCGAGGCGCTGAAAGAGCTGGGGTTGGAGTGGCATTTTATTGGTCCCATCCAGTCCAATAAAACACGGTCCATCGCAGAGTCATTCGATTGGGTGCACAGCATTGACCGGCTCAAACTCATCACGCGACTCAACGACCAGCGGCCACCTGATCTGGCACCCTTGAATGTCCTGATTCAAGTCAATCTCGATGGTGAGGCACAAAAAGCAGGTTGTGCACCCAGCGAGATTGGAACACTGGCCGATGCCATCGACCAATCCCCCAGGCTCAAGCTCAGAGGCTTGATGGCGATTCCTGCGCCCAGAACGCAACGGGCAGAGCAATTGGCGGTATTCAGCACACTCAACACCTACTTCCAAGAACTTCAGAGAAAGCACCCAGGTGTTAATGCCCTGTCTGCGGGTATGTCGGATGATTTGGAAGCGGCCATCGAAGCGGGTGCCAACTGGGTTCGCATTGGCACCGCGCTGTTTGGGCCACGTGCAAAGGCCTGATCTTTCGCGGCATGCTCTACAATAGAGACATGCACGCTTATACGATGACGTTTGTGGGGGGTGGTCACATGGCCACGGCCCTGATTGGCGGCCTGATTGATGCAGGTGTCAGTCCTGAGCGTGTGCGTGTGGTTGACCCCTCCCACGAGCGCCGAGACACACTCCAGACGCAATGGGGCATCGCCACCCAGGACAAATTTGATGGTGTCTCGGCCCAAGTGGATGTCTTGGTTTTGGCCGTCAAACCCCAAATCATGCCCACGGTCTTGGCCGAGATTTCCCCTCACCTCACCACCGATGACAGCCCGATGGTGATCAGCGTGGCCGGTGGGATCAACATGGCAACCATTGAAGCCTCTCTGGGGTCTCGACCCGTGGTTAGAACCATGCCGAACACCCCAGCGCTTGTCGGTGCAGGCATTACAGCGCTGATTGGCAACAGCGCACTGGAAGACCAACACCAACAGTGGGCCAATGATCTAATGGGTCGAGTCGGTGAGTGCGTGTGGCTCGATCAAGAAGCTCAGATTGATTTGGTTACAGCCATCTCTGGCTCGGGACCAGCCTATTTTTTTGCCCTCACCGAACACTTGGTGGCCAGCGCCATCCAACAGGGTCTCTCGCCGGAGTTGGCTGAACAACTGGCCCATCAAACCGCCTATGGCGCTGGACGAATGCTCAAAAGACGCGATGTGCCCGCTGCGGTCCTAAGACAACGTGTGACCTCGCCAGGTGGCACCACGGAAGCCGCTTTAAATGTGTTCACCGAACATGGCTTTGCAGACATGGTTAAACAAGCCATCAGCGCTGCTCAATCACGAAGTGAGGCACTGGGTGCCCAGACCACACTCGGCCCATCAAAGGAGAAAAATTAAATGGGTTCGCTCAATCAAGCCCTCGTATTTTTGGTCGAAACAGTGGTCCATCTGTATTTGGTGGCTTTGCTGGTGCGATTGCTATTGGAAATGAGTCGCGCTGATTTTTATAATCCAGCGGTTCAGTTTTTGGTTCAAATCACCAACCCAATCATTGTGCCTTTGAGCAAAGTGTTGCCACGCTCATCAAAAATCAACATTGCAGGATTCGTTGCGCTTTATCTGGTGCAACTGCTCTCATTGTTCGCTCTGGTGGCTTTGTCAGGACAGTCGATCGATATTGGCGTCTTGATGATCTTGGGTGTGATGCGCCTATTGCGTTTGCTGCTCACCACCTATTTGGTGCTGATCATCATCAGCGTGATTCTATCGTGGGTTGGTCAGGGGTTTAGACACCCCATCATTCCATTGATTTACCAATTGGTCGATCCTGTGTTGCTGCCCATTAGAAGAATCTTGCCCAGCATGGGTGGCCTCGATCTCTCTCCTTTGGTGGCCATCATCGGCATCCAGTTTCTAATGATCTTATTGGGGCTTTAAATGAAACGCACACTCATCAAAGGCTGGGTCATTGCCATCGTCTTGCTTATGGGCAACATGGCTTGGGCCGAACAAGCAAGTCGCTTCGGCAATTACATCGCGCATTACAACACTTTTAACACCACTTTTTTAACGCCCGATGTTGCTCGCGCCTATGGCATCACCCGCTCGGGCAATCTGGCTTTGTTGAACGTCGCTGTTCTAAAGGTCAGCGATGAGGGCCTCAATGAGCCCACCCGCGCACGGGTTCAAGTTCAAGCCAGCAACTTAGCCGGCCAGAGAAAATCCATTGAAATGACCCAAATTGAAGACGCTGGGGCGATTTATTACGTGGGCACCTTTAGAATCCGCAATGAGGAACGCATCAACTTCACCCTAGACATTACACCCATCAATGGGGTCAATCGATCCCACGAAATTCGTTTCAATCAGATTTTTTATGTCGAACAGTGAGCTCACTGAGGCGCGCGTCGCCCGCATTCGGGAAGTGGCCAGCCGCCGACAGCATGACCTGACCGTTTTTATGGAGCGTGTGCACAAGCCCCACAATGTGGCCGCCATCATTCGGACGTGTGATGCAGTGGGCATTGCCACCACCCACGCCGTCCCTGGTGACGAGGGCATCTCGCGCTCAAACCACATCGCGCAAGGGGCGCAGCGCTGGGTGCAACTCAATCGCCATGAGGACACCACCAGTGGGCTAAGCTCGCTCAAAGCCAAAGGCTTTCAGCTCTATGCCGCCCATTTTGATGAGAACGCGGTTGATTTTCGAGACATTGATTTCACCAAACCCTCAGCCATTGTTCTAGGCACTGAAAAGTTTGGTGTGAGTGATGAGGCACTCCAGCTGTGCGACCAAAGCATCATCATTCCAATGCTGGGTATGACCCAGTCTTTGAATGTCTCAGTGGCCACTGCTGTGATCTTGTACGAGGCCCAGCGTCAACGCGCTCAAAATGGCCAGTACGACAACCCAGACCCGGCCACAAAAAAAATCAATGAAACACTGGCTGATGCTTGGATCGAAAGAGAAATTGCCAGGCGCCATCGCCAGCCCCTGCCAGAGATGCCCAATGGCAGTGGGGCGGTTGAATTGACTGAGCGCTAGATTAGATGGCTACTTTTTAGGGGAATAAAAGCGTGGTCACCCACTGGCCATTTTCAAGCGTGAAACAGACCCGCTCGTGCAATCGGTAGGTCCGGCCATACCAAAACTCCACACGCCGAGGCTTGATGCGAAAACCAGACCAGTGCGCCGGTCTGGGAACATCTTGCCCCTCAAACCGCGCCTCGGTCTCTGCCACTGCCGCCAACAAGGCCTCACGATCAGCAAGCGCCGTTGACTGCTGGGAAGCCCAAGCACCAATTTGGCTACCGCGCGGGCGTGATGCAAAGTAAGCATCTGCCTCTTCAGCACTCACTGCCTCCACAGAGCCATCAACCAACACTTGCTCTTCGGTTTCCCGCCACCAAAAGACCAACGAGGCTTCAGGTGTATGCGCCAAATGCTGGCCTTTTCGAGAACCCAGATTGGTGTAGAACACGAAACCTTGGGAATCATAACCTTTGAGTAGCACGGTTCTGGCAGCAGGCCGGCCTTCGGGATCAACCGTAGCCAGCGTCATGGCATTGGCCTCGGGAACATCAGCGGCTTTGGCGCGATCAAACCCTGCCCCAAATCGGTCTAGAATGTCTTTTGAGAGATCAATCAAGGATTCAGGGCTTCTTTAGGCGGTGGCGCGGAGTTGCTTGGCTTGTTTGGTGGCAACATTCTCAGCCAAATCAGCCAAACCACCAGGGCATCAAGGATAATTAGCGCCTGCCAAAGGTAGAGATGAAACCAGTTGAACCAGGTCATGTTCCACTGGCCCATGTAAAACAAGCTGATGATCCGCACCAGATTCAGAGATTGAATGGCAACAAAGCCTATGCCGAAGCCAATCAATTTTTGTTTCAAAGTCGCTGGGAAGGCAAAGATGGCCGCAAATAAGATGATTAGGGCCTCAACACCATTACAGCCGGGCTCAATGCTAACCGCAAAACCTGACTGAGCATCGCGGATCACTTTGCCCGCCGAGATGACGCCAGTATCAAAGAGCTCAATGATGAACACGCTGATTTTTGCAATCACCGCCGTGAAGGGCAAAATGACGTGATCTTGGACAGGCTGGAGCACTTCCAGCGTGAATAAGGCCAAGATCAAAACCACAAATAATAGAGAGAAACGTAACATAGTCGCTATAGTAGCAAGAAAGCGTATATTTGCGGAATTTTGATGAATAGTAGACCACAGCGACTGTTCCTGATCGGCCCCATGGGCTCAGGGAAGACCACCGTTGGCCGGGTACTGGCTGAAAAACTGGGTCTGGCGTTTGTGGATGTTGATGAAATGATTGAAACACGTTGTGGTGTGGAGGTTGACCGAATTTTTGAAATTGAAGGTGAAGCGGGTTTTCGGCGACGTGAAACGCAGATGCTCGATGAGCTCACACAAAGAGATCATCAAATCGTCGCCACTGGCGGGGGCAGCATCCTTTCTGAACACAATCGCAGCCTCCTCAAAAGTCGCGGTACCACGGTGTGGCTCAAAACCTCGGTCCAGCAGCAACTCAGGCGTCTGGCACGTGACCGGCGGCGGCCCTTATTGCAAACCCCTGACCGTCGCGCGCGTCTTGAAGCCATGGCATTGGTGCGAGACCCCTTATATGCCGAATGCGCTGATATCATTGTCCAGTCAGCCAACATCACACCCCAAGCGATGGCGCACCGTGCCGCCAGAGAAATTCTGGAGGCGCTTTCGTCGAACAAGGACAGCCAAACACCATGACTCAGTCAATCCATATTGATGTCCCGCACGGTCAAGGCCAATACTCGATCTATATTGGTCATGGTCTGATCTCTGATCCGCTGGTCTGGTCCCATCACCTGTCTGGGCAGGTGCTGGTGGTGACAGAAGACCAAGTGGCCCAGCATTATCAGCCCACCATCGAGCAGGCCTTGTCTGGTGTGTCTGCTTTTGAAATCATGAGCGTGCCAGCGGGTGAGGGCTCGAAGAGCATCGCTCAGTGGTCAGCCATCTTGGATCAGTTGGTGGCCATGAATGCCCAACGCGATGCCACCGTGATTGCTTTGGGGGGTGGAATGGTCGGCGATCTGGCCGGCTTTGCTGCTGCCAGTTATATGCGAGGTGTGCGCATCATCCAAATCCCCACCACCCTACTGGCCCAAGTCGATGCGTCCATTGGCGGGAAAACAGGCATCAACCACCCCATGGGGAAGAACCTCATCGGTGCATTTCATGCCCCGAATGCAGTGGTGATTGACCCCGCGACACTCGACACTTTGCCAGACCGAGACTATCGGGCAGGGCTGGCTGAGGTGATCAAATACGGCGCCATTGGTGACCTGGAGTTTTTTGAGTGGCTTGAGGCCAACACAGATGCTCTGAACGCTCGCGATGCCGATGTCTTGAAAACCACCATTCAAACCTCAGTCGAGGCCAAAAAAGCGGTGGTGGTTCGCGATGAAAAAGAAAGCGGCGAGCGCGCGCTTTTGAACTTTGGACACACCTTTGCTCATGCGCTAGAAGCGCTCACCGACTACAAAAGCTTAAGACATGGTGAAGCCGTGGCGATCGGCATGGTCTTGGCCACCCGCCTCAGCGAACGACTGGGTCAAGTGCCTGTCGGTACTGCAACACGCTTAAAGGCATTAATCGATCATGTGGGCTTACCCAGCGAATTGCCCGCCGGCCAAGACCCAACCGACCTGATTGAGCGGATGCGCTTGGACAAAAAAAACAAAGACAACACCATTCGACTGGTGCTGTTGACTTCACTCGGCCAAGCCGTGGTCCAACCTTGCTCAGAAGATCAAATTGGACTGGCTTTTCAATAGACCAAGCCCGCTTCTTCCACTGTCAGATGATCTGCGCTCAATCAGCGTCTAGAAAGCTTCTCAACTGCTCTGAGCGTGTGGGGTGGCGAAGCTTCCGAAGCGCCTTGGCCTCAATCTGGCGAATGCGCTCACGGGTGACATCAAACTGCTTACCCACCTCTTCTAAAGTGTGATCGGTGTTCATATCGATGCCAAAGCGCATTCTCAAGACCTTGGCCTCACGCGGTGTCAAACCACCCAATACCTTGGTGACCGTGTCGGTTAATCCCGTGGTGGTGGCTGTTTCCACTGGCGAGAGAATGTTGAGGTCTTCAATAAAATCACCCAAGTGCGAATCTTCATCGTCACCAATGGGGGTCTCCATTGAAATCGGTTCTTTGGCGATCTTCAATACCTTGCGAACTTTGTCCTCAGGCATCTCCATCACTTTGGCCAGCTCTTCGGCGGTGGGCTCGCGACCCATCTCTTGCAACATCTGACGCGAGATGCGGTTGAGCTTATTGATGGTCTCAATCATGTGCACCGGAATTCGGATGGTTCTGGCCTGATCAGCAATTGAGCGCGTGATCGCCTGACGAATCCACCAGGTGGCATACGTGGAGAACTTATAGCCACGTCTGTATTCGAATTTATCCACTGCTTTCATCAGGCCAATGTTGCCCTCTTGAATGAGATCCAAGAACTGCAAGCCGCGGTTGGTGTATTTTTTGGCGATTGAGATCACCAAACGTAAGTTCGCTTCCACCATTTCTTTTTTGGCACGCCGTGCTCTGGCTTCACCAATCGTCATGCAGCGATTCAGCTCACGCAACTCTGAAATGGTGACCCGATTCATGGTCTCAAAATTGGCCAAGCGTTTTTGCAACTCCGCCACGTCTTGTTTGTGCTCTTTGATGGCCGCGGCCCAAGGCGCTTTGCGTCGAGTCAGACCATTGAGCCAATTGCTCGAGGTCTCATTGTCCTGAAAGCTCTGCAAAAAGTCTTTTTTGGGCATGCCACACTTGTCGGTGCAAATGACCATAATTTCTCGCTCCACGTCACGGATGATCGCGACTTGGAAACGCATCCGATTGACCAGGAAGTCAAACATGCGAGGCGGCAATTTTAAGCGCATGAACTGCTCAGATATTTGATCTTTGAGCTCATTGGTGCGCTTTCCATTGGCACCATAGCGGTCATAAAGCTTGATGTAATGGTCATACAAAGAGGCCAGCTCATCGAAATACTGGCTCACCTGCTCAGGGTCTGGACCCGTATTGACTGTCGGCGCTGGACGCTCGTCTTCCTCATCCACCACTTCTTCTTCATCACGGAACTCGGCTTCTTGCTCGACTGCCGCTTCCATGGTGTCTTCAGAGATCAAGTCCATTTCAGCGAGCAAAGTGGGATCAATGAACCCACTGATCAATTCATTGAGGCGTAAGTTGCCATCCCGCCAGGCTTGAGCCTCTGCGAGCAGCGCTTCCATGGTTCCCGGAAAGCGAGACAAGGACATGTTGACATCGTTCAAGCCATCTTCGATGCGCTTGGCAATGGCTTTTTCATCTTCGCGGGTCAACAAATCAACCGTGCCCATCTCACGCATGTACATGCGCACAGGATCCGTGGTCCGACCCAACTCGGTCTCAACCGCCGCCAGAGCGGCTTCGGCCTCTTGCTGTGCGGTCTCATCATCAGAATCGGTACTGGCGGCATCATTCAAGATCAACGCATCGGCATCTTCAGGGGCTTCTTCGAAGACCTTGATGCCCATGTCATTGATCATGTTGATGATGTCTTCGATCTGCTCGGCATCGACAATGTCATCGGGTAGGTGATCGTTCACCTGGGCATAGGTCAGCCATTGGCCTTGTTCACGGCCTTTCTCGATGAGTTGCTTGAGCTGAGACTGTTGTTGCGAGGTGGTTTCCATATCAATCCATGGTCCGTTTCTAGTGTGTCTGCGAGCGCGCTTGCAAAAGCTCGCGCAATTCACGGGTCCGTTCCTCATCTAGGCCACCTTCGATCAGTTGGGCCTGTTGGAGTTCGCGCACCCGCGCTTTTATGTGTAGATCCCCTATTCTACCTAAGGTTTCAGCCAAAGCCTCAGGCATGGCATCGAAATCAGAGCAAACCTCACGACTGGCCAATTTGGCCAACCAAGGGGTTTCTTTCCGATCCCGCCACAATTCAAGAAGCTTAGCTGTAGAAAGGTGGGGCTTTTGTTGGCAAAAGTCAATCAATTCGCGCAAGAAATTCAATCCCTTAAGCTGCCCTTCGGCATGCTCGATCATGGCTATTTTGCTCGGATCAAGCCCCTCGGCCAAGTCTGGGCGCTGCACCAATAACGCCACCGCGTACTGCACCAGCGTCAGTGGCCGTTCCGTATCCGGTGCTGAAAACCCATGATCTCTGGGTGTCGTGGTGCTTGGCTGGATCGAATGGCCACTGATGCGGGCCAACTCAGAGCGCATCATTTCAGCGTACGGGCTCTCTGGCAAACGCTTCAAATAGGGCTCTGCCAGCGCCATTAGGCGGGCTCGGCCTTCCAGCGACTGCATATCCACCTGCTGGCTCAACTGATCGAAGAAGAAATTCGACAATGGCTTGGCCTGATCAAGTGCTTGATTCAAGGCATCCAGACCCTGATTCCTCACCATGCTGTCGGGGTCTTCACCCTCGGGCAGAAACAAAAAACGGACTTCGCGGTTGTCTTTCAAGACAGACAAAGCCGTCTCAAGTCCCCGCCACGCTGCTTGTCGGCCGGCACGGTCCCCATCAAAGCAAAAAATGACCACAGGCGTTGCTCGAAACAACAAATCCAAATGGTCCGAGGTCACGGCAGTCCCCAGTGTCGCCACGGTATCGGTGAGACCAAACTGATGCAGGGCAGCGGCATCCATATACCCCTCCACCACCAAAATGCGCTCAGGCAAGCCCCCTTTTCTCACGTTGTAGAGCCGATATAACTCCCGACCTTTATGAAAAACGGGTGTTTCTGGCGAGTTCATGTATTTCGGGCCCTGATCGCCCAAAGACCGCCCCCCAAACGCTATCACACGTCCTCGCCGATCATGGATTGGGAACATCACCCGATCTCTAAATTTGTCCATTGGCCGGCCATTTTTCAAGGTCACCAAACCGGCTTTTTCCAGTGTTTTGGCATCAAACCCTTGGCCGGTGAGGTGATCGCTCAGACCCTGCCAGGCATCGGGCGCATAACCGATGCCAAACTCAGTGACCGTCTCTTTATCGAAGCCCCGACCTTTCAGGTAGCTTCTGGCTGCTTCACTGGCGCCCAATGACTGGCGAAACCATTGTTGGGCTGCCGCCAGGGCGTCGTAAAGGCGATCAAATCGCTCAGCGCTCGGCGCGCCTTGTTCACGCGGGACTTGAAGGCCGGCCATTTGTGCGAGCTCTTCGATCGCCGATGGGAAATCCAGACCCTCGTGTTCCATCAAAAAACCAACAGCCGTGCCATGGGCACCACAACCAAAGCAGTGATAGAACTGCTTTTGGCCACTGACCGTGAAAGAGGGGGATTTTTCGTCATGGAACGGACACAATGCTTTGTGCTCACCGCGTCCGGTGGGTTTTAAGGCCAAGCGCGAGCCGATCACTTCAACAATGTCGACCCGCTCTAAGAGCGTTTCAATGAATGATTCGGGTATGCGGCCAGCCAAGATCGATACCGGCTACCCGGCAGTAGAATCGCTGGCTGTGTTCAGACGTTCCTTGACCTGATTGGATACCGCGCGCATGTCGGCGCGACCTTGAATCTCAGGCTTGAGTTTGGCCATGATTTGGCCCATCGCAGCCATTCCAGTGGCATCCACCTCGCCGATGGCCTGATCAATCAGCGCCTTGAGCTCGTCTTCGCTCAAGGCTTCTGGCAGGTAATCTTGCAAGATCACAATCTCTTGTTCTTCCACTTCGGCCAACTCTGGCCGACCACCTTGGTTGTATTGTTCAATTGAATCCCGACGCTGCTTAACCATTTTCTCAAACACCGCCAGAACACCAGCCTCATCGAGTTCGATGCGCTCGTCGACTTCTTTTTGTTTGATGGCAGCAGAAGCCATGCGCAAGGTCTTCAAGCGGGCTTTGTCACCCGCACGCATGGCCTTTTTGATGTCTTCTGAAAGGTGGTCTTTGATCGACATGGGTTCTGACTACCCAGGGTGTGAGATTACGCAGTACAATTCAATCTTAGTACAAGCGACGGCGATTAACCCGCTCACGTGAAATCTTGCGCAAATGGCGCTTGACGGCAGCCGCTTTCTTACGCTTTCTTTCCTGAGTTGGCTTTTCGAAAAACTCACGACGACGGCTCTCAGAGACGACACCGGCTTTTTCACATGAGCGCTTGAAGCGACGCAGTGCGTATTCAAATGGCTCGTTTTCTTTGATCTTAACGCTAGGCATTGATAACCATCCAAGATGTTAAATTTTCTAATGAGCCCACCATTATAACTCGCAGGCAGACCAACATGCAAAGCATTCTGGGCATAGAAACCTCATGCGATGAGACGGGCGTGGCGCTCTACCGAGCGGGCGTGGGCATCGTCTCTGAGCGGGTCTACACCCAGCTCGATCACGCCCAATATGGGGGTGTGGTGCCTGAATTGGCCTCCCGAGACCACTTAAGAAAGCTTCCTGGCATGATCGATGAAGTCCTAAAAGAGGGCCAAATGGCCCCCAAAGACCTGGATGCCATCGCTTATACCCGGGGCCCTGGCTTGGCCGGTGCTCTGTTGGTGGGCGCTTCGACCGCCGTCTCCATGGCCAGGGCCTTGGACATTCCATCGATTCCGGTCCATCACATGGAAGGACACCTCCTCTCGCCCTTGCTCGATGACCCGGTGCCTGAGGTCCCATTTGTGGCCCTATTGGTCTCTGGCGGTCACACCATGCTGATCGAAGTCCAGTCTTTGGGCAGCTACCGCTTGCTCGGCGAAACCTTGGATGACGCCGCGGGTGAGGCCTTTGATAAAACCGCCCGATTGTTGGGACTTGGCTTTCCAGGTGGGCATTTGGTGGCTCAATTGGCCCAATCTGGCGATGCCTCTCGATTTGATTTTCCGCGGCCGATGATCAATCGACCCGGCCTTGATTTTAGTTTTTCAGGACTAAAAACCCACACCAGGCAGTTGATTGCGGCCAGCACATCGGCGGATTTTGCCGACATCGCCGCGGGATTTGAACTGGCGGTCGTTGATACCCTGGTCCAAAAATGTAAGCGGGCGCTCAAACAAACCAGACTTCAGCGGTTGGTGATCGCCGGTGGCGTCAGCGCGAATCAGCGCTTGAGAGCCGCCCTCGACGAAGCCTTGCCAGGACAGGTGTATTATCCCCCACAAGCATTGTGCACAGACAACGGCGCCATGATTGCGTGGGCAGGTTGGCATCGACGCCACGAAGGCCAAATGGATGGCCACATTGAAGTGAAGCCACGTTGGCCACTCGATGAGCTACCACCTCTTAAGGCGGTGGATCTGTGATCACAACAACCCACTCACAACAAAGGGGTGCAAATTGCCCATGACATTGCCCATGGATATAGTGTTCATCACAGACCTTGATATCGATACCGTCATTGGTATTTATGATTGGGAAAGAGAAATCAAACAAACCGTGCGCTTAAATATCGAGATGAATGCCGATGTGGCCAAAGCAGCGCTCACCGATCACATTGATGACACACTCGACTACAAAGCAGTGGCCAAGCGTTTGATTGCATTTGTTGAACAATCAGAGTTTGGTTTGGTTGAAACACTCGCCGAGCGCTGTACCGAAATCATTAGAAATGAATTTCCTGTGCAGTGGGTCCGGTTTCGACTCGACAAACTGGGTGCCGTCACCGGCTCTCGCTCGGTTGGTATTCTAATTGAGCGGGGCCAGAAACCCTTGCAGGGCGGATCTGGACACAGCTGATGCCACACCCCATCTATTTAGGGCTTGGGAGCAACAAAGACCCAGAGCGCCATTTGCGAGCGGCGATTGAGGCGCTGCGAACCACGTTTGGTGAGATCAGCCTCTCCCCCATCTATCGATCCAGCGCGGTGGGGTTTGAGGGTGAGGATTTCCTAAATGCCGTGGCGCTCGTGCATACCGACTGGGGCGTGGGTGAAATTAAAGATTACCTCACCCAATTGGAGGATCAGCATGGGCGTGACCGCGATCAACCCAAATTCTCAGATCGAGTCCTCGACATTGATTTGTTGCTCTATGACGATTGGATGGGTGAGTTCGACGGCCTCGTGTTACCCAGAGACGAGATCACTCGCTATGCGCATGTTCTAAAACCCTTGGCCGATCTGGCTCCCCGCCTCAAACACCCAGGCCTAGATCAAACCTATGCCACCCTTTGGGCTGAGTTTGGCGGAGATCGGTCGCTGATGATTCATCCCATGAAAATGGGATAATGATCTTAGATCAATGCACCAAGGAAGATCCGTATGAGCCCTCAAAGACCCCGTGCTGACCAACACCCAACGCCTGAGAACAGCCTCTTGTTGTTGGTCGATGTGCAAGGCCGCCTGGCGGGTCTAATGCATGAGTCTGAGGCGATGATACGGCAGCAAAAGCTTTTAATCGAAGCCAGCCAACATCTCAATGTTCCCATCATCTGGGCAGAGCAGGTGCCAGACAAGCTCGGTCCCACCGTCACACCCCTGGCTGAGCTGTTGGTCGATCAAACACCCTGTCATAAAGTGAGTTTTGGTTGCTGCCATGACCAACAGTTACTCGATGCCATTGAATCAGCGGGCCGTTCAAACATCATCCTGATTGGCATTGAGGCCCATGTTTGTGTCTGGCAAACCGCGGCTTCTTTGTTGGCCAAAGACTATGGCGTTCATGTGGTGGAAGATGCCATTTCCAGTCGCTCGCTTGAGAATAAGAACGTGGGTCTCAAGCGGATGTATCAGGCAGGTGGCTTTGCCAGTTCTGCTGAGATGGTGATCTTTGAATGGATGGGAGAGGCCAGCCATCCAAAATTTCGAACCATTAGCCAGTTGATCAAAGACGCCTCTTAGCCTCACCCCCTCTCCCAAATCTGTGGCGCTTACATGTTCAACAAGCGCCCACCATCGACGGCTAAGATCTGGCCGGTGATGTAGGGCGCATCAAGCCCAAGAAACGCCACGGCTTTGGCAATATCCGCCGGCTCGCCTTGGCGCGCCAAAGGAATTTTGGCAAGCATTGCACGATGTTTTTCTGTGTCATTGATTTCAGCTTCTGGCCATAGAATCGAGCCAGGCGCGACCCCATTGACGCGAACCTCAGGTGCCAAGTCCTTAGCCAGCGCTTTGGTCTGCATCAACAAGCCTGCTTTGGCTGATACATAGGGTACGTGGTCTTTGAGCGGCACCATGGCATGAATGTCCACCAAATTGACAATGGCGCCTTGGTGCTCGCTCAGAATCGGTGCGCAGGCCTGAGATACCATAAAAGGCCCTTGTAGGTTGGAGATCATCAAGTCCTCCCACTGTTCGTGTGTGGTTTCATGCACAGGTGTGGGATAAAAACTTGAGGCATTGTTGACCAATAAATCAATGCGACCAAAGGCATTGAGGGCACGGTCTTTGATCGTCTCGCCCACGTTTTCATCGCCTAAATCGACGCCCACGGTCACCACCGAGCCCTCTCTTTTTTGGTTTAAAGAAGCCGCCAAGGCCTCTGCTTCGGTGGC
>CBFHIS010000003.1:112429-128976 GCA_965655975.1 Wenzhouxiangella sp.
CGAGGCTCGGTAGTGAAGCAACAGATTCAGGCCCCGAGCATGCAAATGTTGGGCAATCTCGGCGCCAATGCGGCGGGCACCACCGGTGATGATGGCGACAGGTGTTTTGGTTGTCATGGTCTTATCCATTCCTTGGAAACCGATACAATGTGGTGATGCACTCGGCCATGAATTTACCCAGCCCATCGCCCGAACTGATTGAGTTATCGCACACCTTAGGTGAACGGATTGTCGATTGGATTGAGAAAAATGGACCCATGCCCTTTGATCACTACATGCAGATGTGTTTGTATGAACCAGGCCTTGGATACTACTTCAATGGGCTGCACAAGTTTGGCGTCGATGGCGACTTTGTCACAGCACCCGAGCAGGGGAGCTTGTTTGCCAAAGCCTTAGCGCGACACATCGATCAAATAAGCCCCGAATGGGGCGAGGGTTGGGTGCTGCTTGAATTGGGCGCAGGCTCTGGCGCATTGGCCCGCGATGTCTTGCTCAATCTAAAAAATCCACCGAGTCAGTACCAGATCTTGGAGCCCAGTGCGGCCTTGAGAGAGGTTCAAGCAAACACCTTGGCAGAGGCTGGATTGGAGGGGTCTGTCCAATGGCTCAACGAACCACCCCCAGATTCTTTCAAAGGGCTTGTGCTTGGCAATGAGGTCATCGATGCCTTGGCGGTTAAACGATGGACACTCAGTGAGCATGGTATTGAGGAAATGGCGGTTGTGATTGAACACGACGGGGGCACGGGTCGGCTGGGCTGGGACACCAAAAAGCCCAGTCCGCGGCTATTGGCCGCCATCAATCAATTGCTGGATCGTCTACCTCGGCCACTGCCTGTGGGCTATGAAAGCGAGATCTTGCTTGACCTACCCGATTGGTTGAAAACGGTGACCGATTCACTCTCAAACGGGGTGGTGCTGTTCATCGATTATGGTTATTTAGAGGATGCGTATTACCACCCCGATCGGGCAAAGGGCACATTGGTGTGCCACTACCGTCACCGCGCCCATTTTGATCCCTTCATCTGGCCGGGCCTGACAGATCTCTCGGCCTTTGTTGACTTCAGCGCATTGGGCCAGGCAGCCGAGGCCATCGGCTTAAGCGTGGGTCAGTTTGCCACACAGGCTGAGTTTGTTCTGGCGAGTCACGTTCATGAGACCTTTCTCTCATTGTCCGATGAGCATGCGCGCCTCCAAGCCTTGTCTGAGTTTAAGCGCCTCACCCTACCTGGTGAGATGGGGGAAAAATTTAAGGTCATGGCTTTGATGCGCAACCATGAGACCCCATTGATGGATTTTTCGAGTAGCATTGACTGATGGGATCTCGTTTTGACTACATCATTGTCGGTGCTGGATCAGCTGGCTGCGTGTTGGCCAACCGATTGAGCGAAGACCCAAATATTCAAGTGTTGCTTCTTGAAGCAGGCCCCCGGGACTGGAATCCTTTTATTCACATGCCGGCAGGTTTATCCAAGCTCGTTAGTTTCAAATCCCTAAACTGGAACTACAACACCGAGCCAGAACCTGCACTGAATAATCGCCGGCTCTATTGGCCACGTGGTCGTGTCTTGGGTGGGTCGAGCTCTATCAATGCCATGTGCTTTTCCAGAGGGCACCGCAGCGACTATGACGATTGGTCGAATGCAGGCAATCCTGGGTGGGGCTGGAATGAGGTGTTGCCTTATTTCAAACGCTCCGAGGACCAAGCGCGTGGTGCCGATGAACTCCACGGCGTCGGTGGCCCCTTGCGGGTTGAGGATCTCAGCTTCACCAATCCGCTCAGTGAAGTCTTTATCCAAGCTGCTGAACAAGCCGGGTTTGCGCGCAACAACGACTTCAACGGCCCAACACAGCGGGGGGTGGGTTTTTACCAAGTCACCCAGCGCAATGGGCGTCGCTGCTCCACCGCGGCGGGTTATCTGAAACCTGTCAGAAAGCGGCCGAATTTAAAAGTCCTGACGCATGCGCTCACCCATCGAATCCTGTTTGAGGGCGATCAAGCCGTTGGCATTTCCTATCGCCGTTTTGGCCGCATGCATGAAGCCAGAGCCGAGCGTGAAGTGATCATCAGTGCAGGTGCGATCAACTCGCCGCATCTATTGATGCTCTCAGGCATTGGGCCGGCAGAAATGCTTGAGCAACACGGCATTGAGGTGGTGAGCAATCACCCATCGGTCGGCCAAAACCTTCAAGACCATCTCGATATCTGTACGCTGACCAGATGCTCGCAACCCATCACCTACGACCAGCTCAATGAACTCAAGGTGGGCTTGAATTATTTCTTGCGGGGTCAGGGTGAGGGCACATCAAACATCGCAGAGGCCGGTGCATTTTTGGTCAGTGGCCGTGGGCGAACAGATCGGCCCGACATTCAAATGCACTTTGTGCCTGCTTTGTTGGATGACCATGGCCGGAACCGACTACCAGGCGATGGCTACACGCTACACGCCTGCCCCTTACGCCCTCAAAGCCGAGGGCATTTGGCGCTGCAATCGGCCAATCCCGCTCACCCGATCGCCATTCATCCCAATTACTTGAGCGAAGCCGAAGATCTTGAAATCATGCTCGATTGTGTGCGTTTGTCGCGAGAGATTTTCCGGCAGCCGGCCTTCAAGCCATTTCGAGCCCACGAGATATTGCCGGGTGATCACATCCATGACCGCAATGAATTGATTGATTTTATTCGAACCAAAGCAGAAACGATTTATCACCCAGTCGGCACTTGCCGCATGGGGAGCGATGAGGCGGCCGTGGTGGACCCCGAGCTTCGAGTCAGAGGCATCAAGGGGTTGCGTGTCGTGGATGCCTCCATCATGCCATCGTTGGTCGGTGGCAACACCAATGCGCCCACGATCATGATTGCCGAAAAGGCCGCTGACTTAGTTCTGGGGCGCGAGCCCCTGCCTGCTGCCATCTAGAGGCAGGGCAATATGCAGTCTGGCAGCGATCGCTCGACACAGGGCATATTCATCTGGGTCAATCTGTCCGTCGCTGGCGATGCAATCAACCATGGCTTGCGCCAAGCGCTCTTTTTCAGTGGCTTTTAAAGCATTGAGCACCCGCAACGCCTGATCGAGCGCCTCTGCCCAATTTTCAATGGCTGGCCAGGCTATGGTCTCCCCGATTAAGGCCTCCATAATCGCTTGCCACGCATGCAGCTTCCCCTGCTCATCACCATGTCCCTGCATGGCCACCACGGCCAACAGCGAGGCCACCGATGGCTTCAGCTGCACCAAGGTCTTGGCGCCAGCCATCTTGGTTTTTGATGGTTCAGCCACCTCAATGAGGCTTTGATCGATCAGTCGATCCATCACATACTCAAACACCGTGAGCTCACCATCGTGGGTGATCAAGTCACCAAGCAATGCTTTGAGCTCATTTCGTTCTTGGAGGGGCTTTTGTTTCAATATCGGGAGGCACATCTCCAAAAGTGGCAGGCGCCAGGCCAGTGGGACATCACCCAGTGTTTGTTGAATCAAAGCCAACTTCTCTAACGCGTCCTCACCACCCCAAGCCACGATCAGGGGCCGAAGCGTGCTGCCATCGTCTGCTTGCTCGCCAAGCACCAAATACAGCAGCAAGGAAGCCACATACTCATCCGAATGCGCCCACTGCTTGAGAGAGTCTGGCATTTCACCCAGCAAGGAGACGGCTGCCAGCAATTGGTGTCCTTCAAAGCCACCCAAAACACCCAATGCATCATTGGCTTGAGCCGGCTTGACTGCCTCATTGTTGACTGCCTCATCAGTTTCTGGCCCATCGTGGCTGACTTTTTTCTGAGCTTTCTCTGCAAATTGGGCCAAATCGTCTTGGGTAAAAGTGGGCTCAATGGCTTGAATGCGTTTTAAAAGAGGTGGGTGTGTGGCGAATAAAAAGCCAGCGACCCCTTGACCAAATAGCATGTGTCCCACTTCTTCTGAATCGGCCTCTAAGTGACTGCCGATCTCGATGGTGCCAATCTTTTTTAGAGCGCCTGAAATTCCATCGGGATTGCGCGTGAATTGTACGGCTGCCGCATCGGCCAAATATTCGCGTTGTCTCGATACCGCAGCTTTAATGAGACGCCCAAAGAACAGGCCAATATAGCCAATTAAGACGATGGCCAGACTCAGCATCATCAATGGCGCGGCGTCTTTGGAGTTTTTCGAAAACCTGGCCGAGTGCATCAAATGCTGGCCCATGATGGCAATGACCATAATGCCAAACACGAACCCCATCAAACGGATATTGATGCGCATGTCGCCATTTAGAATGTGACTAAACTCATGCGCGATCACGCCCTGAAGCTCGTCTCTGCTCAAGCGCTCGAGCAGACCTCGCGTCACAGCGACCGCCGCATCGGTGGGTGCGTAACCGGCGGCAAAGGCATTGAGCCCCATCTCTTGTTCCAGCACATAAACTTCTGGGACTGGAACGCCAGAGGCAATGGCCATTTCCTCGACCACGTTGTAAAGCCGCCTTCTGGCAGGGTCTTGGGTCGTCGGGTCAACCAAGGTTCCCCCCATCGCACGGGCCACTTTGCCCCCACCTTGCCGCAAGGCAATGGTCTTAAAGAGACTCGCCATGAGCATAATGGCCAGCACTGCACCCGCCGCCCATGGCACCAGAGGCCAGCCGGCCAATAGAAAGGCCAACGTGCCAATGGCCACAGCAATTGAGATCAATGCCAGTACAAACAGGCCGATCAGCAGCTTGGACTGCCGACGCGCCTGGTCTTGCTGTTTGAAGAAATTCATTGATTGAGAGTGGCTTTAATCACTCAGCCAAAATCAACCGCAACGGCTTCCCGCTTAATGGGATCATCAATTTCTAAAAGCTCTGCTGCTTGGAAGCTAAAGACACCCGCCACCAGATTGTTTGGGAACGTTTCTCTTAAGATGTTGTAGTTCATCACCGAGTCGTTGAAAGCCTGACGCGCAAAAGCCACCTTGTTCTCGGTGCTGGTGAGCTCTTCTGTGAGTTGCATCATGTTTTGGTTGGCTTTGAGATCTGGATAATTCTCGGACAAGGCAAACAAACGACCCAAGGCGCCACTCAGACCCTGCTCAGCCTGCCCCAGCTGCTTCATGGCTGCTGGATCGGTGGGGTCTGAAGCCGCCTTCTGAAGTCCAGAGGTGGCCATGTTTCTGGCCTGAATCACCGCCTCGAGCGTGTCTTTCTCATGGCTCATGTAACGCTTGGCCACTTCAACCAAATTGGGAATCAATTCGTGGCGACGCGTTAGTTGCACATCGATCTGAGCAAACGCATTTTTGTATTGATTTCGGCCAGTCACCAGTCGGTTGTAGACGGTGATCACAAAAATCGCCACCAGGGCAATGACACCTAGAATGACCCACTCCATCGCTGTTTCTCCAGAAAGTCTTGAGGTTGGGGTCTAGTGTACCCGCTCACACCCCAAACTCAACTCCCTCAGAAGTAATGGGTCCAGTGGGTTGCTGGGCGATAACCGTGCCTTTGAGCCAGCGCGCGGACGTGTTGGGGCATCTTCTCGCTCATGGGCTTGGAAAGGTCATTCATGAGTGAGGCAATGGCGTCCTCTGTCGCTTTGGGATCTAGGAGCGCTTCAATGGCGACTGAGACCATCTTGAAAGGTGTTTCAGTGGACAAACGATCCAGCGCCTTTTGTTCCTCAGCCCAAGCAGCCATCATGGCATCCACCTCCCGATAACCGGCCAGGTGCCACTGCAGACGCACATAGTTGGGCTGACAGGTCACGCGCACCGCCATGGCCTCAGGGAATACCTCCCACAGCCGAATGAGGTCTGCCGCGCGGCATGGGAAAGGCTCAATCAAGCAGCTGGCATCGGCATTGGCGCCGCGCAGATAGCGCCGTGCCATTGGATGGGCTTGGTCAGGGGACAACCCTGTCGCTGGCATCTCTCCGGGATACAACCCCAAATGTTGGTGGCGGGTTGCCCCCTCTGTCATGGGAAGGACTTTTGCACCGCTTATTTGTGCGAGTGCAGCCAAGACAAGCTCGCGTCCCGCCCAAGGCCAACCGGGCACCCAAATGAGTTCTGGGACGCTGTCAGCATACTCTTTGGGGTGGTGCGAAAGACCCGACAAATCAGGAAGCTCTGTGGCCATTAAAGGCATCGGTGGGGGCAACCAGCCCATCTTATGCTGGCCCTTCTCGATCTCTGCCAGCGCATCATCATAGCGCTGCAGTCGATCCAGCACGTGGAGTCTCATTGTGGCTGTTCGACCCAACACTTCAGCATCTAGGTTCGCATCGCGCAAGACCGCATCAATCATCTGGAGCGCAAAATCATGACCGCCGGCTTGTTCTGCCAGCTGCGCCATTTCCCAGCGAACGCGATAATGGAGTGCATCATGCTCGGCGAGGGTGGCCAGCGTCTCAAGGATGGTTTGCGGCTCACCCTTTTTTAGATACAACCTGGCCAGCAATAAGCGAACACGCACTTGAAATTCAAAGCGCTCAGCATCCAACAAGGATCTCAGGTGTGCAATCGCCTCATCGAGTTTTCCGGCAAACTCAGCGAGTCTGGCATCTAAAAATTTCCCGGCCATTTCTGCTTCTGAGTGACTTCTATCAAGGTTTTTACTTAGATCCACCAAGGCCTGATGGTCGTTTTGCTGGATATAGAGATCAATCAGCTGCAATGCGGTTTTTAGATCGGGCTGTTCATGAACGAGGCTCTCGTAGAGCGCGCGAGCCGGTGCCAATTGGCCCAAACGGGCGAGGCTAAAGGCACGCGCGTAACGCGCGGCCGGCTGAGCCTTCTGCTCATCGCTCAAACGGTCCAGCGTCGTGATGGCTTTATCGTGTTCACCCTTTTGCTGATAAACGCGTGAGAGCGCCATCAATCCCTGCATCGAACTGGGGTCTCGGTCGGTCGCATTGACCAAACACTGCTCTGCAAATCCCATGTGTCCTTGGGCTTCAAACACCAACCCCATGGCCAGTTGCGCACTCCCCTCATCCGGTGCCAATTTCACGGCCTGTGTGGCGTGAACATGCGCCTCTTCCAAAGCCCCCATCTCAACCAACAAAATGGCCAAGTCACAAAGCGCGGGTACATACTCAGCATCCGCGCGCAAGGCGACACGGAGCCCCTCTAGAGCGGCAGGAAGATGTCCTTGTTGGTAATCAAGCCTCGCCAGCAAAGTCCTTGAAGGCGCGTGGTTCGGTGACAAAGCAATCGAGGCATTGAACGCCTCGCGAGCCGGGCCGACATTTTCCGCCTGCGCATGTAAACGCCCAAGATGAAAAAGGGAGCGGACGTGTTCGGGATGGCTTTGGCTGATGCTCTGCAATCGCACGATGGCCTGTGCACTCTGGCCGGCCAACTCCTCGCTCAATGCCAACAACGTCAAGAGGTCGGGGTCACCGGGATGTTCAGCCAATAGATCCAGACAGGCCGCTGATGCGCGCTGATGGTCTTCAGCAACAAGCCACTCCTCGATCTGAGTGACGGGCGATGGATTGGTCATGGGGGTGATGCGAGAAAGAGCCTCGCTTAAGGCTCATTCTCTCTTTGCGCTTGGGCTTCGGCCAAAATCTCACGACACTCTGGACTGACTTGGGCGCCTGACAATTGACGCGCACGACACGCGGTCAACAAACGCTCTTGGGCCGCTTCTTCTAGACGCTCTGCCTGTTCGCGCTCAAGGGCCACTTGACGGGCCTCTGTCTGATTGATGGCTTGGATGTATTGCCGCCAGCTTTGAGACTGCTCGCGGGTATTTTCGTAACGTTCTGCGCGCGCAAAAGCTTCGGCTGCGATGTCACGCTGCTCTTTATCACCTGGCTCTGCTTGGTTAAAGCGGGCATTACCGAGGAGCATCCAAGCCTCACCCAGCATGTCTTCGTCCATATCGCCTTTATCAATGGCGTTTTGCAAGGCGGTTTCTGCGGCCTCATTTTGCTCATCGGCCAACAGCGACTGCCCGAGCCTGAATGAGAGCACGCCCGTGTCTGATAAGCGCGCGGCCTCACGCAACACAGGAATCGCTTTCTTGTGCTCACGGGCTTGGCTCCAAAGCTGAGATAGCAACTCTAGGTTATCGACATCGCGCTCAACGTTCTCAGCCGCCATTTCACGCTCCAACAACTCAGCACCGCGGTGCGGGTTGTTAAAAGCTGAATAAAACTGCGCCAAAATGATTTTGTCGGCTTCTTTGATCTCAAGACCTTCAAGATACGCGGTCTCGAGAACCGCAAATGATTCCATTTGCATGTCTTGGTCTAGATATAAGGCTGAGAGCTGGCGCCAGTAAGGCAATTCCTCTGGCCAGTATTCGACCATGAGCTTCATGTGCTCGGTGCGCTCTGGCACGAGCTTGAGCTCAGAGAGAACAATATTTTTGAGATCGAAGTAACGCTTGGTGGGTTCTTCACTCAACTCAATCGCACGATCGATGGTGCGCAGTGACTCTTGAAACTCTTCTAAATTGTAGTAGGCGGCACTCAACATGAAAAAGGCGCTGTCTTCGGGATTTTCTTCGACCGCCAACCAGTCCTCAAAGAAATCCACTGAGGCTTGGAACTGCTCTGTCACAAAATAGAGCTGCGCCATATTAAAGCGCATCCGCACATTTTGTTCTTCAGGCAAGGCGTTCAATCTCAAGACCTCAGAAAAATCATCAATCGCTGCTTGATAATTCTCCATGCTGACATGCGCTGAGCCCCGGATCTGCAAGACAGAGGCACGATCAAAGTCACGCATCTTCTCACCACGGCGAGCCATCAGGTCGTTGAGCTGCTCCAAAGCGCCTTGATAGTTTTCCGCCTCTAGTTCTTCATAGGCCTCTAGCAAATCAGAAGCGACTGCGGGTGAGAGTGTCCCGCTTTGCGCTTGAACTGAAAAACTGGCAAAAAGTAGCACCAGAATGGAAAGCCATTGACCTGCGCGCAATACCCCATAAACGTTCGAATTTTCTTGGCGTTTAACTAACACTCGATCACTCCTCCATTCTGAAGTCAATGGCTGTTCTCACACCAAAGCGAGGTTGCGCGACACCATCAACAACGCGTGGCTGATACCGCCACCGAGTGACAGCACGCATGGCAGCACGATTGAAGCAGGCATTCGTGGTGTTGATCACCGAAGGATTGATCACGTTGCCCTCTGGCGTCACATTAAACTCAACCACAACGGTCTCAAGCCCACTGGCGGAACGTTGGCATCGCTGTGGATACTGGGGTGGAATACGCACCAAAGGCTGCGCATCACGATCTGGGTTGAAGCCCGAGCCAATGTTTAAGTCAGCACCCATATCAGGCACTGCACCCATTTGGACGGACATCGACGGCCTAAAGCTTGGGTCACTGACCATCGGCGGTGGTGGGGGCGGCTGATCCAACACTGGGCGCTCGAAATCTTCAGCGTTTTGGTCACTGCGGTCATCGAGCTGACGCGTGACATTAATCTGAACCGATCGATCATCGGTCAAGACAACGTCTTGTTGTTGGCTGATGACCGCCGCCAAAAGCGAAAAAATCAGCAGGGTGACAACGAAGGCCCCTGGCAGACCTGTAACAATTCGAGCGCTACCTGTAATCATGATTCAACCGTCGATACCGCAACATCTTCTTGTACACCAGCATCGCGGATTTGCTGGAGCACCTTAACCAAATATTCAGTGTGCGCGTCATTGTCTGCCTGAATCACTGCGCTTCCTCTGGGATTCTCACGACGCAGGCGCTCAACGGCCAAACGCACACCTTCGAGGCCGACTTCTTCGCGATTCACCCAGACGCCATTATCAGCATCGATGGCAACCAGTATGGAAACCAAACGCTGCTGTTCGGCCGTGGTGGCGGGTGGCTTTTCAACCGTGACACCAGGCTCTTTGATAAAGGTCGCCGTGACGATGAAGAAGATCAGCATGATAAAAACGATATCAAGCAACGGCGTGACGTTCACGTCGGTTTCTTCAGTTTGCGATGTCCGTTTGCGTCTATTCATCTGGTCTTTGTCTCAATCTATTGGGGCTTGGCCAAAAGCCAAGCCGTCCAGTTAATCTTGGCCTTGGATGGTGACTGCAGGATCCACACCGGCTTGACGCGTTTGGTCTAACACCAACACGCTGGTTTCGACCTTTGCATCAGGTGCTGCATTAAGAAGCACCACGCCCCGTGGGTTCTGCGCCTTGAAGGCCTCAACCACTGGCTTGACTGATCGTGGGTCAATCAAACGACCACCATCAACCGCCACGAATCCATCATTCCTAACGGCCAATACCAACGTTGGTGGTGGACGTGTCAGTTCTTCTGGCGGATTGTCTTCGGGTGAGGCAATGGCAATGCCATCTTCATCCAGAAAAGTGGCCGTCACAATAAAGAAGATCAGCAGGATGAATACGATATCGAGCAATGGTGTGATGTTCACATCCGCGGCTTCTTGCTCTGAACTGGTCAAGCGGCCTTTGGCACCGTACCCAAGCCCACCTTCGGTTTCGAGACTCTGGCCCAATGCAGTGATCGTCTTTTCGTGCTTACCATCGAGGTAGTTGATCGCAAAAACACCCGTCAAAGACACGGCCAAACCGGTCATGGTTGGGATGGTGGCTCTGGAAATACCAGAGGCCATCAAACGAGCATTTGAAGACCCAGTGTCGGTGATCACCTGGAAGACTTCGATCATACCGGTCACTGTGCCCAACAGACCCAGCAGTGGTGTGATCACGATCAGCGAGCGAATGGATCCCAAAAAACGCTCATTTTCTACACGGGCTTCTGAAATCAAACGTTCGCGATAAGCATGGGCTTCCCAGCTGCCACGGTCGGAACGGCCGCCCCAGAGACCCTGCTTTTCTTCAATGATCTTAGTGACCGCAAAAGTGAAGTACAAAATCCGTTCACTGATCAGCATCCACATCAAGAATGTGCTTGCCAACAATGCGACCACCACGGGGCCACCCATATTCAGGTAGCCCGCTATGGTCTCAAACATGTTGAAAGGGTTTAGCATCGCTAGCACGGTGGCTCCTTATATTCTCAGCGCAATGGTCTGCGATTCAATCAAGCAGCTTTTTCGGCAGACTCTGCCACCAAGCTCACGGATTGCTCTTCGAGAATTTGAGAGACACGGCGCGAGGCACCCGAGGCAAAGGCGTGAAGCAGCAGCAATGGAATGGCCGCTATCAGACCCTGAACCGTGGTGACCAACGCTTGCGAGATACCACCCGCCATCAGTTTTGGATCACCCGTGCCAAACAGCGTGATCGCCTGGAAGGTCACGATCATACCAATCACGGTACCCAACAGACCCATCAAAGGCGCAACCGCTGCCAATACTTTGACCACGTTCAGCCCACTTTCAAGCTTCGGCAATTCCTTCAAGACCGCATCGTCCAAACGCATCTGTAAGGTCTCAAGATCACCGCCTTTGCTGTTGTTATAAGCGATCATGACACGACCCAACGGGTTATTTGGCGAAGCCGTTGAAGACTTGCGTTGCGCCGCCACTTTACGCTCAACGATGATCAACATCGCCCAGCGATACAGCGCCAACAAGACACCAAATATGGCCACCACAATGATGGCGTAACCAATGCCGCCACCTTGTGCCACACGCTCACCAAAGGTTGGGGTTTCGACCACCAAGCCCAAGAGGGTGCCAAGCGATGGATCGATTAGGCCTTCGACAACACCGGAGCCATCATGACGGAAAACATCCTTGGCTGCGCCAACAGCGGCGCCACCAGGTTGGCGGACCAAGTACCGCAAGGTGCCTTCGCGTGGTACCAAGAAACCATCTTCTGTGAAGGCGGCGAATGAACCGATACGGACGACAGTTTCAGCATCCGAGCGGTTGTCACCAGTAATGACTGGCGCATCATAGCGAACCACTTTGCCCTGCTCGCCGGCTTCTTGCAACATGGTGTACCAAAGTATTTCTAACTCTTCGATGGTTGGCAGTGAGGACGCACGCGCCATCCGAGTAAGCGTTTCACCACGACCACCAAACTGAGTCGAGATCAACGAATCGTTCAGTTGTTCGTTTAAGTCGGCAGCAGCAGCGCGAGCGACGCCAAACAGTTCACCGAACTCACCTTGGCGTTCGGCCAATTGGGCACGAAGCTCTTCGAGCTCACGGTCGAGCTGATTGCGAAGCGCTTCTAAGCGACTTGCTTCGTCTTCGGCTTCAGCGACTTCACGCTCCAAGCGATTGAGCTCTGCCTCTTGGTTGCTCTCTTGGCGGCGGAAACGGGCCTCGCGTTCGCGGTTGGCCTCAGAAACGGCCCGACGCTCAGCGCGCACGGCTTCCAACACTTCCTGGATGGTGCGGGCCGGAGGCTCAGTGGCCTGTGTGGCTTGCGCATCGGTGGCTTCCGCCTGATCTTGTGCCACCGCGTGGCCGCTGATGCCAACAATCGAGAGAAGGGCAAACAGAGCACTCAAGGTGAATTTTTTGAAATGTTGCATTGAAGCAATCCTTTCGGCATTTTTAATGGTCATTTGGTTTGTCATGTCAGCCCCCTCAGTTCGCTTCTGCCGGTGCACCCACTGGGATGTACATCAGCTCTGGCGGAATCTGCTCACGTGCCACACGAGAACCGCGCTTGATGGCGGGTAGGAAGGACTTATCCAGATCCATCCAATTGCGGGTGTCCACATTGAAGTATTTCAAGACCTCGTCATCATCGGTCTTAAAGACCAAGGCGACACGGCCAACGCGGAGGAATTCGACGTTTTCAAAGCTTCTACCGTCGACATCAATATTGCCGCGGTATGACTCAATCGTCCGGCCGTACTCATTTTCAATCTGGTAGGCCTCAACAACGAGACGGTAACGCTGGGCAGGTGACCGCTCTGGGTCATCCATGATGTCTCTCAAACGCGCCACGCGTTCGCGTCTTTCATCGATCAAGAAGGGCACATCGGCCTCCACCAAGTCTTCAAGCCCATCCACCATGTCTTCCATCAACGGCTGGACCGCACGCTGGAGGCTCGCGATGTTGTTGATGTCTTCTCTAAGAGAGGCCATCTCGCGACGCTGGGCTTCCACCTGGCGGCGCTGAGACTCGTTGTAGCGGTTGAGCTGCTCAAGCTGCTTCAGGTTGGCTCTAAACTCGCTCAACAGTGTCTGGATACGAGCATCCACTTGATCGATTTGGTCTTGAGACTCGGCGGTATCATCCACAGCCTCTTGGCTGGTCTCAATAATCGGCTCGACTTGTTGCGCAAAAAGCGACCCAGAAATCATCAGGGCAGCCATCAAGGCAATCAGTCTGTTGGGGGTTGCGATGTTGTGTCGTTTCATAGATTCACTCATACCAGTCACTGTCGGTCCAATCGAGGTTGGGCCAATCGTTGGGTGGATTGACTACTCTTTTTCTATCAAATCTTGCCGACGCAGGGCGTTCAGCTCTTACAAGGAAGTTATTCTAAGCACATCAGAAAGAATAACGCAAGGAATCAGGGCGAATTGGCTTTAATTCGCCCTGATTGCTCCCGACTTGTCCTCGGCGCCTACTGGCCAGAAGCGCTCGCCGCGGCCTGCTCGGCTTCACTGCTCGACCCAATGTGGCGCTCAAAAAAGGCCAACATTTGGTCGTAGAGCTCAACGCGGTTGTCCACGTTAAAAAACCCATGGCCCTCTTCTTCCTTGATCATCCATTCATAAGACTTGCCGATCCGCGCCAGGGCGTCTCTCAGGCGATAAGCGTGGCCCACTGGCACGCGCACATCGCTGCCCCCATGAACGATGAACAAGTCGGCTTTGATTTTGTCGACATGGTGAACGGGTGAGATGGCCTCAATCCCTTCGCTGGTCTCAGCCACGTGGCTGCTCATAAAGCGCTCAAATGCCGTGTCATTGCCCGAGAAATCAGAGCCGTCGCCCTCGCGGAACCACTTCATGTCATACACACCAACGATCCCAACCGCACACTGATAGAGATCGGGCTCTTTGATCACACCCCAGAGCGCCGCATAGCCCCCGTAGCTGCCGCCAGCGATACAAATGCGGTCTGGGTCGGCAATGCCTTGGTCGATGGCCCACTGGGTGGCATCGGTGACATCGTCTTGCATGGCCTTGCCCCATTGCAGGCGACCAGCGCGCTCGAAGTCATCACCGCGATTGCCCGAACCACGGAAGTTCACCTGCAAGGTCGCGTAGCCATGGTGCGCGAAAAATTGCGCTTCTGGGTTAAAGCCCCATTGATCAGTAATGCCGAAAGGACCGCCATGGACATTCACAATCAAGGGCAGATTGCTGTTTTGGTTCTCTGGTAGCGTGAGCAGGGCGTGGAGTTCCATGCCATCGCGGGCCTCAATCTTGCGCATCCGCATTTGGACCAAAGCGTCCTTGGGTAAATCTGGGCGAACGCCAGCCACATAACTGGCCGCCATCGTTTGCGTATCAAATAAATAAAACTCTCCAGGGTTGCGATCCCCACGCACAAACAAAATGGCCTTGGTGCCGTCTTCAGAATATGAGGTAAGGCTGACATCGTCCGCTGGAAAGCTGGCCGCCAGTCGCTGCAACAAAATCGCCTCTTCATTGGTGCTGGCCTTGTCTTCTAAGAAGGTATAGGTGCCGGGCCCAAAGCGGCTCATCACACCCAAGACCTCGCCATCAGAGCCAACCATGGCAGAGGACACATCGACATCGGGGTGGCGGTAAAGTAATTCGAGCTCATCGGTCTCAAAGTCGTACCGAAACACGCCCGCACGGTCGTTTTCAGCCATGTCATGGTTGGAGGCCAGATAAAGCTTGGTGTTGTCTGCCGAAAAGCCCAGCGGGGTGATGTCAGGCCTCTCGCGCTCTGAATCCACGTTAAACCGCGTCCACTGATCGTCTTTTTTGACGAACAAGTTAAATTCCAAGTCATCAAATTCCTCGGCCTCGATAATTTCTACGGCGACTCGCAAAGTGCCGCTATTGTCTGCACCCAAGGAGCGAATGTCTCGACTGTCAGGCTGGTCGGCAATGTAATTGAGATCACCTGTGTAGATATTTAAAAGCTGCGCCTTGGGCTGACCACCATCGGCAAAGTGATAGCGGGCGATCAAGATCCGATCGGGATCTTGGGGATAGGGATGCAGAATTTGATAGCTGGAGCGCGAGGTGTCATAAATCTGCTCGCGGCGCTTGCCATTGATGTCGGCGGCATACAGAGACGGAGGGGCGGTGCGTTGGTTGTCTAAATTGCCTGTCACCGTGGCCACCGACATGATCACGCGCTCATTGTTGCCCCATAAAAACTGAACGACGTGCTGGTTATCGCCAAAGCCAAACACGGTCAATAACTCCCGATCATCGGGGGTCATAATGCCCAACTTGACCTCGCTGCCTTCCTCAAAGGTGAAGGCCACGTGTCTGGCATCAGGTGAGAGCTGCATGTTGCGGACTTGCGCCCTGTCAAAAAATTGCCGTGTGCTCACTTCTTGCGCGCTCACCGCGCCTGCAACCAGGCTCAACACAACTGCCCAAAGGCATTGACTCATTGCTTTCATTACCGACTCCCTACAACATTCAAAAAACCATAACCCAATCATAGCCCGACCGGTGAGCTCTTGTGGCGACAGATTTCCGCCACGGCGGTTGATTGGCGCATTCCTTCTTGCTCACAAGGCGACCCTTGACAGGCTCAAGTTCAAGCCGCTCTTTCTAAAACCCAATGCATCCCGGCAAAATGCTCACCATCCAGCCGAATTTCACCCTGGCTAATGAGTTCGAGACCATTTTCGTTCAACACGTCCAGCCAACTGGCGTCATCGCCAACCACCCGAGTGACCCGAAGCATGTCCTCTGTTCGTGCCCTCGCATTCGAAAGCTGGTCTAAATACATCGCAGCATGTTGTCGCTGCCCCATCAATTGCCCCATGGGCTGGCTCAGTGCCACTTGCGTGGACTGGAGCACCTGACCAAGAAGTGGGGATTGCGACCGCTGATACATCGGCATCAATGCCTGATTGATCTTTTGTAAGCGCTGAGCCAGATCTTGGCCGGAGAGTTGGCTCTTGGACCACGATCGCAGCAATTTGAAATAGCCTTGATCCTCCAAGAGTTGATACTCTGTGGCCTCCGTGGCCATGGTTTGGGCCATCTCGCTGCTGCTGGCGTGCGTCACCAAAGCCAGACGCCCCTCTGGTTTAAGCGCTTGCGTGATTTTTGGAGCCACCGCCGCCAAATCACAATACTCAAGCCCATATTGGCTGGTGATCAAATCAAACGGCCCAGCGGGTCCCAGCACATCCATCTGCTCAATGGGACAATCAAAAACAAACTCAATTTGGTTGAGATCATCCGCGCGCCCAGGCCAGATCTCGGCCAGCGTCTCTCGTTCAATGGCCGCACCATCAACCGCTGAGATACGAATGGTTCGGTCTGAGAAAGCATCCTTGGCCAACAGCGCAATGGCGCCTGTACCGGTACAAATATCGAGAACCGCACCACCTGACGAAACATTAGAAAACTGAGTCTTCCAGAACTCAGCGACTTCTCTGTCGTAGTTGCCACTGAAGTCTTGGGGCAAGGAATGGCGTGCGCCCGATTGCCAATAGCGCGCCCAATGGTCTAGGGATTGATTTGGAGCCATCTGTCACCGATTGTTTGTGCGTCGTTGTTT
>CBFHIS010000004.1:0-96555 GCA_965655975.1 Wenzhouxiangella sp.
GGATCAAGTACTCGCGGCCAATACCCGCTGGGCCGAGCGTCCTGTTGAAACGGGTAAGGCCATTCGGGAGATGGTGCACCGCTACGTGGCCGGCATTTTGGTGTTGCTGGTCTCCTACCTAACCATCACAGCGTGGCGTCGACGCCGGTCCAATCCAAGCCATCCTGTGATCCTGCCGTCTGTCATTTTGGGGTGGATACTCTTCCAAGCCGCCTTGGGGATGTGGACAGTCACACTCCTGTTAAAACCCGCCATAGTCTTGGCCCACTTGGGTGGGGGAATGCTGACATTGGCCTTATTGTTCTGGTTGTACTTAAAAACCCGACCCAAACAAACCAAACCCAGCTTGCCTGAGAGAAGCCTCAAATGGCCCGTTCGAGTTGGCCTCTTTGTGATCGTGGCTCAGCTGATGATGGGTGGCTGGGTTTCCACAAATTATGCTGCGCTGGCCTGTCCTGACTTCCCAACTTGTATGGGCCAATGGTGGCCAGAAGGTAACTACGCAGAGGGATTTAAGCTATGGCGCGGGGTTGGTGTTGACTACGAGGGCGGTGTTTTAGATCAACCTGCGCGAATTGCCATCCACATGGCACACCGTGTTGGGGCTGTGGTGGTGGTTGCCTTCTTTGCATGGCTATTGTGGCGGCTGTATGCCGTCCGGTCCTTGGTTAAATCGGCTCAAGTCTTGACCGCCTTGCTGGTCACACAAATCACGCTGGGCATTCTCAATGTTGTTTTGGGCCTGCCGCTGGCTGTTGCAGTGGCCCACAATGGTGTCGCCGCACTCTTGGTGATGGCGATGGTCTATCTTGGCTATCGAACCAACAACCAAGCGATCCACTCAGGGGCTTAGATGCAGATGATTGCCAGAGCGGTTGCCATCGGTGAGAGTGTGGGCCAGCGCGCCGGATACTATCTGGGCTTGTGCAAGCTCAAAGTTGTCGGACTTATTGTTTTTACAGCCATGGTAGGGATGGCGCTGTCTGTGCCTGGGTGGGTCCCTCTGGATGCTTTTTTGCTTGGCTCTATCGGCATCGGCATGGCCGCTGCCAGCGCGGCTGCCATCAACCACCTGCTGGATTCGAAGGCCGATGAGATCATGGCCCGAACCCGCAATCGGCCCCTGCCCCGAGGCCAACTCACACATCGCGAGGTGCTGACTTTTGCGATGACATTGGGTGGGGTGGCCATGGTGATCTTAACTCTATGGGTCAATCCGCTGACAGCTCTACTCACCTTTGCAAGCCTGATCGGCTATGCGGTGATTTATACAGCCTTTCTAAAGCGTGCCACGCCCCAAAATATTGTGATTGGGGGTGCGGCTGGGGCAGCACCACCCGTGCTTGGCTGGGCCGCGGTGACGGGTGAGGTGCATGCACACGCACTGATCCTATTTCTAATCGTTTTTGTTTGGACGCCACCGCACTTTTGGGCGTTGGCCATCCACCGAAAGGATGACTACGCGGCAGCGGATGTTCCAATGTTGCCAGTCACCCACGGCAGTGAGTTCACGCGCTGGCAGATCTTGTTCTACACCATCATCTTGTGCCTGGTCACGTTACTGCCTTGGCTCACAGGAATGAGTGGTTTGGCTTATTTGGTGGGTGCTTCCATACTCAATGTCGGTTTCTTGGGCTATGCCGTCGCCCTGGTCATGACTCGTAGCCCCGCATTGCCCATGCCCATGTTTCGCTATTCCATTGTTTATTTAATGGCTTTGTTCGCTTTTTTATTGTTTGATCACTATCTCATCGCATTTCATGCATAAGGATTGACTGATGTCCACACCTCAGAATTCAACCAACGATACACGCGAGTTCAGTGAGTTTGTCCCAAGACACATCGGCCCAGACTCGGACTCCATTGGTGCCATGCTCAGAGCGGTCAAAGCCACCTCTCTCGATGGCCTGATGGCAGACACCATGCCCGATGCGATCTTGCAAAAACAACCCCTGCAGCTCGCACCAGCGGTCAGTGAATATGAGATGCTCGAAGAGCTCAAGACAATTGCTCTGAAAAACACAGTTCAACACTCTATGATCGGGATGGGGTATCACCCTACGATCACGCCACCCGTGATCCAAAGGAATGTATTAGAGAATCCAGGCTGGTATACCGCTTATACACCCTATCAAGCGGAGATTGCACAAGGCCGACTCGAGGGAATGCTTAATTTCCAACAAATGGTGGTTGATCTCACCGGCATGCCTTTGTCCAATGCATCACTTTTAGATGAAGCGACTGCCGCTGCAGAAGCCATGGCCATGCTCAAACGGGTCAATAAGAAAAATAAGAGTGACACGTTCTTGGTCGATGCCAACTGCTTCCCACAGTCCATCGACGTCATCCAAACACGCGGTGATCACTTGGGCCTTTCGGTCAAGGTGGTGGATGACTTGGCTGCGGCTTTGAAAACAACCGACTGCTTTGGTGTTTTTGTTCAATATCCTGGCAATAATGGCGCCGTCAGCGACTTGAGCGCGCTTGTCGAAGCCGCGCATGCGAAAAATGCCCTAGTGGCTGTGGCCACTGATTTAATGGCGCTTGTGCTTCTCAAGCCACCGGGTGAATTTGGGGTGGATGCGGTTGTCGGTGCTGCTCAGCGCTTTGGCGTTCCGATGGGCTACGGTGGCCCGCATGCCGCATTTTTGGCCACGCGCGAGGACTACCGGCGCTCGGTACCTGGCCGAATCATCGGCGTCTCAAAAGACCGCTATGGCCATCCGGCTTTGCGCATGGCGCTCCAAACACGCGAACAGCACATTCGTCGCGAAAAAGCGATGAGCAACATCTGCACAGCGCAAGCCTTACTGGCCTTGATGGCTGGTTTTTATGGTGTGTGGCATGGTCCCACAGGGCTGACCAAGATCGCTCGACGCATCCATCAGCTGACGCAGCATCTCGCGCAAGGACTCACCAATGCGGGCTTCAGTCTTGAGAGCGACACATTCTTCGACACCATCAGTGTCCAAGTCGATGAGCCCAAACGCCAAGCCCTCTTACATCGGGCGAGCGAGGCTGGGTTCAATCTTCGCGCAGATCGACCAGGAGCGATTGGCATCTCGGTCAATGAGTGCACACGCGCCGAACACATAACAACGCTTCTATCTGTTTTCGATGCGCCAGCCATGGATCCTTCAGCCCATTCCACACAGCCAAGCGAGTCCCTGTCGATACCCCATGCGCTCATCCGCACAAGCGACTTTATGACCCACGAGGTGTTCCACCAATTTCATTCTGAAACCGACATGCTTCGCTATTTGAAGCGGCTGGAAAACAAAGACTTATCATTGGCGCATGCGATGATCCCATTGGGCTCTTGCACAATGAAGCTCAATGCCACCGCTGAAATGATTCCGGTGACTTGGCCTGAGTTCGGTGGACTGCATCCATTCTGCCCACATGAGCAAGCGGTCGGTTACCATCAGCTCATCACAGAGCTAGAAGAGATGCTTTGCCAGATTACAGGCTTTGATGGGATGTCCTTGCAACCCAATGCGGGTTCACAGGGTGAATATGCCGGGCTCCTTGCCATTAAAGGCTGGCATGCCGCACGTGGTGACCACCACAGGAATATTTGTTTAATTCCAGCATCCGCCCACGGCACGAACCCAGCCAGCGCACAAATGACAGGAATGGAAATTGTGGTCATCCGTTGCGATGCACACGGCAACGTGGATATCGCGCATCTCGATGAGATGATTGCTGCTCACAAGGACAATCTAGCAGCCCTCATGGTGACTTACCCCTCCACACATGGTGTGTTTGAAGAATCAATCATTACCATCTGCGAAAAAGTTCGAGCGGCTGGTGGCCAAGTCTATCTTGATGGCGCCAACACCAATGCGATTGTTGGCTGGTCCCAGGTGGCGGACTACGCCGATGTTTGTCACTTAAACTTGCACAAGACTTTCTGTATCCCCCATGGGGGCGGTGGCCCAGGGGTTGGACCCATCGGTGTCAGGAAGCACCTGATCCCTCACTTGCCTGGTCACAGCAGTGGCTATCTGGGCCCACAAGCTCAGAGCTCAGGCGCCGTTGCAGCTGCCCCTTGGGGGAGCGCTGGGATCTTGCCAATTTCGTGGGCCTATATACGGATGATGGGCGGAGCCGGTCTCCGGCGCGCAACACAAGTGGCCATCCTCAATGCAAACTACATTGCCACCCGCCTCGAAGGCCATTACAACATCCTATACACAGGACGGAATGGCCGAATTGCGCATGAGTGCATCGTGGACTTGCGGCCATTCAAGGAACAAGCCGGCATCAGCGAAGAGGATGTCGCCAAACGTTTGATTGATTATGGGTTTCATGCACCCACCATGTCGTGGCCTGTCGCCGGGACGCTGATGATTGAGCCAACAGAAAGTGAGTCCAAAGCCGAATTGGACCGTTTTGTGGAAGCCATGATTGCAATCCGTCACGAGATCGATGCGGTGGCCGCACAAACCTGGCCGGCAAACGATAACCCACTGGTCAATGCACCACACACGTTACAAGAGCTCAGTGCTGACGAATGGACGCATCCCTACACCAGATCACAAGCAGGCTGGCCCGTGGAAAGTCTCCGAACAAACAAGTTCTTTGCTTCTGTGGGGCGTGTTGACAACGTGCATGGCGATCGCCACTTGGTCTGCACCTGCCCGCCAATGGAAGTTTACTTAAAAGCCAGCTAAGAGCGTTCTCGGGGCCCCACCTGCTCCCACTGCCTCCAGGGGGCAAGGGGTCGCGAAACAAATGCCTGAGGCGCTTATTCGTTGGTGAGCTGACCAATACGCACAGAGGCTGCTTCCTTCTTGCCCCAGCGACTGTTACTCAGCCGCCTCAGACTCGCCTTCACTCAAGTCTTCCCCGTCGGAATTGTCGTCCTCGTCTGATGCCGCGATTCTTGCCAACCCAATGAGAGACTCATCCTCTGGCAAGCGAATCAGGGTCACCCCTTGAGTATTTCGACCCAACGTTGATATCTCAGCAACCGAGGTCCGAACGAGTGTGCCACCATTGGATGTCAGCATCACATCATCATCATCGTTCACTGAAAGTGCAGCCACCAAAGCGCCATTTCGGTCGGATGCTTGAATCCCGATCACGCCCTGCCCGCCGCGCTTGATAACTGGGAAATCTTCCAAGCGAGTCCGTTTCCCATATCCATTGGCGGTGGCAAGAAGCACATCTTGCGCCTCGTCGGTTGTGACCAACATCGACACCACACGCTGGCCTTCCTTGAGCTTGATGCCAACCACGCCTCGTGTCTGTCTCCCCATGGCTCTAACATCTTGTTCATTGAAACGAATCGTCTTGCCCGATGAAGAAAACAACAACACGTCTCTTTGCCCATCGGTAAATGCAACATTTACAAGCTCATCTCCAGCGTCCAAAAGAATGGCCCAAATGCCATTGGCACGAATGTTTGCAAAGTCACTCAACGCCGTCTTCTTAACGCGACCAGACTGGGTCGCGAAGAAAACAAACCAATCCTCAGGAAACTCGCGGGTCGGCAAGATGGCGTTGATGCGCTCGCCCTCATCCAAGGGCAGCAGGTTGACCATGGGTCGGCCACGGCTTTGCGGGCCAGCCTGTGGCAATTCGTAAACCTTGGTCTTATAGACCTTGCCAGCGCTGGTGAAAATCAGCAATGTGTCATGGGTATTGGTGACCCAGAAACGCTCAACAAAATCTTCATCTTTTGTCTTGGTCGCACTTCGGCCACGCCCACCTCTGCGTTGCGCGCGATAACGATCGAGTGGCTGGTATTTGGCATAGCCTGCATGCGACAAGGTCACCACCACATCCTCTGGCGTGATCAAGTCCTCCATGGTGAGGTCTAGATGCGTTTCAACAATCTCAGAGCGTCTGGCGTCACCAAATTGGTCTTTGAGTGCATTGAGCTCATCTCGGATCACCTGCATCAAGGCATCTGGCTCAGAGAGTATGCGCATCAACTCCTGAATTTGGCCAAGAATTTCTTGATACTCATCGGAGAGCTTCTCTTGCTCGAGGCCAGTGAGCTTTTGCAAGCGCAAGTCAAGTATCGCTTGCGCTTGTGCTGGAGAGAGTTGATACCCAGCCTCACTCAACCCGAACTCAGGCGCCAAATCCTCTGGTCTGGATAACTCAGCGCCAGCTCGGCCGAGCAAAGACTGAACAATCGAGCCATCCCAACGACGAGACTGAAGGCCCTCACGCGCTTCAACAGGCGTTGGGGAACCCTTAATCAGTGCAATGATCTCATCCAGATTGGCCAAAGCCACCGTGAGCCCTTCCAGGATATGGGCGCGCTCTCTCGCTTTACGAAGCTCGAATAGGCTCCGCTTGGTTACAACGTCCCGACGATGGGCCAAAAAAGCCTGGAGCATTTGTTGGATGTTGAGCAACTTGGGTTGCCCATCCACCAATGCGACCATGTTGATACCAAAAACACTCTGCAGCGGCGTGAGTTGATAGAGGTTATTCAAAATCACCTCGGCAACCTCTCCACGCTTGAGCTCAACCACCATCCGCATGCCATCTTTATCGGACTCATCGCGGAGTTCAGAAATGCCTTCTAAGCGCTTTGCCCTCACCAGATCAGCAATTTTCTCAAGCAATCGGGCTTTGTTCACCTGGTAAGGCAGCTCGGTCACGACAATGCGGCTCCGCCCATTGTCATCGGTCTCTACATGGGACCTGGCCCGCATATAGACGCGGCCTCGGCCTGTGCGATAGGCCTCATGGATCCCGGCCACCCCATTGATGATGCCAGCGGTTGGGAAATCTGGGCCTGGAAGATGAGACATGATGCCTTCGATATCCATCTCCGGATCATCGATCATGGCCAACAGCGCGGCGATCACCTCGCTTAGATTGTGCGGTGGAATGTTGGTGGCCATGCCAACGGCAATCCCTGAGGCACCATTGATTAAGAGATTTGGGACCCGGGTGGGTAACACCACCGGCTCATTCTCTGACTCATCGTAGTTGGGGCTGAAATTGACCGTTTGCTTGTCAATGTCTGCCAGCATCTCGTGCGCCAGCCGGTCCATGCGGACTTCCGTGTAACGCATGGCCGCCGGTGAGTCGCCGTCGATGGAGCCAAAGTTACCTTGACCATCGACGAGCATGTAACGCATCGAAAATGGTTGCGCCATTCGAACGATGGTGTCGTACACAGCAGTATCGCCATGGGGGTGATATTTACCAATCACATCACCGACCACACGCGCCGATTTCTTGTACGGTTTGTTGTAGTCATTACCCAATTCGTGCATGGCAAATAACACACGTCGATGGACCGGTTTGAGCCCATCGCGAACATCGGGTAAGGCTCGACCCACGATGACGCTCATCGCATAGTCGAGATAAGATTGCCGCATTTCGTCTTCCAGGTTGACCTGGAGCACTTCCCGTGCCAATTCTGCCATCTGGGGGATCCTATTCTACGCCGAAGATCTCACTATAAATTACTGAAAAATATACTTTTTTATTCTTGTTTTGGCCCAAGGTTTTCAGCAAGAAATTCAAGCCATTTCAAGCTTTAAATTTTACCATATTTCGCCCAAAAACAGTAGCTGATGACGCCCTCGATTGCGCGCCTCGCCACCCACCAGATAAACTCAAGTATCATTGGTGCTTGTTAAAATTGACATAAGCCAAAACCTAGCCAAAGGAAGCTAAATCATGACATCTTTTAGGATCTTATTGAGTGCCCTTGCATTGGCTTTTCCCTTGGGCGTAGTGGCGCAATCGTCGACCAATGATGAGCCAGCCGATACGACCGCACCAATGACTCAAATAGAGGAAAACCCGACTGTGATCTTACACACCAATTTTGGCATCATCGAACTCGAGTTATTTGCTGACAAGGCGCCGAAGTCTGTCGAGAACTTCATCGCCTATGTCGAATCAGGCCACTATGACAACACTTTGTTTCATCGAGTGATCCCCAACTTCATGATTCAAGGCGGCGGCTTTGACTTGGATTTTCAGCAAAAGCCAACCAATGAGCCTGTGGTTAATGAAGCCGACAATGGGTTGAGCAACACCCGAGGCACGCTTGCAATGGCGCGGACAATGTCACCGCATTCAGCCACCGCGCAGTTCTTCATTAATGTTCAAGACAACACCTTCCTTGACCACCAAGGCACCTATTCTGGCCAGGCCTGGGGATATGCGGTCTTCGGCCAAGTGGCTCAAGGAATGGAGGTGGTTGACGCCATTCGCCAAGTCCCAACAGGCCGAAAATCAGGCCATCAAGATGTACCAATCGAGCCAGTCATCATAGAGCGGGTCGAGATCAACGCTGAGAATTGATTGGCAATTCTCAATTGGCACTTCTCAAGCCCAATCTTCCACTCTATGTGATTGCGGATTTACATCTCGGTGGCGGCTCTGCTGCCACCGAGGGGCTGTTTTACGCATTCCTTAAATCCCTCGAGCCAGAGGAGAACTCACTTTTAATTTTGGGTGACTTGTTTGAAGTCTGGACGGGCGACGATGTCCGCTCACCATTGAGTAGGAAAGTCGCTGACAAACTCAAAGCCTTAAGCCAGACAGGAACAGCCATTTACTTTGTGCATGGCAACCGTGACTTCCTCATCAAACAAAGCTATGCCGACGCATGTGGCATGGTCTTATTGGATGAGCCTGCCATCATTTCAGACACAAACCCAACCACCGGCTTTATTCATGGCGACGCTTTGTGTACAGGAGATAAGGCCTTTCAGCGTTTTCGTCAGAAATCGCGGTCTCCGAGCTGGCAACGTCGCATCCTAAGCCTGCCCCGCTTTTTACGCGAATGGCTCGGCAAATGGGCAAGGTGGAGAAGCAGGCAGCATGGCAGACGCGCAACCCAACAACAGCCAACGATTGCCGATGTGAACCCCGAAGAAGTCTCTCATTTCATGCAACGACATGATATTTCCCGATTGGTGCATGGCCACACCCATCGCCTAGCGGTGCATCCCGAACCCGCAGGGCCTGGTACTCAACGCTGGGTATTGAGTGACTGGCATGATGGCCGAGGCTCTGTGATCATACTTGCCCAAACAAATGCCTCCATGCATACCATCGAGCTCATGCCATCGGATCAGATACAGTGGTCAACAGCGCCCGTGCCACCCCTCGCCCGCTAAGCCAAGCACCCTCGACGCGGTTGCCGTTGCACCAATCGCCAGCCACCCACACCCGTCTATTTTTGTCAGCCAAATAGCCTTGCTCCAGAGGCTCTGGGCTCTGTGCGTAGCGCCAACGATGTGCCTGCATCAAAGTGGGCGCTTGATCGATGCTCCCGACCAACTCAAGCCAAGCTTGATATAACTTTGAAGCCACTTCGCTTTGTGCTGCCTCAAGGTGTGCGTCTGACCATTGTGCTGTGGCATGTAAGACCCAAGCCTCGCCAGTACGGCCTGGTTTCGTGCTCTGCCGACAAAACCATGAAAGCGGGCCATCATTGACAAAGCCTGCCGAGACATCCAAACCCAATGGTTGATCAAAACCAAGCATCAACGCCAATGTTGGCGTCATGGCGTGGGCATCTAGAACTGGGAAAAGCGCACTGCCTTTGCCCAATAAAGCCGCACTTTGGGCAGGTGGGGCGGTGAGGACCAGCTGCTTGGCCAAAAACACGTGCGCTTGCTCACCCACTAGAGCCTCAACGTGCCAACCATCCTCCGTCGGAGTCAGCGCTGTCACGGTGTGTTGATAGCGGGTCTCAAGGGTCTGCGAGATGGCCTTGAGGACCGCATTGTTTCCAGGCACACCTACCCACCGGGTCACTGACCCCTCTTTGTCCAATCGTGACAGATGTCCGGGTCGTTGGCCAAACACCGCGATGGGCTCTGACCACGAGCTCACCAGGCCGAGTTCACACCATTTGGCCAAAGAGGACTGAAAAGCGTCAGAGTAGGCTGTGAAGTATTGGGCGCCGTGATCAAAGGACCAATCGTTGTGCCGTCGAGTGGCCGAACGCCCCCCGGGCCCCCTGGCTTTTTCTAGCACTAAAACCGATCGACCTGAGGCCTGCAACGCATCAGCTGCAGCCAGCCCAGCCCAGCCGGCCCCAACCACGAGCACATCCCATCGCCGTTCGCTCATTCCTGGCTTATATTTTCCGGCCGCAGATACGGGAACAGCAACACATCTCGAATGGAAGCGGAGTCTGTTAACAACATCACCAATCGGTCGATCCCAATCCCCTCTCCGGCCGTTGGTGGCAACCCATACTCAAGCGCTCGAATATAGTCATGATCCAAGTGCATGGCCTCGTCATCGCCAGCATCTCTGGCTTGTACCTGCGCCTTGAAGCGTGCCTCCTGATCTTCTGGGTCATTGAGCTCAGAGAAGCCATTGGCGATCTCGCGACCTGCGACAAACAACTCAAATCGATCAGCCAACTCAGGGTCCTGGTCATTCCGGCGCGACAAAGGAGAAACTTCGATGGGATACCCCGTAACAAACGTCGGCTGAACGAGCGTTGACTCAACCGCTGTGTCAAATAATTCCATCAGCAGCCGCCCCCAACCCCAATCTTTCTCAGCCTTGATATTTAAATCAGCACATAAGCTTCGCAGGGTCGCTTCATCCCGATTCCGATCTGATTTCAACACCGGAAAATGCTCGGCAACCGCATCTTCAACACTCACGCGCCGAAAGGGGCTGTTAAAGTCAATGCGCTCATCTTGATAAGAAACCACTCCAGCCTCGCCGACACCGACCTCAAGCACCACGGCACTCAGAAGTGACTCGGTGAAATTCATTAGATCGTGATAATCGGCATGCGCCCAGTAAAACTCAAGCATTGTAAATTCCGGATTGTGCCGGGTGGATACACCCTCGTTCCGGAAGTTTCTGTTGATCTCATAGACTTTATCCAGTCCACCGACCACCAAGCGCTTGAGGTAGAGCTCAGGCGCGACACGGAGATATAGATCCAGATCCAATGCGTTGTGATGCGTCACAAAAGGCTTGGCTGTTGCCCCGCCGGGAATGTAGTGCATCATGGGCGTTTCAACCTCCAAAAACCCATGCTCGTCCAAGAAGCGACGAATCCCTCTGACCACCATCGAGCGTGTCTCGAATGTCTCTCTGACCTCGGGATTTACAATCAAATCAACATAACGCTGGCGGTAGCGGGTTTGTTGATCCGACAAGCCGTGCCACTTTTCTGGCAATGGCCTCAGTGACTTCGTTAACAATTGAATCTCAAAGGCGTGCACACTCAACTCACCTGTCTTTGTCCGCATTAAGCGCCCACGCACACCGACAATGTCACCGATGTCCCACTGCTTAAACTCGGCATAGTGGCCCTCAGGCAAGTCATCGCGCCTGACATAAACCTGAATGCGTTGGCCGGACCCGTCTTGGATGTGGAAAAAGCTGGCCTTGCCCATGATTCGTCGGGTCATGATGCGCCCAGCCAAACTAAACTCTTCCTCGATCCCCTCGAGGCGAGCGGCATCATAGGTTTCAGCATCGCCATAGGTCGCGAGCAATCGCCCGGCATTGTGTGAGATGCGCCAGCCATTTGGAAACGCCGAGCCTTCTCCACTGTGCTCCCGCAAACGAGTCAACTTTGCACGACGCTCTGCAATCAGACGATTTTCATCCACCTGAGGCTCCAACTCGTTTGAGCTGACTTCATCGGTCATGAGACTTGAGCTCCAATAATCATCAATCATTCAACCTTCTATTTTAACTTTACTCACGATGGATGACGCTTATTGCAACCCCATCTTGAGTGAAGCCGCCACAAATTCATCCAAATCTCCATCGAGGACCTTTTGTGTATCGGTCCGCTCAACACCCGTTCGAATGTCCTTGATGCGAGACTGATCAAGAACATAGTTTCTGATTTGACTGCCCCAGCCGATATCCGCCTTCTCGGCTTCTGTGGCTTGTGCGGCTTCTCTTTGTTTGAGTAGCTCGAGCTCATAGAGCTTGGCCCTAAGCTGAGCCATGGCTCGGTCTTTGTTTTTGTGCTGCGAACGATCGGTTTGGCACTGCACCACGACACCAGTTGGCTCATGCGTGATCCGAACAGCAGATTCTGTTCGGTTCACGTGCTGACCACCAGCGCCTGAGGCGCGGTACACATCAATCCGCAAGTCAGATGGGTCGATGTCAATCTCAATGCTGTCATCGATTTCGGGGGACACAAACACGCTGGCAAAAGAGGTATGGCGACGGTTACCTGAGTCAAAAGGAGATTTTCTCACCAGTCGATGCACACCAATCTCGGTTCGACACCAGCCATAAGCAAACTCACCCTCGACTCGGATTGTGGCACTTTTTATGCCCGCCACCTCACCAGCAGAGACCTCGACCAGCTCGACTTGCCAACCACGTTGCTCTGCCCAGCGAAGATACATTCGGAGCAGCATCTCTGCCCAATCTTGAGCCTCAGTCCCCCCTGACCCTGCTTGTATGTCGATAAAACAGGGACGATCGTCCATGTCACCAGCGAACATGCGCTGAAACTCGAGTTGCGCAACGGATGCCTCAATGGTCAGTAAATCAGACCCCACCGATTGAAGTGTCTCATCATCCCCCTCAGCGGCAGCCAACTCCAGAAGCTCAGCCGCCTCGGCCACGCCATGAATGACCTGCGACTGTGCACTCACCGATTTTTCAAGATCGGCCCGCTCTTTGCCGAGCTTCTGTGCATGTTCTGGATCATTCCAGATACCGGGCTGCTCAAGCTCGCGGGTCAGCTCCTCTAATTTTTCACGTTTGCCATCGTAGTCAAAGATACCCCCTCAGCGCATCAACTCTGCGCTCCAGGTCATCCAAGAGGTTTTTTGTTGCTGTCAATTCCATGGTCGATCCCAAATAGTTAGAGCAATTTAAGGTGTGAGTGTACTCGCCACGCCCATCGCAGTGGCCAAAAACGCGCTAAAACACGGCCAATTCACACCCAAATTGAACAAAATTTTCACAAGATCTCGACAGACTCGACGCTTTTCAGGCCTAAATATCTGATTTTAGGACTGATCCGAGGCCACACACCCAAGCCGTGCTTACCTTGACATCTCAGAGTGGCAGGCGTACTGTGTCGAACCAAGGCATGTCAATCAATGAACTATAGTGCATGCCGAAGTGGACGACTGGCGATTCCCGCTTCGGGGTAAGTGATCCGGAATCTCCAGCTCACATTAAGCCTGTCAATGGGAGATTGATCTATGGAACTTACTTTTGGCCAATATGAACTGATCTACAACGCGTTTTCATTCGGTGTAGCGACGTTCTTTGCTGCAACCTTGTATTTCTGGCTGGGCTTGTCTCAAGTCGCTAAGGAATATAAGACTGCGGTCATCATCACGGGTCTTGTGACCTTTATTGCTGGTTACCACTACTGGAGAATCTTTGGTAGCTGGGGCGATGCATACACAGCTGTTAACGGAACCGTCGAGTCGACTGGTGTCGCATTCAACGTTGCCTATCGTTATGTCGATTGGCTGTTGACCGTACCATTGCTGTTGATCGAATTGATCTTGGTCATGGGCTTGTCAAAGTCTGAGACTGTGCGTAAGAGCGTTTCGCTCGGTGGCGCAGCTGCCCTGATGATCATCCTCGGTTACCCAGGTGAGGTATCTGGTGGCATCGACGGCACCCGCATGTTGTGGGGCGTCCTGTCAATGATTCCATTCCTCTACATTGTCTACAACCTGTTTGTTGGCCTGTCTGATTCAATCAACAGCCAACCTGCAGAAGTTCGTGGACTGATCAGCACAGCACGTTGGATCGTTATCCTCTCTTGGTCCTTCTACCCTGTGGTTTACTTCCTACCGTTTGTCATTCAAATGGACGGTGGCACAGCCAAAGCTGTGATTGAAGTGGGCTACACCGCTGCTGACATCATCGCGAAAGCGGCCTTTGGTGTATTGATCTTCACCATCGCTGTTCGCAAATCACGTGGTGCTGCGTAAGGATCCCTAAGGGTCCTTAAAACGGAGCCATCACTCTAGTGATGAAGAACAATCCCCGGTCAAATTACTTGGCCGGGGATTTTTTTATGGTCAAATCAGAAAGACCGCAAACACCTGAGATCACATCAGCACTGCAACGAGCTGAACAGGCCCTGCTCGACGGCCTGAATCACGAATTATCTTCGGGCTCACAATTACACAGCGCATTGCGCGATCATTTCAATGCCGGCGGTGGACGCGTTCGAATGGCGTTGGCTCTTGATGCCAGTCACCGATTGGGACTATCGGCTCATAACGCCCACCAACTGGCAGTAGCCACCGAATTACTCCACAACGCTTCCTTGATCCACGATGACCTACAAGACCAGGACCTTACGCGCCGCGGGCAACCCGCCATATGGGCCGCTTACGGCAGCGATGTGGCGATTTTGGCTGGGGACTATCTCTTAGCCAGCGCTTTTGGTCAAATCGGCCAGTGCACCTGCGAGGTGCCTGCCTTAATCCAACATCTTCACAAGAGAACATCTGATCTCATCTATGGCCAGGCACTGGACCTTGCCGCCAATGAGGCGGCCGAGCAGTTTTCGCTGCAACGCTATCGCGAGATCGTCGCTGCAAAATCTGGCGCGCTGCTCGCCCTGCCCTTGGAGCTGGCCTTGATCGCATCCCACCATGCTCAATCTCTGCCAGTGGCGCAAACCACGGGACAAGCATTTGCTATCGCCTACCAGATCTCTGATGACCTCAATGACATTCAATCAGATGCCCGGCACAATTGCTTGAACCTGGTTCATGCGCTCTTGAGTGGCGGTGATGAATATGCTCTGCATGTCGCCATCACAGAAGGTTCGTTACAGTGTCAATATGCAATCGATATGGCCAACCATTTACCCCATCAATGTGGTGATCTGATGATGCAGCAGGCTCAACGACTGTTGATTCGTTTCAAGCAAATGAGAGAGACACACAACCCATGAGTCATCTTGTCGTGATTGGCGGTGGCTTTGGTGGCATCGCAGCCGCACTGCGTGCTCGCGCTAAGGGCTATGAAGTGACCTTAATCGATCGCTGCCCAAGACTGGGAGGTCGAGCACAGGTCTTTGAGCGTGCCGGCTATCGCCATGATGCAGGACCAACGGTGATCACGGCACCTTTTTTATTCGAAGAATTGTTCGAGCTGTTCGACAAAAACCTCAGCGACTACATCACGCTGGTGCCGCTAAAGCCCTGGTATCGCTTTCGCTTTAATGATGGCGAGCACTTCGATTATGGCGGCAGCATGGAAGACACGCTCTCAGAAATCAACCGGCTGAGCCCGCCAGATGTTGAGAATTACAAGAAGCTACTGGAGGATTCCAGAAAGCTTTATGACGTGGGCTTCACCCAACTCTCAGATGCGCCATTCCACAGCTTTTGGTTCATGCTAAAGCAAGTGCCCCATCTCATTCGCCTCGGGGCGTGGCGTACGGTGTGGCAGATGATCACACGACGTATTGAGAGCGACTATCTGCGACAAGCCTTCTCCATACAGCCACTGTTGGTGGGCGGGAACCCTTTCGACACCACCAGTATTTATGGGCTCATTCATTTTCTAGAGCAAGCGCATGGGGTGCACTTTGCCATGGGTGGCACAGGTGCATTGGTCGATGGTCTCGAAAAGCTGATGCGCGAGGAAGGCATACAAATTCAGCTTGGGACGACTGTTGAAAGCCTCGAAGTTAGAGACGAGAAAATCACCCGAATCAAACTCTACGATGAGCAGCATCAAACCAAAGAGATTTCATGTGATGCGGTTGTCTCCAATGCCGATCCGGCCCACTTGTATGGTGAGTTACTGCCTTCGCAAGCCGTCAAAACATCGGCTCAGATCAAAGTCAGACATGCCAAAAAGTCCATGGGCCTTTTCGTGTTGTTTTTTGGTACACGGCGCAAATACCCAGACATTGCCCATCACACCATTTGGATGGGTCCGCGTTATCGGGACTTGTTGAAAGACATCTTTCAAAAAAAGATTTTGGCAGACGATTTTTCAGTCTATCTGCACCGCCCGACCGCCACCGATGACAGCTTTGCACCCCCCGGATGCGATAGCTTTTATGCACTGGTCCCTGTGCCCAATTTACAGGCACAAATTGACTGGGACATCGAAGGCCCCAAACTCAGTCAACGGGTCATACAGGCGCTCGAAGACACCATGATGCCGGAGCTTTCAGAACATCTCGAGGCTGACTTTTACATGACGCCTGAAGATTTTGAGGAGCGCTATCTGTCACCCCAAGGGGCTGGCTTTTCAATCGCGCCCTACTTTAGCCAGTCGGCTTGGTTTCGGTTCCACAATAAATCAGAAGGCCCAAGTAACCTTTATTTGGTGGGCGCAGGCACTCACCCGGGTGCTGGCATGCCAGGCGTTCTATGCTCTGCCAAAGTCATCGATCAACTTTTGGAGCCTGCCGCATGACACACAGCGAAGCAGAAGGGCTTCCCCATCCGCTGGAAATCTTAGCCGAGCATGGCCGTACTTTTCATTTCGCCAGTCATCTTTTGGGCGAAACCTATAGAATCCGTGCTGCGCATCTCTATGCATTTTGTCGGTTCGTCGATGACTTGGCGGATAAAGCGCAAGACAAGCAACTGGCCAAAAAGCGCCTGTTGGCCTTAAAACGAGACCTCACACTCAGAGCATCCACCCAACCACAACTACAGCAGATGCTCGCGTTGATAGAAGAAACAGGCATGCCGCTGACGCCGGTGACGGCCTTGATCGACGGGGCAATGCAAGACCTTGATCCGGTGGATATCAGCACCGAAGCAGCGCTGATTCAATATGCCTATCAAGTGGCTGGGACTGTTGGCTTGATGATGTGCGCCGTGCTCGATGTTAAAGACCCTAAGGCATTGCCTTATGCGATTGATCTTGGGATGGCCATGCAGCTCACCAACATTGCACGAGATGTCGGTGAGGACGCCGAGCTGGGACGGGTTTATCTACCCAGTGATTGGGTGGGGTCTTTGAGCGCAGCACAGATTTCTGATCCCACGCTCTCTCAAGCGCAAACCCTTCGAGTGGCCACCAGACGCATGCTGTTTTTGGCCGATGAATACTATGACAGCGGGCTCCAAGGCCTTTACTATTTGCCCAGAGGGGCGCGCTGGGGGATTCTCGTGGCCGCTAAAGTTTATCGCGAAATCGGCTCATTGATCGCCAAAGCCAACTACCAATCTTGGGACCGCCGCGCGGTCGTCTCCAAAAGGCGCAAAATAAAAAGGGCCAGCACCGCTATCTTGGCTCACGTTTTGCGGGATCGCTTCAAGAAGCGACACCCCATGCACAATCCAGCGCTACACCGAGATTTGCACCGCCACTACGGAGCCAACCAGTCCAAAGCGGCTTGATCACTCAGTGGCCGAACCCAAAAAAGTTGATTTGGTGATCATCGGAGGCGGTTGCGCGGGCCTATCTTTGGGTTCACATTTGGCCAAGGAACCGGTGGTTGAGCGGACACTGATTCTTGAGCCCCGCGAGACCTACATGAATGACCGGACTTGGAGCTTTTGGGCCCCTCCCAAGCATCCACTCGATCACCTCGTTTCCAAGACCTGGGATCGTTGGTCTTATGGACAACTTGGATCTGAAGCGCGCGCACACCGCACACCGCAAAGCCCCTACCAAAGCATTCAGAGCATTGACTTTTACGAATCAACAACAGCGGCCATTGCTGCCTCTGATCAGGTTGACTTGGCCCTCGGTGAGGGTGTGAATGCGGTTTCGCGCCGAGGTAATGGCTGGCTTGTAAAGACAAGCCAACGCGACATTGAGGCCAGCAACGTTATCGACACAAGACCGCCCAGTGAACACCAACTGGCACACACCAAAATGTTTCAGTGCTTTGTTGGCCAGCGCTTGAAAAAAGTCAGCGCGTTCAGAGCCGATCTGGCCGAGCTCATGACAGACATGGTGGCAGATGACGATGGCTTTTTGTTCAGCTATGTCCTGCCACTGAGCCCTGATGAAGCCTTGGTTGAAGCGACGCGTTTCTCCAATAAGCCCATGCCTTGGAGGGTCTTATCGGCCGACCTAGATGCCATTAAGTCCCGTCGCGGTTGGTTGGATGCCTCGGTGATAGACGAAGAAAAAGGTCGCCTTCCGATGGGGCTACTCCCCCAATCAAGTCCAGATCTCAGCTTGGTCTATGCCGGAACCACTGCTGGCGGACTGCGCGCCGCATCAGGCTATGGCTTTATGCGCATCCAGCATTGGGCCAAATGCTGCCATGAAGCCCTTCAAGAAACCAAACAGCCCGTCGGCCATCCACCTGAGCCAAGCTTTCAAGCCTGGATGGACACATTGTTCTTAGATGTGTTGCTCCAAGAACCCGCCTGTACACCCAAACTATTTAATTCGCTGTATGACAACGCACCGGTGGATGCCCTCATTCGTTTCATGTCAGATCAATCCTCGCTCGCAGATAAGCTCAACATCATTCGCTCACTCCCGCCAGGACCATTTTTGCGTACAATGTTTAAGCGATGAATTGGCCGACTGAAACCCGCTTTTTTGTGCCCATTGCCGCGGTCGCGGCCATCGCTCTTGGCGCGTTCTCCACAGCAATCCCGCCCATCATCCAAGTGGCTGTGTTGGCTGTGGGCGTGGTACTGCTCGGACTGCCACATGGCGCGCTGGACCCAGCCATTGCTGAACGGGCGGGTTTGGTGCGCTCTGCACCAAGCCTCTGGGCTTTCAATGCGGGTTACACCGCCGTGGTTTTGGCGGTCATCGCGCTTTGGTGGCTGGCGCCTGTGTTTAGTTTGGCCCTGTTTCTGGCGGTGAGCGCCTGGCACTTTGCCGGTGACTGGCGGGACACGCTTCCGTGGTGGGCACAAGGCATTGGGGGCGCTGGCTTGCTCTTGCTACCCATTGTCTTTCACACAGAGGCTGTTGCCACGATCTTTGTGGCCTTGTCGGGGCCACAAGGCGCGACACTGGCCCAAGCCTTAGCTCAATTGGGCTGGCTGGTGCCGTTAGCCATGCTCGCCGTAGCGGGGTTTGCCATCGTCAAACGGCAATGGGCCAGCGCGCTTGAATTCATGGCGCTGGTGTTGGTGGGCAGTTTGGCGCCACCGCTGGTGTTTTTCATCATTTATTTTTGCTCGTTGCACAGCCCACGTCACCTCAGAGAGCATTTTCAACAAGCCGACAGACGTGAGCACGGACGCTTGTGGCGCATGCTTGTGGTCTACACCTTGGCAACGCTCCTTTTGATTATCCCGATGTTGTGGCTCTGGTCGAGTCTCTCGGTGGATGAGACCATTGTGCGGCTGGTCTTTATTGGCTTGGCCGCTGTGACTGTGCCCCATATGATGCTCATGGTTTATGCCGAATCTAAGACCTCAACCACCCAATGCTGAAGATTGAGTTGCACTCGAACCGCGCCGCGCCAGCGATTCACCTCCAATCGGTAGGTCACATGCCACGGTTGCGGCAATGTCTCGCGAAAGAGCCTGGCGGCTCGAAAGGCGATCGCATCAACCACAGGTCCGCCGGCAACGGGCTGTAACTGCAATTTCAGATGCTCGGTGCCAACAATGCGTCGCTCCATGATCATGAACTGCCCATCGAATAACGGTTCTGGAAAACCCTGCCCCCACGGACCTGCTGCATCAATCGATTGGGCCAAATCGACCGAAAAGCATTGAGCGGGCAATTCTGCATCACTCCGAATCACTTCCTCACGGGTGGGAATTTGTTCGACTGTCTCGGTGAAGGCCGCCTTAAATGCCTCAAACTGATCGCTTGCAATGGTGAGCCCAGCCGCCCCAGAATGTCCACCAAAGCGCTCGATTAATGATGGCCTCATTGTGTCAATCTCAACCAACAAATCGCGCATATGGATCCCTGAGGGGCTTCTAGCAGAGCCTTTTAGCCACCCCGTCCCATCTTCTTCGGGCGCAAACGCCACCACGGGACGCTGAATGCGCTCAGCCACCTGCCCCGCGACCAGCCCGACAAGTCCTTGGTGCCAAGAAGCATCGAACAAACAAGCACCTGGCAGATCGCTGCCCAATTTGGCGGTTAAAACATCTGCCTGCTCCATCGCTTGAGTCTGCATCTCAGCCTGCAAGGCTCGACGTTTGATGTTGATTGCATCCAATTGAGAGGCCAGCTCATCCGCCTCAGCCTCTGAAGTGGCGAGCAAACAGCGAACACCTAAGCCCATATCCTCAAGCCGGCCTGCAGCATTGAGCCGGGGCCCGACGGCATAGCCCAGATCAGACGCCACAACGTATCGGCAATTGCGCTTGGCCACCTCCAACAAGGCACGAATGCCCGGGCGGGTCTTGCCTTTTTGAATTCGCTTTAAACCCTGCGCAACCAACCGTCGGTTGTTGTCATCCAACACCACCAAATCAGCCACCGTCCCCAAGGCGACCAAATCCAACCACTGGTCAAGACGGGGTTCCGGCCATTTTTCAAAATGACCAACTGCGCGGAGATGCTGCCGCAAAGCCACCATGAGATAAAACACCACGCCCACCCCAGCCAAGTGCTTTGATGGGAACCGATCACCTTCCAGATTGGGATTGATGATGGCGTCCGCATTGGGGAGAGTCGAGCCTGGGAGATGATGGTCGGTGACAATCACATCCATGCCACGGCTCTTGGCCAAGGCGACCCCTGCCAACGATCCGATGCCTTGGTCCACTGTTAGCAGCAGATCGGGCAAAGGCACATCCAACTCACTGACCAAAAGCTCACTGAGCCCATAGCCATGACGGAAACGATCTGGGATCTTCCACTCTACAGAAGTCGCCCCCATGGCTTGCAAAGCAGTCACCGCAAGCACGGTGGCGGTGGCACCATCGGCGTCAAAATCACCCACCACCAAAATGCGCTCTTTCTCACGCAGGGCTTGTTCAAGCCGGGCCACCGCCGCATCCAGGCCTTTGAGTGTGGGGGGCAGCAATTGTCCCAATGAATAATCGGGCGCTTGATCAAGCCCTCGGGCACGCCACAACGCAGCGAGCACATCATCAATCCCAAGCGCGCGCTCACGCGAGGCAAGCGCGTTTAAATTTCTCTTAAGCTTGACCTGACGCATCTAAGATCTCAACCCACTCTCTTCCATACTTGCTTTGGCTTGAGTATCCATCGTCTCGATTGTGTGGCCAACTCGGCCTGTTTTAATCGACCCCAACGAACCCGTCGCATCAGCGCTTTCAACGTGATATCGAGCTCGGTCAAATTCTGATCGGCGTTGCAATCATTGCGGCCAAGCCACTCGATCATCTCGCCCGCTTTTGGACCGCGCTTTGGCGCCGACACGGATACGGGTAAGCCAAGCCAATCAGCCAGCGCCTGAAACTCAGTACTTGATGAGAACAAAGCCTGCAGCCTTGGGGCAGCAATTTTCTCACGGGGAATTTGGCCCATGCCCCATGGCCAAACGCTATCCCCTCCGGTTAGTGCACCCTGAGATTTCAATTGATGCAGCAAAATTTGGCTTTCACTGATCAGTGCAATCCAGCGTCTGGCCTCTGGGCCATTGGGCATGAGTTGATCTAGGCTGATGCCTTGAATTTGCCACAAGGGCGAAAAGACCACCTCGGGCTCGCCAACACACGAAACATACATTCGGCCACTCGAGGCGCGCACCAACGAGAAGCCAAAGTCTTTGAAAAGATCGCTGAGCGCATCCACGGTCTCTTGATCGGGTGCTGCGTGAGTCGGTTGTGCCCAGACCGCATTAAGATCGGGTTGCAAGGACACCAGATCGATTTGAACCAGGGTGTCTGGCCCACAATCTAGATTGTCGATCATGGCATGGAGTGCCGCTGGCGCAATGGCCTGGCCCAGCATCAGTTCCGCGACATAGGCATCCGATGAAAAGGTCTCGACAGTCCCAGCACTTAGCCAGCGTTTGAGCCCCGCGGGCACCGTTCGGGCAATGGCCAACCACTGATCGAGTGCGGGGACAAATAAAACCGCCGGCGAACTAGGCTTCGTAGCGGACCTCGAGAATCTCATAGGAACGCTGGCCTCCCGGGGCTTCAAACTCGACCACATCGCCTTCTTCTTTCCCAATGAGCGCACGGGCCAGTGGTGCACTGATGCCCAAGCGCCGCTCTTTGGTGTCGGCTTCCAAGTCACCCACAATCTGCCAAGTCACTTCTTTTTGATCGTCCGCTTCATCGGCCAAGACAACGGTTGCGCCAAAAACGATCTTGGTTCCAGGGTTGAGCTCAGCCAAATCAATCACGCGAGCGTGGCTGAGTGCTGACTCGAGCTCTTTGATCCGACCTTCAATAAAGCCCTGCTGTTCTCGGGCGGCATGGTATTCGGCATTCTCTTTTAAATCACCATGCGCTCTGGCCTCAGCAATGGCCTCAATAACCGCAGGACGGTCGACTTTCTTCAGACCATTCAATTCTTCCCGCAGGCGCTCTGCGCCTTGCTTGGTAATGGGCACTTGACTCATGGCCCCTCCTCGATTTCATAGAGTTCATTTAAGCTACGGGCATCGGTTTCATTCCAATGGTCCAACGCTCGCAAAGTGGCTTTGGCACCCGCTATGGTCGTAGAGTAATTGATTTTGTGCTGCAGTGCCTGGCGCCTGATGGAAAAAGAGTCTGCAATCGCTTGGCGACCCTCTGTGGTGTTGACGATGTAATCGATTTCTCGATTCTTGATCGCATCCACGATGTGTGGCCTGCCTTGGGTGACCTTGTTGACATAATCACAGGCAATGCCAGCTGCTTGGAGCACCTGGTGGGTGCCTTCGGTTGCAACCAGACTAAAGCCACGCTCAATCAGTTCTCTGGCGATTGGCAACAGCCGGTCTTTATCGGCATCGCGCACACTCAAAAACGCCCGCCCACTGACCGCGGCGTTGATGCCCGCACCTTTCTGTCCACGAGCAACGGCCGCACCAAAGGTTAAGCCCACACCCATCACTTCACCCGTCGAGCGCATTTCAGGGCCTAGGATGGGGTCAACACCTTGGAACTTAATAAACGGATAAACGGGTTCTTTGATGGCATAAAAGCGGGTTTTTAAATCGGCCGTCACGCCCTGCTCTTCCAACGTATTGCCAATCATGCAACGCGCTGCAATTTTGGCAATGGCCGTGCCGGTTGCCTTGGCCACAAAAGGCACTGTGCGAGACGCTCTGGGATTGACCTCCAGAACAAAAATTTCCTCGCCCCGAACAGCAAATTGGACATTCATCAACCCCACCACATTTAAAGCCAAGGCCATTTTCCTTGTCTGTTGGGCAATGGCATCAACAATGTGGGTGGGCAAAGAAAACACGGGCAGGCTGCACGAAGAGTCGCCTGAATGGACGCCTGCCTCTTCGATGTGCTCCATGATTCCACCAATGATGACGCGAGAGCCATCACAGATTGCATCGACATCCACCTCAATGGCATGGTCCAAGAACCGGTCCAACAACACAGGAGAATCATTCGATACCTTAACCGCCTCGGTCATGTAACGGCCAAGTTCTGATTCATCGTGGACAATGTCCATCGCACGGCCACCCAAGACATAGGATGGGCGAACCACCAGCGGATAACCAATTTCTCTGGCCAGCAAAAGTGCCTGTTCATTGGTACGTGCCACACGATTTGGCGGCTGCTTCAATTGCAATTCGTTAAGAAGCGCTTGGAAGCGTTCACGGTCTTCAGCCAGATCAATACAGTCGGGTGTGGTCCCGACAATGGGGGCACCATGTGCCTCCAGCGCCCGGGCCAGTTTCAAGGGTGTTTGACCGCCAAACTGGATGATCACGCCCTCAGGCTTTTCCACTTGGATAATGGATAAGACGCTCTCGAGCGTCAAAGGCTCAAAATACAGCCGATCTGATGTGTCGTAATCGGTTGAGACTGTTTCTGGATTGCAGTTGACCATGATGGTCTCATAACCCAGCTCGCGCATGGCCATGGCTGCATGCACGCAGCAATAATCGAATTCAATGCCCTGACCAATTCGATTGGGGCCACCACCCAAGACCATCACCTTTTTTCGATCACTCGGGTTGGCCTCGCAAGCTTCACCCCATGTCGAATACATATAAGCCGTTGTCGTTTCAAACTCCGCTGCACAGGTATCCACCCGACGATAGACCGGGTGTATGCTGTGCCGAGCCCGAAACTGAGCAATCTCTTCCTCGCTCACTTTTAAAAGTTGCGCCAACCTGGCATCGGAAAACCCATGGCGCTTGAGCATCATCATCTGTTGCTCACTGATGTCACTTAAAGACTGCTGGGTTAGATCAATCTCCAATTCCACCAACTCAATCATTTGGTCCAAGAACCACGGATCGATGCGTGTCAGCTGATGAATCTCATCCATCGACATGCCAAGCCGGACCGCTTGAGCCACATACAACAAGCGATCAGGGCCTGCCTGGGAGAGCTCGCGTTTCAGCCAACCCAGATCGCCTTGTTCATCGGCCTGAACTTCTGGCGGATTGAGACCAGTGAGACCTGTTTCTAAACTACACAATGCTTTTTGAAACGACTCTTGAAACGTCCGACCGATGGCCATCGCCTCACCCACTGATTTCATCTGCGTCGTCAAACGGTCATTGGCCGCTGGGAACTTCTCAAAAGCAAAGCGTGGGATTTTGGTGACAACATAATCCAACGTGGGCTCAAAAGAGGCCGGCGTCGCGCCACCTGTGATTTCGTTTTTCAACTCATCTAGGGTGTAACCCACAGCGAGTTTTGCCGCCACTTTCGCGATTGGAAAGCCCGTCGCCTTCGAAGCCAGCGCCGATGAACGCGAGACCCGCGGATTCATTTCGATCACCACGATGCGCCCATCATCGGGGTTAACAGCAAATTGCACATTCGAGCCACCAGTGTCGACGCCAATTTTTCTCAACACAGCGATGGAGGCATTGCGCAAGGCTTGATACTCGCGATCGGTCAATGTCTGTGCCGGCGCCACAGTGATCGAGTCGCCTGTGTGAATCCCCATAGGATCAATATTTTCAATCGAGCAAATGATGATGCAGTTGTCTGAGTGATCTCGGACCACCTCAAGCTCAAACTCTTTCCAGCCCAACACCGACTCTTCGAGCAACACCTCAGAGGTTGGGGACAAATCAAGCCCATGCGTCACGATCTCATGGAACTCTTCTCTGTTGTAGGCAATGCCACCACCAGAACCGCCGAGAGTAAAAGAGGGTCGAATGATGGTCGGATAACCAATGTCTTTTTGAACTTCAATCGCTTCTTCGATGGTGTGCGCCACCTTGGCACGTGGCACAGACAGACCAATCTCCCCCATGGCCACACGAAACTGCTCGCGGTCTTCAGCCATATCGATGGCTTTTTTCGATGCGCCAATCATCTCCACACCGAACTCGGCCAAGACACCTTCCCGATCAAGATCGAGTGCGCAGTTGAGCGCGGTCTGCCCGCCCATCGTGGGCAGCAGTGCATCGGGCCTTTCCTTGGCAATCACTTCCCTGACCGTTTGCCAACGAATCGGCTCGATATAGACAACATCGGCCACTTCTGGATCGGTCATGATGGTGGCCGGATTGGAATTGACCAAAATGACCCGATAGCCCTCTTCTCTGAGCGCTCTGACCGCCTGCACGCCTGAGTAGTCAAACTCGCAAGCCTGTCCAATAACAATCGGTCCAGCCCCGATGATCAGAATGGATTTTATGTCGGTTCTTTTAGGCATGCCGTGACTCCATCCACTCAACAAACTGACCGAACAAAGGATACAAATCATGCGGCCCAGGGCTTGCTTCGGGGTGTCCTTGGAACCCCATCGCTGGCTTACCGTCGATGCGGATCCCTTGGATGCTCCCATCAAAAAGCGAATGGTGTGTCGGAATCACATGCGCGGGCAGATCACGCTCGTCAACACAAAAACCATGATTCTGGCTGGTGATAAACACCTCGCCGCTCACCGCATCACGGACTGGATGATTGGCACCATGGTGGCCAAACTTCATTTTGGTGGTTTTGGCGCCTGCGCCCAATGCCAGAAGCTGATGCCCCAAGCAGATGCCAAAGGTCGGCACCCCGTCGGCCAAAAGCTTGGCAACGAGGTCAATGGCGTAACCGCATGGCTCAGGGTCACCTGGCCCATTTGACAACAAGACACCGTCAGGCCCAAGCGCCATCACGTCCTCAAACGTGGATTGCGCAGGGACAACGGTGACTCGACAGCCAGCCTGAACCAACAACCGCAAGATGTTGCGCTTGGTGCCATAGTCAACACAGACCACGTGATGCTTGGCCTCTGGTACGTGGCCCAGGCACCCACGTTGTGTCAGGTCAACTGCCCCCTCATGCCATTCATAGGGCTGTTCGACCGAGACGGTCTTGGCAAGGTCCAAACCCTGCATCGGTGGGCACGCCCGTGCCTGTTCTAACGCTTCATCGGGGTCAACGGACTCGCCCACCATCAAACAGCCATTCAACGCACCGACCTGGCGAAGGTGGCGCGTCAAAGAGCGCGTATCCACATCGCAAATCCCAGAGCGCCCGTGGGCTTTAAGAAATTCATCCAACGACATCTTGGCTCGCCAAGAACGATACAGCCTTGGATGGTCGCGAACAATCAAACCCATGCAATGCATTCGATCCGATTCTTGATCGAACGGATTAACACCTGTGTTGCCAACATGGGCGGCTGTGAGTGTGACCAACTGACCGGCGTAACTGGGGTCAGTCAGGATCTCTTGGTAGCCTGTCATGGCGGTGTTAAACACCACCTCGCCAGTCAATGTGGCGGGCGCACCAAAACCCACACCAGAAAACAGCGTACCGTCTTCTAGTGCCAATATCGCCTGTAAATGGGACAAAGTTTGAGACCTCCGGTTGACAGGGATGAAATACCCCTTATCCGGATGTCTATTGTAAACAAACCACGCTGAGCGAACCAGCTATATCGCCAAAAAGTCCGGAATTTCGTCGGCTGCCTTAAAAGTAGAGACGCCGTGGCCTTGCGTCAGACAAAAATCGAGCCATTTCACCAAGGCCCGATTCAGACGCCAGCTGCGCACCACTTGGCCATGAATCGGCAAATCAGGGCCTGCAAACCTCTGGATGCCCTGCTCTGGACTAAAGGCAGTTGCCTCAGCCAGGTGCGCATCGTGATAGATCCGGATATACGCGTTTGGGTTTTGTACCTGTCCGTCAGCCATGACGTAGGTCAACTGAAGATAGGAGGTGTAGTCATGTCGCTCGAGAACATTGAGATACAGATCAGGGCTGTTGGCCACTTTCGACACCAAACAATCAGACCGGCTGAGCTGGTCGGGCAACAGCAAGCTCAGCGCGCCATAAATGGCCGCGTGCAAGTTGGGCAGCTGCCTGGCCAAACGCTGCACTTGGGGACGCTGAATCTCTAGCTTCGTTAACATGCCCGGCACTATAGCAAACTCACGGTGAATTGCTCTCTAGGTCTTCCCGGTGCAATCCTTGGCTCAACAAGATCCGGCTGGCCAGCTCCTCAATAGAGGAACCGGTTGATGAAAGCTGGGGTACGCCTTCGGCTCGAAGCATGGCTTCGGCAGCCTCCACCTCATATCGACACTGCTTGAGTGAGGCGTAGCGAGAGTTGGGCCGGCGCAGCTCACGAATCTTGCTAAGACGCTCAGGCTCTATGGTCAAGCCAAACAACTTCTTTTTGTGCTGCCGGAGGAAATCTGGGAGCCGTGGCTGCTCTAAGTCTTCCTCGGTCAGAGGGTAATTGGCCGCCTTTAGCCCATAATGCAGGGCCATGTACAGACACGTCGGGGTTTTGCCCGAGCGAGACACACCCACCAGGATTACATCGGCCTGATCCATCTTTTGGCTGATGCCATCGTCATGGGTTAAGGCATAGTTGGTCGCCTCCATCCGGTCTTCGTAGACGGTGCGATCCCCCATACCGTGCGCCCGCCCGACACTGGGCTTTCTGGGCCGACCCAAAGACTTTTCGATTTCCACCAAAAAATGATCAAATAAATTAAAGACTTGTGCGTCACTTTTCGAAATAATCTGAGTAATCTCGGGGTCCACGGTTGTGGAAAAAACCAGGCTGGATTCCCCGCTGGCCTTGGTCGCCCGATTAATCAACTCAGCGCTGTCTCTGGCCTTTGAGGGTGTGTCCACAAATGGCAGTCTGATTTGACGAAACTCGAGATCGGCAAACTGAGTCAGCAAGCTGTGACCAAAAGTCTCAGCTGTGATCGCGGTCCCGTCTGAGACAAAAAACACAGTTCGTTTCATTTCGCCCTCTGGGTTTACAATAGTCACTGGTTCAACACAAAAGTAAGGGAAAACCATCCAGTGACTGAGTATATCCTGTGGCTAGATCAGCTGGGCATGAACGACCTTGAAAAGGTCGGTGGGAAAAATGCTTCTTTGGGGGAAATGATTGGCCATTTGGCTGATGCAGGTGTCCGTGTTCCGGGGGGATTTGCCACCACAGCCGATGCATTTCGTGAGTTTCTCGACCAATCGGGCTTGGCCGGCAAGATTCAAGACCGGCTGGCAGGCCTCGATACGGAAGATACGCGCGCGCTGGCACAAGCGGGGCAAGAGATCAGGCGATGGATCATGGATACGCCCTTACAAGTCCCATTGCAAGAAGCCATCACCGAAGCCTTTATCCAAATGGGTCAGCGCTACGGTGATGATATGGCCGTTGCTGTTCGATCGTCCGCCACGGCTGAAGATCTGCCAGACGCCTCATTTGCTGGTCAGCAAGAGACTTTTTTAAATGTTCGAGGCATCGACGATGTCTTGGAAAAGCTACACGCTGTTTTTGCAAGCTTATACAACGACCGCGCCATTGCGTATCGAGTGCACCACGGCTTTGACCACCACGATGTGGCGTTGTCTGCTGGTGTTCAATTGATGGTGAGGTCTGATCAGGGGGCTGCTGGTGTCTTATTCACGCTGGACACCGAATCCGGTTACCGTGGTGTTGTCTTTGTCACAGCCAGCTATGGCTTGGGAGAAAGCGTGGTCCAAGGCGCGGTCAATCCCGATGAGTTTTATCTGTTTAAAGACAACCTGCGCCAAAACAGGCCTGCCTTGTTGAGAAAAACCTTGGGCTCCAAGGCCACTCGGATGATCAATGATGCAGTCCGTGGCGTGGTGGTGGAAGACACGCCCACTGATTTCGCGACTCGCTTTTCGCTGACAGACGAAGAGGTCACCGAATTGGGTCAAATGGCACTCGCCATTGAGGATCACTACGGTCGACCCATGGACATTGAGTGGGGCAAAGATGGCCTCACTGGTTCGCTCTACATTCTCCAGGCACGCCCCGAGACAGTCAAAAGCCGGCACGACCAAACAATGGAGCGATTCAAGCTTGAAGAAACAGGCGAGGTCATGACTCAAGGCCGCGCCATCGGTCAGCGGATTGGTACTGGGCGCGCGCGTGTCATCCAAACGCTTGAGGCGATCCATGAGGTCGAGGCCGGGGATGTGTTGGTCACGGACATGACCGACCCAGACTGGGAGCCTGTGATGAAGCGTGCCTCTGCCATCGTGACCAACCGTGGTGGAAGAACATGTCATGCGGCCATCATCGCTCGCGAACTCGGCATCCCTGCGGTGGTTGGCTGTGGTGATGCCACCCAAGCCATCCCCCATGAAACTGTTGTGACGGTCGCCTGCTCAGAGGGCGATACAGGCTACATCTATGAGGGCGCCCTCTCGTTCAGCGTGGCAGAAGATTCACTCAATGAAATGCCAAAGGCACCTCTCAAAGTCATGATGAACGTTGCCAACCCCGACCGAGCATTTGATTTTGCACAGATCCCCAATCATGGCATTGGCCTTGCACGCCTCGAATTCATTATCAATCGGATGATCGGCATTCACCCGCTGGCGCTTCTCAACCCCGATGACCAACCTGAGTTGGTGAAGACTGAGATCGAACAGCGCATCCGTGGCTATGATGACCCTGTCTCTTTCTATGTCGATCGCCTGGCAGAGGGCATTGCCACCATCGCCGCACCCTTTGGCCCAAACCCAGTCATTGTTCGACTGTCTGATTTTAAGAGCAATGAATATGCGAATCTTATTGGTGGACGCGCCTATGAGCCCGAGGAAGAAAACCCCATGATCGGCTGGCGTGGTGCATCGCGTTATGTGGATGAACAATTCAAACCGGCCTTTGAACTTGAATGTCGGGCATTGAAAAAAGTCCGAGAACACATGGGGCTTGACCATGTCTGGGCCATGGTGCCTTTTGTGCGCACCGTTGACGAAGCCAAAGAAGTGGTTGAGGTGATGGCGGAATTTGGCTTGAAGCGAGGAGAGAATGGGCTTAAGGTGATCATGATGTGCGAACTGCCCTCCAACGCACTCTCAGCGCACGCATTCTTAGAACACTTTGATGGCTTCTCCATCGGCTCCAATGACATGACCCAGCTGACCTTAGGGCTAGACCGAGACTCAGCGTTGGTGGCTCATCGTTTTGATGAGAGAGACCCGGCAGTCAAAGCACTTTTGAAGATGGCCATTGAGGCGTGCCGCCAAGAAGGTAAGTACATCGGCATTTGCGGACAAGGTCCCTCTGACTATCCAGACCTTGCCCAGTGGCTTCTTGACCAAGGCATCGAAAGCATGTCACTCAACCCCGATACGGTTGTTGATACCTGGCGGAAGCTGGCCAATGCAAAAGGCCATTGAGCTTGATGCTTTTTTATGAAAGACCGCTCAATGGCCCCATGTATTGCCGATAATGCCGGAGCTCTGCAATCGATTCTTGAATGTCCTCAAGTGCTTGGTGCGTCCCTTTTTTCTGGAACTCAGACACGATCGATGGTGCCCAGCGCGAACCGAGCTCTTTCAAGGTGCTGACATCGAGATTCCTGTAGTGAAAAAATGCCTCCAACGTTGGCATCTGACGCGCCAAAAAACGTCTGTCCTGGCAAATCGAGTTGCCGCACATTGGCGAGCGGCCTGGAGACACAAATTGACTCAGAAAGGCCAAGGTTTCTCGCTCAGCCTCTGCCAAACTGGTGGCACTCTCAAGGCAGCGTTTCACCAAACCCGACTGGGTGTGCGTGCGTGTGTTCCACTCATCCATCGCCTCGAGAACCGATGCCGGTGTTTGGATCGCTCGGACTGGACCCTCGGCCATCACGTTCAATTGCGCGTCGGTCACAATGGTGGCAATTTCGATGATGTCATCGCTCAGCGGGTTGAGACCCGTCATCTCCAAATCAATCCACACCAGCCAGCCAGCGTTGTTGGCGTCGGTCTTAGCAGCATCTGTCATGGTCTAAATCCATTGAGGTACGTTGAGTTGCGCTCACTATATCAGGACAATCATCGTTTATGAAGATAGAGCCATCGCGTGTGCTGGTCACCCACTCCGATCATGGAACGGCACTCATGCCTGATGGACAGTTGTCGCATTTTTACTTCAACCGCTCGTTGGAGCGGCCTTTGGCAGGCGACTTGATCGAACTCGACAAGGAAAATCGCTTAACCGCCATCCGTCCACGCACAAATACCTTTGGCCGCGGCGATCACAAGGGGCGCTTTAAGCCCACGGCGTCCAATATTGATCAGCTCTTGATCGTGATTGCCCCAGAACCAGAGCCCAGCTTAGATTTAATGACACGCTACTTGGCCATGGCCGAGCAGCGGCAAATCAAACCAATCATTGTGCTCAACAAAACCGATCTGGGCATTCCAGAGATTCCAGCATTTGCCTACCTAAAGGACTTAGAAACATTGGGGTATACCCCGATTAAAACCAACATCAATGACGCTCAATCGCTCAAAATATTGACCGAGCACATCACCGATCAGACGAGCATTTTGGCGGGCCAATCTGGGGTGGGGAAATCGTCAATTCTCAATCGACTGATCCCTGGTGTGGAGAGCTTGATTGGGCAACTCTCACAAGCCACTGGCAAAGGCAAGCACACAACCACAACCACACGCCTCTATCCATTGCCCCAAGGCGGGTATCTGGTTGACTCACCTGGCGTTTGGGAATATGGCCTATGGCAAATGCCCATTGTTGAGCTGGCAGAGTCCTTTGTAGAGTTCCGGCCCTTTTTAGGACAATGCCGCTTCAGAGATTGCACCCATGACCATGAACCCGGCTGCGCTGTGCTAGAAGCAGCGAGCCGTGGAGAAATCCACGCCAGTCGACTAGACGCTTGGCGGCGTCTACTGGCCGAGCAGAGCCGCTACCAGCGACCCGATCATTACCCCGACAATCACCAAGGCAAAGGATCGCCATTGGCATGACGAAATGAGCCCGTGCTCGCCATGTCAAGCTCTTCAATGCGCTCCATCAAATTGGCCGCCGCCTCATCTGGTTCGATGTGACCTGTGTGCTGGGTCATGCCAGTTTTGACATAGCCAGGATGCAATAGGCCCACCGCAATGCCTTTGGGTTTTAACTCATGCGCCAAAGAGACACCCGCACTGTTCACCCCCGCCTTAGAAATTCGGTAGGCAAACTGTCCACCTGAGGTGTTGTCGGCCACAGATCCCATCCGGGACGTGATAATGATGACTTTTGAGCCGGCTTTGAGTGAACCCAAAAGCGCCGAAGTCACCCGCAATGGCGCCAAGGTATTAATCTCAAACTGTTGACGATAAGCATCGAGCTCTTGCTCAATGCCCACCAGAGAACTGCCAACCAACAAACCCGCATTGTTGATCAGCACATCAAGCTCAACCCCCTCAAGGCGTTTGGCCAACGCCTCCAAATCATCCCCATGGGTGACATCAATCCCAGCCTCCACTCGAATGCCTTTAATCTTGTCGAGTTCATCGGAACTTTGGCGGCAAACCGCGATGACTTGATGCCCTGATGCCTGATATTGCTTGGCCAACTCCAGGCCAATTCCTCTATTTGCACCGGTAATTAAGAGCGTACTCATCGTTATCGTCCTCTGATAAATGGTGGCAAGTGAACCAACTAAATCATCATTTTACATGCCTGGTCTCACCGCATGGCTTTGCTCTCTCACCTAAGCACCGAAGTGCCCTGATATACTCTCGCCCATGGGTCAAAGACAAGCCAACCACCACAGCACAACGGATCAAAAACGCCTGCCTGGCGAATTCGAAAACCAGTCTGCTCTGCTTGTCGCATGGCCCCACAGAGCCACGGACTGGGCGCCCTGCTTGGCCGAGGTGCGCTCGGAGATTGAGCGCCTGATTGAAGCCACTCTAGAGCATCAAACCGTCATTTTGCTGCGGGACCCCAAAGACATCGACCCCCTGCCCTCAGCCATTGCCTCGCATCCTAGACTTGTATTGATGCCCATTCCATTTGATGACACGTGGTGTCGAGACTTTGGGCCGATTGGGTTTGTTGCGGAGAACTCCTTAGTCTTGGTTAATTTTGAATTCACGGCTTGGGGCAAAGACTATGTCAACAGCAAAGACAACGAAGTCACTTCAACTCTGGCCACGCAACCCAAATTCATAGAGGCCGTTGGACCCATTGCGTTACGTCAATCTGACTTTGTCTTAGAGGGTGGCGCCATTGAGTCGAATGGGCAAGGCACGGTTTTGGTCAACTGGCACTGCCTCAAAACGCGGCATCCTGCGATGGCGCGCGATGAGCTCGAGGTAAGACTCAAAAATGAATTATGTGCACAAGAGATCATTGGCATTGATGTGCCCCCACACGCTGGCGATGACACCGATGGTCACATTGATACATTGGCACGCTTTATCGACGCTCAAACCATTGTGGTGCAAGCGCTCGCCGATGCCTCACTGAATACTGAATTGATGCGACAACTTGGTCAGCTGGAGGTTATCGGCGAGCATGGGAAGCATCAATCACCACGATTAATTGTGTTGCCAGCGGCGAGTGATGCCTCAGAATTGCCGCTGAACTATGTCAATTTTGTTCTAATCAATAATGCTTGCTTGGTGCCTGTCTATGGGCTTGCCAGTGATGAGATCGCCTTGTCGACACTGGCCAACGCCCTCCCCGAGCGTCAGATTGTGCCGATACCCTCTCGTTATTTGATCACCCAATTTGGTGGGCCACATTGTGCCACCATGCACATACCCGCCATCGCAACAACCCCAGCCCGATCTGACTCATGGGGGTTGGTTTAGGAGACGCCATGTCACAAAGTTTAAAAATTGTTCTCGCCCAACACGCCATGGGGGATGATTCAGAAAAAAATCTAGACACCAGCTTGGAGCTGATCGGGCAAGCGGCTTTTGCAGGGGCTGATTTGGTGGTGCTTCCCGAGCTCCATCGAACTCCTTATTTTTGTAAATCACAGCAAGCCCGTTTCTTTGATCAGGCAGAAGCACTGGATGGCCCGACTTTCCAAGCGCTCTCGCAAAGCGCGAAAGATCATCAAGTCGTGATTGTCGGCAGTATCTTTGAGGCGCGCCAGGCTGGGCTCGCATCCAACACAGCCATCGTGGTCGATAAAAATGGCGCCATGGCTGGCTACTATCGGAAGATGCACATCCCAGATGATCCTGGCTACAACGAGAAATACTATTTTGCACCGGGGGATCTCGGCTTCAAACCGATCGATACCTCCATCGGTCGGCTTGGTGTGTTGGTGTGTTGGGACCAATGGTTCCCAGAAGCTGCGCGCCTCATGGCACTGGCAGGTGCCCAATTGCTCATTTACCCGACCGCCATTGGCTGGGATCCCAACGATGCAGCAGATGAACAAGCTCGCCAACTCGAGGCTTGGCGCATCATGCACCAAGCCCACGCCATTGCCAATGGACTGCCTGTCGTTGCCTGCAACCGAATCGGTTATGAGCCAGACCCAGATGGTGGGCTCCACCCCGCTCATTTTTGGGGCCACAGCCTGATTGCTGGCCAACAAGGTGAGTTGATTGCCCAGGCCAACGACCAAGCCACTTTGCTGATGGGATCGGTCGATCTGGCTCGCACGGACACTGTTCGACGCACTTGGCCCTTCCTCAGAGATCGACGAGTGGATGCCTATGCCGGACTGCTGTCTCGGTCATTGGACGAAGGCTCATGATCGAGCGGCCTGGTCCAGAAACCCATGTCTACACCCCCAGCGAGCTCAATCAAGAGGCCAAGCGCCATATCGAGGCCGGATTTGGCCGAGTCTGGATTCAGGGTGAAATTTCCAATCTGGCGCGTCCCGCCTCGGGGCATCTCTATTTCAGCCTAAAAGACGGGCGTGCTCAAATTCGGTGTGCCCTATTCAAAGCCCAGGCATCAAAGCTTTCTTTTGAACCCAGCAACGGCGATGAGGTTTTGGTGCGGGGGCAACTGAGCCTATACGCACCCCGTGGCGATTATCAACTGATTGCCAGCGATGTCTTGGGTGCTGGACTGGGCGCTCTCCATGCAGCATTTGAGGCGCTCAAAAAAAAGCTCGGTGCCGAGGGACTGTTCGATCCTGAGAGAAAAAAACCCTTGCCAAAGTGGCCCAAGCGCATCGCCTTGGTAACCTCGGGCTCAGGCGCCGCTTTACGAGACATCAAACAAACCTTGGCCAAGCGCTGGCCGATTGCCACCACCAAGCTCTACCCGTCACTCGTGCAAGGAGACCAAGCACCAGAGAGCCTGATCCAAGCGCTACTGGAGGCCGACCGCTCACCCGACAATGATTTGATTATTTTGGCGCGGGGCGGCGGTTCAATCGAAGACCTTTGGGCGTTCAATGACGAGGCTTTGGCCAGAACCGTTGCCAGTGCTCGCCTCCCAGTTATCTCGGGTGTGGGCCATGAAACCGATACCACCATTGTCGATTTTGTTGCCGATTGTCGGGCAGCAACACCCACAGCAGCGGCAGTTTTAGCGACCCCAGATGGTTCTGAGGTCAGCCAAACACTCAGCACCTTGAAGCAGGCCATTGGGCGCGGTATGCTTCGTTTGCTCAATCAACACGGGCAAAGCGTTGATTTGATGGAGCACCGTTTGTTGCGGTTGCATCCGATGACGACTTTAGAGCGAAGCGAGGAGCGTCTCGGCGAGCTCAAGAAGCACCTCCAACTGGCCACCGACCGGCGCCTGAATCAGCACACCGACCGTCTCAATGCCATGGCAAGGACCCTCAACAGCCTGAGTCCCTTGGCTGTATTGGAACGGGGTTATGGCATCGTGCAAGATGCCAATGGGCAGAGCTTAGACGCAGAAAATCCGCCTGAAATAGCAAGTAAGATCAATGTTTTATTGGATAAAATAGAAGTTCTTTCTAGGGTTGAGTCCGTGCGCCCTCGGGGGGCGCAGAGCGACTAAATCGAACGCCTCACCACCTCAGCCAAGTCCTCGGTGAGGCTTTGTACCTGGGCTTGATCGCTGCCCTCAATCATGACCCGAACCAACGGCTCAGTGCCTGACGGTCGCAACACCACCCGACCCGAGTCTCCCAACGCTGACTCCGCCTGCTGTAGCGCAGACTCAATCGCTGGCGTTTTCAATAATTTCGCATCCACACGCGCACTCACCGGCACATTCACCATGGTTTGGGGGTAGCGCTTCATACCAGAGACCAGTTCACCCAAACTCTTGCCTTGCTGAACCACCTGCTCACAAACCTGAAGCGCACTCACGATGCCGCAGCCTGTCTGTGACCGGTCCAGGCACAAAATATGCCCTGAGGCCTCGCCGCCTAATACCCAACCGTGTTGTCGCAAGCACTCATGCACGTATCGATCTCCAACAGCAGTGCGCTCAAATGGGATGCCATCGGCCATAAGGGCCTGTTCTAGTCCCAGGTTGGTCATGACGGTACCCACCACGCCCCCTTTGAGGCGACCACAGGCGTTAAATGCCTTGGCTAGGACGTACAAGATTTGGTCGCCATCAACCACTTGGCCAGCACCATCAACCAAAATCACGCGATCACCATCGCCATCAAAGGCCATACCGAGATCCGCACCATGAGCCAGTACCGCCTCACAGAGGCCTTTGGGATAAGTTGAACCACACTGCTCGTTGATGTTGAGCCCATCCGGTCGGTCATGGATGGTGACCACTTCTGCGCCTAACTCACGAAAGACCTCAGGCGCAATGCGATAAGTGGCGCCATTGGCGCAATCAAGAACGCATTTGAGGCCTGTTAATAACGTCGCTGGCCCAAGCGTTGACTTGCAAAATTCGGTGTACCGACCAACAGCGTCATCAATCCGAATCGCTCGGCCGAGCTGACTGGCATCGACCATCCGCATACCCTCAGACAGGCCCTCTTCCAAGCGCTTTTCAATCGCAACCACCAAGTCCTCGGCGAGCTTTTCTCCTTGGCTCGAAAACAGCTTGAGTCCGTTGTCGTAGTAGGGATTATGCGAGGCAGAGATCACAATGCCTGCTGCAGCACCCAGCGAGTGCGCGAGGTGCGCCACCGCTGGTGTGGGCATTGGCCCCAACAAAATACTGTCTGCACCGGCGGCCGATAGGCCCGCCTCGAGCGCTGATTCGAACAAATAGCCTGAAATGCGCGTGTCTTTGCCAATCACCACGCGCTTTTGTGGACCGGCTTTTGCCAATACGGTGCCAACCGCCCAGCCAAACTGCAACACAAATTCAGCGGTCATGGGTGACTCGCCCACCCGACCGCGCACACCATCTGTCCCAAAATATTTCAATGCAACCTCCCCCATTCTTATGCCTCGTCCTTGACGTTGTTTGTTTGCATGGCCGAGCACTTGACCGCCTGCCAGACCTTAATGGCATCCACTGTCTCTGCCACATCATGGACTCTGACAATGGCCGAACCAGCCTGTGCGGCCAACAAGGCCGAAGCGATCGAAGCCGCCTTCCGATCCTTAGGATCCTGCCGGCCCGTGATTTGCCCAAGCATCGATTTCCGAGACAAACCTGCCAATACTGGATGACCCAGTGCAACAATTTTTGGCAGACAAGCCAATAGAGCAACATTATGCGCCAACGCCTTACCAAAGCCAAATCCTGGGTCAATTAAAATATGATCGCGCGCTATCCCACCCGCCACGCAGCAACGAACGCGTTCGAGCAAGAACCCGCTAATCTCCTGGACCACATCACCATACTCTGGTGCGCGTTGCATAGAGCGTGGCTCGCCTTGCATGTGCATCAACACCACTGGCGCTTTGACGCTGGCCACAACAGCCACCGCGCGATCAGCTTTAAGTGCATTGACATCGTTGACCATGCTCGCACCGGCTTTAAGCGCCGCTTCCATGACCTCAGGCTTGGATGTGTCAATCGAAATGGCCACGTCCGTCCGGGAACGGATTGCCTCAATGACTGGAATCACTCGCTCGAGCTCTTGATCAACGTCGACAGGCTCTGCCCCTGGCCGCGTGGACTCGCCCCCGACATCAATGATGGCCGCACCCTCTCCCTCGAGACGTAGGGCCTGTTCCAGGGCGCTGGTGTGGCTGACAAACTGACCGCCATCAGAGAATGAATCGGGCGTGACATTCAACACGCCCATCACCAGCGGTTGCTGGTTTAGATGGGCATCTTGAATGGCATCAATTAAGGGCTGGCTGGCCAAGCTCAACTCGGCGCTGGTTCACCCGATGGCTCATCCCCACCAACCGGATCATCCGAACTTGGTGCAGATGGCGGTGGTGTGGAGTCATCATGCCAGCCTTTGGGTGGGCTGGGCTCTTCGCCTGCCATGATTTGGTCGATTTGCTGCGTGTCGATGGTTTCATAACGCATCAAGGCATCAGCCATGGTCTCAAGCTTGTCTCGGTGACCTTCTAAAATGCGCATCGCCTCAGCGTATGCCTCATCAATGAATTGTCGAACCTCTTGGTCCAACTGACGGTGGGTCTCATCAGAAATGTGCTTGTGTTGTGTCACTGACCGCCCCAGGAACACCTCATCTTCGTTCTCGCCATACGCCAATGGGCCCATCTTGTCAGAGAGCCCCCACTTGGTCACCATGTTGCGAGCAATCTGAGAGGCGCGCTCGATGTCATTAGATGCGCCTGTGGTGACATGGTCTTTGCCGTAGATGATCTCTTCAGCAACACGACCACCAAACAAACTGGCCAACTGAGATCGCAATTGCTGGCGTGTCATTGAGTACTTGTCTTCTTCAGGCAAGAACATGGTCACACCCAAAGCCCGACCCCTCGGAATGATGGTCACTTTGTATACTGGATCATGCTCGGGAACGATTCGGCCAACAATGGCATGCCCAGCTTCGTGGTAAGCCGTCAGGCGCTTGTCTTCTTCCGACATGGCCATAGACTTACGTTCAGCACCCATCATGATCTTGTCTTTGGCTTTTTCAAAATCAATTTGTGAGACTGTCTTTTCGTTCTCTCTGGCCGCGAACAAAGCTGCTTCGTTGACCAAGTTGGCCAAGTCTGCACCAGAAAAGCCTGGCGTCCCACGAGCGATCACGCGCGCATCAATATCATCGGCCAAGGGCACTTTGCGCATGTGTACTTTAAGAATTTGTTCGCGCCCGCGCAGGTCAGGCAATGGCACCACCACCTGACGGTCAAACCGACCAGGCCGCAACAAAGCGGGATCGAGCACGTCGGGCCTATTGGTTGCTGCAATCAAGATGATGCCTTCGTTGCCCTCAAACCCATCCATTTCAACAAGCAGCTGGTTGAGCGTTTGTTCTCGCTCATCGTGCCCGCCACCAAGACCCGCGCCACGGTGTCTGCCCACCGCATCAATCTCATCAATAAAAATAATACAGGGCGCATGCTTTTTAGCGGTTTCGAACATGTCGCGAACACGCGAGGCGCCCACACCGACAAACATCTCAACAAAGTCAGAACCTGAGATGGAGAAAAATGGCACCTTGGCCTCGCCGGCAATGGCTCGAGCCAACAGGGTTTTGCCTGTCCCTGGGGGACCGACCATCAAAATGCCCTTGGGAATATGCCCACCCAAGCGCTGAAACTTCCCAGGGCTTCGCAAAAATTCCACCAACTCGGTGACATCGTCTTTCGCTTCTTCGCAGCCAGCCACGTCTTCGAATGTGACTTTGACCTGGTCTTCGCCTTGGAGCTTGGCTTTGGATTTACCAAAGCTCATGGCGCCGCCACGCCCGCCCATGCCGCCTTGCATTTGGCGCATGAAATAGACCCACAAACCCACCAGAACCAATACAGGCAATAAGCTGATCAAAATATCCAAAAACAGAGAGCGACCCTCGGGTTCCTTGGCAATAATCTCTACTTGGTTGTCTAGGAGGTCTTTGATCAGGCCATCGTCGGTCGGTGCGACCACCGTGAAGGTTTGGCCATCACGTCGAGTGCCTGTGATGGTTTTAGCCCCAGGCGTTTCTTCAATCTGCACGGAGCCCACTGTGCCACTTCGCACCTCATCGAGAAACATGGAATAAGTCATTTCTCGGGTTTGCTGCTGAGTGGGTTGTGAGTAGTAGTTGAATACACTCATCAAGACCATCGCAATGATCACCCACATCAACAGATTTTTTGCAAAGTCACTCAACGTCTCATCTCCAGTGAATCTAACAGTTCATTTTACCCCAGAACTCAGCCCGCTTCTGGCTTAAGCCCCCGTGCCACAAGGTACACCTCACGGCTTTCGGCCCGTGACGACTTGGGCTTTCTCACTTTAACAGACTTGAATGATCCCCTAAGCTCAGTGAGAAAGGCGTCAAAACCGGCGCCTTGGAATACTTTGACCACAAAAACGCCGTTTTGCGCCAACCAATCACGCGCGAAATCCAGCGCCAATTCCGCCAAGTACATGCTCTTGGCCTGATCGGAGGGCCCAATACCTGAAATATTGGGTGCCATGTCCGATAAAACAACGTCTACCCTCAAATCTTTTCCTATTTTCGAAAGCTCCGCCTCGAGAGTCTCCAAGACATCCTTTTCACGGAAATCACCCTGAATCCATACAACGCCCTCAAGCGGCTCCATCTCCAAGAGATCGAGTGCGAATACGTGCCCTCGTCCAGCGAGTTTTTTTAAGGCCACCTGGGACCAACCTCCGGGTGCTGCCCCCAAATCCACCACCAGACGGGCCTTGGCAAAAAGACCATCTGTGTCATCGAGCTCCATGAGCTTGAATGCAGAGCGCGCACGCCAACCCTCCTCATGGGCCCGTTTCACATAAGGATCGTTGCGTTGTCGCTGGGTCCAGTTTTTCGAACTCACATTCCCTCCAAGCGCGTTTTCAATGGGTTGTTGTCTTCAATTCGTTGTCATCAGGTACAATGACACCATGTCGTTAAGCACACACCAAAAAAAGCATCTGCGTGGCCTTTGCCATGCCCTTCAGCCCATCGTGACCATTGCAGACAAAGGCCTCAGTGATACTGTGGGCCAAGAGATTGAGTCGGCCTTGTTGCACCACGAACTCATCAAAATTCGCATTCGCCAAGACCGAGCCACGCGTCAAGCGACCGTTGACACCCTTTTGGGCTCCATGTCAGCTGAGCCTGTCATGGCCATTGGTCAAGTCTTGTGCCTCTATCGAGCCAACCCAAAACGGGCCGCTGATAAGCGCATCAAATTGCCCAAAGCTTAAGTGTATGCAATTAACTGAGCACAAACCGGGTGATCACCATTTTATTCGCTCTGTCAGCCCTGATCAGGTTGTGATCGGCGCAGAGGCTTATACAACCAGCATTTTTCTCGGCGCTCGCCTACTTGAGACCGATTGGCCTGTCACCGCACTCGATGAACTCACACCCGAGACGGTTGAGCCATTGCTCCAGCATCAGCCTGAGCTGGTGATCTTAGGCGTGGGCAGCGAACAATCTTTTCCCCCAGCGGCGATTTATCATGCGTTCTTGTCGCGCCAAGTTGGGCTGGAATGCATGACACTCCAAGCGGCCAGCCGTACATTCAATGTCCTAATGAGCGAAAATCGACGCGCCCTGGCGGCCCTGATACTCCCCGGGCGTCAATAAGAAATAGCCAGCAAAACCCATTTTTTGATAGTTTTTGCATATAATTAAAAAATGAACATCAGAGCCTTGCAGTACTTTATTGCCTTGGCTGAGTTGCGCCATTTTCGCAAAGCAGCTGAGCGATGCCATGTCAGCCAGCCCACGCTCTCTACCCAGATCCGCAAACTCGAAGAGCAATTGGGCAATGATCTGATCGAGCGGAATTCTCGGCAAGTGCTACTCACCCCACTGGGGGAAAAAGTGCTAGAGCGGGCCCGAGTGATCGTCGGAGAGACTCAAGCGATTCGCCAAATGGCCCGTGATGCCGATGATCCTTATAGCGGCACCCTAAGCATTGGTGTATTCCCCACCCTGGCACCTTATCTGTTGCCCCACGTCATCCCGAATATTCGAAAGCAGTTTCCAAAGCTCACCATCCGACTGTTCGAAGAAAAAACCGAACAGGTCATGACCATGCTGATGGACGGGACACTGGATGCGATCTTGCTTGCACCACCCATTGATGACGATCAGGTTCATGTTGAGCCGTTGTTCAGTGAACCCTTTGTCTTGGTCGCACCCAACGATCATCCACTGAGCAAAAAACAGCGCATCCGAAGCGAAGACCTAAAAACACAAAAGTTGCTGTTACTCGAAGATGGACACTGCCTTCGCGATCATGCTTTGGCGGTGTGTCAGCTCTCAGGGGCCATTGAGCGCCTAGATTTTCAGGCCTCCAGTCTCGAGACGCTGCGCTACATGGTGGCGGCGGGCAGCGGCATCACCTTGATGCCCATTTTGGCCACCAAACCACCCGTCACCGCGATCGAAAATGTCACCGTGCGGCCCTTTGAGGCACCCACACCGCAACGCACCATTGCGATGGCCTGGCGCAAAAGCAGTTTGCGCGAAGAACTTTTGCTGGCGGTGTCGGCTGTCTTCAAAGCCATCGACTCCAAGTTACTAGAGCCTTAAGGCAAAGCCCGCAAAAACACCAGTATCAACTAACCCTGTTTCTTCTCGCGGCTGCGTTGCATGTGCAAGATCAGACCAAAAGCGGCCACCAAAAGTGGCATCAATGCAATATTGATCCAAGCCAACTGCCGCCCCAACCGATCAATCTCTTGATCCAGATTACGACGCACACGCCTTAACTCTTGCCGAAGCTCGAGGCGCTGTTCGATAAACGCGGCCAACTCATCGCGTTCAACATCCGACATATCCTCTGGCGCCTCCAGCCGCAAGACAGAGAGTTTTTCGTCTGCCTCTGCCAAAGCAGCTTCTAGTCGCCTTTCCGTCTCCAGCAGGCGGGCCTCGGCGGAGCGGCGAAGCTCATCGACGAGATCAAAGGGACGAAGTGAGCGTTCTCGACTTCGTATCGCAATCAAACTTGGGTCACCAATCAGGTTGTCGATCGCGTTCAACACAAAACCACCATTGCTGGCAAAACTCTCCACCAGCTCAGTTCCCATGAAGGTCTGGCGAGAGACCCAGTACCGGTCTGCCAAGAAATCCACATCGCCCACCACAATGGCATCGGTGGGTTGCTGTGTGCGGAGAGCCATGATGCTATCGCCTCCTTGGCTGGGAAGCTCATTGAGCAAGTCAGTGGTGAGCTCTTCTACGGGCTGTTCGGACAAAAGGCGCACCACCGGCAAACGAGCAGACCGCTCAGAAGCCATCCACAACGCGCTGGCTCCCTCAGCGGCACTTGGCAGAACCTCCAAGTGACCCACAGTGGCCACATTGATCGCTTCAAGGTCGCTGGTGGTGACATCATCAATGGCCAATGCGTCTTGGCTCAAGCCCAGTATGGCTGGGTGTCTGATCGGTGCGGCGTTGGCCTCAAGCGTGACTTGCAAGCCAAGATCCGCATCGGCCACAAATTCATCTGGACGCATCGACACACCCATTGCCTCGAGCAGTTCAAAGACCTTGGGATCGGCCTCAGGTGCGTCGGACAATGTTTGCACATAAGGGTCCACAAACACCAAAAAGCGCAGGTTCTGATCAATGGCGCCTTTCAAAGCATTGACCAAGTCTGGTGTCAAACTCTGAGGCTGAATCATCAATACCAAATCCACCTCAGAAGGCAGCGTGGTTGCCGTTGAGGGCACCTCAATCAACTCATAGCGGGCGGCCATTTGTTGGTACACCAACCAATTTTGAATTGGCAAATCTCCAATGAGCGCAATTCTCGGGAGGCTGGCGCGTTGCACACGGTCGATGCGTTGGATCAAGTCATATTCGAGCCTGTGCCCTCGGTTTGGAGACAGAAATGGCAAAGTGACTTGCTCGCCATTGTCACCATTAATGACCAAGCCAAAATAAACGGACTCTTGACTCGGACCAATTGGCAGGCCATTCAAACCAGCCAAAAGGGCCTCATCTTCGACTTCGGAAAATGGTTCAGGGTCACGCCATTCGACACGCAGGCGACCATTCGATGCCCGCGACATTGCCTCTAACAAACCCTCAACCCGTCTTGCAAAGAAACGAATGGCGGGAAGCTCTTGACTGGCTTGATCGCTGAAATAAACTTGAATATCGACTGCTGAGTCCAACGAGGCCAAGAGATCTTTACTGCCCACACTCAAGGTATGCAATTTATTTTCGGTCAAGTCCAGGCGCGCCTGACCCGACCACAGGCCTGTTGCCCCCAGTAACGCAATGAAAGCCAGCAACGACAAACCAAACACAGAAAAAAGCGCTGCTTTAGACATGGCCTAAGATGCCTTCCTTAATTCGATCAATGCCCAGTTTCCGGTGAGCATCACCCCGATCAGACCCAGAAAATACAACAGGCTCTGCACATCCAATATGCCACGCGCCATGGCGGAGTAGTGCACTAGAAAACTCATCTGACTGATGAGATCAACCGATTTCTGGGGCAATATTTCGCCCATTGGCTCTAAGACCAGTGGCATACCTGCCATCAAAAACACGAAACAAATCGTGGCACTGGCGATGAAAGCGATGACTTGATTGGACGTGGCGGCAGACGCTGCAGTAGATATGGCTAAAAATGTACCCGCCATCAACCAACTGGCCACATAAGCTCCCGCAATAACTCCATTATCGGGGTCGCCCAAAACATTGACGGTGATCCATAAGGGAAAGCTCAAAAAAAGCCCCAAGCCAACGAGACCAAGGGCGGCAAAATATTTCCCCAAAACCACCTCCCAAGTGCTCAGCGGCAGTGTGAGCAATAACTCAGCAGACCCACTTCGAAACTCCTCAGACCAAAGCCGCATCCCAATGGCGGGCACCAGAAACAGATAAATCCATGGATGGAATTGGAAAAACGGCTCCAAGTCGGCAATCTCTCGCTCATAAAAGCCACCGGCATAGAAAGTCAGGGCTGAACTTAGAACCAAAAATATGATGAGAAACAATGGTGCCATGGGTGTCAGGAAGTAGGCACTCCACTCTTTTTTCATGACGATAAGGGTCTTATTCATTGACCACCTCATGGCCGGCAATGGAGGCAAAAACATCATCAAGCCGACCAGCCTCTAAATGGAATTCTTTAACGCTACAATGCTCGGTCTGGATCAAAGCCTGCACCGCATTGGCCAGATCTCCCTCACCACTGGGAAACGCGGTTAGCTTGCCGCCGCGGAACTCCACATTATTCACCTCTACCAAACCACTGAGCTTGGATGCCACAACCTGAGGTTGTTCCACCACCAAACTCACAGCCCCTGCATACCGAGAACGGGCTCGGACCTCTGATGGCGTGCCATCCAGCTGCAACTGACCCTGGGAGATGATCATGATGCGACGACACAAGAGTTCAACCTCTTCTAAGATGTGCGTTGAAATGATGATGATCTTTGTGTCTGCCATCTCTTGAATCAAACGGCGCACTTGTGCTTTTTGAATTGGGTCCAGCCCATCGGTGGGCTCATCCAAAATCAGAATGGGTGGGTCATGGATCAGCGCTTGGGCAATACCAACCCGGCGACCAAACCCCTTGGATAAGGTATCAATGGTTTGTTTTAGGACGCCTTCCAACTCCAACCGCTCTGCCAGCGCACCAATCGCTTTTGTGGTCTCAGCTCGGCTTAGGCCCCGCACCGCTGCGATGAAGGCCAAAAACTCTTCAACGCGCATGTCCTCATACAAGGGCGCACCCTCAGGCAAGTAACCAAGCACCTGGTGTGCTTGGCGCCTTTGCGTGCGGATATCGTGGCCATTGATTAAAGCAGTACCAGACGTTGGCTGGAGATAACCCGTGAGCATTTTCATGGTTGTGGATTTACCTGCGCCATTGGGACCGAGAAATCCCAGCACGGTGCCGCCCTCAACTTCAAATGAGACGCGATCAACCGCCAGCATGCGGCCGTAACATCGAGTCAGCGATTGTGCGAGGATAGATGCCATGGGCATACAGGATACCTTATGAAGCCAACCATTCTTGACCATTTGCCTTCGGGCCTGCTCGACTGTGTCGCCAGCGAGCTCACCACGCTGTTATCTGGCCCTACTCTAATTCACTTACCCGGCCGAAAAACCAACCCATTGGTGGTTTCGGTCTTGCAACATGGCAATGAAATCTCGGGCTGGGACGCCTTGAGGCGGCTGCTCAAAAGCCGCTACCAGCGAGACCCACTTCCTCGTAGCTTGATCATCTTAATCGGCAATGTCGAGGCCGCCGCAAAAAATCAGCGCTATTTGCCCCATCAGCCCGACTTCAACCGCTGTTGGCCGGGATCTATAGTGCCGCATACGCCTTGGCATGATTTGTGGGCAGAAGTGACAAAGCACATCCGCCAATGCCAGCCATTTGCCAGCATTGACATTCATAACAACACCGGCCGTAATCCACATTACGCTGCGGTGAACCACATTGATCCACAAATGCTGCACTTGGCCAGTGAATTCACCAAGACGGTGGTTTATTTCACCGAACCAAAAGGGGTTCTCTCCGATGCCTTTGGGCAATTTTGTCCTTCAGTCACCCTAGAGTGTGGCCTTTCGACCGATGGTGGCGGGGCCGATCACGCTCTGGCTTACTTGGATCGGGTGCTCAACCTTGAAGCCCTCAGCAATGAGTTCCCTGCACCCGAATGCTTAGAGCTCTATCAAATGTTTGCCACCTTAATGGTTCACCCCGATCTGGATTTTTGCTTTAATGGCTTAGTACCAGACGAGACCAGCGAGAACGTCTTGTACTTTCCAAAAGACCTCGATGCCCATAATTTCTCAGAGTGGCCTCGGGGCTTTTGCTTGGCCCACTATCGGTCCAACAATCCAAAACCTGTGATTGCGCGCTCGCACTCAGGCGATGACATGACGCATGACTGCTTTGATATTGGAGTCAATGGGATTAAAACCACCAGACCATTGATGCCCGCCATGCTCACCTTGGACCCGTTCGCCATCCGAAACGACTGCCTGTGCTACCTGATGGAGCGACTCAATATCAATGCGCTCGTCGCCGGCACCTATCATGAGGCGACACAAACGCCCCTGCCTGAGGTCATTGAGCAACCTTGAGTGATCTCATGGGGCGACCATAAGGCGCAACCCCACGCCCCTGCTAAGATGAAGTTCTTTTGGCGCTAGCGGTCAGCGATGGCAGACACAGGGCGCGGCTCAGGGCCCGTATAGTCAGCGCTGGGTCTGATGATTCGGTTATTGGCCCGCTGCTCCATGACATGAGCACACCAGCCAGTGACACGAGACATCACAAAGATCGGCGTAAACAGGGGCGTTGGAATGCCCATGAAATGATAGGCGGAAGCATGATAGAAATCGGCATTGGCAAAAAGCTTCTTCTCATCCCACAAGATTTTCTCAACCGTCTCTGAGACCGGATAAAGAGTCTCGTCCCCAACGGCCTCTGCCAACTGACCCGCCCAATATTTGATGATGGCGTTTCTGGGATCGCGCTGACGGTACACCGCATGGCCAAAGCCCATGATCTTTTCTTTGGCTTCTAATTTCGCCATGACATCGGCTCTCGCCGCCTCAACCGATGGATACTCAGCCAACATGGCCATCGCCATCTCATTGGCGCCTCCATGTAAGGGGCCACGTAAAGAGCCAATGGCGCCCGTCACACAAGAGTGCATGTCAGATAAGGTCGAAGCACACACTCTCGCGGTAAAAGTTGAGGCGTTGAATTCATGCTCTGCATATAAAATCAATGACACATCCATGACCCGAGAAAAAAGCTCACTGGGCTCCTGACCATGCAACATGTGAAGGTAGTGCGCACCAATGCTCTCATCGTCGGTTTGTGTTTCCACTCGAACTCCGTCGTGGCTAAATCGATACCAATAGGCGATGATGGACGGGAAGATTGCCAACAATCGATCCGCAATCTGCTGCTGTTCCGAAAAGCTCGATTCTGGCTCAATGTTTCCGAGAAACGAACAGCCCGTGCGGAGCACGTCCATTGGATGTGCGCTGGCTGGAATTCGCTCAAGAACTTCTTTGAGGGCCGGCGGCAGATCGCGCAAAGACCGAAGGACTTGGGTGTAGTCAGCCAGTTCTTGGGCATTGGGGAGGTGGCCCTTTAAGATCAGATGCGCCACTTCCGTGAACGTCGCCTTCTCAGCCAAGTCATCAACCGCGTAACCTCGGTAGCGCAGGCTATTGCCTTCTGCACCGACTGTGCAGATCGCGGTTTGCCCTGCCGACTGTCCTCTCAAACCTTGGCCTTGATCTTTCGTGCTCATGATTTCTCCTGCTTAAACAATGCGTCCAGTTTTTCTTCAAAGTCGTGATAGCCCAACACGTCATAAAGCGCATCTCTGGTTTGCATGCGTCCTTCCAACCCGCGCTGGGTGCCTTCGGCGCGCAGCACTTCATAGACCTCAAGGGCGGCTTTCGACATGGCTCTGAAAGCAGACAATGGGTATAAAGCCAAACCCACCCCCGCACGGCGCAGGTCATCAAGCTCAAGCAATGGGGTTTTGCCAAACTCTGTGATGTTTGCCAAGACAGGCACAGGGCACGCTTGGCAGAAAGTCTCAAAATCTTCCAGAGAGCTCAAGGCTTCGGCAAAAATCATGTCCGCGCCTGAGTCGACATAAGCATGCGCTCGGTCAATGGCACCATCCATACCCTCGTTGGCAAATGCATCGGTGCGCGCCATCACCACAAATTGATCGTTGCGCCGGGCGTCCACTGCTGCCTTGATGCGATCGCACATCTCCGATGTCCCCACAATGGCTTTGTTCGGCCGGTGGCCGCAACGCTTCGCCTGGACCTGATCTTCAATATGCACCGCGGCGACCCCACACCGCTCAAGCACTTGAATCGCCCGGGCAATATTGAAGGCACCACCCCAACCCGTATCGATGTCGACCAGCAAAGGCAGTTCTGAGGCCGATGTGATGCGCAGAGCATCCTCTGCAACATCAGACAACTGGGTAATACCAAGGTCAGGCAAGCCAAACGAGGCATTGGCCACACCCGCACCCGAGAGATAAAGTGCTTCGTGCCCTGCCCGTTCGGCCAGCAAGGCAGAGTAGGCATTGATGGCGCCCACCACTTGAAGCGGTGGCTTGGAGCGAACCAATTCACGAAAGCGGCTGCCGGGGCAAAGTGAGCTGTTTTTTTGTGACATAGATTGAGGTCGTTGATCTGAGCTTTGGGAGGGTGATTCTACCACGCGAGAATTGGTGGCCTATTGCGCTTAGTGTTCGATTGCCTTAGCGTTCGATCACCCAGGCCACTGTGTTGGCCAATTGCTGAGCCTGGCGCAAGCCCACAAATGGCACAGTGATCTCACCTTGGGGCAAAACCAACACCAGACTCGCCAGGCCATGACGGACTTGATAAGGGCTCTGTACCACCCGAATCTGCTGAATTCTCTCCAATGCCACACCTTGAATCCGAGTGCCTACCAAGCCACTGCGCACCCACAAATACCCCTCGTCTAGGCACCACCCCCAGCGTCTATAACGACTCGCCACCAAGACCCACATCATGACCAGCGCCACAAAAAATACACCTGCGCCTCTTGTTAGCCATTGCGCATTCACAGATGCCTCCGAGCCTGCCAATATCCCGGCCCCAATGAGGCCTGCAACAAACAAGAGAGCCAACCATCGGCCTCGCCAAAGCCTTTGATATTTAACACTGATCGCATTGAATGCGCCAGGCCAGGTTGCCCCCAAAACAGGCGGTGCCAATGACGCCACCTCGATGGGGACCAATCCCAGCAGACGGAAAGCCCGCTCACCACGCCCCTGGGTCAACACATCTTCGCTACTGGTCTGATGAACCGTTGTGGTCCAAATGCCAAACAATCGCCCCAACGGAGACTGTGTCGCCAAAAGACCTGTGACCCGATCCCTTTGTAGTTCAGAGAGCCGAGTCGATAAAGCGCCTCTTTGATTGATCAGTTTGTCGGAATGCACCCAAAGGCTCGAGCCCAAATGCACCAACATGGTGTAAAACCCTGTTGCTATAAAAACAAGCAGCACAAACGACACAGCCAAACCAAGCACCGTCGCCGGTGAAGCCCACACCGAATCAGCCAAACCATCCAGCCAATTGGCCTGCTCCATGCGGTCGGTCATCCACTCGATGACTTGGGTCCCCACATAAGCCAATCCGCCAGCCACCACCCAAACGAGCTCACTGCTTAACCCTGCCTTAAATAATCGCCCGGGTGGCACAGTGATCATGGGTGGTTGATGATCATCCACTGCGGCAGTCTGGCCCATCAAACCGCGCAGATGATTGGCCAAGGACTGTGTGATGCCCGCCAGTACAATTTCGGGCTTGGCTTGACCTGGCGTCTGTAGCGACAAAACGACCAAATCGAAGGGCCGAAAATAAAATGGACGGAGCACCTCGATGCTTTGAACGCGATCAAAGGCCACGCGCGTCTCAATTTGGTTAAACAAACCCTGCCTGAGGCGAATGTCTTCGCTGGTATAAGTGAAACGAAAGCGCCAATAACCAACCAGTGAAACGATGGCATACACCAAGACACCAAGAACAAAAATGCCCACTGCCTCAGTGAGACCAAACCGGTCAAGGAAGGCGACGCCAAAGCCCGCACCCGCCAATACATAGATATTTTCTTTGATGAACTTGTAGAGCCCTGAGACAAACATCACCCCCACTGCTGGGGCTCTCAAGCGCTCCCAAATGGGGCCTTGCTCAACCACCGAAAGCACTCAACACATCGACACCTCAATCGACCTCAGTCGCTTTTGGGGTGATTGAGTGGATCATGAGCAATCTGATCATCGCCAATTTTGTCGATCAATTGTTTCTTCACACTTTTAGCCAACCCACCGGTGAGACCCAACACATCCAAATCTCCACCGCTGCCCCCAGAGGTGAATAGCCTCAGCCGACACAAACCAAAAGCACGCTCAACGGGGCCACTGAGGGTCTCCACGTGCTGAATTCTGACAAAAGGCACAATCACTTCGTGTCGCCAGATCACACCATAGCGATACAACAGATCGTGTGTTCTGAGCGCCCACCCACGTGCCCGGGCATCTCGCCACACAATGACCCCATCGACCAGGGCAAGTAACGCTAAAAGCAAAGGCAGCCACCATTGGTGGGCGATCGGCCAAGCCCAAAGCCGTGGACCCAAATCAGACACCGCAATCAATAGCACCCAAATGGAGCCATGAGAGAAAAGTTGCGACCACAAAAAACGTCGATCAATAGAGGCCAAAGCTACCTGCTCATAACGCGGCAGGTCCTCCAGACTGATCGCCTCGTTAACAAATGGAGCCGTCAGATCAGATTCCACTGCGCTTGATGACACGACCGCATCTCCACAATAAATAGTTAACAGCGAACCAAAAATGTTTAAATTGAGGATTACGGGTTTGGCCATGGTGATAGCGGTAATAGATCTGCTGGGCAATCACTGCCAAACGAAACAAACCGTAAACCTCATAGAAAGCCCACTGACTGGTTTGAAAACCCATCTTTTCACAATAGTACTGGACCACTTCTTCTCGAGTGAGCATGCCTGGAACATGCGTCGGTTGACGCCGAAAATTCCTAAAATAGAAGTCGTCCTTGGCCTCTACCCAATAGGCCATTGAATTTCCAAGATCCATCAGAGGATCACCGATCGTGGCCAATTCCCAATCCAAGATCGCACGAATCTCAATGGGCTCATCGAGCGCCGCCAGGTTGGGTTTGAGCACCAAATTATCGAAGCGATAATCGCCATGGATCATACAGAGTTTGGTCTCTGGCGGGCAATGCGCCTGCAACCAGCGCATCACGCGCGCTCCAGATCCAACATTCCACGTCTTGGCCTTTACAAAACGCCCGCACCATCCCTCGATTTGACGTTGGTTATAGCCAGTACCCTTGCCCAACTGCTCTAAACCGCTGGTCTGGATATCCACCGAATGAAGATCAATCAGTTGATCAATGGCTGCCAGGCACAATTGGCGCACTCGATCCTTAGGCAACGACAACCCCCGCGGCAGATTGGAGCGAAGGATCAAACCAGAGACATGCTCCATCACGTAAAACTCAGACCCAATCACCCCCTCATCTTCGCAAACGGCGAGCATTTTTGGGACAGAGTTCAATGAGGCAGCCAACAAGGATTGGATTCGATATTCTCGAACCATGTTGTGTGCCGAAGCCGCCTTATGGCCCTTGGGTGGACGCCGTAAGACCAGGGTCTGGTTTGGGTAGGTCAGCTGGTAGGTGAGATTGGAGGCGCCTTTGGGATATTGCTGCACGTCAGGAAGCCCAGGCGCGAGATCAAGACCCTGTTCACGGAGCCATTTGTCCAGAGACACCAAATCAAATTGGTCTTCCTCGCGGACTGCTTTTGGCTGGTCCAGCCATTGCTTGTGTTCGTGACTCATGCTGACTGCCTCATGATTTCAGATGGCATTGCAACAGGTAAAAATAATTACGGTGCCAGATAGGGCTTGAGTTCCAAACGTGCGATCAATGCACGGTGCACCTCATCTGGACCATCCGCCAACCGCAATGCCCGAGCACCCGTCCAGGCCATGGCCAAGGGAAAGTCATCGCTCAGTCCCGCGCCACCATGCATTTGCATCGCCATATCAATCACCTTGAGCGCCATGCTCGGCACCGCCACTTTAATTTGTGCGATTTCACTCATGGATTTGCGGACCCCATGTTGATCGAGCGACCAAGCCGCTTTTAGGACCAACAGTCTGGCCTGCTCGATGGCAATGCGTGCTTCAGCAATGCGCTCGCCATTGCCTCCCAAGTCCGATAAACGCTTGCCGAAGGCATGCCTCGACACCGCCCGATCACAAGCGAGGCTCAGCGCATGCTCTGCCAATCCAATCAAACGCATACAGTGATGAATTCTCCCGGGACCGAGGCGACCTTGGGCAATTTCGAATCCCCTACCAGGACCTGCAATAATTGCATCAAGCGGCAGGCGCACGTCAGTGAAAGAGACCTCACCATGCCCATAGGGTGCATCCAACTGGCCCATGGTCTTTAGCATACGCTCGACTTTCACACCTGGTGTGTCCAGCGGCACCAGCACCATTGAGTGGCGTTGATGGCGATCGGCATCGGGGTCTGTAAGCCCCATGAAGATCACCACTTTACAATCGGGATGCCCCACACCCGTTGACCACCACTTACGCCCATTTAAAACAACTTCATCATTCTCAATGATCGCTGTGGCCTGCATGTTGGTCGCATCCGAAGAGGCAACATCGGGCTCGGTCATACAAAAAGCGGACCGAATCTCTGCTGCCAGCAAGGGTTTCAGCCAGCGGTCTTTTTGCGTCTTTGAACCGAAGTGATAAAGGACTTCCATATTGCCAGTATCCGGCGCATTGCAATTGAAAATCTCAGGCGCAATCAGCGAACGGCCCATGCATTCAGCCATTGGCGCATAGTCTAAGTTGCGCAAGCCTTGACCGAGCTCAGCATCGGGCAAAAACAAGTTCCAAAGACCCAGGCCACGCGCTTTTTCCTTTAACGCAGGGATACCCGGCAAAACGCGCCAAGGGTCTTCTTGCCGCGCCATCTCTTGATGCCACTGAGCCTCATAGGGGATCACGTCCTCCCGCATAAAAGTGGCAAGTCGTTGACTGAGCTCTTGAGCCTTGGGCGATTGCGAAAAGTCCATGCCCCTATCCTATCAGCGGGCCTCGCGTCCTGCACGTTTGCGCTCATGCTCTTTAAGCAGGCGCTTTCTCAGACGAATATGCGTTGGCGTGACTTCTAAGAGCTCATCATCGGCCAAAAACTCCAGGGCTTGCTCCAAGCTCATCTTGATCGGTGGTGTGAGCAAAAGCGCATCATCTTTGCCTGCTGCTCTCACGTTGGTCAACTGCTTTTTCTTCAAAGGATTGACTACCAAGTCATTGTCTCTGTTGTGTAGCCCGATGATCATGCCCTCATAGACATCTTCGCCCGCCCCAACAAAGAGCTTGCCGCGTTCTTGTAGATTGAATAAGGCATAAGCGACTGTGACGCCCATGTCCATGCTGATTAAGGTGCCATTGATGCGGGCGCTGAAGCTCTCGGTCGGCTCGCCCCAGTGATCAAACACTCTGAAAAATAAACCAGTGCCGGCAGTCATGGTCCGGTATTGGCTTTGAAACCCGATTAAACCACGTGCTGGTGCCAGATAGTCCAAGCGAACACGCCCACGCCCATCGGGTTGGATGTCGCGCAGTTGGGCTTTACGCTCACCCATGGCCTGCATCACCGCGCCTTGATAATCCTCTTCACAATCAAGAACCACTGACTCCCAAGGTTCTTTCGTCTCGCCATCGATCTCACGTTTTCTCACGCGAGGGCGAGAGACTGCCAACTCAAAACCTTCTCGGCGCATGGCCTCAATCAAGACCGACAAATGCAATTCACCCCGCCCCGCCACCTCGAATTGATCGGGGTCCGGGGTATCACTGATTTGTAAAGCAACATTGTGAGAGGCCTCTTGATAGAGGCGCGCGCGCAACTGGCGCGACGTCAAAAACTTACCTTCGCGACCAGCAAAAGGCGAGTCATTCACTTGGAAGGTCATGTGGATGGTTGGCTCATCCACGGTCAGCACCGGCAAAGCCTCCACTGCAGAGGGATCGCACAGCGTCGATGAAATTCCGAGGTTTTCAATGCCAGAGATCCCGATGATGTCTCCTGCACTGGCCTCGGGGACCTCTTCGCGTTTTAACCCCTTGAAGCCGAGAACCTGCAACACCCGTCCGGTGCTTTTGTTGCCTTCAGCATCAAGCACAACAACCGATTGGTTGGTGGTAACTTTACCTCGACGAATTCGACCCACACCAATCAAGCCCACATAAGTTGAGTAGGCCAGTGTCGACACCTGCATCTGAAAAGGGCCATTTGGATCAACGGGTGGTTCCGGGACATGCTCAACCAGCGCCTCAAATAGGGGCGTTAGATCACCGGAACGGATGTCTGGCTCTGTGCCCGCATAACCGTTTAAAGCTGAGGCGTATAAGACTGGAAAATCCAATTGCTCATCAGTGGCTTCAAGTTGGTCAAACAAATCAAACGTCTGATTCAAAACCCAGTCAGGTCGAGCGCCATCGCGATCGATTTTGTTAATCACCACAATGGGCTTGAATCCCATCGCGAATGCTTTTTGAGTGACAAAGCGCGTTTGCGGCATGGGACCATCGACGGCATCGACCAGCAGCAAAACCGAATCCACCATCGACAGGACCCGTTCAACCTCCCCACCAAAGTCCGCGTGTCCGGGCGTGTCAACAATATTGATGCGCCAATCTCGCCAATTGATGGCGGTGTTTTTTGCCAAAATGGTGATACCGCGCTCGCGTTCTTGATCACCAGAGTCCATGACTCGGTCAGTTAGGCGTTCGTGGGCAGCAAATTCTCCCGATTGCCTCAGCAATTGGTCGACGAGTGTGGTCTTGCCATGATCAACGTGTGCGATGATCGCAATGTTTCTGAGTTTCATGAATGGGGTATCCCGACCCTGGGCGCGAAGAGATCGAAATTATACCTGTATTACTCAGTCAAAACTCGGCTTGTCTAATAACCGTTGATCTTTCTTTGCCTGAAACTGCAGGGCATTCCGATAATAGCGGGCGGATGCTTCCGCATCGCCCTGCCTGTCCATCAAGCGACCCAAGGCCATATAAATCTCAGCAGAGGCGCGCTTTTTAAGCGCTTGCTCTAGAAAACGCTGAGACTTCTCATACTGACGGTCATCAAGGTACAAAAGCCCTAGGGTCTCGAGAAGCTCTGGATGGTCGGGGTTAGATTGCACCCGATTTTCACAATCGAGGATGCGGCGTGCCCGGTTGGTCTCATCACTGATCCGATAGGTCAATAGCACCTCAGCATCCAATCCCTGATCCAGCAGACCACCCAACAACCGACTGGTGTGATCGTGATGCCCCAGCGCTGCGGCTCGATGGGCATAAGCCAACACCAGCGGCCGCTCGCCGCGCTGACGCGAGCTCAGCGCTTTCCAAGTTCGCCGCAGTGATGGGTAATCCTCCGAACTTGCCAATTCGCGTTCTGCAGCCAACTGCGACAATGCCTGAGCCTTTTTCGCATCCAACATGCCGGCTCGTCTAAGCGCGGGGGTCAACTCACGAAGTTGCTGCCAACGACCACCATCTTGATAGGCCGCCAGCAGCGAACGCAACACCCCCATGTGCTTGGGCTTTTTGAGATGCAAGTTCTCCAAGAGGGTGATGGCTTGATCCATGCGACCCTCCTCCAGCGCCAAGCGAGCACGTGCAAATTGGGTAATGAAGTGTTTGCGTCCAAACCGTGCGTCGGCCTGATCAAGCCATGCGTCTCTGGCCCCTGGATCCGAACGCCCTTGGGCGGCACGCGCGGCGCCGAGTAAGCCAGCAGTGGATTTTTGATAAGCCAAGGACTCAGCAAACAGGCGCTCTGCCTTGTCCCACTCGCCCTCAGTCAGCGCCAAAAACCCATCTTCAAGTTGCTGGCGCGAACGCATTTGTTTGCGTTTTGCTAAGACTCTTCCGGGCCAACGGATCAAACCGAGCAGCACAGATAGCACCACCCACACCAAGACAATGCCGAGCCCCCAAGCAACCAAGGGCATCTCGACTTCCCATGCCCCCACACCAATGACAACAAGCCCAGGATCTCTCAATAAAACAGGCGCCACCAACGCGCCTGCAATGAGAACAGCCACCATCAACAAAAATATGAGCACCCACTTCATGGTTGGTAGAGCACCTGCTCAATCGCTTCTTTGACGCCACCCAGAGAACTTGGAGGTGGGCTGCCCTCAATTTCCGTCAGGCGCTGTAATTGGTTGATGACATTTTGTGTCTCGTCTGGTCTGAACAAGCGCTCAATCTCTATGCTGAGCTGAGCGGCTTGGCTGCGGGTCATCTCCACATCTTGTGAGGCCAGCGCCACCTGCAGCAACAACAGCCGCTGCTCAATGTTGGCCTGGGCCAGACGCTGATCGCGATTGGACAACGCGGCCAAATTGCGAGGCCTGACTTGGACCAGCGCTGTAAATAAGTCAGTGACTCGGCTCATCCATCCATCCCCTGCCTCTCTCGCATCGGCCAACGTCCTATCTGCTTCTGCCTCTGCTGGTGCGACCAAATCAGTGCTGGGTTGAGAAAAGGACCAGCTTTTGTAGTTGCCCAGCCACTCTTGTGACTGTGTTTGCCACTGTGTCCATTCCACGGGTGACCAAGAAGCGACCGCCGCCTGCTCTTGGGCCAACAGGGGCAACAACCTCTTCAGGTCTTCATTGTCTGAGCGTTGCCACTTGGTAGCCAAACCATCATAACCAGTCAGCGCCAGGTCCTTGGATGGCTTGCCTATATCGTGCTGCTTGAGATGGCCCTCAATCTCAAGCAATGCCCAATAGGCTTCGAGCAACTCGCCTCGGTTGGCCATGAATTCTCGGACCGACGCCTCGGTCACTGGACCGGATGCATTGGGAACCATCCCAGCTGACCTTTCATCCAGTCTTCGATTCAGGTTGGCCAACGACCGTCCCAGATCAGAGACTTCCTCATCCAATGCAGCCAAGCGCAAAGCCAGAGATGGATTCGCGCCCTGTGCCTCGGACAGATTGGCCGTGACCTCATCGAGCACCAACTGCAATCGTTCAATGTCTGCGCTCACCGCCTGGTGCTCTGCGTCTTGTTCTGAGCGTGCTTGGGATTGTTTGGCAGCGAATGCGGCCAATGCCTGCTCAAGGCTTCTCTCGATCCGCGCATCCATCCGCTCACTCATTGGATCACCCAAGACCTCGGACTCGATGGTTCGCTCAAGCGATCGAAGACGCGCCTCTAGAGGATTTTCTTGAGATGGCCAGATGCTGCTCGGCCAAGCGAAAGGATAGCTCAGGTAATAGCTCGAAAGCCCAACGGCGAAGACAGCCATCACAGCCAGAGCCAATGCCAGTCTCAAAATCTTTTTAGACCAAGATGACTTTGTCTTCTTATCTGCTTCGGGACTTGGACCGGCGGAATCATTCATCGAAATAACCTCGGAAATGAGCTTGGGGATGACGGAGGCATATTGATTCGGCCAACAGACACACAACCCTGCCTATCAAAAATAGGAAAAGCCCGCGCGCCTGGCCAAACCTTCAGGACGCTAGGGGCTTGCTTGTTGGCATTGGCGTTGGCATTAGCAGCAGGGGTACGCGCCCCGAAAGTTAGGATCATAACGGCACCCGGATCATCAAAATTGATATCGGCATCAGCCAACGCCTTCATCATGCCATCCCAAATCTCTATTGTCCAATGTCGCCTCTTATGGCCAAAGATGAGGAGAAAAATGCATCAATTGCCAAGATTTCTTGGGCACATACCTCGTGCCCCATTGGCCAGGTTTGGAAGTCAACACTGAGCCCTGCTTGGGACAGCATTTGATGCGCGGCCTCACCCAGACTCATCGGGACGATGGGGTCATGAGTGCCATGGGCCATATAAATGGGACACGTAGCGCGTGCGGGCACCAACCACTGATTCAATTCCTTGCCCTGAAGCAGATAGGTCGATAAGGCGAGTATCGCAAACAATGGCTTTGGACACGCCAAGCCCGCCCTCAAGGCAATTGCGCCACCTTGGGAAAAACCTGCCAAGGCGACCTGATTGATCCCCGGGGCAGCAAATTGGTCCTCGATCAAACCCAAAATGGCTTTGACCGATTGATCGATGCCATGCACGTCCTGGTCTCGATCAACATCAAAGCCCAAAATGTCGTACCACGCCCGCATGGCCATGCCACCATTGATGGTGACTGGGCGAATGGGTGCATTCGGGAAAACAAAGCGCATGGCATGATCTTTGGCGCTTTGGAGCTGCGGTACAATTGGCACAAAGTCATTGCCGTCAGCCCCCAGGCCATGCAGCCAAATCACGCTGATGCTCGGGTCTGGCGCGGTCTCAGCCACCACGCATTCGATGTTGTTAAGAGTGAGGATTTTCATGCCATTGAGTTTAACGCCTCCAGCCAATCCAGCGCTAAAAAAATCTCGGATCTGGCTTATCGTGGGATTGTTTCTCTTGCCCTTTCTGGGAACAGGTTGTGGCCTCAAGGATGATTTGATTCTGCCCGATGAAAATGGGCAACAAACCTCTCTCAAAGCCCCACTCAAAACAACCCTTGTAAACACGATCGAGGCAGTGCAATGAAACGCATCCCAGAGCCTGAGCTGATGGACTCTCCGGAACAGACCAGCGCCTATGCAGCGGCTGATTTCTCCGAGCCCAATCGCATTTTTTGCCAAGCTGTTGCCCAAATGCTCGGGACTCAAACCACGGCTCAGGGAGCACGATTATTGGATCTGGGTTGTGGTTCTGGTGGGTTGTTGGTTGAGTTGGCGCAAGCCCTGCCATTGTGGCAATTGGCTGGCGTGGATGCAGGACCCAATATGCTAAAGCTCGCCAGTCAGAGCATCGCCACACAGGGGCTTTTGGGGCGTGTGCGTCTCATTGAGGCGCATCTGCCCAGCGATCTGGATGCGGTCGACGCCCATGGACCTTTTGATGCCATTGTTTCTAACAGCCTTGTTCATCACCTCGCCGATCCGATGACGATGTGGGCCTCAATCGCAAGCCTTGGACAACCCGGCACACGCGTGGTGGTGATGGATCTCACCAGACCGGCGAGTGTCGAAGAGGCCAAAGACTTGGTCGAGGCCCATACCCAGGGTGCCTTGCCTGCCCTTAGAGAAGATTTTTATAACAGCCTTCTGGCTGCTTGGCGCCCTGCTGAGATTCAAGCGCAACTGACTTCCATGGGCTGGGGCCATTGGTCAATTGAGACACCCAGCAACCGCCATTGGTTGGTCTCAGGGGAACTCTGATGCCACGGCGAAGACAATTTTCCAACACCCTACCAGGCCCTTGGTTGAGCTGAAGAAAAGCGTCATGACACGGCCCATCATTCCCTATGTCAAACTCAGCGCTCAGGGCAACGATTTCATTGTCATTGATGGCCATGACTCGGGTGAGAACAATTATGTCAACCACCTTTCGCCGCACCAGATGACCCAATGGGCGGATCGTTCCTCTGGAATTGGCTTTGACCAACTCTTGGTGCTCTACCCCACCACCTCGCCAACAGGCTTTGATGTTGCCATCTACAACGCCGATGGTTCTGAGGCCGAGCAATGCGGCAATGGCATGCGGGCTCTGGCCTATTATTTGATGGTTCGCCACCCCGAGCTGAAGACCCAAGCCATCACACTGCACCCGCCAGCCGGGCGTGTCGACATTCGAAACGTGGAGCCAAGACATGCCAACAAACAAGCGCTGGTCTCAGTGTCACTTCCCGGGCCTGTCGATATCAAGAATGACTCGAACGAAGCCTTCAAGCCAGCGACACATGTTGTCCACCTCTCCATGGGCAACCCGCACCTCATTTTGGTTTGGCCGCAGCAGCCAAATGAGTCGGAGTGTTTTGAGGTTGGAGGCCAACTCCAAAACCGCCCCAGCTTTCTAGGTGGCATCAATGTGAGCCTCGCCCACGTCACAGAAACGGGGATCAACCTGCGCGTCTATGAGCGTGGCGTCGGCCCGACGCTGGCATGTGGCAGCGGCGCTTGCGCGACGGTCGCCGCTTTGACAACCTTGGGCCTGACAACAACAAAGACCACCGTCCATCAGCCAGGCGGGTCCCTTGTGATAGATTGGCAAACCGCTAAAGATCTCGACAATAAAATCACATTAACTGGCTCCGTTGACTGGATTGGCAAAGGCCATTTGACAACGTGAACTCTCCCATTTGGAATGCAAAGCACAGACATGGAAAAATCTGAAAAAAAGCTCACCGAGCATGACATTGTGTCTTGGTTCAAAGCACATCCCAGCCAATGGCTTGAGATCCCTGAGCTCCGTGGGATCATTGAAAACCCAGAACAAAGAAGCAAGACCGATGGCCCGACGTCGCTGGCAGACTTTCAACTCCGACGCCTGAAACAAGAAAATACAAAGCTCCAAACACAACTCCAAACATTGGTCAGCGTCGCACAAACCAATGAAAAACTGATGCGCCGGCTTCACGCCCTGAGTCTGGACTGGGCCTCTGCCTCATCTTTTGGTGCCTTTGTGGCGCAATTTTGCAGTCAGCTCGAAGCGGAGTTTGGCGCCGACGCGGTGTGTCTCCATCTCGAATCAGTGCCCGAGGGCTTGGAGGGCGATGAATCCATTGTGGCACTGGATAAGAAAGCGCTCGATTGGCTAATGACTCAGCAACCCGCCGAGCCTCAGTGTGGGCGCTTCACACAAGCAAAACTCAACCAGTTGTTCCCCACATCCCAAGCCCAAATTCAATCGGCTGCCGTGGTGGTGTTAGAGTCAGGTGGCTGGCTGGCCATCGGGTCAACCGATGAGGCCAAGTTTCAACCCGACATGGGCACTCTTTTTGTCGAACTTTTGGCCAATGCCATCTGCCACCAACTGACCAGACTGACTGATGGCGCCTAATAGAAAGAGCCGAAATTGAGCGGGCCTACTCTCAATCAGGCCATCGCTCAGTTTCTTGGGCGGTTGGCACAAGAGGCCTCGCTGGGACCAGCCACCCAACAGGCGTATCAAAGAGACCTTAAAGCCTTCGAGCACTGGTGCGAAAAACAAAGTCTCCTTGAAATCAAAGACATTGATACGCACGCGATCCGAGGATTTGCCGCATCAGAACACCGTCGAGGCTTGAGTCCGCGCTCGATTCAGCGCCGCCTCTCTGGCATCCGTCGCTTCTTTAAGACACTGCGCCAGCAAGGGCGACTCAAAGCCGATCCCACAGAGGGTGTTAAAGCGCCCAAAGTGAGACGCAAACTGCCCGAAACACTGGACATTGATCAAGTCCTGGCACTATTAAATATCCCCACTGACACCCCGATTGCCGTGCGCGATCGAGCCATGTTGGAGTTGTTTTATGCCAGCGGACTCCGGGTGAGTGAATTAACTGCTCTGAAATGGCGTGACTTGGATGTGGCCGAGGGTCTGGTCAAGGTTCTTGGAAAGGGCCAAAAGGAGCGCTTGGTGCCCGTCGGTCGCCATGCGCTAAGCGCACTCACCGCTTGGCACAAAGAACAGCCAGTTGGGACTGAATATGTGTTCACCAATCCCAAAGGCCGACAACTGAGCGTGCGCGCCCTGCAAAAAAGGGTCGCTCATTGGTCTCAGCATCAAGGACTGGATCAACGCGTTCACCCACACCAGCTCAGGCACTCCTTTGCGTCTCACATCTTGCAATCCTCGGGAGATTTGCGGGCCGTCCAGGAACTTCTGGGGCATGCCAATTTGTCCACCACGCAGATCTATACCCATCTGGATTATCAGCATTTGGCCAAGATCTATGACGAAACACATCCGCGCGCGAAAAAGTCCAAGTAAAGCGCTCGCCACAAGCAAAGCGCTTACAATAGGTACCAGGCTTCTCTGACACTGCCCCAGCGTCTTAGACGGGCGTTCATATGAATGCGATGCCGAAGAGCATCCAGCATTCAATCGTTGGGGCTGGGGAGCCCGAAAAAGATGCGTCTTGCTGATCGATGCGGATTCCCTATGGGTGCTTGCATCGGGACCCCAGAGACCCCATATTTATTTCTTTGTGATCGCCGCTCGGGGCGGTGATCGACAAAGAACAAAGACACCACCGACACGTTTTTAAGGGCAACCACATGGAACAGTTTCACGGCACAACCATTGTTTCTGTCAGGCGCGGCAACCAAGTTGCAGTCGCTGGCGATGGGCAAGTGACCTTTGGCGATACCGTCATGAAAGCGCATGCTAGAAAGGTGAGAAAGCTCTACCACAACCAGGTCATGGGTGGCTTTGCGGGTGCAACTGCCGATGCATTCACCTTATTTGAACGCTTTGAGACCAAACTAGAAATGCACTCAGGTCATCTCACGCGTGCCGCTGTCGAGCTTGCCAAGGACTGGCGAACCGACCGCCTGTTGCGGCGGCTTGAGGCCTTGTTGGTGGTTGCTGATAAAACCGCCTCATTGATTATTTCAGGCAATGGCGATGTCATTGAGCCTGAAAATAGCTTAATTGCGATTGGCTCAGGCGGGCCATATGCACAAGCAGCGGCCAGTGCACTGCTCAACCACACCGAGCTCGATGCCAAAACCATTTGTGAGCAAGCATTGTCTACGGCTGCAGACATCTGCATTTACACCAACCACAACTTCACCATTGAAACCTTGGAAGTCGATTGATCTTATGTCCAACCTAACACCCAAAGAAATTGTTCAAGCGCTGGATCAACACATTGTTGGGCAAGACAGCGCCAAACGCGCGGTTGCCATCGCATTGCGTAACCGGTGGCGGCGCATGCAGGTCGGCGGTGAACTGCAAGGCGAAATCACGCCAAAAAACATTCTAATGATTGGCCCAACCGGGGTGGGCAAGACAGAAATCGCTCGCCGCTTGGCCGCGCTTGCCCAGTCGCCCTTTATAAAAGTGGAAGCCACCAAGTTCACCGAAGTGGGCTATGTGGGCAAGGATGTGGAATCAATTATTCGCGACCTCGTTGAAACCTCTGTGAAAATGGCCAAAGAAGCTGCCATGGCGGGTGTCCGTGCAAAGGCCGAGGATGCCGCCATCGAGCGCATCGTCGACATCATGCTGCCAAAGCGACAAAGCAGCGGCTTTGCCAATGCGCCTGAAGAACAAGACGACCGCAGCGATGAGACGCGCCGGAAGTTGCTGGAGCGATTGCTCAACGGTGACTTCAACGACAAAGAGATTGAGCTTGACTTGAAAATGAACCTTGGTGTCGAAATCATGGCACCCCCCGGCATGGAAGAGATGACTGGCCAACTGCAACAGATGTTTTCAAGTCTCTCTGGGCAAAAAAAGCAAAAACGAAAACTCAAAATCAAAGACGCCATCCCCATCTTGATTGAAGAAGAAGCCAGCCGGCTGATCAATGAAGAAGAGGTCAAGCAAACCGCGCTGTCCATGGCTGAGCAAAACGGGATTGTGTTTATCGATGAAATTGATAAAGTGGCCAGGCGTTCTGAGGGCTCCACCAGTGGCGAAGTCTCCCGTGAAGGCGTTCAACGGGATCTCTTGCCACTCGTTGAAGGCTGCACCGTCAATACACGCTATGGGTCAATTAATACGGATCACATTTTATTTATCGCATCGGGCGCATTCCACGTCTCGAAACCATCTGACTTAGTCCCTGAGCTCCAAGGGAGACTACCCATCCGGGTTGAACTACAAGCGTTAAAAGTCGAGGACTTCAAAAGAATCCTGACCGAACCCAACGCTTCATTGACCACCCAGTATGAGGCGCTACTTGGCACAGAAGGCATTGGCATCAAATTTGAAGACGACGCCATCACGCGAATCGCCGAAATTGCTTTTGCTGTCAATGAGGCCACCGAGAACATCGGGGCCCGACGGCTTCATACCTTGCTTGAAAGGCTGCTAGAGGAGATCTCTTTCCAGGCGCCTGAAATGACCGATAAAACCCTAACCATTGATGCGGCCTATGTGGACACACACTTAAAAGAGCTCTCAGAAAACGAAGACCTCAGTCGGTATATCCTGTGACCATGACAGAGCTAACTCACCAGACCCAGCCCGCGATTGAGTTTGAAGACATCACGCTGATTTTGGGCGAGCGCACGATATTAGAGGGTCTTAATTTAAGCATCCCCTCTGGTCAGGTCACCGCCCTGATGGGTCCGAGTGGCGCTGGTAAAACCACATTGTTAAAGCTCATTACAGGCCAACTAAGACCAGACCAGGGTCGCGTGGTGGTCAATGGCGTGGTGGTCAATGAGTTAACTTCAAAAGAACTCAATCAGTACCGAAAAAACGTGGGTGTGTTGTTACAAAATGGCGCTTTGTTCACGGATCTGACCGTTTTTGACAACATCGCCCTGCCCCTTCGTGAGCACACCAAGCTCGACGAGACTTTAATCCGGCGCGTGGTGCTACTCAAGCTCCATACTGTCGGCCTGAGAGGCGCTGCCAACTTATATCCCAGAGAACTTTCTGGGGGCATGAATCGACGCATTGCCATGGCCCGCGCAATGGCTTTAGACCCTGGCCTGATGCTCTACGATGAGCCCTTCGCGGGATTGGACCCAATCTCCATGAGCATTTCTCTTCGATTGATTCGGCAAGTCAACGAGGCACTTGGCATGACGAGCATCGTGGTCACGCACGATGTTCACGAAGTCAGCAAGCTCGCGCATTTGGCCTGCATCATTGCCAATGGGCACCTTATCGCGTCGGCCTCGCCACAGGAACTGGCCAACAGCGAGGAAGCTTTGGTGCGCCAGTTCATGCAAGGGCTGCCCGATGGCCCAGTGGCTTTTCATTATCCAGCCGAGAGTTTGTCGGACGATCTGCTGGGCTCGGGAGAAAATCATGCTTAGTGGCCTAAGAGAAATGGGTCGAGCGGTGCTGTTTTTAGGGCAGGCAATCAGCCGCATGCGTTTTAGCAAGCTTCAGTTTGGTGAGACCTTGCGACAGATTTACTATGCCGGTGCTCGCTCTTTGGTGATCATTGTGACTTGTGGGTTTTTTGTCGGCTTGGTTTTAACGTTGCAAACCTATGACACACTCACCAGATTTGGCGCGGCCGATGCCGCCAGCACCGTTTTGGCTTTATCTCTTTTCAGAGAATTGGGCCCTGTGCTCACCGCCATCTTATTTGCGGGGCGAGCGGGCACCTCGATTACAGCCGAAATCGGCTTAATGAGGGCAACTGAGCAATTGGATGCGCTCGACTTGATGGCCATTGACCCCATGGAGCGCATCGTTCAGCCCCGACTGATCGCGGGTCTAATCGCTGTCCCTGCCCTCGTGGTGATTTTTAATATGATGGCCCTGCTTGGGGGTGTATTTTTTGCTGTCTTTGTGATGGGCAATGACCCAGTGAGCTTTTGGGGCAACATGCAAAATTCAGTCGAGTTTGGTCGAGACTTTTTGCACGGGCTGGGCAAATCCGTCGGATTTGGCCTGCTGGCCGCTTGGCTGGCTGTTTATTATGGCTGGTCTGCCAAGGCCACCAGCGAGGGCGTGGCGCTCGCCACCACCCAAACCGTCATTGCCACCGCCATTTCGGTCCTGATTCTTGACTTTGTCTTGTCAGCTTTCATGCTTTAATTGTTCAAAGGATGTCCATGAAATCATCAAATCAAATCGAACTGACCGCTGGTATCTTTCTGGCCCTTGCGATAGCGGCCCTGATTTTCTTGGCCCTGCAAGCCACTGATCGGGGTGTGATATCCAATGGCGGCTATGAAATTAGCGCCACGTTTACCAACATCGGCGGCCTCAAACCCAAGGCATCCGTCAGCATGGGCGGAGTCACCATTGGTTCGGTTCAACGCATCGAGCTAGACCCGCAAACCTTTGAGGCGCGTGTGTATATGCTCATCTCTGATGCCTATTCCGATCTTCCAGAAGACACCTCAGCCTCGATTTTGACCGCCGGCATTTTGGGTGATCAATACGTCGGCTTGGAACCAGGTGGCTCTCCAGTGGCACTACAAGATGGTGACCAAGTCCTACTCACCAACTCAGCGATGGTGCTTGAGCAAATGATCAGCAAATACCTTTTTAGTGGAGACGGGCAAGAATGACCTCAGCAAAAAAACCATTTCTTTTGATTCTTCTCGCACTCTCTGTGGGCCTCCTCAGTCAGGCAAGCTGGGCACAATCGCCACCCGATCAATTGATTGCAGACCTCACCGATGAGCTCTACACACTGATTGACGAGAATCGAGAACTATATGAAAGCGATACCGAAGCCCTCAAATCAGATGTCAATGATCGGATGCGAGAGCACATTGATGCCGTTTATTCGGGGCGACTGGTCTTAGGACGACACGGCCGCGGCTTGGATGCGGAAAAAATTGCCGCTTTTGCCGATGCGCTGGGTGCTTCATTGATGAATGAATACGCCACTCGTTTGTTGGACTTCGATAGCCAAAACACGGTTGAAGTGATGCCACTGGAGACCGATCAAGATCCGCGAAGAACACGTGTGCGCACCCGCCTCAAGCTCGACAACGGCTCAATCATGCCCATTGACTATGTGATGCGCCAACAAGATGGTCGTTGGTTGGTTTTTGATGTCATCGCTGAAGGCATTTCCTACGTCGCCACTTTCCGAAATCAAGTTGGCGAGCAGATCTCGCGCCAAGGCTTTGATGCCACTTTGGCTGGGCTGCAAAAAGGTGAAGTGGTCTTGGATGCCAACGAATTATGAGCGAGTCTGAGCACGTCATGCGACCCGCAGGATCGCTGACCATGAAAGAGGTGCCGATTTGGCACAGCAAGACCCAGAGCCTCGCAGCTTTGCCAAGTATCGTTGACTTATCAGACGTTGAACGAACCGACTCAAGTGCGCTGGCATGGCTTTTGACCTTACAGTCAAGAGCCCAAAAAGAACACACGACCATTCGATTTGAACATCCACCGCAGGCCCTTCTAACGCTTGCCCAACTGAGTGGCGTGCAGGCGCTTCTTGGCTGGGGCAAGCCAACAGATGCGGCCGGCGAACAGAATGCAGATGAGATCACTGATGACTAAATTGACCCCCCTGACCCGATTGGCTCTTGGACTCGTTGCGCTTTTGCTGACCATTGGTTGTGCCACCACCAGTCAGGAGTTGGCAGCGCCATCGCCCGACGACCCGTGGGAATCCACCAATCGCTCTGTGTATGCATTCAATAAAACCGTTGACCATGCGTTGCTTCGGCCGGTCGCGCACACCTACGACAGCATCACACCCAGGCCTGCCAAAGCTGGCATCAGCAATTTTTTCGACAACCTTGCATCACCCTGGGTCACCAGCCAGCTGTTGCTGCAAGGGCGTTTTTCGGATGGATCAGAACAATTCGGGCGCTTTTTAGTCAACACTGTCTATGGCGTGGGTGGGCTATTTGATGTGGCAGACCGCAACAACTTGCCCAACCATGAGACAGACCTCGGCATCACCTTGGCCACTTGGGGCTGGGAGAACTCTAGATTCATCATGTTGCCTTTGTTGGGCCCTGCCACTGTTCGAGACGGTCTGGGACAAATCACCGAAATGACACTTGATCCTGTGGATCAGGCACTCAGAGATCGAACTGGCGCAGGCATCACTGCCTTGAATGTGGTCCAGATGCGGGCCGGTTTCTTGGGCGTCGACCAAACGCTTAATGAGGCTTATGATGAGTATGCCTTTGTTCGCGATGGCTGGATCCAGCGTCGAAATTTTCAGATCTTTGGGGACCAAGCCGACCTGCCCGACTATGACGCCTTTCTAGAGGAAGACCATGACACACCCAGCCCCTGAGAAAGCCGAAGCTCACTGGCGCGCTGCCTTAGACCAAATTGAGTCTGATGGCTTATACAAACGCGAGCGTGAGATCATTACGCCTCAGCGAATCGAAATTCAAACGCAAGGCGGACAGAGTGTTCTAAACTTCTGTGCCAATAACTACCTCGGGCTGGCCGACCATCCCGACTTAATAGCCGCAGCAAAAAAAGCACTCGATGACTATGGGTTTGGACTGGCTTCTGTACGCTTCATTTGTGGCACACAAACACCACATCGAAAGTTAGAACAGACCATCGCTGATTTTTTGGGTCAGGATGACAGCATCTTATATGCCGCATGCTTTGATGCCAATGGCGGACTCTTTGAGCCCCTTCTCGATGATCAAGATGCCATTATTTCCGATCAGCTCAATCACGCCTCGATCATTGATGGCATCCGGCTTTGTAAAGCCGAGCGGCATCGCTATGCCAATGCGGACATGAATGCCTTGGAAGATTGCCTAAAGGCGACCCAAAACAAACGCACCCGCCTCATTGCCACTGATGGGGTTTTCTCAATGGATGGCACCATTGCTCCACTCGACGAAATCACCGCACTGGCCGAACGCTACGATGCCATTGTCATGGTTGATGACTGCCATGCGACCGGCTTTTTAGGCCAGCACGGCAAAGGGTCCGGTGAGCACCATGGCGTGATGGACAAAATCGACATCGTGACTTCCACACTGGGGAAAGCAATGGGTGGCGGCATGGGTGGGTTCACTGCCGCCTCGTCGACGGTCGTTGATCTGCTCCGGCAACGCTCCCGTCCGTACTTGTTTTCCAACTCCTTAGCGCCGGCATTGGTCGCAGCGGCTCAGGCCGCGTTCGATCTCATCCAAGCCTCCCAAGAACGCCGCAATCGACTGGAGCAAAACACAACCTTTTTCAGAAAGGCCATGAGCGATGTGGGGTTTGATATCAAACCCGGTAGCCATCCCATTGTGCCTGTGATGCTTTATGACGCACCATTGGCACAAACAATGGCTCAAGAGCTTCTTAAAGAAGGCATTTATGTCATCGGCTTTTTCTATCCAGTGGTGCCCAAAGGTGAGGCAAGGATTCGCACCCAGATCTCTGCTGCGCACACCAAAGCGCATTTGGAGCAGGCGGTGGACGCCTTCACCAAAGTGGGCAAGCGCTTAGGGGTGGTGTGAGCCATCACCATCAGATCATTATTGTCGGTGCCGGTTTTGCTGGCCTTGGTCTTGCCATTCGGCTCAAACAATCAGGCTTTAACGATTTTGCCCTCCTAGAGAAGGAAGCCGGCGTTGGTGGTACATGGTGGGTCAATCGTTATCCAGGTGCCGCCTGTGATGTTCAGTCGCATTTGTACTCGTTGTCTTTTGCGCCCAAAGCCGATTGGTCTCGGCAATTTGCACCTCGGCAAGAGATCCAAGCGCATCTGGAGGATTTGGTGCGTGCCCATGATCTGGCAGACCGCATCCACCTCAACACGCGACTGACCAAAGCCCAATGGGATGGACAAGAAAAGTTGTGGCACCTGACCGATGATCAGGGTCGGCATCATAGCGCGCAGGTACTCGTTGGCGCACTCGGGGGTCTGGCGCGCCCAGCCTGGCCGGACATCAAGGGCCTGGAGACATTCTCAGGCCGTGTGATTCATTCGCAACAATGGCCAGATGACCTTGACTTGCAAGACGAGCATGTCGCCGTGATTGGGACTGGCGCCTCAGCGGTGCAGTTCGTGCCTCATTTGGCCAAAAGCGCCCGCTCACTGCATGTCTTTCAACGCACCCCAAACTGGATCTTGCCAAAACCAGACCGCCCGATCGGCCCGATGCTGAAAAAACTCTATCAAGTTTTCCCGCCGGCTCGGTATTTAACACGACTGGGTTTGTTCTTACTCCTAGAAACTCGACTACCTGCTTTCACACGCTGGCCCGCTTTGGCCACCTTGCACCGCCACAAGGCGCTGAGACACCTGAAAAAGCAGGTAGAGGACCCCACTTTGGTCAAAGCCCTAACACCGAGCTATGCCATGGGTTGTAAACGGGTGCTGATGTCCAATGATTATTACCCCACCTTCAATCTTCCACACGTCAGTTTGGTGAGCCATGCGATCACTCAGATCACCCCAACAGCCATCGTGGATGAAACAGGCGTCTCCCACCAAGCCGATGTCATTGTTCTCGGGACGGGGTTTCAGGCGACCTCGCCGATACCCGAAGGGCTCATTATCGGCAAAGACCAAGTTGATCTTGGGCGCCTTTGGGTCGATGGTCCCATGGCCTATAAAGGCACAGCAGTGAGTGGTTTCCCCAACTTTTTTATGTTGCTTGGGCCAAACACCGCGCTGGGGCACAACTCCGTCTTGCTCATGATTGAAGGCCAGATTCGCTACATCGTTCAAGCACTCACACAGATGAAGAAAAACCAGTGGCGGGAAATAGAGGTCACAGCCAGCGCGCAAGAAAAGTGGAATCAAGACTTGGACAGCACCTTATCAAGGTCGGTGTGGAATGCAGGTGGCTGCCAAAGCTGGTACCTGCACCCCATAAGCGGCAGGAACACCACACTTTGGCCCCACACCACCATCCACTTTAAGAAACTCACCAAGCACTTCGATCGTGACGTTTATGCCTGCAAATGATGCTAGGATAAAGGCCATATCAGTTACTTAGCGATGTTGTGAAGCCGTATCTCATTGCCAGCCAAGTCAGCTTTCACCGCCACAGCGAAGCCGTCTTTCAACCCGTTGATTTGTGCCTACTCCCAAACGCCTTGTGTGTGGTCACCGGCGCCAATGGTTCGGGCAAAACCACACTGATTCGGATGCTCGCAGGCATCTTGCCCACCAGCGAAGGCACACTAGAGAGAAACACCTCGATCGCCTATATTGGGCATCGAGCTGGGGTCAAAGATGACCTGACTTGTTTCGAGAACCTTGGTTTCATGCAGCGGTTCTATCCAACACACCCCACTCTGCCCGCATTGAGCCCACACCAAGCACTAAAAAAGGTTGGCTTGGCGCGCCAGATCCGTCGCTTGGCCGCACACCTCTCTGCAGGCCAAAGAAGGCGGCTTGCTTTGGCCAGATTATTGGTCGCCCCCGCTGATGTGTGGCTTCTCGATGAACCCTATACCAGCCTAGACATAGATGCCTGCCAATGGGTGGATAAACTTCTCGACAACCACCTAAGCACCCAAGGCGCCGCCATTGTGACAGCGCATCAAAGGCAACCGGTATTGACCCACAGTATTGATCGTCTTGAAATCAGAGGTGGAGTGCGGACTCAATGACTCAATCTACCGCCCAGCCTTTGTTTGCTTTGCTGCTGAGGGATTTAAAGCGTGCGCGCAGGCAAGGTGGGCAATCACTCTTGCCGCTGGTTTTTTTGTTTTCTGTGGTGGCCATGATCCCCCTCGGGATTGGACCCGGGCCAAATCTCCTGCAAGCCATAGCACCAGGGATGATCTGGGTGGCTGCCCTGTTGTCAGGGCTGCTTGCCCTAGATGGGCTATTCAAATCTGACTTGGACGATGGCACATTGGAGCAATGGTGGGTCGGTGAACAACCGGTGGTGCGATTGGTTATGGTCAGATTGGGCTCGCATTGGCTCATCACCGCACTCCCAGTGATCGTGCTCACCCCGGTTGCAGCTCAAATGCTATATCTCCCGAACGAAGCGTTGGGGCTTCTTCTGCTCACGCTTTTAATTGGGACCCCAATACTTTCATTGGTTGGGGGCTTGGCATCAGCGCTGACCTTGGGTACCCGCCAAGGAGGTGCACTTTTGGGGCTATTGATCTTTCCTCTGATCGTCCCCGTGTTAATCTTTAGTACGGGTGCAGTTTCTGCTCTTTTGGATGGCCTACCTGTAAGGCCCTATTTGCTTTTATTGGTGGCGCTGCTGGTGCTGGCGGTGAGCCTGGTGCCGTTGGCGACTGCTGCGGCTTTGCGTCTTAATATTGAATAGCCATGTGGACTCAGATAAAACTTGCCTTTCACAAACTCGGGTCTCCGCTAACCTTTTTTAGGTTTGCTCAAGCCTTAATTCCATGGCTTTGGGGATTCACTCTGATTGCTCTTCTTGTGGGGCTTTATCAGGCGCTTTACCTCGTCCCACCTGACTATCAGCAAGGCGACAGCTACCGGATTTTGTATATCCACGTGCCAGCTGCCTGGCAAGCCATGGCCACCTACATTGTGATGACCATTCTGGCTGTGATTACGCTTGTGTGGCGAATCAGAACAGCCGAGATCATGGCGATGACAGCCGCCCCGATCGGTGCGGCGTTCACTCTGATCTGCTTGGTCACTGGTGCCATCTGGGGTCGGCCGATGTGGGGCACTTTTTGGGCTTGGGACGCACGTCTCACGTCGATGCTGATTTTACTGTTTATCTACCTCGGTATCATGGGCCTGTATGCAGCATTTGATGATCGCCGGCAGGGCGCTCGCATCGCGAGCATCTTAATTTTGGTGGGTGTGGTCAATATCCCCATCATCCATTTTTCTGTTGAGTGGTGGACCACACTGCATCAAGGCTCCACCATCAATTTATTTGGTCCATCGACAATGGACCCGAGCATGCTGCCACCGCTAATTTGGATGACGATTGCTGTAAAATTAATGTTTGGTGCGTTGCTTCTGCAACGGGCAAGAAATGAGTTGCTCGAGCAAGACCAGCGGAAAAAATGGACATTGCAAGCGCTAAGGATTGATAAGCATGTTGCCTGAATTCACATACGCCGAATACGTGTGGAGCAGCTATGCCATCGCGGCAGCAGTCATTATTTGGCAAGCGGTTCAGCCCGTACAAAAATTCCGAAAAATTGTTGGGCAAATCAAAGAAGATCAGTTAATGAGGAGTGAAGAGCACACATGACCCCACGGCGTCGCAAGCGTTTAACGGCTGTTTCTATTTTGGTGCTTGGCGTTGGTGCAGCGGCCGCCATTGCCATCACAGCTCTACAGGACAATATGCTCTATTTCATCGCACCAAGCGACATTCAAACCAGCGAACTGCCTCCTGAACGGAACTTCCGCCTGGGCGGATTGGTTGAAGCGGGCAGCATTCAGCGAGACTCAGAATCACTCGATGTCACTTTCCTGGTCACCGATGGCGCTCACTCTGTGCCCGTCAAATACGCTGGCATCTTGCCTGACTTGTTTCGGGAAGGACAAGGTGTCATCGCGCAAGGCCACTTAGACGAAGCCGGCCTGTTCCACGCCAGAGAAGTGCTGGCGCGACACGATGAGACGTATATGCCACCTGAGGTCGCCTCTGCATTGGAACGTGCTGGCGCGCCCCACGGGGTGCTCGAATGATCGCTGAGCTGGGTCAAGTCTTTTTGAGCTTGGCGCTGATTTTGGCGCTGGTTCTTTCGCTTGTGCCCTTATATGGCGCATACAAAAACAAACCGGCCTTGATGGCGATGGCGCATACGCTTGTCATTGGGCATTTCGTGTTTGCACTGGCCGCCTATATTGCGCTGAGCATCGTGTTTTTTAATCACGACTTTACCGTCACCTATGTCGCCACCAACTCTAACTTGTTGTTGCCGTGGTATTACCGCCTATCCGCCGTCTGGGGTGGCCACGAAGGCTCACTCTTGCTATGGATCCTAATGCTTGCCGGCTGGATGCTCTTGGTCAGCCTTTTGTCTCGCTCCCTGCCGCGGGCTTTTATCGCAAGAGTACTGGCTGTGATGGGGATGATCTCAGTTGGCTTTTTGCTCTTTACCTTGCTGACCTCAAATCCCTTTGATCGGTTGATTCCAGGACCACTGGATGGTCAAGACCTAAACCCCTTGCTACAAGATCCTGGGATGATCTTTCATCCGCCCCTGCTCTACATGGGCTATGTTGGGTTTGCTGTGGCCTTTGGTTTTGCGATCGCAGGCCTTCTTGGCGGGCGGGTTGAATCAGAATGGGTGAAATGGTCTCGCCCTTGGACCTTGATGGCGTGGGCCTTTTTGACCGTTGGGATTGCGCTGGGTTCTTGGTGGGCATACTACGAGCTGGGCTGGGGTGGCTGGTGGTTTTGGGACCCCGTTGAGAATGCCTCGTTTATTCCTTGGCTGATTGGGACTGCCCTGATTCACTCGCAAGCTGTCACCGAAAAGCGTGGGGCCTTTCCTGCCTGGACTGTTTTACTCGCTATCGCGGCTTTTTCGATGTCGTTACTGGGCACTTTCTTGGTGCGTTCTGGGGTGCTCACATCCGTGCATGCTTTTGCCAATGACCCAGAAAGAGGCATGTTCATCTTGGGCTTCATGGTTGTGGTCACTGGGGGCGCATTGCTTTTGTATGCCCTTCGAGCACCCCGCATTATGACGGGCAAAGGATTTGACTTCATGAGCCGCGAAACCCTATTGCTGCTCAACAATGTCTTTTTCACGGTTTCTGCCGCCATGGTGCTTTTAGGCACCCTCTATCCCTTGATCATCGACATGATGGGCTGGGGTCAGATCTCAGTTGGACCCCCTTACTTCGGTGCCATGTTTGTGCTCCTCATGACACCTGTGGTGCTTTTGATGCCGCTGGGTCCATTTTCGCGTTGGGGCAAAGATCAACTATTGCGCGTTGTGTTCCCACTGCTGGGGAGCTTACTTTTATCGCTCGTACTCGCTTTAATCATCGTGGCTTCACTCGACGCTTGGAGCGCTCGAGCGATCACAGGTTGGATGGGTGGCTTGTGGCTGATTTTTGGCTCGTTCCATTACTTATTTGACCGCCAGAGAAAATCTCGCTTCGCCATCCCAAGACATCAACTGGGCATGATCATGGCGCACGCTGGCGTCGGGGTTTTTATTATCGGTGTCGCAATGGTCGAGTCGGCCACCTATGAGCGCGATGTCCGCCTCACACCACAAGAATCCGTCAGCGTGGCTGGCTATGACTTCACCTTGCTTGAGGTTGTCTCCGTAAAAGGCCCCAATTGGATTGCCGATGAGGCACGTTTCACGATCAGCAAAAATGGCGAACTCATTCAAGAAATGGCCCCTCAAAAACGGCTGTATCACCGCAGTGGTCAAACCATGACTCAAGTGGCCTTGCGGCCGGGGCTCTTTAAAGACCTCTACATCGCCATGGGCGAAGAGTTGGATCCAGCAAGTGATGCATGGAGCATCCGAATCCACATCAAGCCCTTCATCCGCTGGATTTGGGGGGGTGCCTTGTTGCTCGCCCTCGGGGCCACGTTGGCAGCCACCGACCGTCGCTACCGTTTGCAGCAAAGACAAACTGCCGCCAGTGATCTTAGCGCCTCAACCGCTTCTGCCGCATGATCCGACTGCTGTTGCCACTGATTATTTTTACGGGACTCATTGCCCTTTTGGTTGTGGGCATGCAAACGGCCGATGAGCGAAAAATCGTGGACTCTCCACTGGTTGGTCGCCCGATTCCAAACCTGATCTTGCCACAGCTCCATCAGCCTTCAATCACCACAAGTACCGCTGATCGTCTCGGTGAGGTTTGGGTGTTGAATGTCTGGGGCAGCTGGTGCCAATCGTGCCGGATAGAGCACCCCTATGTTGGACGCCTGGCCGAGGAATCTGGTGTGCCTGTGGTGGGGTTTAATTGGAAAGATGAACGAACAGATGCGCTTAGATGGTTGTCTCAGTTTGGCGACGTCTGGGCTTACCACATGGTGGACTATGAGGGACGTAGCGCAATCGACTTGGGCGTCTATGGCGCCCCTGAAACTTTCTTGATTGACCACCGTGGCGTGATCCGACACAAACACATTGGCCCCATTGATGGACCTATCTTAAGCGATCTGATGGCGCGTATTGCGAGACTGCAGCAAGAGGTGGGCTCATGAAGCGCTTCTGTCTATTGGCCATTCTGATGGTGGCTGTTGGCATCAGCAATCAGGCCCAAGCCTCTGCCATCGAACCTTTGCCCTTTAGATCAGATGTTGAAGAGATTCGCTTCAAGGCGCTCGCTGAGGAGATACGCTGCACAGTTTGCCAAAATCAGTCGCTGGCAGACTCGGATGCACCCTTGGCGCAAGATTTGCGACAAGAACTCTTTGTCATGATACAAGACGGCCGAACCGACCAAGAAATCCGAAACTTCATGGTTGAGCGCTACGGCGACTTCGTTCTTTACCGCCCGCCAGTGGCTTCCCACACCATTCTTTTATGGGGTGGACCCATTGTTCTTCTACTGATTGGCCTAATAGGATCAGTGGTGATCATTCGTCAGCGTCGAGCCCTACTCTAACCATGACATCATTTGTACTCATTGCCCTAGGAGCCCTAGGGATTGCGCTGCTAAGCATGCTGATTCCTTTGTGGCAGCAAAAGGAACGCGATCAATACCTGTTGGCTGGTGTCTTTGTCCTCATTCTCTTGCCAATGGGCCTGATTGCCTTATATGCCGTGGTGGGAGAGCCACAGGCCATTGACCGCGATGCAACACCTGCCGATGAACTCAGAGGACAGCTGATCCATATTGCCAATCAGCTCGAACGAAACCCAGACGATCAGGAAAACTGGATGGCGCTCGGCAGTGCCTACAAAAACATCGAATCCTTTTCCTCGGCACAACACGCTTTTCGTCGGGCGCTCTACATTGATCCTGAGAACCCATTGATTCAAGTTGAACTCGCAGAGACGCTGATATTTGCCAACGTTGGACAAACACCCCAAGAAGCGATCAGTTTGCTCGATGAGGCACTGAGATCTGACCCTCAAAACCAAAAGGCCCTCTGGCTCAAAGGGGTCATTGCTTTTTCAAATGAGGCCTTCCGTGACGCCATTGATCAGTGGGAACAGCTCTTGGCTGCCCTACCTGAAGATGCATCGGTCCGAACCTCCATTGAGCGCCAAATCAACTTGGCTAGACAACAACTCGGCGAAGCCCCAGCCGGTCGCATCATTGACCTCACGGTCGAAATTTCCCCCTCGATCCAAGAAAGGCTCAACGGTGATGAGGTTGTCTTTGTGATCGCACAAGCAGCCGAGGGGCCACCAACACCTTTGGCTGCGCGTCGTTTTATTGTCGATGAACTGCCTACAACCTTCTCGCTCAGTGATGCCGATGCCATGATCGAAGGCTTGACGCTCTCGGCTTTTTCAGAGGTTGTATTAACAGCGCGCATCTCGATGAGCGGCGATGTCGCGCCCAGCCCAGGGGACTTTGAAGGCCGGACCAGGGTCGGACCGACTACCACCGCTAGGGTGGTGATTGACACACCGCTTAACTAACGTTGAATGATCTCAGCCAGCGCCAGATCTAAGCTGGGGTAGTTAAATTCAAACCCGTTATCCAGTAATCGCTTGGGCATCATGCAAGCGCCTTGCAACATCAACTCAGACATCTCACCGAAAGCCGTTTTTAGGACAAACTCAGGCACTGGGAAAACAGCAGGCCTGCGTAGTGTCTGAGCGAGCGTCTTGGCGAATGTCGCGTTGTCGACAGGCCGAGGGGCTGAGGCGTTAAAGACACCTTCGGCCGTGGGGTGATTGATCAGCCACTCGATGATCCGCACCATGTCGTGGCGATGAATCCAAGGCATGCACTGCTTGCCTGTCCCAAATCGGCCACCCAGACCCAATCGGAACGGCGGGACCATCCGATCAAGCAGGCCACCGGGCTGATCCAAGACCAAGCCAATTCTGATCACACACAAGCGATCGACATGAGGTTTCGCACGCTCCGCCACCGTTTCCCACTGTGCGCACAATTCATGTGCAAACCCGGAACCTGCCTCAGTGTCCTCCGTCACCGGTTCAGGGCCGTGTGAACCATAAAACCCCACAGCCGAGGCAGAGATAAAGACTTTGGGTTTTTGCGGGAGTTCAGCGACCAACTCCACCAATGATGCGGTGGTGGTCGTGCGTGAATCGATCAGTTTTTCTTTTCGAGATGTGCTCCAGCGCCGATCGGCAATGGGCTCGCCGGCCAAGTTGATAATAACCTCGGGCTCAAAGTCCCTCGCCTTGGGCACCGATCGTGTGAACTCAATGCCAGCGGGCAGATGCTTGGCCGCGCGGACAGGATTTCTGGAGACAACCAGCACATCATGGCCCTTGGCCAATAACTCCGGACACAGCGCGCGTCCAATGAAGCCACTACCACCGGTAATTAGAATCCGCATACACGCACCCACTGAGTCTCATGAAGATTGAGCTTAACTCAGTAACAAGAAAGTTGTGTCAATCCCCAGCCAGTCTCAACAGTGCCTCGGCGGCTGAACGAATGTCGGCCTCTTTCAGCATCACCACCTCTGCCGCGGCCCCCAGTGGAATATAGCTGTCTTTGGAGGTCACCAATTTTAGCCTTTGATCCGCGTTCGTCTGGGCCAGTTCGCTGATGATGGTTTCGCCCACACAGCCACCGGGGCGCCCTTCATCAACCACCAAAACCGCAGCGACAGACTGAGACGCCTCAATCACTGCCTCAACGGGTAGCGGCTTGAGCCAACGAAGATCCAGTACCGAAACCTGCTGACCGGCGCGTTGAAGTGCTGCCTGCACGCGTAAGGCCATGGGCACCCCATTGCCATACGTGACAATTAAAAGCTCTGCATTGGCGCTTTCATACACTCTGGGCGCGAATGGCTCCAGAGCCTGCGCAGGTGGTGGATAATCAAAGCACCACGCCTTATCGTCGGGTTCATGGAGGTCTTTGGTCATATACAAAGCGATGGGCTCTAGACAAACGCATACCCTTCCATTGATGGCTGCCAGCGCCATCATGGTCCGCAACATCATCACCGCGTCATCGCCCCGAGATGGGCACCCAAGAATGATCCCAGGAATGTCTCGTAGCGCAGTGACCGAGTTGTCGTTGTGGAAGTGGCCACCAAAGCCTTTCTGGTAACCGAGACCCGCGATACGCACGACCATTGGATTGCTAAAGGCTTGATTTGAGAAAAACTGCAGAGAGCAGGCCTCCCCCCTGATTTGGTCGCAGGCGTTGTGGAAATACGCCAGATATTGAATCTCTGGAATCGGCAGAAACCCTAGATTGGCATAGCCTTGGGCCAGCCCCAAAATGGTGGTCTCATCCAATAATGTGTTGAATACACGCCGGCGCCCAAAGTCCGACCACAGCCCTTTGGTGACTGTATAGACCCCACCTTTCTTTGCAACATCTTCACCGAAAACAATGCTTTGAGGATACTTTATGAGAATGTCTTTCAAGCCCTGATTGATCAAAATCGCCATGTGTTTTGCGCCTTTGTCCTCAGGCAAGGCCCCACCCCATGCCTCAGTACGCTCTTCTAGAGATCGCAGACTTTGTGCCTCATTCAACACACTTTGGACCGATAAGGGCGCCAGCGGCGCCATAATGGCTTCAGCGCTCGTTAACCTCGGCTGCTGATCTGCGAGGTCGGCCTTAGCCAAACACTCTACCCGTAAGGCCTCATAGCGCGCCAGAATCTCGCCAACACTCATCAAACCACGCTTGAGCACCTGATTTGCGCCTACGAGCAATGGATCTCGTGCCTCAGTGGCCTTGAGCTCATCCTCGCCACGATATTCAATCTCAAAATCGGTTCCCGCATGCCCCATCAAGCGAACCGTTTTGAGGTGGATAAAAACGGGACGTCGTGTCTTTCGCGCCCGATAAATGGCCTCCTCGACAACGGGATAGCCCGCCTCGAGACTCAGGCCATCGGCTAAGACGTAGTCCAAGCCTCGACGATGCCGCACACTCTCAGCCACCCAGTCATTGGGTGTTGGCACTGAAATGCCCCAGCCGTTGTCCTCACAGATCAACACCAAGGGGCACTTCAACCCCTGGTAACACGCCCAAGAGGCCGCATTGAGCGTGGTTTGCGCGGTGGCGTGATTGAGGCTTCCATCACCAAAGCTGCAAAGAACAATCGAATCATCAGGAATGGGGAGCTTGTGTGTGTTTCCAGCTCGGCCACTCTCGATGGCCAAAGCAGTACCAAGCGCCTTCGGCAGATGGGATGCAATGGTTGAGGTTTGGGGCAATACCCACAAGTCGGGATGGCCCCACACTTTGTGCCGCCCACCCGAGGCAGGATCTGCGGCTGAGGCAGCAAACGACAAGCATGTGTCGGTGATGAAATCCAACTCGCTGTTATGCCGGTACCGCTCTGCCATAAAAGCACCCGAGCGATAATGCAAAAATGCTGGGTCTGTGGCCCTAGACAGGCGCCCCAAAAGCGCATTGCCCTCGTGGCCAGACGAGCCGATTGTATAAAAGACCTTATTTTCCTGCCGCTTGACCCGCGCCATTAAATCAAGCTGCCGAGACACCAGCTGACTATCAAACAACTCGCGCAGGGCCTGATCGGGCAACACAGAGGCAGACGCGCCTTGGACATCCGAGCCAGATTCAAACGCTCGAACATGCTCAATGAACTGCTGATCAATGAGCTGCGCCCGGTTGATGCGGCTGTTCATATTAAAAGGTGCCGAGATCAGGATATCAAAAGGCGTTGTGGCCTGTCAGTTCGCGGCCCACCACCAGCTGGTGAACGGTTTCTGTGCCCTCATAGGTGATCACAGACTCCAAATTCAACATATGCCGGATGGCCACGTGATCCAAGGTGATCCCTGCGCCACCGAGTAAATCCCGACAATCTCTAGCCACATCAAGCGCCATGCGCACATTGTTCCACTTGGCCAAGGAAATTTGAGTGGGGTGCTCTTTGCCCACTTCTTTTAAGCGACCCAAACGAAGGGCCAATAACTGCGCGGTGGTGATGCGGCGCGCCATATCGGCCAGGCGGATCTGCGCTGCTTGGTTAGCCGACAAGGGCCGGTCAAACAAGACCCGCTCGCCGGTGTAGTCAATCGCTTCTTGCAAACACGCTTGAGCAGCACCAATTGGGCCCCAACAGATGCCATAACGGGCTTGTGAGAGACAAGACAGCGGTCCTTTCAGGCCGACTACATTGGGCAAACGGTTGGCATCTGGCACACGGACGTTATCGAAATACAACTCAGAGGTCACCGATGCGCGTAGCGACATTTTGTTGTGAATATCGCGCGCCTCAAAACCTGAAAAGGCCTTTTCCACGATAAAGCCTTGAATGCCATCGTCGGTTTGCGCCCAGACGATCGCGATATCGGCTAAGGTGCCATTGGTGATCCACATTTTGGCGCCATTGATGATCCAATCGTCACCTTCTTTGCGCGCATGGGTCTTCATGTTGCTGGGATCCGAGCCCCCATGGGGTTCTGTCAAACCGAAGCAGCCGATCACCTCACCCTTGGCCATCTGCGGCAACCAGCGCTCTTTTTGCTCATCGGAGCCAAAGGCATAGATTGGGTACATGCAAAGCGATGACTGCACAGACACAAAGCTCCGCAAGCCGGAATCACCGCGCTCGAGCTCTTGGCAGATCAGGCCATAAGTGACCGCACCCAAGCCTGCACACCCATAGCCTTGGATCGTTGAGCCAAACAAACCCATTTGGGCAATCTCTGACACCAATTCCATCGGAAACTGCGCTTTCTCAAAGGCCTCACCCATCATAGGGATGGCTTTTTCATCGACAAATCGGCCGACCGTGTCGCGAATAATCAGCTCTTCTTCGCTCAAATCCGAGGCAATATCGAACAAATCTAAGGGTCTCAGCGAGGACATAGAAAATCTCATTTCAGGCCAATGGATAGTTTAAATCATTTGGACGAATCTCGGGAGGTCTACACCAAGGCCAATCCCCCCGTTATAATAGGGCCTCGACTGTTTTGGAGTACCGTATCTTGGACCACACCATGAGAGTGACCTTCCTGCTTTTTGGCCTACTGGCCAGCATTTTCTTAGCCAGCCCAGCCTCTGCCCAACAAGGCGATGCGGCTGAGGGAAAGATCATTGCCTACACCTGCAATGGCTGCCATGGGATTCCATTTCAGCAAAATGTGTATCCGACCTATTCGGTCCCGAGAATCGGCGGCCAAAACTATGGCTATATTGTGGCTGCTCTGAAAGCCTATCAAGATGGCAGTCGCAAGCACGCCACCATGAATGCACAAGCCCACACACTCAGTGATGAGGAAATCCATGATGTGGCGGCTTATTTTGTGAGCCTCAGTGCCGAAGCTGAGGACGCGACCAATGGTGCGCAAAGCAGTGGAGAGAACCCATGATGCAATCTAACCTAATGCGGGCATCTATTGCCCTTTTCATGATTGGGTTAGCGCCCCTGGCTGATGCCTCGGGCAACCCCCAGCGGGGACTTGAGATCTCTGCTGTCTGCCAGAGTTGCCATGGCATTGATGGCAATTTATCGCTTCAAGATGACTATCCGAAGCTCGGCGGTCAGCATGCCGATTATTTGGTGCACGCACTGAAAGCTTATCGGTCTGGGGACAGAAATCATGCCATCATGTCAGGGTTTGCCCGCGATTTGAGTGATCAAGACATTGCTGACTTGGCGGCTTGGTACTCTCGGCAATCGGGCTTGATTGACCTTAAGGTGGATTAAGAAGCCACCAAAAAGGGCGAGGCTTTAAGCCGAGTAGTAAGGGTTTTCGCCACTGGCATGGTCAGTGGCATCAATCACGCTCCGAATCTCTGGCACTTCTTGTTTGATGGTCGTTTCCACCCCCTGCTTGAGGGTGACATCGATCATCCCACAGCCCTGACACCCTCCCCCGAATTGCAACACCACATCCTTTTGAGGCGTCACCTCGACGAGTCCCACCACACCACCATGGGAAGCCACCATGGGATTGATGCGCGCCTCCAACACCCAGCCAATCCGCTCCTCGATTGGGGCATCGGATGCGGGCCGCTGGCCTTTTAAACCAGGCGCTCGAATGGATAAGTCTCCGCCCGTGGCGTGACGCTCAAAATCAATCATTGCGCCATCCAAGACCGCCATGCTGGCTGCTTCGACAAACAAAGTAAACAGACCACAATCGATCGCTTCATCGCTGGCTTGCTCATCCCCTGGGGGACAATAGGCCAGATCGACTTCAGCCTGCGGTGTCCCAGGTTGAATCACTCTTAAACGCAAATGTGTGTTGTCGGGTTGTTGCTCCAACAAGCCCTGAAAATATTCTCTGGCACTGGGGGTAACGGTTAGCATGAGACCATTTTAAGTCAATCGTGGGCGAGGCGGGTGACCAACCAGGGAATCGAGTGATCCAAACGCCAGTCAATACCGGAGTGGGTCCCATCGAACTCTTCGTAATGATGTTCGATGTTTTCTTGGGTCAGTGCCCGATGGAGCGAGCGACTGCCATAGTGCATGAAATATTGATCGCGTTGCCCCACATCGATCCACAAACCACCGAGCTTCTTGAGCGCCTCGGCATGCCTTGTGCAAGCGATCGATGGATCAAACGTTAACCACTGCTCCCACACCGAGGGAAGGATTTCAGCGCTCTCTAGATTAAATGGCAACGCCAACCCCAAGGGTTGGTCCGCATCGGGTGAGTAGCTGGCGGCCAGACACAGCGTCATCAGTGCATGGAAGTCTGCATGCCCGGGTCGCTTCGAGCGCCAAAAAGCGCTCACAAATCTGGCCAGATCTCCTTTGTACCGACTCAAAACATCGCAAGTGACGGGGAAATCGCGGGTATAGACCCGATCAAAACCACAATCACCCGCATGCGAGGCAACCGCCTTCCAGGTCTCGGGATACTGCATGGCCAAATGAAGCGCGCCAAAGCCCCCTGAGGATTTACCAAACACAGCGCGAGCTTCCCAGTCTGCGATGGTTTGGAAATCACGATCCAGCGCTGGAATGAGCTCTTCAACCATATGGTCAGCGTAGCGCCCCATGGCCGGGGTGTTGACATACTGATTGCCACCCAAGCTGGTGTAGCAATCTGGAAACACCGCAATCACCGGCGGGATCACGCCTTCATGGATCAAGCGATCGAGCCTGTCGGGCAAGGTCTCACCATGGTTGCGCCAAGCAACCTGCCCAGGGCCTGCATTCGTATATGCCGCCAGGCTCCATAAGACTGGGAACCGCTTCTTTGACGACGCGTCGTAACCGGGTGGCAGATAGACGGGATGGGAACGCTTCGCTGGATCAGACAGTGGATTGTTGGCCAAAATGACAGAATCCACCACCCAAGGCACCACGGTACCTGCTGGGTGATCCTTCAAAGGCCTCAAAGACATTTAAAACTACCCAACCAGCGGAATGACTTTTTGATCACGCCTGTTGGGATGGCGACCCATCTCGGGCACCATCTTCAAAAGCAGCTCATTCAGTGTCGAGGTGTCGTAACTTTGCGATGCCCTCTCTGCTGCTTGCAAATGGGCCATTAGCGCCGACAGCGATGATTGGTCGAGCGTACTGCGACTCAAGAAAATCTTCTCATGCTCGGTGTTGGCATGGGGCTCATGCTCATGAAAGAGTTCTTCGAACAACTTTTCGCCCGGTCTTAGGCCAGTGTAAATAATCTCGATGTCTCTGCCTGGCTCTTTCCCCGCCAAACGGATCAATTGCTCAGCCAAATAGCTGATGCGAACAGGCTCGCCCATGTCAAGCACAAACACCTCGCCACCCCGCCCTAAGACTGCCGCTTGCAAAATCAATTGCCCCGCTTCTGCGATGGTCATGAAGTAACGGGTGATGTCTGGGTGGGTGACCGTCACCGGACCACCTTGACGAATTTGTTCATTGAACAACGGGACAACAGAGCCAGTGGAGTTCAAGACGTTCCCAAAACGCACGGTAATAAAGCGCGTGGGGGATTGCTGATTGATGTGCTGACAATACAGCTCAGCGATGCGTTTGGTGGCCCCCATGACATTGCTTGGGTTGACGGCTTTATCCGTGGAGATCAAGACAAAAGTCTCAACGCCATGAGCGACCGCTGCATCGGCCACCCGCTTTGTGCCCAACACATTATTTCTAAATGCTTCTCTGGCTTGATTCTGTAGCATGGGCAAGTGCTTGTAAGCTGCCGCGTGGAAAACCACATCTGGCCGTCCGTGGCCCATTACATTGCCGATCGTGGCTGAATCACATATGTCTCCAAGCACCGTCTCGATGATCAAATCTCGAAACTCGCTGCGCAATCGATAATCGACTCGATAAAGGTTGTACTCACAGTTGTCCAAGATCACCAAAGATGCTGGATCTAGCCTTGCGATCTGTCGACACAATTCAGCGCCAATTGAGCCACCGCCGCCTGTGACCAATACGCGTCGTCCAGCCAATCCAGCCCGAAGCGCATCCCAGTCCAATGACACGGGGTCACGTCCCAACAGATCCTCAATGGCAACGGGCTTGAGATCATCAAACCGCGTCAGCGTGGCCCCCATTTGTTTGAGCGTAGGAAGTGTTTTGAACTCAACACCTGCGGCTTCGCAAAAAGATACGATGCGCTGCATTTGATAATTGGTGGCCGAGGGAATGGCAATCACGACCAGATCAATGGCGGCCTCTCGACACACCCGAGACAGGCGCGTCATTGGGCCCAAAACGGGCAAATCACTGACCAACTTGCCACGCAATTGCTCATCGTCATCTAAGTAGCCGACCACGTCATAGCGGCCACGGCGTCGCAATTCGGGCAACAACAATTGACCCGAGCGCCCTGCCCCAAGGATCAAGGTGCGTTGGGTCACTCGTCTCTCATGCACCTCTGAGCGCATGTCCTTAAAAATACGGTAGGTCAGACGAGGCAAGCTCAATAACAACAATAACATCGCCGGAAAAGCCCAGACCACCAAGAGCATGACTTCCAAGGGAACATCGAGCAACAACATCACTGCAATGCCAGCCACTGCACCCAAAATTGCAGCCCGCAGTAGATTGCCCAAATCAGGTAGGCTTGCAAAACGCCAAACGCCTCGGTACAAACCGGCGCGCCATTGCAAAAAGCCTTGGATAATTAAAATAAGATTGACTTCAACCGCGAGCTGCGGCCAGCTCAGCACCTGGTCCCCGATCACCCAGATGGATAGAAAACGAGCGCCGAGCCAAGCGACCACCAGGACAAAGAAATCATGCGCGATCACAAGCGCCCGTCGATTTAGGCTTGTTGCAGGTTTATCCATAACCATCTTAACCTTCAAGCCTCAGCTCAAGAGTGCGTTTTTTGGATACGCCACCATCCAAAAACCAGTGCCGAAAACAACCCCATTCCAAACCAGACCTCGTGTTCAGGCCAAACAATGGCTCCAATGAACGCGGGCAAAACGAGCCCCAGGTTCAACATCACATAAACAAGCAATACTTGAGCATGACCCAAGCCCCCCGCAACCAGACGCTGAAAAGCGTGCGATGCATGCGCAGTATACCATTGCTGCCCTTGCTTTACGCGCCATAGCAAGGTGGCGGTGGCATCAACAACAAAAACCGCAGAAATCATCAAGCAGGCCATCAATGAGGCTGCACCACTCACCACCGCCTGATAGGCAAAGAGCCCCACCATGCCCCCCAACAGTAGAGAGCCACTATCACCCATAAACAATCGAGCAACGGGCCGGTTCCACATCAAAAAGCCCAAACAGCCACCAACGAGAGTTATAGATACCAGTGCCCACGGCAAGTCCCCGACAGAAGCGAACAACACAGCGTAACAAATACCAGACCAGACGCCTTGAGACGCTGCCATGCCATCGGCACCATCCATGAAATTGTGCAGGTTCATTAGCCACACCAAGGCAATTACCCCTAGCCCGGTCCATAGCCAGGCATTGCTCCAGCGCCATGAGCCCAAACTCACTGAGTCGATGGCGCCCAACCAAAAAAATATCCCCAGGGCCACAGCGAACTGAGCCAATAAACGAAGTCCAATCGGCCGCGGTGCGAGATCTTCAAGCCATCCTAGGCCTGTCACGGCCAGCACAACCACCAAAAGTGGCCAGAGCAGCCCCCAGCCATCGAGGGCCCAAATTTGAACGATCAAGGCAACAACAAGCGCTGCTGCAATCAACAAACCACCGCCGCGCGGGGTCGCCTGTGCGTGCAAGCGACGCTGTTGGTCGGGCTGATCAACAACCCCGTGACGTTGCAGCCATTGGCCAACTCGGCCGCCGGTCAATGCCACTAGGACAAAAGGCAAGAGACCACTGACCAACCAAAGCATCCAGGCATCATCGACCAAAGCGTCAGTCCCCCCATGGGCCTTGGACCAAGCGGGTCGTGCCCCACTGGCGGCAACTGGGGCATAGCCAGTGGTGCTCACTGCTGCTAAAACCGCAGTGTTTGCAACGGTAACGTGACTGCGCATTTCTAAGCTCTGTCATCAACCGCCCCACGAGCTCTGGGTCAACCTCAGACAGACTCATGGCATGTTCGTGCAACAGATGAACCAGCGCTTCAAGCCCAAGAATGGTCACACGCTTTTCTAAACCCGCCAACAAAGTGTCTACACCCGCTTGAGGGTCCCGCTTGGCTTGTAAAGTGGCGAGCATGATTAAAGCAGCACTCAAATGGCTGCTGTGCCAAAAGGCACTGAGCCAATCCATCAACTGATCGACTTGGCCCAATTGCTCATGGGCATCCAGCATCACATCACCCACCAAGACAAAAACTTCAGGATCCGATTCACACGCTTTGGTGTATTCGGCGATTGCCGCAGCCTGGTCATCTTCCAGACGCGCCATGTGCCCTGCCAGCATCAACGCACGCGCGTGACCTGGTTTGTATCGCTTGGCTTGTCGCAGCGCTTTCTGAGCACCTTCCATATCACCTCTGGCCAAGGCCTGCTCTGCAAGCTCACAGTTGTACTGCGCCAACAACAACCCGCTCTCTTCGGGTTCTTGAGTCTGCAGGTGCTGCGCTTGCTCAATGGCTTTGGCCCAGTCCTTTTCTTGTTGGTAGATGTCCATAAGTTGACGTGTGGGTTGGGTATCACCTTGCTCTCGCTCGATAAGTTCGCTAAACAACCGCTCCGCCCGATCCAGCAATCCAGCTTGCAAGTAATCTCTACCCAATTCGCGCAAAGCTAAGGTTCGCTGCGCCTCGTTTAGATGCGGTTGGGCAATGATGTGCTTGTGAAATCGAATGGCCTTGTCCATTTCACCACGACGGCGAAAAAGGCTACCAAGGGCCAAATGTGTCTCGATCACATCCTGGCTGGTTTGGCGTCCAACGCGATAGGCGCGTGACGACTTGCGCTCAGCGAGCTGCAAGAAGATCTCAATGGCCTTATCAGGCTCTTCATTCAAGAGGTAGTTCAGCCCCTTGAAATAATGGTTTGCTAAATACTCTTGGCGCTCGAGCTCTCTGGATGCCTGGAGCTTACCCAATGCCCAGCCCGCCCCGACAGCGAGAACCAGCAGAAATACAAATGGCAGCATTTCAATGACAGCCACTTTAAATTACTCAGGCCGACGCGTAGTCAAACGAAATAGACGAGTCAAGAGACCAAAAAGAGCAGTGAGCACCATGCCCGTGACAAAACACAAAAGCATCACCGCGCCCAACGGCAAAGATCCTGCGAAGAAGAAAAGATCAAAACGAACGACTTGTGGATTGAGAAGGCCAACCGTCAGCCCCAGAGCCACTGCCACTGCCAAAGCCAACAGCAGCAACCAACGAAACATGGGTTAAGACCCCTGGGGACGATGCATTAGGGAAAATGAAGTGGCGTACTCAACGACCATGGATATCAACGCGCTCTCGAAGTGCTTTACCAGGCTTAAAATGCGGCACATATTTCCCAGGCAAGGCAACGGGTTCACCCGTCTTCGGGTTACGCCCGACTCTTGGCGGCCGATGGTGTAGCGCAAAACTACCAAAACCTCGGATCTCGATGCGTTCGCCGTGCGCAAGGGCAGATCCGAGCTGATCGATGATGGCTCTGACAGCCAACTCAACATCAGCAAGGCTCAAGTGAGTTTGCTGTGCTGACAATTTTTCGATGAGCTCGGATCGTGTCATGGGAAGCCCTTATGCGTCTTTGTCCAACTGCTCTTTGAGCAAATCACCCAATGAAGTGCCAGAGCTGCTTGAACGCGACTGGTATTGGTCAATCACACCAGCCAACTCATCTTCATCTTTAGCGCGCACCGATAGGTTCAGCTGACGGGTCTTGCGATCAAGTGAGTAGAACTTGGCCTCGATCTCGTCTCCCACAGAGACGACCTTGGTGGCGTCCTCAACTCGCTCTGCAGACAGATCAGAGGCCTTGATATAACCCTGAACGCCCTCTGCGATGTTGATCACGGCACCCTTTGCATCCACCGACTCAACCGTTCCTTTCAGCAATGAGCCTTTGGGGTGCTCTGCCATGAATGTGGCAAATGGATCTTGATCCATCTGCTTGATGCCCAAAGAAATGCGCTCGCGCTCAGGATCAACGGCCAAAACGACAGCCTCAAGCTCTTCGCCTTTCTTATAGTCGCGCGCCATGTCCTCGCCTGTATCCATCCAAGAGATGTCAGACAAGTGGATCAAGCCGTCGATACCACCTTCAAGACCAATGAAAATACCAAAATCGGTAATGGACTTGATGGCACCTGAGACTTTGTCACCCTTGTTGTAGGTCGCCGCAAACGCCTCCCATGGGTTGGGCTGGCATTGCTTCATGCCCAGCGAGATCCGTCGGCGTTCTTCATCAACGTCTAGAACCATGACCTCAACTTCTTGGCCAACATGAACCACTTTGGCTGGATTGACGTTTTTGTTGGTCCAGTCCATTTCAGAGACGTGGACCAAACCTTCCACACCGTCCTCGATCTCAACAAAGCAACCATAATCGGTGATGTTGGTCACCTTGCCAAATAAGCGTGCCGTTGGTGGGTAGCGACGATCAATGTCGCTCCATGGATCTTCGCCAAGTTGTTTCAAGCCCAGTGAGACACGCATGCGGTCGCGATCGAATCGAAGCACACGGACCTCAAGCTCTTGGCCCACTTCCACAATTTCTGAGGGATGACGCACTCTCTTCCAGGCCATATCAGTGATGTGAAGCAGGCCATCAATGCCACCCAAGTCTAGGAAAGCACCATAATCGGTGAGGTTTTTAACCACACCTTTAATCACAGCACCTTCAGTCAGGCGGTCAATTAGATCATCACGTTCTGCCGCATACTCGTGCTCGACCACCGCGCGGCGGCTGACCACCAAGTTGTTGCGGCGACGATCCAATTTGATGATTTTAAATTCGAGGTCCTTGCCCTCTAGATAACCAGGGTCTCTGACGGGACGCACATCAACCAATGAGCCGGGCAAAAAGGCTCTAATGGTATCGATGTTAACGGTAAAGCCACCTTTGACTTTACCTGAGATTTGGCCCATCACAGTCTCGCCGGCTTCCAGCGCAGACTCTAGTTCGGTCCAAACGCGTGAACGTTTGGCCTTCTCGCGCGACAGGCGGGTTTCACCAAACCCGTCTTCAATGGCATCAAGTGCCACCTCAACCTCATCGCCGACGCTCACTTCTAAAACACCGTCGCGGGCTTCAAACTGGGAGATAGGGACAATGCCTTCGGACTTCAGCCCTGCATTGATCACCACCGCATCGTTGCGGATTTCAACCACGCGTCCAACCACGATGGATCCGGGTCGAAGTTCGCGCTCGGTTAGACTCTGTTCAAATAACTCAGCAAAAGATTCGCTCATGTGATTCATGTATTCCTGATTGGCCAGACCGATATGCCTTCTATTTCAAAGCTCGCTCGACTGGCTTTCGTCATCTGTAAAACCTGGCGGCTTTACTCGTTAAAAACCCTGTTTGTTTCGGGTTTCAACACCCTAAACCACAAACAGGCCCAGTTTTATTCAGATTTCTCGATATGCCCCAGCTTTGACTCAACAAAACCCGTCGCCTCGGCTATGACCTGATCTAAGCTCATGTCCGTTGAATCAATGACTTTGGCGTCTGCCGCCGGCACGGTGGGAGAGACTGCTCTCTCTCGATCACGCCGGTCACGTTCATCGATGTCTCTAAATAAGCGGTCAAATATAACATCCTCGCCCTTTTCTTTCAACTGCTTAAAGCGCCTTGTGGCTCTTTCATGGGCGCTGGCCGTCAAGAAGATTTTGGCCACGGCATCCGGAAAGACCACGGTCCCCATGTCCCGCCCGTCAGCAATCAGACCCGGTGGCTGGCGAAAACCATGCTGCAAATCAAGCAAAGCCCGCCTAACCGATGGAATGGCGGCGACTTTAGATGCCATCTGACTCACTGGCTCGGCCCGCAATCGATCTTCCACTGAGGCGCCATCGATCAAGACCGCAATGCCACCAGACTCGCTGGACTCGAACCGCAAATCCACGCCCTGACAAACCGCTGTTAATTGATCCTCATCGGCCGGATCAATGCCTTGCTCGAAGGCCACTAAAGCCACGGCTCGATAGACAGCCCCAGAATCGAGCAGGTGCCAGCCCAGCGCATCTGCCAATGCCGCAGAGATCGCCCCCTTGCCCACACCCGAGGGGCCATCAATGGTAATCACTGGAATAGGCGCTGAAGGCATCATCATGCCAGCCATTCTAACTGAGCACCGAGACCATTCAAATCATCGACAAATCCTGGATAGCTTGTTTCCATCCAGTGAGCATCACGGATGATGATGGGGCTCTGAGCCACCAAACCCAGTACAGCGAAGGTCATCGCAATGCGGTGATCCCCGCCACACTCAACCACCCCGCCGGTGATCTGACCACCGCGCACGATGGCACCATCGGGCGTCTCTTCAATCTCGACCCCCACTTTGGACAACTCAGAACACATCAAGGCAATGCGATCAGATTCTTTGACCCGCAACTCTTGAGCACCCGTCACAATGGTCTCGCCCTCGGCCAAAGCGGCCATGCCCATGATGATTGGAAACTCATCAATGGCAAGAGGCACCCACTCAGCCGGAATCGCCTGCCCTTTCAAAGCGGCACTTTTGATGCAAACCGTACCCATTGGCTCACCCTTGGAGGCACAATCAACATCGAGCTCAAATGATCCGCCCATGAGCTTGATGACGCGCAGAATTCCATCCCGGGTTGGGTTCAGCCCCACGTGCTCCAAGACGATGTCAGAGCCTGGGACAAGCAGGCCTGCAGCCATAATAAACGCTGCCGAACTGATGTCTCCGGGTACCTCAAACTGACCCGCGGTGAGTGTCTGCCCCCCTTGAAGAGAGACCTCGGTGTCGCTGATTCGCTCAACCCTCACCCCAAAGGCCTCTAACAAACGCTCCGTGTGGTCTCTGCTTGGCGTCGGTTCTGTCACGCGAGTTTCTCCAGAGGCATTTAAACCAGCCAATAAAATGGCTGACTTGACCTGCGCACTGGCGACTTTGAGAACTTGAGCTTGTCCGAGCAATGCTTGCGGCCGAACAAACAATGGCGCGTGCCCATCGGTTGCTTCAATCTCAGCCCCCAGAGCCTGCAATGGCTCGACAATCCGCATCATGGGCCGGCGACTCAGCGAAGCATCACCCATCAGCTCGATGCGCTGATCCGCAAACGGAGCTCGATTGCCTAAGCCGGCCAAAACACCTGCCATCAAACGAATGCCAGTGCCTGAATTACCAAAATCGAGTGGTCCTTGTGGGCACGACAAGTTCCCGCCTTCAATGGTCAGGTCAAACCCTTGGGGAGTTTTTTTCCATTCGATTCGTGCACCCAGTGCCTCGGTGGCCACAGCGGTGGCGATCGTATCGGCACTATTTAGAAAGCCACTTATCTCACTCCTGCCATCAGCCAACGCGCTCAACAGCGCCAAACGGTGCGACACAGATTTGTCACCGGGCGGGCGATAATGGCCCGACAAGGGTGAGGCGATGGGCGATGATTTGAGATCCATCGGATGAATTACATCTTGTCTAAAACGCTGGCCAGCGTTTGCAACAAGCGTTCATTTTGCTTGGGTGTACCGACAGTGATTCGAAGGGACTGCTCCAAACCGTAGTTAGCAACCGGTCGAACGATGACCCCTTGTTTCATCAAGGCGTTATTGATGTCCCTCACAGAATGCGCAAAATGTGCCAAGACAAAGTTTGCAGCCGAAGGCGTGACGGTGACCCCCAATGATGCCAAGCCCTCTTGGAGTTGCGCCAAGCCTGCCTCGTTCATGGCTCGGCTCTGTTCTATAAATTCTTGATCTTGAAGTGCCACTCGTGCGGCTTCCAAGCCCAATACGCTGACATTGAATGGTGGCCTGACCCGATTGAGAAGATCGGTGATGCCTGGATTGGCCAAGGCATATCCAACACGCAGTGAGGCCAGTCCATAGGCTTTGGAAAATGTCCGAGTCACCACCAAGTTTGGAAACAAATCCAACCACGTGCTTGCATCCCCCAAGACCTCAGTTTGGCCATATTCGGTGTAGGCCTCATCCACCACACAAATGACATGCGGCGGGAGGGACCCAATAAAGTCCCGTAAACGTTCCTGACCTAACCAGGTGCCTGTTGGGTTATTTGGATTGGCGACGAACACCATGCGTGTGTGCTCATCGATTGCGCCAAACATTGCTCTGAGGTCATGCCCCAGCGCCATCGGATGGCCCTCAGGAAGCGCCGGCACCTTGTGATGCATGGCACCCATCATCTGTGTGACGATGGGATAGACCGCAAAAGCATACTGCGAATAGACAGTGGCGACACTTGGGTTCAAAAAAGCCTGTGCCAAAAAAACCAAGACTTCATTGGAGCCATTACCGAGCGTGATGCATTCAGGTGGCAAATCGTGATGTTGAGACAGCGCGTTCTTGAGATAGAACCCATTGGCATCGGGATACAAATGGAGCCCATCCAATGTGCTCTTAATTGCCTCTGCGACCCGAGGACTCGCACCCAAGGGGTTTTCATTCGAAGCCAACTTGATTGAGTTGGCAATCCCGAGCTCGCGCTCTAGCTCCTCAACAGGCTTTCCTGGCGTATAGGGAACCAAGTCCGTCACGGCCCCGTTGGCTAGGTGAGCGTAATCTTTGGCCTGCATCACGAAGACACGCTTTCGATGGCGCGTGGGTAGGAACCCAACACCTTGACCAGACGAGCTTCGGTTTCTAACTCAGCCATGGCCCGTTGCAAAGGCTCATCGTCGATATGGCCATCAAGGTCAATAAAGAATACATAGTCCCAGCGACCTTGTCGCGATGGCCTTGATTCAATCCGACTCATGTTCACACCATGGCGCGACAGTGGTTCGATCATTTTAAACAGAGCACCGGGTCCATCACTACCGGCAACCAGCAATGTGGTTTTGTCATCACCCGAAGGTGGCAGCAATGAGCGCCCGAGCACCAAAAACCGAGTGGTGTTATCGACATGGTCTTCAATGTTGCCGAACAAAACAGGCAACGAATAAACTTCGGATGCATGGCGTCCGGCTATGGCCGCTGCGTCATCCATTTGTCGCACGCGTCGTGCTGCCTCGGCATTGCTAGAGACCCCGATCAACTCGGCGTTGGGCAAGTTGGCAGCCAACCAATGTTTACACTGCGCCAAGGACTGTTGATGTGCATACACTCGCTGCACCTGATCGAGGGATTTCACGTGCGTTAGAAGGTGTTGATGAATACGCAACTCGACCTCGGCTGCGATCTTAATGTCTGAGTGCAAGAACATGTCGAGCGTGTGCGACACAATCCCTTGGGTGGAGTTTTCAACGGGCACGACACCAAAGTCCGCCTCAGCCGCTTGGACTTGTAAAAAGACATCCTCAATGGATGGCTGCGCGATTGCACTAACGGAATGCCCAAATTGACGATAGACGGCCTGCTGCGTGAAGGTACCCTCAGGCCCCAGATAGGCGATCCGCATCGGCTCTTGTTGTGCCAAGCACGCCGACATGATTTCTCGGAAAACGCGCAGCATGACCGAGTCATTGAGACCATCGTCATCTTGGTTGCGTTCAACGACTTTTCTTAAGACCTGTGCCTCACGATCGGGACGATAATACGCGCTGGCTTCATCCAAGTCCCCCTTGGCTTGGCGAACTTGAGCCGCCAACTTGGCGCGTTGATTGATCAACGCCTGAATCTTGGCATCGACCTCGTCAATGTCTTTTCGAATGTGATTGAGCGACTGATCAGCCATGTTGACGTTCAAACTCTCTCATGAATTCGACCAAAGCCACAACAGCCCGGTCCTCAATGGCATTATAGAGGCTCGCGCGCAGTCCGCCTACTGCACGGTGCCCTTTCAAGCCAAGCAAGCCAGCTGCACTCGCGTGCTCCACAAACAAAGCTTCCAGAGTTCTGTCAGGCAACCAAAACGGCACATTCATGACTGAGCGCGCTTCATCCCGAACAGGATTTCGATAAAACCCACTGGCATCAATGCAGTCATAGACTCGACTGGCCTTTTGACGGTTGCGTGCTTCCATTGCTGCCAAGCCGCCACCACGCTCGATCCATCGACACATCTCCAAGGCCACCCACCAGGCAAACGTGGCGGGCGTGTTGAGCATTGAATCGGATTCTACCCACGCCGCATAATCAAGAAACTTTGGTAAAGCCTGGGTCCGACTGCCAGAGACCTCAGCCAGCCATTCTTTTGATAGCCCCACAATCGTCAAGCCAGCCGCGCCTAAATTTTTCTGTGCCCCTGCATAAAAGCCAGACAAAGACGCGTACGGATAAGGTCTGGACAAAAACTCAGAAGAAAGATCAGCCACCAATGGAACGGATGAAATGGCAGGCGGCTGGTGGAATTGCACACCGTGAATGGTCTCATTGCCCGTGTAATGCAGATAAGCCCAGTCCGTATCAACGTATTCGATCACCGGGAGTTCGGTATAGCAACCATCAGCACTTGAAGCAGCCACTGCGGCTGGGCCAATTCGTTGGGCTTCTGCCAAGGCCTTTTCACCCCAATGCCCTGTCAACAAGTAAGCCGGGGCCTTTGCTTGAGCAAAATTGAGTGGCAATTGCGCAAACTGCTGATTGGCACCCCCCTGCAAGAGCAAGATCTCGTGTGTGCCATCAAGCTCCATTAATTGACTCAGATTCGCCCACAGGGCCTCTGCAATCTCTCCAAAGGCAGGGCCACGGTGTGAGACTTCAATCAGAGAAGGTGAGGCGTCGGCTTTGGGTTGAAGGCCATCTGCAACGATCTGGCGAACGGCTCTCGGCAGTGCCGATGGCCCGGCACTGAAATTGGCAATGATCTCAGGCATTCACCGACAACACGGCAAGCCCACCCAAGTAGGGTTGCAATGCCTCTGGGACACCGATGGAGCCATCTCGCTGTTGATAATTCTCCAACACGGCCACCAGGGTACGCCCCACGGCCAACCCAGAGCCGTTGATCGTATGCAACAACTCAGGCTTGTTGGTCTCGGG
>CBFHIS010000005.1:0-85657 GCA_965655975.1 Wenzhouxiangella sp.
CACATAAGGCGTCCACCCCTCGTCCCCGATGAGTCGCGGCCGGCAAAGAGCCAAAATGTTGAGGGTGCTGATTGTGCTCGAGAATGCGTTGCTGATAGAGCTGGTCGAGTGTCACGGCTTAAGCATATCCTGAGCACGCTTTAGAGCATGCACAAATACATCAATCTCATCGCGCGTGTTGTAGACCGCAAAAGAGGCCCTAGCAGTCGCCGCGACCCCAAAAAACTGCATGGCGGGCATGGCACAATGATGCCCTGTGCGAATCGCTACACCAAAGTGGTCGACAATGGTGCCAATGTCATTGGCGTGGGCACCATCTAGAACGAACGACACAACCGGTCCTTTTTGCTTGGCCTGACCAATGATGCGCAAACCCTCACACTCGTTTAACTGCTCGGTGGCGTAGCGAAGGAGGCTCATCTCATGAGCCGCGATAGCCTCAATGCCGGTGTCTTCAAGGAAATCAATGGCCGCCGCCAAGCCGATGGCACCTGCAATGTTGGGGGTGCCTGCTTCGAACTTGTGCGGGATCTCGTTATAGGTGGTTTTTTCAAAGCTCACGTGTCGGATCATCTCACCGCCGCCTTGCCATGGGGGCATCTCCTCCAGGTGCTCGGCTTTGGCCCAAAGCGCTCCAATACCGGTGGGACCATACATTTTATGGCCCGATAAGCAATAAAAATCACAGCCCAACGCTTGCACATTGATCTCTAAATGCGGGGTGGCTTGCGAACCATCAACCAGAACCGGGATGCCGCGCTGAGACGCCAGCTCACAAATATGCGCGACGGGGTTGATGGTTCCCAGCGCATTGGATACGTGGACCACCCCAACCAACTGAGTGCGCTCGTTCATCAGCCCTTCAAGCGCTTCAACGTCGAGCTGGCCTTTCGAATCGATGGGTGCGACCTTGAGTACAGCACCGGTTGCCTCTGCCAACATTTGCCAAGGAACAATATTGGCGTGGTGTTCCATGTGGGTAATTAAGATTTCATCACCAGGCTTGACCTTGGGTCGAACAAAGCTGTTGGCCACCAAGTTGATGGCCTCTGTCGTGCCGCGCGTAAAAATGATCTCAGAGTCACTGGGGGCATTTAAAAAGTGCGCCAGCGCTGTTCGTGCTGCCTCGAATTGCTCGGAGGCCTCAACGGAGAGCTGGTGGACGCCTCGGTGGACATTTGCATTGGTATGTCGGTAGAAATGATCAATGGCCTCAATGACATGCGCTGGTCGCTGCGTCGTCGCGGCGTTATCCAAATACACCAAAGGCTTGTCATGGACCTTTCTTTCAAGGATCGGGAACTGATCACGAATGCCACCCACATCAATGGATGGCAATGTGTCTGTTGCCCGATCAACTGCCACTAGAGCACCTCTTTGAGCTGACCCAACACCCAATCACGAATCTCAGGCGTTTGGATTTGCATCATTGGCTCGGCAGCAAACCCATATTTCAACAAAGCCAAACTCTCGGCTTCGGTCAAACCACGCGATTGCATGTAGAACAAAGACCGATCATCGAGTTGGCCAATGGTGGCGCCATGGCTGGCCGTGACTTCTTCCGAATAAATTTCCAGCTCTGGCTTGATGTTCACGCGCGCATCGTCGCTCAGCAACAAGTTGGCTGTATTCAAGTCAGAATGCGAATCGTCAGAATCTGCATGGATGTGGATGCGGCCATTTAAAACGCCGACACTTGACCCATCTGCCAAGAAGCGGAATGCTTCCCGACTGTTGGTCTGGCCCACGCAGTGGGCAATCTCTGTGTGCCAGTCCACATGTTGGCGATCATTGAGCAACACCAGCCCGTCGATTTCCCCATTGCCGCCGCTGCCAGTAACGTGGACCTTCAAATCATGACGGTTTAGACGGCCACCCCGATCAAACGCCACCACACGGTAATCGGCGTCTTTGGCCACATCAACATCGGTTCGCTGTATCCAAACAGACTCAGCATTCTGGCGGCAAATCACATGCTCCACCTTGGCGGCATCAGAGACGTTGATTTCACAGACAACATTCATCAGACCTTGGCCCAGATCACGCTGATCCTCAATCAAACACAACGATGCATTGGGCGCCACATCAATGAGCAGACGTGGATGCACTTGGGCCGCAAAACCATCTGAGGTCGTCATCGCAAGAATCACAGTTTGCTCGCCCGTGATCTCCAAATGCCACGCTTGCTCAAATTGAGCCAAGTTCAACCATGCAAAAGCGCCTTCACGTTGGCCATAGATTGCGTCATAATCTTTTTTCTGAAGCGCCTCGGCACTGGTGGGTGAAAGCTTGACACCTTCAGGCAATGTGGCGGGATCAAGACTGAGCACGCCGTTGTCAAAATGCAGCACCACACCATCAACCGGCCAGCTCGGTAGCGCAACTGGGTTGCCCTGTTGCTCTTGAAGGTCTCGCTTTTCCAGCACACGCAGTGGTGTGTACTTCCACTCCTCGGTCTTGAGGTCCGGAAAACCATGCTGCATCAGTCGTTGCCGACCCCATTCATGGATCGCCTGGTAACCATCGGCCTCGATGGCAGGCACTGCCATCAATTTTTCTGCCAAGGCACTCATGCTGAAGCCCTCTCCAAGTGGCCATAGCCCTCTGCCTCTAGACGATGGGCCAACTCAGGGCCGCCACTCTCGACAATCCGGCCATCCGACAACACATGAACCTTGTCAGGCGTCAGGTAATCAAGCAGCCGCTGATAGTGGGTGATCACAACAAAAGACCGCTTGCCATCGCGCAAGCGATTGATGCCATCGGCAACCAACTTTAATGCGTCGATATCCAAACCCGAATCGGTTTCATCGAGAACAGCCAACTTGGGCTGCAACACGGCCATTTGCACGATCTCATTGCGTTTTTTCTCACCCCCCGAGAACCCTTCGTTGACCGCGCGCTTGAGCAAAGACTCATCCATTTCCAGTTCGCTCAGTGATGCACGAACCATTTTGAGAAAGTTCACACCGTCGACTTCTTCTTCCCCACGGGCTTTGCGTTGCGCGTTTAAAGCGGCGCGCAAAAAGTAGGCGTTATTCACGCCAGGAATCTCAACCGGGTATTGGAACGCAAGGAACACACCCGCCGCTGCACGCTCGTTGGGCTCCATCTCAATCATGTCCTCGCCATCGAACTCAATCGAGCCACTGGTGACCTCATAGTCCTCACGACCAGCCAAGGTATACCCCAAGGTCGATTTCCCAGAGCCATTGGGGCCCATGACAGCGTGTAACTCACCCTCTCCGACTTCCAAACTCAAGCCCTTGAGGATTTCTTGATCATCAACGCTGACGTGCAAATCTTGAATCTTTAACATGCTGATTTATCCAATTTCTTTTTGATATGTTTTAAGAATCTATGTGCCCATCACTTTAGATGAGCACTCGAAAAAGTCTGATCTACAAAGAATCTAACTTGGCTACCCGACCGAGCCTTCCAAGGAAATCTCCAACAAAGCCTTGGCTTCCACCGCAAACTCCATCGGCAGCTCTTTGAAGACCTCTTTGCAAAAGCCATCCACGATCAGCGCAACCGCCTCTTCCTCATCCAAGCCTCTGGACCGGCAATAGAACAGCTGATCTTCTCCAATCCGCGATGTGGTGGCCTCGTGTTCGATCTTGGTACTGGCGTTGGCCGCCTCGATATATGGGAACGTGTGTGCCCCACAGGTCTTGCCAATGAGCAAACTGTCGCACTGAGTATAGTTTCTGACATTGGTTGCTTTTTTAGCCACTCGGACCAGACCGCGATAACTGTTGTTGCTGCGTCCAGCCGAAATGCCTTTCGAGATGATCTTACTGGTCGAGTCTTTCCCCAAATGAATCATCTTTGTGCCTGTATCGGCTTGCTGATGGTTGTGCGTCAAGGCGACTGAATAGAACTCACCGGCCGAACGTTCGCCCCGCATAATGCAAGATGGATACTTCCAAGTGATCGCAGAGCCTGTTTCGACCTGCGTCCATGAGATTCTGGAGTCATCGCCGCGGCAATCACCCCGTTTGGTCACAAAGTTATAAATCCCACCTTTGCCGTTCTCATCGCCTGGGTACCAGTTTTGTACAGTTGAGTATTTGATTTGTGCCTTTTCTAAAGCCACCAACTCCACGACCGCAGCGTGCAATTGATTCTCATCACGCATCGGTGCCGTACAACCCTCGAGATAACTCACCTTCGAGCCTGGCTCGGCGATGATCAAGGTGCGCTCAAACTGCCCCGTGTCTCGGGCATTGATTCTAAAGTAGGTCGACAACTCCATCGGACAAATGGTGTCTTTGGGGATGTAGACAAACGAACCATCCGAAAACACCGCCGAATTCAATGCCGCAAAATAGTTGTCGGTGTGTGGGACCACGGAGCCAATGTACTCTTTCACCAAATCCGGATGCTCTTGCAGCGCCTCACTCATCGAGCAAAAAATCACACCAGCTTCTTTGAGTTCTTTTTGGAATGTGGTACCGACCGATACCGAGTCAAACACAGCATCCACTGCCACGCCAGCCAGCCGAGCGCGCTCATGCAAAGGAACGCCCAAGCGATCAAAGGTCTCGAGCAGCTTTGGATCCACCTCGTCTAGGCTCTTGGGTCGATTCTTTTGTTTTGGTGAGGCGTAATAATGCAACGCCTGAAAATCGATCGCTGGGATCTTTAAATGCGCCCAGTTGGGGGTGCGCATCGTTAGCCAATGCCGATAGGCCTTCAACCGCCATTCGAGCATCCACTCAGGTTCGTTTTTCTTGGCAGAAATCATCGCAATGACTTCCTCATCCAAACCTGGACGGATCATGTCGGATTCGATATCGGTTGTAAATCCAGCCGTGTAGCCTTTCTGGATCACGCCTTGTACTTGTTCTACCGTTTGACTCATAACTTTTGCAACTACCTAATGTTTTTGGGTTTCGATCATCGGTTTTAATAATTCAGCTTTAATGATCAAAATGGGTGGTGATCGGAATCTTGGTTGAGCCCACAATGCCAGGCTTCGATTCCAGACCCGCCAAATCGGCCAATGTCAGATCATTAAGCGCCTGTTCCACGGCAACACCAATTTTCTGCCAGCTGCTTCTCAGGCTGCAGTAGGCCTCATGCGAACACAAACCAGGCTCAAGACCGCACTCAGTCAAAGCAATGGGCCCTTCCATGGCGGACACAATCGATGCCACTGAGGTCTCTTCGGGGCGATGGGTCAATTGATAGCCGCCGTTGACGCCCCGAATGGACTGAATCAGACCGCCACGAGCCAGCATTTTTAGCACTTTTGCCACCGTGGAAGCCTCAATCGCGGTAACCTCAGCAAGCTGGCTGGCAGAGGCGCGCTTATCCCACGGTTGCTGCCTCGCCAATTCGGCAAGCAAAACCGTCGCATAATCTGTGAGCTTGCTGATTCTAAGCATGGCGGAGACCCGATTTAATAAGTATCTGCCAATGATAACAAATGAAGACCAATTTAGTATGAATTACGTGAAGATCGGGCTTGTCATAGACTGTTGGGTGTAATTCGGGAAGCGTTTGACAAAGGGTAGAGATTTGATGACAAAAGACACCAATGAATTCGAGTTTTCTCTCGATCTAAAGGCCGCACCGCCGCCCACTGCAGACAATCGCCCCGATCGGTGGATCGCGCCTCCATTTAAGGCCCACACCCTCAATCCAGAGGCTGCGTTGGTACAAATAGAGGGGCGCTATCCAGCGAAAAGCCTGAACTTACAGCTGGTGCAGATTCTGAGTTTGTGCAATGAATTGCGTTCATCCGACCAACACATCAAGCACATCACCAAGACCTTGGGTTTATCCCCCCAGCAGGCGCCTGCAATCAAGCAAGCGCTGGATCACTTGGTTGAACAAGAATTTTTGATACACGAGAGGGATTTGCTGGCCGAACTAGAGAACAACCAGCCCAACGCGGCCAAGCCACCGCCTTTGACTCACTGTTTCATCAGAACCGCCGACCGCCCCAGTGATCTCGAGCGGCTACTGGCCAGCTTACGCTCTAAAGATCCACAAAATGGTCTCAGCGTCTGGGTGTTAGATGATTCCCGAGAGGGCGCCAATCAAACGAAAAACCGTGACACCACAGAGCGCTTCAGCGAGGCCTGGTCTGGGTCCTGCCATTACATTGACCGAGATGCCAGAAAGGCCCTAATCGAACGCATAGCCGACCACAGTGGTGCAGACCCAGCCCAGCTTGGTTGGCTGATTGAAGGTGATCCTCAAGATCCCTCACCCACCTACGGTGCTGGCTTAAATACCGCTTTATTGTTGGCGGCCGGACAACGTTTCTCGATGATTGATGACGATGCCACTTTGGATGCGTTTGTGTTGGAGGAGGCCCATTTTGGTATCCGACTCCAGCCCAAACGTGAGCTAAAAACATCGTTTATCGATCCTGAGCAAGCAGAAACCAGCCAATATCCGAAAACACCAGCCAACCCACTCACAACACACGACCAATGGTTGGGCCAGCCGCTCACACGCATCCTTCAGGCAACCAGCGAAAAAAATCATGATTTGCTGACCCAAGTGGATGCCAACATGCTACACCAACTCAAAGGCCACCCGACCATCCGCTTGACCACCAACGGCACCTTGGGCGACCCAGGCACTGGCACGATGACCTGGTTATTCAGCCAACCAGCCAAAGATCTCAATGCACTCTGCCATCAAGATCCCAGCTGGGCAAATCGGCTGTTTAATCGACGCTTCGCTCGGGGCAGCTTGGGTGTCCAAATCAGCACAGATTTTTCTTTGATGACCACCACCCTCACTGGCATTGATAATCGAGAGATGCTTCTACCCACATCAGCCCAAGGTCGCAACGAAGATTTGTTGTTTGCGGCATTAATGCACTTTCTCTACCCCGACTCACTGTCAGTCAGTCTGCCCTTGATGTTGCCCCACCGCCCAACGGATCCGAGGCGCTGGAGCGATCAAGACCTAGACCCAGAAATCTCCATTGACCAGAGCTATGGCCACATGATGGTGCTGGGTGACTTGATTGAATCGCTCCCCTTGCCATCTGGCGACCATCGCTCGCGCATGCATTTTTTGGCGGCCTGGATGGAACACCTGGCCAACTTGGATGATCAGGCCGTTCGGAGCCTCCTGATGGACTACATCAGTGAGCTGCAAGCGGAGCAAATCCGCGCCATCAATGAAACGGCAGCAGAGCTCGATGCCCCGGAATGGCTAAAAACACTGTTCGAACGCGTGATCGCTCAGCTACTGAGAGAAGACAAGAACGCTGAAGAGAATGTGTTGGCGCTGGGCCAGGTCATCCAGAAATTTGCTGGGCAATACGCAAAATCTCTGGATGATTGGACCTTGGCTTGGCGCTGGTGTTGCCAGCGTGATATGAGGCGCGAGTTGTCTTGATCGATGCGGCCGGACAGCGCGCCTGCGATTGGGCATTTGATGCCCTGCAATGCAACCCTGGCCCGATTGAGCCCATTGGATCGGATGCGAGTCAACGGCGGTATTTTCGGCTGTTGCCACAGGCCAATGAATCTAAGAAAAACGCTCAGACACTAACGCAGCCGTTAATTGTGATGGATGCATCATCCGAGCGAGAACCGATGGGTGCTTTTATCGATATCCAAGGGCGACTGAAAGAGGCCGAACTGCATGTCCCAGATATCTTGCACATAGACCAAGACCACGGCTGGATGGTTTTAAGTGACCTCGGCTCAGAGACCTACTTAGACAAGCTCAATCAAAGCAATGCCAATGCTTTGTTTGAAGATGCCCATCAAGCCTTGCTGACCATGCAATCGGCTGTATCGACTCAAGGGCTTGCCGCATACGATGCGCCTCGCTTGCTGGCCGAGATCAACTTGTTCACAGACTGGTTTTTACCGCACCATTGGGGCGTCGAACCCACCGACGATGAATGGGCGCAATGGGACTTGGTCTGTGCCCTGATCATCCGTTGGGCCTTAGACCAACCCCAGGTTTTTTGCCACCGCGACTTCATGCCCCGAAACCTCATGGTCTCCGAGCCCAACCCGGGTGTGCTGGATTTTCAAGACGCCCTCATTGGGCCCATCAGTTACGATCCCATCTCGTTGTATCTGGATGCCTTCATCAGCTGGCCAAGATCCTTTGTTGATCAGTCTCTGGAGCGCTATCGCCAGCAAGCCAAGGCCGTGGGCCTCGCGGTCCCCGAACACGCCGAGTTGTGGCGTCGCACGTGCGACTTTATGAGCGTCCAACGACACCTCAAGGTGATCGGAATTTTTGCAAGAATCGCCTACCGCGATGGCAAACCCCGCTATCTCGAGGACGTTGGGCGATTTTTTAGCTATCTCACGGATACCTGCACCAGAAATCCCGAGCTCAAAGCATTGAGCGATCTGATCCAAGCCTGGCAGAGCAGGCGGACAGCGAGTCATTCGTGACAACCGCGCAAGCGATGGTGTTGGCTGCAGGACGCGGGGAGCGTTTAAAACCGCTGACCGATCGCCTCCCCAAGCCACTGGTGTTGGTCAATGAAACCCCCTTGCTGGTCCACCACCTCAAAAAATTGGCAGATGCCGGGTTTGAACGCGTTGTCATTAATTTAGGCTGGCTTGGAGAACAAATTCCCGCAGAGTTGGCCAAATGGCAGCACGGCTCTGCCCTGTCCCAACTTGAACTGATCTATTCACCTGAGCCCCCCGGTGCGCTGGAAACAGCGGGAGGCATTCGCCATGCACTTGAGTGGTTTGAAGGCGAGCCCTTCGCGCTGATCAGCGCCGATGTCATGAGTGATTTTGACTACCGAGGCCTACGCGAGCACGACCTCGGCACTTTGGGGCACTTGGTCTTGGTGGATAACCCAGACCACCACCCCACAGGGGATTTCTCGTTGCTTGGGCATCGAGTCGGGTCATTGGATGGCTCAAATGAAACCACAGCCGCCCTCACCTACGCTGGGTTTGGTGTTTTTTCTCCCGCACTATTTGAATCACTGAGCCCAGGCCATCGGCGACTGCGGCCGGTGCTTGACCAAGCCATTGCCAGCCAAGCGCTGAGTGGAGAGCACTTTGCTGGACGCTGGCTCGACATTGGCACGCCCGAGCGGCTGGCCCACGCACAGAGCCAAATTTGGTTGTGACGAACGCCTGCCCAGCTTGGCTGGGGCGTTTGCTCTTGTTCACGCGACAGCGCTACACTCAAGGCTGACGAGCTGAGGTGTTGTGTATGAGTTTAGTCATTGGCGTCATCAAAGAAACCGCGCCCGGTGAACGTCGTGTGGCGCTTGACCCCACCGCCGTTGGCAAATTGCTGGGGCAAGGTCACCGGGTCATGATCGAGCAGGGTGCAGGCACCGCCGCTGGCTTTGCTCAAACCAATGAGGCATGGACCGATGCCGAGTGGGTGGATGATGCCCAATCCATCGCCACAGCGGCCGATGTGCTGGTGTGTGTTCAACGCCCGCCCAGTCAGGTTCTTGCCTCCCTAAAATCTGATGCCGTGGTGATCGGGCAACTCCAGCCCCACCAAGCGATTGAGGCGTTGGTGACCACGCCCAGCCAAGCAGTCTCAATGATCGCCATGGAGCTCGTGCCCAGAATCACACGGGCACAGGCCATGGATGTGCTGTCCTCACAAGCAACCGTCGCAGGCTATAAAGCCGTGATTCTGGCCGCTCAATGCTCGCCGAGATTATTTCCTATGCTCACCACCGCAGCTGGAACACTCCGGCCCGCCAAGGCCGTGGTGGTCGGGGCCGGTGTCGCTGGTTTGCAAGCCATTGCCACCTGCCGGCGCTTGGGCGCGCAGGTTGAAGCGTACGACATCAGAAAGGCCGCTCGGGAACAGGTTGAGTCTTTGGGCGCATCCATGATTGATACAGGCGTGGATGCAGAGACCGAGGGCGGTTACGCGCGTGAGTTGACCGATGAGGAACGCCAGCAACAAGCCGATGTGCTCGCCGAGCATTTAAGTCGTGCCGATGTGGTCATCACCACGGCAGCCATCCCAGGACGCCCGGCACCCAAAATCATCACCCAGTCCATGGTCGAGGGCATGCGTGCCGGGTCTGTGATTGTCGATATGGCCGCAGAAAGTGGGGGCAACTGCGAGCTCACGAAAGTGGGTGAGACCAGAGATTTTAATGGTGTCTTGATTCAAGGGCCGACGAATTTGCCCAGCATGGCGGCGCTGCATGCCTCTGAGATGTATGCCAAAAACATCACCAATCTGCTGGCATTGATGATTGATGATGGATCACTCCACATTGATCAAGACGATGAGGTCATTGCGGGGTGTCTATTGATTCACCACGGTGCGGTGGTGCACAAGAACTTTGCCACCGACACCACACAGGAGAACAACTAATGGAAGGTTGGGTCGCACTCTACATTTTCATGTTGGCCGCATTCACGGGCATCGAAATCATCGCCCGAGTGCCCGCCATCTTGCACACGCCGTTGATGTCGGGCTCGAACTTCATCCATGGCATCGTCTTGGTCGGTGCGATGGTGATCTTGGGGATGGCCTCGACCACCGCAGAGATTGTTGTGGGGTTTATTGCTGTCTTTTTAGCGGCCGGCAATGTGGTCGGGGGCTATGTGGTGACCGATCGAATGCTGGAGATGTTTAAATCCTCTGGCCAGAAAAAAGAGGAGTAAGACCATGCCACAGCTCCTAGGATTTCTGGTGCCAGCGGCTTACTTCATCGCCGCTGTGATGTTCATTTATGGCCTCAAGGCCATGAGTTCTCCGGTCACAGCTCGCTCAGGCATCATTTGGTCGGGCGTTGCCATGGCCGTGGCCATTTTGGTGACTTTCGTCCATCCCGAAGTCAAAGGCAATTACGCCTTGATGGTCTTGGCCATCGCCATCGGTGGGTTCGGGGCTTGGCTCACAGCCAGGCGCGTTGCGATGACCGATATGCCACAGATGATCGCGCTCTACAACGGCATGGGTGGCGGGGCAGCCGCAGCGATTGCCGGGGTTGAACTGCTCAAACTCGGCAGCGGTGAAGTGCAAATGGATACAGTCACTGTTGTGCTCGCCGTCTTGGGCGGCATCATTGGTGCAATCGCATTCAGTGGTTCGTTGATCGCGTTTGCAAAGCTTCAAGGGTGGCTCCGAAAATCGTGGCGCTTTGCAGGGCAACAGGTCATTAACCTGGGTGTGTTTGTGGCCACGCTTGGCTTGGGTGTTTTCTTGATTGTCGGTGAACCAAGCCCCACCGTGTTGCTGGCCTTCTTTGGCCTGGCTTTGGTGATGGGCGTATTGATGACAGTGCCGATCGGCGGCGCCGACATGCCTGTGGTGATCTCGTTGTACAACGCGCTGACTGGGCTCGCGGTTGGATTTGAGGGGTATGTTCTACAAAACCCTGCAATGATGATCGCCGGTATTGTCGTGGGTGCAGCAGGCTCTCTCCTCACCCAGCTAATGGCACGCTCCATGAACCGGTCGCTAAGCAACGTCTTGTTTGCTGGTTTTGGCAAAGCCGATGAGGATGGGCCAGGCCTTGAAGTCAGTGGTGAAATGAGATCGATTGATGCCACCGACGCCAGCATTCAATTGGCCTATGCTGAGAAAGTGGTCATCGTGCCCGGCTATGGCCTGGCCGTGGCTCAAGCTCAGCACAAGATCTGGGAATTGGTGGAGCTCTTACAAAACAGAGGCGTCAAAGTGAGCTTTGCCATTCACCCAGTTGCCGGCAGAATGCCCGGGCACATGAATGTCCTTCTGGCTGAAGCAGGCGTGCCTTATGACCTGATTTTTGATCTTGAAGACATCAACGCGCAATTCCCCACCACCGATGTTGCACTGGTCATTGGTGCCAATGATGTGGTCAACCCAGCGGCCAGGAAAGACACCTCGAGTCCAATTTATGGCATGCCGATTTTGGATGTGGACAAAGCGCGTCACTGCGTGGTGGTCAAGCGGGGCCAAGGCACTGGCTTCTCCGGCATTGAGAATTTGTTGTTTTTCGAAGACAACACCCGCATGCTCTATGGCGATGCACAAAAAGTTGCTCAATCCTTGATTGCTGGCATCAAATCCCTCGGTTAGCTGGTGGCTGAGTGATGCCGAGCGTGTGCTGCCTGAGTTCTCTATGGCTGCGTGGAATAACATCTGGGCGCTGGATTTGTATGGCCATCGTCTTGGTTTTGGTCGCCGGGTGCCAGCCAGCAACAAGCCCAAGAGCGGATGCGCCCGCAAACCCTTGGCTCTCGGCAATCGCGAAAGAAAGCCCTTTTGTGTTTGCCAACCAAAAGCCCCTCGAAGATGCTGAGTTTGACCGTTTATTTCAAACAGTCAAACCAGCGATGCGTGTACTCGCCGATCAAGCGTCCCCTTCTGATCGCGCTTTCATACGGGCGCTCATTTCTTCGTTGAGTGATGCCCAAGACTGGCGCGGCGTTGGCTTTGACCCAAATGGGTTTTGGGCCGTTTATTCTGACAACAAACAACCCATGGCCCGCATTCCGCTGCTGGACCAGAATCTTTTTTGGTCAGCTTGGATCCGCGCGAATGGACCACCCCCAAAACAACAGCCCCAAGGCAGTTTGTCGACCTTGCACGACATCGAAGGCCCGTACCAACACGTGGTGGTCCCAGCCAGCTCGCTGGGGTCAACAGGGACGGCATTGTTTGACCTGCCGCCTCAGGGCTGGCTGGTTGTCGAAACTCAGCCTCAATGGTTGAGTGTGTCGTGGCGAGACACAGCACCCAATGAGATGGGCCCAGAGATTGACAAAGCTGCCATACAAAACGATCAAGCAAATATCCAGAGCTGGTCGGAAGACGCTTGGATCGCCTTTAATCAAGCCCATGGACTCGATGGAAAGTTTGGCGGATATGTTGATCTCTCGGCCCTGATGGGCGAACAAAGGCCCATTGATCCAGATTGCCAACAGGCTTGGAAGAACTGGGCCAATCAAGCACCTGAGTTGATCATCGGGAGCCAGTCATTAACGGCCCAAGAGATGACGTGGCTGGCTCGCCTGCGCCTGCCAGATGCCAGCCACAATATCGCAGAACCATCGATACAAAGGCCCAGCATCGATGTCTCTCAAGCCCGCTTAGCCAAGGTGGCGGGGCTAGGACTGGCCATTGATATCGCACAGAGTCGGCAAGTGCTCATCCATCAATTGCAACTGAGCCAAGAGGCCATCCAAGTTTGTCCCGACCTTGAGCCCTTGAATCAGTCCAGACGTTGGGCCCAAGGCCTGGCCAATAGACCAGTGCCGCCCATCATCACGTCCATCCAAGGTTTGATGACGCGTTTTGATGGCCTTAAAGTAGGCACGAACGCAACATTGGCAGATCAGCCAAGTCAAGGAGTGGCTGACTTTTTTACGGAGATACACCTACAAAACCCGCAGTTTTTGATTGGTCTAGCGGGGCTCTTTTCACCCGACCTGGCCGGTATGGATCTATCCCCCAATCAACCACCCCAAAAGCTCCCATCCAGTATGGTGGAAGCACTGGGGGGCGTGTCTGTTTATCTCTCGACCACCCACTCATCGATCAGAGCCAGCTCAGGCAACGAACTCGAGGCGCTCACCACCACGCCCCATGACGACCCAAACGCGCTCCCTTGGGTTTCCGGTGCTTTGAACTTCAAGCGCTTAAATGAACTCTCTGATGTGATGGCCGACTGGCCCATGAGCGCACAGACTCTGAGGCTTTTGGATCAGATGGCGCATTGGGGTCTGCTAACAGGCATTGAACAACTCCAATGGCTCGTCCAACCAAGCGAACAAGGCATTGATTTTGTCATCTCAAGCCAACACGCCACAGAATCACTCACCCACGGGCTGGAGTAAAGACCGCACCATTGGAATGGTCATTGCACGACGCTCGCTCAATGCCAGCAGTAGCAATTGATTCACCAAGCGCGTGACATCGCTCGCATTGCGTCGCGTCCGACTCACCAAATACCTCGCCACTTCGGGTGGCATGTCGATCTCTTGGTCTTGGGACAAACGCATGGCCAAGGTTTCAAAGTCGGCATCTTGCAATGGCTTGAGCGTCAAGCGCGTGGCCTGACCCAGTCGGGAACACAAATCAGGCAATGCAAAACGGGTCAAACTGGTGGCACTCATCACCACGGTTGCTCGATCGGCCCGCCATCGATTCAAGGCATTAAAAAGATGCATTTCACCTGCCGAATCAGCCGCCAGCGAATCGATGTCATCAATCACGATATAAGGCGCTTTGATCTCATCCAACAGGGGCCAACCAGTGGCATCTGACAAGGGCACATAAGCGCTGGCGTGGTTTTGTTCGATCAGGTGTTGGAACAGCGCAGACATCAAATGGGTTCGACCACTGCCATGCGGGCCGATGAGAAGATACCAATCACCCGGCTCGAGGCCTGTTTTTAAGGTGTCGATAATCCCTTGGTTTTCACCGCCAATGTAGTTATCAAAACTCAAACGTCTTGGTGGCTTCAAGGCCAAAGGCATTTGCTGCATGTCATTCATAAGGCCGCACCAGCCTCATGACGATGCTTGTAAGCACGACGACTCCAAATCACCACGTATTGAATCAATGTCATGCCGGTGAAACCACCCACCACCAAAACAAGCCCAGCCACCCAAGCATTTGGCACAGGGAAACCACTCAGCCCCATCAAGACAAGCCAAATCAAGATCACTTGAATCAAGGTCGCAAGTTTCGATAGCCGAGTCGGTGTGGCTTTAAATCGCCCAAACAGCCATCGATAAGACAGCGCACCAAGCGCAACCACTAGATCCTTTCCAATGACTAGGATGCCCAACCAAATGGGGAGCGCTTGCAAATAAGCCAAGGTGATATAGCTGGCACTCATTAACAGTTTATCAGCGGCGGGATCCGCCCAACCCCCGAAATGGGTTTGCCATGCAAAACGACGGGCCAAATAGCCATCTAAAGCATCGGTCACACCTGCCAACATAGCCACAACCAAAGCCCAAAGATAAGACTCGGTCAACATCAACCCGATCAATGGAACAACTGCGACAATTCTTGCCACGGTTAAAATATTGGGAAGCATGCTCAATGACATGGATCGACTTTATCCTAGCGCAACCGAAGCTCAATCAAACCATCGAACTCTGTATTAATCACCTCGAGTGTTTGACCAACGGCCAAAATATCGACCAGATTGTCACCTCGCAAGATCAACTCAAATTCCATTTGTTGGCCTGAGGCTTCCATCACCCTAACCCCCTCGACCACACCCAACCCCCGCAAGTAACCCAGGACCTCAGCGTACTGAACAGGATCAGTCATCTCGATCACTCGCACCCGTTGTATCCGTGATGCTTGGTCATTCAGGTCAATGGCATAACGTCGAATCATCGCCTGAAACAGCGCTTCAAAAGCCCGCTCCAAAACCACATGAGGCGACTGACCCAAGAACGACTGACCCCCATCGACTCCATCAATACGCCAAAACGCGCGTGCCAACCATCCAGTCACATCCGGTCGCAAGTCAAGCATCAACGCAACAGAGGCCCCATAGCGCTGCAAACCAGACTGCGTCTGGTCTAGAAAGCCACCTCGGACATCAGCCAAACTCAACTCAGAGAGATCCATGGCATCGCCTAAAGGCCGGATTAAATCAAGGCCGAAGCGGCGCCCAAGCTCGCGCATGGCTTGTTCCAATAAAGGATCATCCAAGAGCGTGGCTTGAAAACCTTCCTCGATCACCGCCCAAACGAGGACACTGGCCCGCTCTCTGCCCCATCGTTTGAGGCCCCGGTTGGCCAATAACTGGTCAATGGCCAGCGCATCAAACTCCACCCGCTCTCTGAGTTGAGTGGTCAAAACGCCTTCTGCATTGACTATTGATCGCTCAATAATCTGACGCGATTGGATTAAGCTGGCCACATCAGCGGTCGAAATAGACAGCCGATCTGAGCCATTTGAGATGCCTGTTAGGCGAAACAACACTTCATTTAGGGCTTTTAACTGCGCGTTCTGATCAATCCCCCTGACCTGCTCGACTTCGGCCTCACCCACATACAATTCTCCAACAAGCGCAGCAGAGGCAATACAGGCACTGAATAAAGCTAGGCTTCCGACACACAAATGCCAGATGCTTATCATGAGTTTTTTGGTCAAGATGGGTGCTTTCATCGCCTTGAAACGATACCATAAGGACGCCAGACTGGGTCGGTTCAGTGAACCAAGTTGTGGCCCAAAGTGTGCATTGCTAACTCTAACTTAAGTGACTTTTGACCATGTCATCAAAATCCCCACTGACTTATCGAGATGCAGGCGTTGATATTGATGCCGGCAACGCGTTGGTTGAGAAAATCAAACCCGCGGTGGCCAAGACCATGCGACGAGAAGTCATGAGTGGCCTTGGTGGCTTCGGTGGATTGTTCCACTTGGGCCAAACCTACAAAGATCCTGTGCTGGTGTCTGGTACCGATGGCGTTGGAACCAAGTTGTTACTGGCCACCCAGCATGATCACCTGGATCACATAGGCATTGATTTGGTGGCCATGTGCGTCAATGACATTTTGGTGTGTGGTGCAGAGCCCTTGTTTTTTCTTGACTATTTCGCTTGTGGAAAGCTCGAAGTCGATCAAGCCAGTCGGGTGGTGGCCGGCATTGCCAAAGGATGCGAGCAAGCAGGGTGTGCCTTAATTGGCGGTGAAACCGCTGAGATGCCCGATATGTACCAGCCCGGAGAGTTTGATTTGGCTGGATTTGGTGTGGGTGCGGTTGAACGTGAGTCCATCATCACTGGAGAATTCATTGAAGCGGGCCATTGTTTGATTGGCATCGCCTCGAGTGGACCCCATTCCAACGGCTACTCTTTGATTCGACGGGTGCTTGAGCGGGACCCGAATGCCCTTGATGTCCATTTTGATGGCACTCCCCTCATGGAGGCGTTACTCGCCCCCACAGAGATCTATGTAAAAGCCATCTTGGGTTTGCTCAAACGCGGTGATTTGTCGGTGCGGGGCATGTCACACATCACCGGCGGGGGGCTGACCGAGAACATCACGCGCATCATCCCAAAATCACTGGGCATCGTGATTGATACCGCCACTTGGCCCATGCCGCCGGTCTTCCAGTGGCTGATGGACACCGGCCAAATCAGCGAGTCGGAAATGCGACGCACGTTCAATCTTGGCATTGGCTTCGTGCTCATCTGCCCCCAAGACTCAGTGGATGGCGTGATCGACTATGTCAATAACGATGCTGGCCTATCTGCATGGCCAATTGGCGTGGTCAACCGCATCAAGGCGGGCGAGTGCCGCGTGACCTATGCAAATGGCTAAGTAGCGTCGTGGATAACACCCATTCAGCCCGCGTGGCCGTGCTGGTTTCTGGGCGCGGCAGCAACTTTGAAGCCTTGCATCAAGGCCTGCAATCCTCGCCTGAGCGCGCCGCCCAGATCGTTGGCCTCATCAGTGACCAGCCCGCTGCCTTGGCACTTGAAAAGGCACGCCAGTTGGAGGTACCCACTCAAGTCATCGACATCGACACCTGTGGATCAAAAGACGCGTTTGAGCAAGCACTTGTTAAAGCGATTGATGCACTATCGCCGGATTGGATTGTGTTGGCAGGTTTTATGCGCGTGCTCACCATCAACGCCATCGACCCCTTTGCTGGGCGCATGATCAACATTCATCCCTCACTTCTCCCCAAGCACCGCGGTCTGCACACACATGAGCGCGTATTGGCTGCTGGTGAGCGAGACCACGGAGCCAGCATTCACTTCGTTACACCCGAACTCGATGGCGGCCCAGTCTTGAGTCAGGTCTCGATGACTGTTGAAGACACCGATGATGCGATGAGCTTGGCCAGGCGACTGCTGCCATTGGAGCATCGTCTGATGCGAGCGACTGTGGCACTATTGGCCACTCATGAGGTCAAATGCACCAATGGACAAATCACAATCAATGGCCACGCGCTCCGGCGGCCACTACAGTTGGGTCATGATCTCGATGATCGTGGTCATTGGCTGGATATACCCGGCATTCGCTGAAACACCGCCCCCCATACCCGCACATCAATCGACTTATGTGGTGTTTTACAACAACAGGCCCGTTGGTGAGATTGAATTTGTCTTAGAAAAAGCCAATGAAAGCGTTTGGCACGTGAAAACCGAGACGCGCGCCACCACTTTTCTCGCCAAAACCCTGGGCAGTGACATCACAGAGGCCAGCCATTTCTACTGGCAAACCCAAAATGGACAAAACCAACTGGTCCCACTGACCTATCACTACGTCTCAAGAGAGCCTTTCAGGACTCGGTTTTGGCAACATCACTATGACTGGGACAATGAGATCACTCAAACCCTGACCCATCAAGGCGAACAAACCATTGCTATTCGATCAGAGCTTCTCGATCCGCTCACGCTCAGGCTGCAATTGGCCAGTGATCTTGCCCAAGAGCAGTACATTGAACCAGAAGATCGGGAAGATAAGTCCTACTGGGTGCTGGATCGAGATGATGTTGAGTTACAACGCATTGAAGCCAGGGGTGTGGACACCGTCACGGTTCCTGCTGGTTGTTTTGAGACCGAGCGTTTTTACCGGTTCCGAAAAGAAGGTTCGTCTCGAAATTACGATGTCTGGGTGGCCCAATCACTGGCGTGGCTTCCCATCAAGATGGTACAAACAGATGGTTCTCGGGAAATCCGAATGGAACTGGCATCAAGCAACTTGCTCAAAGCCACGCCCGCCTGCGCACAGTAACGCCTTAATTTAAATATCTTGGTTCAATAGCCCTAGCTTCCTGGTAAGCGACGAATGACCGCACCCAGTTGACCCAGCTTTTCTTCGATATTTTCATATCCGCGGTCGATGTGGTAAACGCGGTCAACAACGCTGGTGCCCTCAGCCACCAACCCTGCCAACACCAAACAGGCTGATGCGCGCAAGTCGGTGGCCATCATCGGTGCCGCTGTCAATCGATCACGGCCCCTGATGATGACTGTGTTGCCCTCGATTTGCATGTCCGCACCAAGTCGTTGCAACTCCAAAATGTGCATGAATCGATTCTCAAAGACCGTTTCGGTCACGACACCAGTGCCCTCAGCCACAGCGTTGAGCGCGGTGAACTGCGCTTGCATGTCGGTGGGGAAACCAGGGTATGGGGCGGTGGAGATATTGACCGCCTTAGGCCGCTTCCCAGCCATGTCAAGCTCAACCCAATCAGCGCCCTCGGTGATCTCAGCGCCAGCTTCCCTGAGCTTATCAATCACGGCATCGAGTGTGTCGGGACGGACATTGACCACTTTGACTCGGCCACCGGTCATGGCAGCACCCACTAAAAAAGTCCCTGCCTCAATCCGGTCGGGGATCACACGGTGGTTATAGCCCGATAAGCGCTCTACACCATCGACCACAATGCGGGTGCTGCCATGCCCAGAGATTTGGGCGCCCATTTTATTCAGACATTCCGCTAAATCCACCACCTCAGGTTCTTGGGCTGCATTTTCAATGATCGTTTGGCCCTCGGCCAGCGTGGCCGCCATTAAGATATTTTCGGTACCCGTTACGGTGATCCCCTCCATCACCACACGTGCGCCTTTTAGGCGTTTGGCCTTGGCATGAATATAACCACTGTCAACATTGATCTCAGCACCCATGGCAGCCAGACCTTTGAGGTGCATATTGACGGGCCTGGCACCAATGGCACAGCCACCTGGCAAAGACACCTGCGCCTCGCCACTGCGCGCCAGCAAAGGCCCGAGAACCAAAATTGAGGCCCGCATGGTTTTCACCAGCTCGTAAGGAGCAATTTGTGTGCTTAAGTGGGATGCATCCATCCCCACCTCGAAAGCTTCCCCCAAAGAAATCTCAACGCCCATCTGCCCCAACAATTCGATGGTGGTGGTGACGTCTTTCAAGTGCGGGACACCCGCCAGGCGGCAAGGCTGATCGGTTAAAAGCGATGCCATCAAAATGGGCAGCACAGCATTTTTCGCGCCCGAGATCTCTACCGTCCCTTGCAGCGTTTTCCCACCCTCGATTTCAATACGCGCCATGGTTAGCCCGCCTCTTGTGGGGTTTTTAGGTCAAGACTCAGGGCATGAATCTCTCGACCAACCGCCTCGCCCAGCACGGCCTGTAAGGCGTGGTGGACCATGCGGTGGCGCTGAATGCGTGTTTTTTTCTCGAATGCCTCGCTGATCACACGGGCGTTGAAATGCACCTGATCATCAGAGATCACCGCCACATCGGCGCCTGGAAATGCTTGTAGAATGATGTCTTGAATTTGCTCGGCTTGCATACGCGGATTCTTTCGTCATGTGTTGATGACCTTGCTAAAAAGGCCTAAAAATTGAGTGTAACCGATCCATTGATCATGCTGGCAGTTGAGTCCCGTCTTCTGCCAAACCCGGCACGGACTTCACCGTGCTGAGTCAACTGCTGATTGCCATTGCGCAACTGGCCGCAGGCTTTGTGCTTTTGATCTGGGCGGCCGATCGGTTGGTGGCTGGGAGTTCAGTGTTGGCCAGGCACTTTGGCATTTCACCGTTGGTCATTGGCATTACCTTGGTGGGATTTGGCACATCAGCCCCCGAAATGGTGGTCTCAGCGATTGCCTCACTCGAGGGGAACCCCTCTTTGGCCATTGGCAATGCGCTGGGCTCGAATACCGCCAACATCGGTCTGATTCTTGGGTTAACCGCCATCATTTATCCGCTCTCGATTCAGCGAAGCACCATGCGCCGCGAATTTCCAGCTTTGTTGGTTGTGATGGTGATCACGGCACTAATGATGGCCAATTTCGCCTTTAGCCGAGCGGAGGGTTTCGTCTTGCTCTTGTGCTTGGTTGGCCTGATCATTTTTATGATTTTCTACGGGCGGCGCCACGTCAGCGAAGATGGCCAATTGGCTCATCTGGCGGCTGACATCCCCGCCCAAATGAAGATCAGCACCGCGGTGATCTGGACTTTAGCAGGCATTGTGGTTTTGCCGGTGGCCGCCCACATATTGGTCACCGGTGCGGTCTCTCTGGCGACATTAGCAGGTGTCTCTGAGGCCATTATTGGCCTAACGGTGGTGGCCCTTGGCACCAGTCTGCCTGAGCTGGCCGCTGCCGCGTCAAGTGCCTTGAAAAAAGAAGATGATTTGGCGATCGGCAACATACTCGGGTCCAACATTTTTAACCTTCTGGGCGTTCTGGGTATTTCAGCAGTGATTGCCCCACTGGCCATTGAGCCCGAACTCGTCACACGTGACCTGCTGATCATGTTTGCCATCACAGCCTTATTGGCCGCGTTGGCGTGGCGGCGGAGGGGCATTGGCAAGATCACTCGGATCGGGGGCATCGTGCTGTTGGTCTTTTTTGTTACCTACCAGGGCATAATCATCCGCTCTGCACTGTTTGCACATTAAGCGCTACACTTAGGGCATCGATTGAGCATCAGCCATTTAGAGTCAGATACCATGGATCCAAGTCAACCAGACAACGCACTGAATCGGGCCGATATCTTGGCCAGTGCGAGGACGGTGCTGGAAACAGAGGCCCAAGCCATCAAAGCGTTGGCCGACCGACTCGATGATCATTTTTTTGATGCCGTGGCTCAGATCCTGGCCTGTCAAGGCCATGTCATTGTCACTGGTATGGGCAAATCAGGCCATGTCGCGCACAAGGTGGCCGCCACCCTGGCCTCCACAGGCACACCGGCCTTTTTTGTGCACCCCGCAGAAGCCAGCCACGGCGATTTGGGGATGATCCGTGGCAGTGATTTGCTTCTCGCCCTATCCAACTCGGGTGAGACCGAAGAGATTCTTCGTTTGCTCCCCATCATCAAACGCATGGGTATTGGGCTGATCGCCATCACCGGCCAGCCCCAGTCAAATTTGGCAACCCATGCCGATTTGCATCTCAATGCCACTGTGGATAAAGAGGCCTGCCCTTTGGGGCTCGCACCGACCGCATCGACATCGGCGCAGTTGGCCATGGGTGATGCCCTGGCTTTGGCCGTGGCCCAGGCACGGGGCTTCACACCCGATGATTTTGCCCGCTCGCATCCGGGAGGTGCCCTCGGCCGACGCTTATTGGTCACCATTGAAGACATCATGCACAGCCAAGATGATCTGCCAAAAGTGACCGAGGAGGCATCCGCTGCCCACGCCATCGTCGAAATGACTCGTTGCCGTCTCGGGATGTGCGCTGTGACAAATGCATCAGGCGAGATCTTGGGGGTCATTACCGATGGCGACTTGCGTCGCCACATCGATCAGATTCAAGACATTCACACACTGCCTGCACAAAAGATCATGACGCAAAATCCACAAACCGTGGGGCGCGATCAACTGGCGGTGCACGCCGTTGAATTAATGCAAACCTGCCGCATTCAGGGGCTTTTGGTCACCAATGAGCAACACCAATTGGTGGGCGCACTGAATTTTCAAGACCTATTACAAGCAGGTGTCGTATGAGCAATTCCACCATTCGGCTCGCGGTGTTTGATGTCGACGGCGTTTTGACCGACGGGCGCTTGTATCGCCAAGACGATGGGCAAGAGATCAAGGCTTTTCATTCCAGAGATGGCTTGGGCTTGAAAGCCCTGATGTCATTTGGCATTGAGGTGGCAGTGATCACGGCGCGGCAGGCCCCTTTGGTCGATCAAAGAATGAGAGAGCTGGGCATCACGCACTACATCAGTGGCTCTGAAGACAAGCGGATGGCTCTAACTGGCTTGTTGGATGAATTGCAGATTGCTGCAGAGCAAGTGGCATACACCGGCGATGATTTGGTGGATTGGCCTGCCATGGCCTTATGCGGTTTTAAGTGTGTGCCCCATGATGGTGATGCTTGGCTGAGAGAACAAGCTGACTATGTCACCCAAGCCTGCGGTGGCTTTGGCGCAGCTCGAGAAGTCGCTGAAAAAATCATGGCGGATCAGAATCTATTGGAAGCGTGGCGAGATCGCTTTCAGTGAACCGCCGCATCATCGCCATCGCCAGCCTCGCTTTGGTCATTGTTTTTGTGATTCGATGGTGGATGCCCTCGGATCGGACCATTCGCAGTCTACCCACTCTGCCGGATACGCAATTTGACTACACCCTCTCTGATTTTCGTTCCGAGTTTTTCAACACAGACGGCGTTTTGGAATGGGTCATTGAGGCGCCACAACTGGTCCACGACTCGAGCACCAAGGTAGCCACCATTCAATCGCCCGTGATCCTCATTGAACCTGGCACCACGGCTTGGGCGGCGCGAGCAGACCAAGGAATGATCTATCGCAATGAAGATGAGATGGTTTTAATCGGGGATGTCGTGATTCGCCAGCCTTTTGATGCGGGTGAGCGAGTGATCCGAACCGAGCGATTACATCACGACCGCCGCCAGCGTACAATCAGTAGCAATGAGATGGTGAAATTAACCCAACCCGGCGCATTGCTTGAGGCTGGTGGCGTCCGAATTGACTTAGACGCAAACACTATGGAGTTTATGGATCATGTACAAGGTGAGATCTTTGTTGATCGCAGGCCTTCTGATCGCGCTGCCATTGATCGCTAGTGGACAAAGCGAGATCTCGCAGTCGCGAGAAGGACCCATTCAGATCGATGCCGATAGCGGCGAGTATGACAATCGACTCAACGCCTACAAGCTATTTGGTAATGTGCGCATCAGCCATGGTGGGCTTAGCGTGTCAGCAGATGAAGGATTTGCTTACCAAACCGCTGGCGAAGATGAGCGTGTTGAATTGTTCGGTCAGCCAACTCAGTGGACCATGGTGCTAGACGATGGCACCGAAGCCAATGGTCAATCCGACCAAATCATCTACAACCTCACTGAGGGCATCATTGTGATGACTGGCAATGCCCGGGTTGAAGACAGCCGCGGCGTTTTCACGGGTGCCAAGCTGACCTACAATCTAGAGACGCAAAAAACAGAAGGCGAAGGTGGGGTGCAAGTGGTGATTGACCCGCCAAATCAATCCAATTGAACCCCATCCACTGAAAAACGGGAAACCAAGACGTGCTTGAAGCAAAAAGTCTAGTAAAAAAATACCGCGGCCGAGCGGTGGTTGAAGATGTTTCTTTGCACGTCAACCGTGGCGAAATTGTGGGCCTCCTTGGACCCAATGGGGCTGGCAAAACGACTACTTTTTATATGGTCGTCGGCTTGGTGCCAGCAGATGGTGGTGAAATTCGGCTCGATGCGTTTGATCTGACGCATGCCAACATGCATCAAAGAGCAAGACGCGGGCTTGGCTACTTACCGCAAGAAGCGTCGATATTCAGAAAACTCAGTGTGGCAGATAACATTATGGCCATCTTGCAGCTGCGGAAAGACTTAAGCCCAGATCAACGCTTGGCAGAACAAGCCCGCTTGATGGATGAATTTCATGTCAGCCACCTTGCAGACCAGATGGGGATATCGCTCTCAGGTGGTGAGAGGCGCCGAGTGGAAATTGCACGCTGTTTGGCGAGCAACCCCGCATTTATTCTTTTGGATGAGCCGTTCGCTGGTGTCGACCCAATTTCTGTGGGCGAAATCCAAAACATCATTCGACAACTCTCTGAGCGAAACATTGGCGTCTTGATCACAGACCACAACGTTCGCGAGACTTTAGGCATTTGCCACCGTGCCTATATCATCAGCGAAGGACACGTACTCATTCACGGAAGCCCCGATGATGTTTTGGCTGATGAGAAGGTCAGGCAAGTCTATCTGGGCGCTGAATTCAAGCTCTAACCTGATCATTGATGCCCGCCAGCCCCAAACTTCAACTCAAGGTCACACAAAAACTCCAACTGGCGCCTCAGGTTCGGCACGCCATTGCCCTCATGCAATTGACTCGAATCGAGCTCATCGGGCACATCAAACAAGTCGCAGAAAGCAACCCATTGATTGATTTAGACACTCTTCACCCAGACGGCCCTGGGCGTTTGGCAGAGAACGGACTTCATGAGTATCACACAAACAGTGCGCGCTCAGATGTTGACCCGATGCAATGGGTCGCCGACACCAGTCAAAGTTCACTGGCAGAGCACTTGCGCTGGCAGGCACATCACGCGGGACTAACAACCAAAGAGCATGCTTTGGCACTGGGTATCATTGATCACATCGATGACAGAGGGCTATTGAGCACGCCGGTTGATGAAATCACTCAATCCCTCAAGATGGTTCTTCAAGATGATGACGTCCAAGCATCAGAGATCCAAGGCGTTCTAGAAAAAGTACAGCGTTTCGATCCACCTGGTGTTGGAGCGTTCACCGTCCAAGAAGCGTTGAGCCTGCAGTTACTCATGCAACACCAGAAAGATCCACGACATGCGCTTGCACATCATCTGATTCAGTACCATTTTGAGAGCCTCGGGCGCGGGAATCTAAAAAATCTCTCTAGGCTCTTGCGCGTTGATGAACCTCACATTCAATCTGCTTTCGAGCTCATACAGTCTTTAAACCCCCATCCGGGCAGTGGGTTTGGGGATTTAGACAACCGGCACATCATCCCAGATCTCTATATCCATCTAGCACCCAACGGGGACAAGTCACCTCATTGGCAGGTCACTTTTAATCACACACACATCCCAACGCTGTGCGTCAATGATACTTATGACCGATTATTCGAAAAAGCCAGTGCAACAGACCGAGCATATCTGAATAAAAAACACAAAGAAGCGAATACTTTAATTGAGGCGCTGGCCTTGAGGCACCAAACCCTCGTTCGCGTCGCCAGAGCCTTGATTGGCCACCAAAGTCGCTTTCTGAGTGAAGGGCCACGGGCGATGCAACCTTTGAAACAGGCAACACTGGCTCAAGAGCTAGGCGTCCATGTCTCCACCATTTCGCGCAGTTGCAAGCAAAAGTATGCACAGACTCCACAGGGCATCATCGAGCTCAGGTCTTTGTTTAGCGGAGAGATTCCTCATGAGGCAGAGGGAGTCATCGCCAACAAAGCCATCCAGCATCAAATCCTTGATCTCATTGGCAAAGAAGACAAACAAGCACCACTGTCTGATCAAGCCATTGCCACCCATCTAGGCAGCAAAGGGGTTAGAATTGCGCGTAGGACAGTCACGAAGTACCGCGAGAAGATGGGCATTGATGGCTCACGCCAACGCCGAAATATGCACAACTGGGCGCAGTAGACTGATTGGCCTTTGTGGGATGATGACCATTAGTAGAGGAGCACTTTAACGATGCAAATTGAAATCTCTGGGCAAAATGTAGAAATCACAGAGGCGTTGCGTGCGTATGTCACTGAGAAAACTCAACGCATCGAACGTCATTTTGAAAACCTCACCTCGGCACATTTTGTGCTAAAACTCGAAAAACTGGTTCACACAGCAGAAGGCACCATCAATGTGGGTGGCAGAACCAATCCCATTCATGCCGAAGCGGATGCAGACGATATGTATGCAGCAATCGATGAGTTGGCCGATAAGCTTGATCGACAAGTACGCCGTCACAAAAGTAAAGTCACGGATCATCATCGCTAGCTGAGGCGAGCCCCATGCAATTGGCAGATGTTCTAACGACAGACCGAATTCGGCTGGATCTCACCGCCTCAAGCAAGAAAACATTGCTGGAGAAAATGGCAGCACTGCTCTCAAAAGATGCCAGTAGCGCAGCCGAGCGCGATATATTCGAAAGCCTCTGCCAGCGTGAGCGACTTGGATCCACAGGGCTCGGCTTTGGGGTAGCGATTCCGCATGGCAGAAGCTCTGGCCAGCAAGACATCGTGGGCGCCCTTATTCGGCTAAAAAAGCCGATTGATTTCGACGCACCGGATCAAGGAAAAGTCGATATATTCTTCGCGCTTGCCATCCCTGAAGAGTGCAGCGATGCTCATCTAAAGCTTCTTGCAAACCTGGCTGAATTCTTCAAAGACTCTGATCACCTTCATGCTGTCCGTTCAGCAGAGGGGACTGAGCAATTGCTTTCCCTGATGCAGCATGGAGAATAGCAAGCCCCAACTCATGATCATCACCGGCCTTTCTGGTGGCGGCAAATCCAGCGCGCTGGATGCCTTAGAAGATCTTGGCTTTTATTGTGTTGACAACCTTCCAGGCCCATTGCTTCAAGGGATGGTGCAAGAAGTCCAAGACCAACCGCAGCGCTACAAACGCGTGGCCATTGGCGTCGATGTCAGGATTGGTGAGCAGGGCCTTGTCGAAGTGACTCAGACTCTGGATCAGATCTCAAGCAACCTAGAGGTGGTGTTGATGTTTATTGAGGCCACCAACGATGTCTTAATGAGGCGCTTTAGTGAAACACGTCGCCGTCACCCGCTGATCGGTGAAGCCGGATTGGCACGTGCCATCGAAACAGAGCGTCATCTACTCAATCCTATTCGAGAACGTGCTGAGCACATCATTGATACATCAGAAAACAATATTCATCAATTGCGGCACAAGATCTGGCGATTGGCTGGTAGCGACCTGGACCCAGGCATTCAAACGATTGTGATCGAATCGTTTGCGTTCAAACGCGGCGTGCCCCAAGAAATCGATTTCTTGTTTGATGCCAGAGGATTGCCTAACCCTCACTGGGACAAGACATTAAGGCCCCTTGATGGACGCGATGAGGCGGTGATTAGCTGGCTTCAAGTGCACCCTGAGGTGGGTGAATTCAAGCAAGACATTCTGGCTTTTTTGACTCGCTGGATTCCCTCCTTGGCTGAGGGCCAGCGCAGCCTGCTGACGGTGGCGATTGGATGTACTGGGGGTCAACATCGGTCCGTGTATCTCGCAGAATCCATCGCCCAAGAACTCAATGCCAAAAAGCTCCAAGTGCGAACCTTCCATCGAGAATTGGTGTAGCTGGGCGATTGCCACTTTTTACTATGCACTCAGTGGGTCACGTTGTTGCGAACATAGTTTGGCTGTAATGCCCAAGATTTGACAGCCGCATCTCTCAAAGAAAGTGCACGAGAGGCCGAAGGGACCAGAGTTGGTTCCCACATGATCCCCTCACACCAAAGGGTCTGTTTAAATAAGCTCTCGTAGGCCATCAGCCCATTTCCAACCACAGCAAGACCTTGGTGCTTGTCAGGCAGCGTCACATTTTCAGGCCGAACCACTGCAGCCTCACCAAGAGGGTGCCACCGCTGACCTTTGTCATCACCCAAGAAAGTATGTTCAAAGCGCTGCGTATAGACCTCCCCCATCCGCGCATCCAAAATAACCAAGACCTGTGTGGCTGCCTGACAAGCTGCAGCCACATTCAATAGCGTTGACACAGGATAGATTGGGATCTGATGGGCAAGAGACAAGCCCTGCGCCACTGCCAATCCGATGCGAAGGCCAGTAAAACTGCCTGGCCCGGTTCCTACCACCAAGCCCTCTATATGCGAGAAATCAACCGCCGCTTCGTGCAAGAGCGCCTCAATGCTAGGCACCAAAATCCTAGAGTGGCGGGGCTCATTTCCCAGCTCTTTAACCCAGACATGCCCATTGGACTCAAGCGCCAATGACATGTGATCAGTTGCTGTTTCGAATGCGAGTAGGCTCATTGCTTAAGTGTCAGCCTCGCGGAACTGCTCGTATAGAAAGTCAATGGCTTCATCTATCTTGTCTACTTCTGTCATGCTCGGCAAGCTCTTCAAAAATATTCGACCATAGGACCGCGTTTTCAGGCGCGGATCACCGATCACCATGACACCAAAATCCTGAGCCTGCCGAATGAGACGGCCCACGCCTTGCTTCAAGCTCAACACAGCATGCGGAATCTGAACAGTCGCAAAGGCACGCTCACCTCTTTGCGTTGCGGCTTTAATTGTGGCCTCTAAGATGGGGTCATCTGGTGGCGCGAATGGAAGCTTGTCAATCACCACCACACTGAGCGACATACCCGGGACATCCACACCTTCCCAAAAACTTGCCGCCCCCAGTAACACACTGTTGGGCTCAGATAGAAAGCGTTCCAGCAATACTCGACGGGTGGCTTCTTCTTGGACCTGCAAATTAAAATCTGTGTTTGCACGCAACCAAACTGCGGCTTGGCGTAAGGCACGGTGTGAGGTAAACAGAAAAAACGCCCGCCCTTGACTGGCTCTAATCAGAGGGGTGACCTGTTCTAGTAATGCCTGGGTGTGGTTTGGGCTAGAGGGCTCTGGCAACTCCATCGGTACCCACAAACGGGTCTGACGCGCATAATCAAATGGAGTGGCTATGGTCAGCTCTCGGCACTGATCCAGACCAAGCCGCATGGTGTAATGATCAAATTGTCCAGCCACAGTCAGAGTGGCTGACGTCATGATCCAAGTCGCCGGTGTCTGTGCCCGAATGTCTTTGAGTGGTGTCGCAATATCCAGTGGCGTCAAGTTCAAAGAAAAACGACCGTTTCTATTAGAAAACCAACGAATGTGGTCGCGATCACCTGCGACAAAGTGACTCAGCCTTTTATCCAGCGAGCTGGCCCGCTCCAGGCATTGGGAAAGATCACGGCTTTGATCAGCCAGCTCTGAAAGGCCCTGCTCTAGCTGGCGCAAGGCCTTGATCAATGCCTCAAGCTCAGGGATCGTAGCCGCTATCTTGGAAAACTCGCCCTTGGCTGGCAAGTCAACAAACCGCGCCATGGCTTGGTCCAGTGCCGAACGAACACCCTCGATTGGTTTGCGCAATAAGGCCAGTGCGCCAGAGGCTTGACCACAAGCCACCAAAGCATCTCTGGTGAGCTCCCTGACCTGCCAAGCGCTAATCCCTTCAGAAAAAAACCGCATGGCCGTGTCTGGAATTTGGTGCGCCTCATCAATCACAACCACATCGGCACCGGGCAAAACCTCCCCAAAACCCGTCTGCTTGAGTGACAGGTCAGCGAATAATAAATGGTGGTTTACCACAACAAGATCTGCAGCTTGCGCTTGTCTTCTGGCCCGGACCACATGACACTTTGAAAACAAGGGGCACTCGCTCCCCAAGCAGTTGTCTTGGGTAGAGGTCACCAATGGCCATACCCCAGAATCGGTCCCAACAGCTTCTAATTCAGAAACATCTCCACTTAAGGTGTGTCTGGCCCATGCAGAGACAGCGGAAAAATCATCGGCCCAATCACCATCTCGAATGCTTTCATCTTGAGCGTGCTGCTCCAAACGATGCAGACAGAGATAATTAGATCGACCTTTTAATAAGGCAAGATCTTTCTCAATGCCCAGCGCATTTAGTGCCAATGGCAGGTCACGGTTGTACAGTTGATCTTGGAGATTGAGGGTGCCAGTTGAAATGATGGCCCGCTCAGCATGGATTAAGACAGGCAACAAGTACGCCAATGTCTTGCCCGTCCCCGTGGCCGCCTCAACCACCAAATCTGTTTGGTCCAAGATGGCTTCTTCAATACCCTGCGCCATGCTCAACTGACCCGGCCGGGGAGAAAATCGACCAATCAGTTGCTCGAGCTCACTGCCCGGCCCGAAAAGATCAGAAAGATGCTGGACTGACACGTTGCGCCCAACTCAAAAACGATCGGGCCGGTTGCGTTCACACAATGGCACTCGGGCACTGGCCCAACCAGCGGACTCCTCATCACCTAGTTTTCTGTGAACAAATGCCACAGTCCGCCAGTTTCTCTTGCACAAGTGACCCACTCTGGGGCCGAGTTCAATGGAGGCCAGTGCATGCTCTTTTGCCTGCCGCCACTGACCTTGCTCCAATTTGACCTCCGCCAATTGTTGCAAAATATCGGGTGCTTGGGGCTCGATCAAAAGAGCCTGTTCTAATAACGCCACGGCCTCATCAAAGGCTCGCGCCTGCTCTGCCTCTAGCGCTTGGTCCATCAAATCAGTCACAATGGCATTCCTCAAACCATAGATCTGCAGACCTTGGTCAGTGTCAATGCCAACGCCACGCATTTGGTCGGCCAAAGTCAAACGTTGAGTGCCTGAAAATGCACCCATTTGGCAGCCTGACAGCGCCAGGAGCACGACAGCTAAAAAAAGCCGTTTCATTGACATCAATGGGCTCATAGACACGCCTGAAGACCGATCAAATAACACCACCCCAGTATAGCTCAGACACCCCCTAGCGATCACTGAAAACCCGCCCTCGAGGCCCCAAAGGCAATGGGTTCAGGATGGTTACAACCCAAAGACAGTCTGGTTTGAATGTCGCTTCCATCCATGAGCCCGTGCGGGGCTTTTCGTTATAATGGCTCATTGAATTGGGGAAATCAGGCACTGTGTAATCGGTGTCAATCGTTCAGAGACCGCGCCATGACACATGACAATCCGTTGTTGAAAGCCACGTCGGGCGGCTCTGTAGACCATCTCGGCTTCGATATCATCTGCCTCCCCAACGACCAAGGCGAGTTGGACACTCAATGGCTGCAATCATTGAAAGACAGCGCTCCCAATCAGCGCCTGTGCACTCTTCCCAGACTGGCCAAGCAACATGACCTGATTGCATTAGAAACACTTCAGCTTGGCACCAAGGGATGGCTCCACTTACTCAGCCAGAGTGTGGCCGAACCATGCTTGGTAATAAAAAGTGGACTGGTACCACCACCTTTTTTGAATTCTCGGCTTCAAGCGTTGATCCAACGAGGTCAATTGCCACCTGTGATCGCCCTGCCCGGAAACCACTCACCTGACCTCAATCCGCTCAGCCAACTCAGTGGTGATTTCGAATCTGCTGGCATAGATACCCTAATCTGGAATGTCAGCGAAGCCATCGTCGCGGAAATGGAGCCTGAACTCGAGCAACACATTCCAGCGGCTTTGGTCCTACCTGCTACTGAAGCGAACACACCGGCCCTCAACCAACCGAGGCTTGCGCTAACCGATTGTTGCTACATCTTAGACCCAACAGTGCCTTTAAAGTCAGAGCAGATTCTGAGCCCCATCACACAGGACCTGTTCGGTGTGGTCCGCGCAAGACTCGAGACACTGGCGATGGCTGGTTACACTCAGCTGCCAGCCATTGGCCTTGACGGCAAACCAGTCACGCTACACATCAGCCATGATTGGGGTGGCGGCATCGCCCGTTGGATCCAAGATCTCCAAGAGAAAGACTCAACTGGCCATCATTTGGTGCTTGCCTCAACCGCACCACCCGATAGTTCTCAGTATGGCCAGAAACTGGTGCTCTATGCACAAGGCCCTAAGCGTGCCCCCACGCAAGAGTTCTGGTTGGATCCAGTGATTGCTGATACCTCCCCTCATCACCAATCCTATGATGCATTTCTTAAGTGGGTGATTGGACACTTTGGCGTCGGGCGCATCATGGTGTCTTCACTGATTGGCCACAGCCTTGATTGCTTGAAACAGCCCATACCAACAGCACAGGTCTTACATGATTTCTATCCTGCCTCCCCAGTGCTGGATATCGACCCTCTGAGCCATCACACAGTCGAAAAAGGCTTGGATCTTCCTGGCCTGATTCAAAATCACAAAAAGACCTTTAAGTTCGTGAATGATTCAGCCATCCACTGGGCGTCTGTCCGGAAACACTGGTTCGATGAGGTCAACACGAACAACGTCACCCTCATCGGGCCATCATCACATGTGATTGATCGATGGCAGACACTCTTTGACAACAAGCTAAATAATATTGCCTGTATCCCTCATGGCTTTGATTGTCCCATCCAATGGCGGGACACCAAACTGAATACGCCACCCATGAAACCAAATGAGCAGCTGCGCTTGGCTGTGGTTGGTAGATTGTCCTCAGGGAAAGGATTGAAACGCTTAGTTGAGACCGCTCAACACTTTGAAAAGCGCATCCACTTTAGCGTGGTTGGGGGTGGATTTGAGGCCATGCAACTCTTTGGCCGGCCCAACATCGATGTGCTCTTAGATTATGAACAGAACAAACTTCCAGAGAAGCTTAAAGAAATTGCACCGCATGCTGTCTTGTTTCTTTCTCGTGTGCCAGAAACTTGGAATTATGTTCTAAGTGAGATCCGCTGTCTTGCCTTGCCAGTGATCGCACCAGATGCGGGAAGTTTCGCCGAACGCATAGATCATGGTGTTTCTGGCCTGCTGTATGGAGCCGGTGGCAACGACTTACTCAATCTGCTAAATGGCTTACTCAACAATGAGATCAGGCTTCCTAGCGCTGCGACAATGCGCGCTGAGCCTGGTCTTTCAGAGACAGTTGCGGCGTATCACGAAAAGGTGCCACCGGTCATCTCAGGGATCTATTTTTTACCCCACATCACCAGGTCTCCGCGCGCTTTTGGGCATCTAGATGAAATACTTCGAAAGACCGTTCAAAGAGAGAAGCAGTTGATCTGTGAGACTGATCAGCTCCATGCGCGGATCACCGACCAAGCTGCTCTTTTGGATCAGCTAGACCGCTCAGTGAAAGAACGAACAAATTGGGCTTTAGATCTCAATGTGGCTCTCACAGACCGCACCTATGAGCTCCAGCAATTGATTCAAACCCATCAAGCGTTGCTCCAAGAAAAGACTCAGACTCATGGAGAGCATGAGGATCTCGATTCGATGGGCGCTGTCTCTTCCAATGCCAGAGATGAGGGCGAGCGCTCAGACCGAGTGCATTGGGCGACCACGGATCAACTCAACCAGCTCAGAGAGCAACATGAAACACTCCAAGCCGACTTAAGCGAGATATTGGGCAGCCGCTCTTGGCGATTCACCCGACCCCTTCGTGTCAGTGCCCGTATTTTGAAAGCTATTCGCCATCGGCGGGCTTGGCATCCGTTCAACTGGGTGAGACAAAGTAAGCGATTGGTGCATGCCCTTCGTGTTCATGGTTGGCGGACCACACTTGAGGCATTGCAATACCACCGACCCTTAGACAGTTTCCAGCCAAGTGATATTGAGCCCGTGGTGACACCAAACACTGCGGATGTTCCATCAAAGGTGGTATTTAATCACCCAACCTCAAGTGATGAGCCCGTTAAAGTCAGCATTATTATTCCTGTCTACAACAATCTTGCCTATACGGCGAATTGTCTACTTAGTTTGGTTAAGCATGATTCGGACCAACCCATTGAAATCATTGTAGTCAACGATTGTTCAGATGATCAAACAGCGGACTTCCTTGATCAATGCGAAGGCATCGAAGTGATTCACAACACCAAGAACCTGGGCTTTATCGGTAGCTGCAATGTCGGGGCGGAAAAAGCGCAGGGTGAGTACTTGGTATTTCTAAACAATGACACTCAAGTCACCGAGCAATGGCTCACAGCCCTGCTTGAACCATTCCGGACTTGGCCAAATACTGGGATTGTGGGTGCCCGCTTGGTCTATCCCACTGGGGAACTCCAAGAAGCCGGTGGCATCATTTTCAAAGATGGATCCGGCTGGAACTATGGGCGTATGGGCTCAGCCATTGCTTCACGTGTCCAGTTTGTGAGCGAGGCGGATTATGTCTCAGGTGCATGTTTGGCCATCCGCTCTGAAACTTTTCACTCATTGGGTGGCTTCGATACCCACTATAGCCCAGCGTATTATGAAGACACAGACTTATGCTTCAAGGTCAGAGAGGCGGGTCTCAAAGTTCTCTATCAGCCCCGCTCTACCATCATTCATTTTGAAGGCATCAGCTCTGGAACCTCAGAGAGCAGTGGCACCAAACGCTACCAGGCCATTAACCGAGAAAAATTTAAGAAACGTTGGGCCAAGCAACTAAAATCCCATCCTGAACCAGTGCCCGGCCCGCGAGCCATCCACCTCATTGAAAAGGCTCGCCATCACCGTAGTAAGGGCCATGTGTTGGTGATTGATGCAGTCACACCACAGCCCGATCATGACTCTGGCTCTCTTCGGATGTTGGCCATTTTGGAGTTATTGGTAGAAATGGGCTATCGCGTGAGCTTTATGCCAATCAATCTGGTTTGGGATGGGCGCTATTCTGAAACACTCCAATCTAAGGGCATTGAGACAATTTACCATCCCGAGACCAAGTCCCCACGTTTATGGCTTGAAACTTATGGCGGGTTGCTTGACTGGGTCATCGGCAGCCGATATTACGTGCTTGATGACGTTTTTTCTGATCTTGAAAGATATGCGCCGCAGGCTAAAGTGATTTTTGACACTGTTGACCTGCATTTCCTAAGAGAACAACGAAAAGCCTCTCTGGAAAATGACAAAAATATAGCTAAAACAGCTGAAGTCACACGACAGACTGAAACAACTTTGATCAAAAAAAGTCATGTCACATTGGTCGTGAGCTCTGTCGAAAAAGATTTGCTCGATGACCAACTGCCCTTGTCCAAGATTCGAGTTTTATCTAATATCCATACTGTTAAAAATACAATCACACCATTTCAAGAGCGTTCTGGCTTGCTCTTTGTTGGTGGGTTTCAACACCCACCCAATGTCGATGCAGCGCGGTGGCTGATTGAAGACATTCTGCCGCTACTGCGAAGCAAAGACCCGTCGATTGATTTGCATCTGATTGGCAGTCGCATGCCAGAATGGTTACAAAGAACTCAAGCACCTGGACTCTGCAATCATGGCTTTGTCGAAGATTTGGCACCTCATCTCGACCAGTGCAAGGTCGCACTCGCACCACTGCGTTACGGGGCAGGCGTTAAAGGCAAAGTCAACCAAGCCATGGCCCATGGGATACCAGTGGTGGCTACTTCAATGGCAGCCGAAGGGCTTCACACCAAACACAATGATGATATTCTGATTGCCGATGACACCGAATCATTCGTTGATGAGATCATTCGAGTGTATAACGATGATGCGCTTTGGCTTCGCTTATCTGAAGGCGGACAGGCCAATGTCAACGCTCACTTTTCGCGTGAGGCTGCGCATCTGGTCCTAGAAGAAATCTTATCTGAGCCGTCGGGCGGATAACACCCCTTCAATCCCTTGCAATCGACTCACTAAGTTTGAGAGCTGATCAAAATCCGTCACCTGAACGGTCAGATCAATTCGAACAGCCTCCGGCTCTTCTTGCGCTTGGCCTTGAAGAGAACTGATGTTGGCATTTTCGGTGGCCAAAACCATACCAATGTCTTTAATCAAACCACTGCGGTCCCAGGCTTCAACAATCAAATGAACTGGATAGCGATCGGCCGCTTGATTGCGCCAACGCACCGATAGGATCCGATCAGGCTGTTGCCGCTGCAGATTTAGGAACTGGCGGCAGTCGCTTCGGTGAATACTCACACCACGCCCTCTGGTCACATAGCCTGCGATCTCATCACCTGGTACTGGCTGGCAGCAACGCGCCAGCTGATGCAATAGATTGCCGATGCCCTCGATTTGAACATCATCTTTTTGTTTTGATGGCACTTGCACGGACCGAATGGGAAGCCCCAGGGCCGAGCGGCCATTGGCAGCTTGCTTTCGCTCAATTGCACGAGCGACCTGAGATGCTGTTAGGTCTCCACTGCCCACCGCGACATACAATTCTTCAGCGGTATGGAAATTGAAATTCTGCACCACCAAAGCCACATCGGCAACATCCAAGTCAACACGCTTGAGCTCCACTTCAATGGCTTGGCGTCCAGCCTGAAGATTCTCATCATGATTGGCTTGCTTGAACCATTGGCGGACTTTGGCTCGCGCACGAGCACTTCGGATATAGCCCATGCGTGGCAACATCCAATCCCGTGATGGTCTGGCTTCTTTGGCGGTGAGAATTTCAACTCGATCGCCATTTTCCAAAGTGGTTGTGAGTGGAACGATTCGGCCATTGACGCGTGCACCGCGACAGCGATGACCCACTTCGGTGTGTACCAAGTAGGCAAAATCAAGGGGTGTGGCACCACTCACCAAATCTTTGACCTCGCCGGTGGGGGTTAGGACATAAACACGGTCTTCGCTTGTGATATTTTCAAATTCATCTAGGATGGCTTGGTCATCTTGTTCCCCACCATCAAACAATTGGCGCATCATACCAATGCGTTTTTCTAAGTTCTGATCTCGTGGCCCCCCTTCTTTATAGCGCCAATGGGCGGCGACCCCAAGTTCTGCATGATGATGCATCTCATGGGTTCTGATTTGGACCTCAATGACTCGACCCCCTGCCCCAACCACCGCCGTATGCAAGGATTGATACAGATTGGCTTTTGGTTTACTGATGTAATCATCAAATTCTCCGGGCACCGGTGTCCAGTGGGTGTGCACTAAGCCGAGTGCGCTGTAACACTCGGGAAGTGACGAGACCAAGACGCGTACCGCCCTTACATCAAAAAGCTCATGAAAATCTAAGCCTTTGCGCTGCATTTTTTTCCAAATAGAATACAGATGCTTGGCTCTACCGGTGACTTCGGCATCAATGTTTTGCTGTTTAAGCTTAGATTGAAGATCAGCCATAAAGCGATCAATGAAAACTTCCCGCTCTTGACGTTGCTCTGCAACCAGACGCCGGATGCGCTGGTAAGCCTTTGGCTCAAGGTATTGGAATGATAGGTCCTCAAGCGCCCATTTCAACTGCCAAATCCCCAATCGATTGGCCAGTGGTGCGTGTATCAAGCGGGTTTCATGGGCGACGGCCTCTCTTTTTTCACTCTCCCATCGTCTTGCCACCTGCAAGCGAGCCAGTTGCCAAGCCAGCAAAATCAGCGCCACTCGAACATCGGCAATCAAAGCCAGCAACAAGCGCCGCAGGCCCTCGGCTCGATCTTGATCACTCGAGAGGTAGGTCCGACCAAAGTAATCCAAACGGCGCAGCTGGGCCGTCAGAGTGGCTACTTCTGGCCTTTGTTTGCATGCTAGGGTTGATGAATCCTCCTCACCAACCGGCATGGAGAACAGCAGCGTGGCTGCAACCGTGGCTGGGTCAGGAGACAGAAGTTCGAGATTTTTGAGGGCTTTTAAGGCCAGCTCGGTGTTTTCGTCGGGTTGCGCCTCAAAGTCGCCTCTGGTGATCTGATGCAACCATTTGATGTCATCCACACCGGCCTGTTCGCTGTATTGGCTAAGCCAGTGCCGGATTTTGCTTTGGATATCCATTTAAAGGGTGGAGACTGACTTAAGTTGCCCCCCCGATCAGAAGGCGTCAAGGGTCTGGCGTGAGCGTCAGCTGATCAACAGCAAATGTTGTTCCAGAACTTGTCGGCGTTGCCACGGCAGCATAAACAGTCAACTCTGCGGTACCGGTGGCGGTCACCGCAAGCTCAAGACTTTCCCCAGCAGCCAATGTGAAGCCTTCATAGCGTAGGGTACCTTTTCTAGCCGCTGTACAGACCGCCTCATTGTTTGCACCATTGACTTGGCAAACAACACCCTCATTTGCCACCTCAAGCCCGGCTGGTATCGCTTGCTGGAAGGCCAAAGAGTCGAGCGCAAAAGCACTGTTATTGGTGACCGTGATGTCATACTGGAACCCGCCACCTGTCGGAGTGGAATTGGAGAATGCGACGTTTAGTTCTGCAACACCGGCAAAATCATCATGGAAAATGACATCGGTCTCTGCGCTCGCTGTAGCAACTGTTTCGCCATATAGGCCAAAATCAGTCCCCAACTGATCGTTGGCCTCATCATACGCTCGGAAGAAACAAGCCACATCTGCCGATGGGGTGATCTCAATGGTCTGAGCTGTCAACTGGTACTGCAACGCAGAAGTCAGTTTGAGTTTCTCCGCCAGCGTCTGCGACCCACTCATAATATCCAGTTTGACAGTTTCTTCCTGTGATGCGAAATCAAAACAAAACAATGGGTTATCAGCGCCAGCAGCACTCTGACCAAGAAAAACGTCCATACTCACGACACCAGTCGAGACATCGTAATCCACATCCCCGTCAATCACGAAGCGCCCGACGGTGTCATCCTTATTGATCAGGAGCTTCAGCTCGGCTTGAGCGATTGCAGGCCAAGCAAACATACCGATCAAAACAATCAAAGCCATGATGGGTGAGAAAGGTGGTCGATTTGGTGACATGGGCCCGATCTTCCTAAACTGGTGGAAAGTTCAAATATTGTACACCTGTGACCATTTCTATTTCACTAAATTCCCTAATCTGTCGATTGATCCAAAACCCTTGCCCAAAGGGCCTCTAAGCGTTTTGGGGAGACCTTTTGGGCTGTTCCTTGAGCTTGTGCAAACAGCTGAACTCGGTACTCCTCTATGGCCCAACGGTAATCATCCAATGCCTCAGTGTACCAATGCCCACCGCCCAAATGCGCCAAATAACGCTCCCAATATGGCGTGACCTGCTGCTGCCGATCCCAGTCCTTCTTCGGGTCTAATTCAAGGCTTTCCAACCTCACATCGATCGCTTTCAAGTAACGCTCATAATCCCGTAACCGGTCGAGCTCAATGTCTTTGATGAAGCCAGGATAGATCAGGTCCTGTAATTGGCCCAAGACATCATTGATGTTCTTTGGCGCAGCAAAGTGCAGATCCTTGGCTTGGGTCAAACACCGACGCCAGAGGACGATTACACGGTCTAAGCGCTGTTCAATAACTTGGTAGCGTTCGATCAAGTGTTGCCGCAACCCCAAAATACACCGCTCAACTGCCTCTTTGGTTCGAATCTCCCAGCCACCTTGCTCTCGAATCACCACGCGGATCAATTGATCAATTGTCATCTGAATGAGTTGATCGATTGGCTCTTGGGTGGTCCAGGCCACTTGGGCGGCATGGGAAAGCCCGGCATTTTTGCGAAGATATTTGATTTTGTCGGAAATGGCCTCGCGACATAGAGTCAGCAACCCTTCCTCATGCCAGTGGGCAGCATCTTCGGCAGCATCAAACAGACGAATGCCCACACGGTGCCCCTGTGCAACCCAACAAGGCCATGCCTGATGCCCGCCCGCTGTGGTGATTTGTGTTGGCAAGGATTCGAGATCCTGCAAAGCCAAGTTGTCACGTTGCCATTGGCTGGCCTGCCTTGCCATGAACTCATCCCGCGCGCGTCGGCCATATTGGGCTCTTAGCGCCGATAAATCCCGACCGAATCCAAGCTCCTCATTGCCCTCACCCAAGACTCGGATGCGCATAAAAAGGTGGGGTGGCAATTTATCTAAATTGAAATCTTCTGGATTAATATCCAAGCCACTCATGCGAGACAACGCTTCTGCCAATTTATCCAACAAAGAGCCTTGCCGGTCGTCTTGATGGCCAAGGCTCTCCAACGCCGCTTTGGCATAGTCTTTGATTGGCACGAGTAGGCGACGCTTTGATTTTTGCAAACTAGAAATCAAGGCGATGACTTTGTCCTCAATCATTCCAGGCACCAACCACTCCAATCGTTCTGGATCGAGCTGGTTCACCAAATGCAAAGGGCAATCCAAAGTAATGCCATCGTCCTCACTGCCCGGATCAAAGCGATAATTTAAGCGATAGACCTCGTCTCCCAATTGCCAGTGGTCTGGGAAAGCCATATCGCTGGCGAGCCCAGACTCGTCGCGCAATAGGGTGGCCTGATTGAGCAACAAGTCTTTCTTGGCAGTCTCATCGAGACCCTCATGCCAACGCATAAATGCTTTGGTGGTGTAGATCTCTTGGGGGAGAATGCCATCAAAGAAGCTGGCCACCGCTTCATCAGACGCCAAAAGGTCGCGCCTTCTTTGCTTGTGCTCGTGCTCTGCCAGCAGTGCTTTAAGCGCCTCATTTTGTTTCAGAAAATCGGCTGAGAAATTGATCTCACCCAAAGCCAAAGCGTGATGAATGAATACATCGCGAGCTGTCTTGGGATCATGGGGTCCGTAATGAACACGACGTTTGGGCACAATGACCAGACCATGCAAGGAGAGCTGCTCAAATCCCAGAACCCGCCCCGTTCGACGACTCCAATATGGGTCAAACACACGCCGCTTGATGAGATGCTTGGCCAGCTGCTCAAGCCACTCAGGTTTGAGACTTGCAACCATCCGAGCATACGTTTGGCCAGTGTCAACGCGCTCAGCCGACATCACCCAATTGGGTTGGGATTTTGCCAGCACAGAGCCTGGGAAGATCCGAAAGCGATGCCCACGCACACCTTCATAGATACCCTGCTCATCCAAACGCCCAACCATGGCGAGCAACCCAGAGAGCAATGCCTGATGCACGCCAGTGGCCTCTGCCTCAGTGAGCTCGACTGGATTTGACTTACCTGTCAGTTTCCATCGTTCTTGTTTGGCAATGTCTTTGAGTTGCTGATAAAGCTGAGACCACTCATATAAACGGTTTGGCGCAAGGAACGCCTCTCGTGCTTTTTTATTGGCTTGACTGGTTGTGAGTTCTTTTCTAACACCCTGCCACCAAGACCACAGGTTGAGCTGGGTTAAAAAATCAGACCCTGGCACCACAAATTCCCCATGCGCTTGATCGGCGGCTTGCTGCTGATCCATGGGACGGTCGCGCACATCACCAATGCTTAAAGCCGCCACCAAGACCAGCAGATAGTCGAGCACGCCACGCCGATTGGCCTCGATCAACATGCGACCAAAGCGGGCATCCATCGGCAATCGAGCCAAAGTCTTGCCAATTTGAGTGAGGCGACGGTCTTCATCGACCGCTTGGAGCTCAAACAGGGTTTGCCACGCCTCACCCAAGAGCCTGGCGGGCGGTTGGTCTAGAAATGGGAAAGATTCTGGCTCACCAAGCTGTAATGAGCGCATCTGCAAAATCACGCCCACCAGGCTGGCACGTTGAATCTCTGGCTCGGTGTAGGCCTTGCGAGTCAAGAAATCGGCTTCATCAAATAAGCGCACACACACGCCAGGACCGACCCGTCCACAGCGCCCTGCGCGTTGCTGGCAGGCCGCTTGAGAGATCGGCTCGATGGGTAGGCGCAAGACTCGAGAATGTGCGGTGTAGCGAGAGATTCTAGCCAACCCCGAATCGATGACAAATCGGATGCCGGGGACCGTTAGAGAGGTCTCAGCCACATTCGTGGCAAGCACCACACGGCGCCCAGTGCCTGTTTTAAATATCTGATCCTGGTGCTTGGCCGGCAAACGCGCGTACAAGGGCAGTATCTCTGTGTGTTTCAAATTGGCCTTACGCAAGTATTTCGCCAAATGAAAGATCTCTCTTTCTCCGGGCAAAAACACCAAGATGTCTCCCATTGGATCTAGCCTGCTCAAACGATCAATTGCCCGTTTGACTTGCTGTGACAGCTCTTCTGACTCATTGGGCGGCTGATATTCGATCTCAACTGGGTAGCTTCTGCCCTCCACCTGAATGATGGGTGCATCGGTGAAATGTTCAGAGAACTTATCGGTGTTGATGGTGGCTGAGGTGATGATCACCTTCAAATCATCCCTTCGTTGCAATAGCCTTTTGAGATAACCCAACAAGAAGTCAATGTTGAGGCTCCGCTCATGGGCCTCATCAATGATCAAGGTGTCATATGCCTTGAGGTCTCGATCAGAATGAATCTCGGCCAGCAAGATCCCATCGGTCATGAACTTGACCCTGGTTGCAGATGAGGAGCGATCAACAAACCGCACTTGAAAACCCACCACTTGACCGATCTCGCTACCAAGCTCCTCTGCCACACGACGGGCGACCGAGCGCGCGGCGATGCGTCTGGGCTGTGTGCAGCCAATGCGCCCTTCTTGGCCACGACCCAGTTCGAGGCATATTTTCGGCAGCTGCGTGGATTTTCCCGAGCCAGTCTCACCCGCCACAATAACCACCTGATGCGACTCAATGGCCCGTTTGATGTCTTCGGCAGCGTGGGCAATGGGCAGGTCGGTATCGGCCACCCCAATGGAGGGATTATTTGCGCTCATGGCCTGCTATTTTGGCACATGGGGTTGCTACAATGCCTCAATGGATGAGCTCAATTTTAAAAGTGATAACGAGGCGCCTGCACATCCGGCCATCTTGGAGGCGCTCGCAAACGCCAATGTGGGCTCTGCCACGGCCTATGCCAATGATTCTCTGAGCTTGGCGCTCAATGATGCCTTCAGCCAATACTTTGATACCGATGTCTCAGTGTTGCCTTTGGCCACCGGCACTGCGGCCAATAGCATCATCTTGGCTGAGCTGAGCCCACCTTGGGGTGCCATTTTCTGCCACCCGAACGCGCACATCCAGAACGACGAAGGCGGTGCGCCTGAGTTCTATACCCACGGAGCCAAGCTTAGCCTGGTTGACGGTGTGGATGGACGCATCAATCCTGAAGCGCTGGATAGAGCCATCACGCAAGCCGGTGCGCATGGTGTTCATAATGCCAAACCAGCCGTTGTCTCTCTGACCCAGGCCACCGAATGTGGGACGTGCTACAGCCCAACCCAAATCAAGGCGCTCACTGATGTTGCACATCAGCATGGCCTCCCGGTTCACATGGATGGTGCCCGTTTTGCCAATGCGCTGATGCACCTCAATGTCGCCCCCAGTGAAATGACCTGGCGCTCTGGTGTGGATGTATTGGCCTATGGCGGCACCAAAAATGGTGCGTTGACTGCAGAGGCCATTGTGGTGTTTGGCCGCACAGACTGGCTCGAGGGTATGGAGCGCAGACGAAAGCGTGGGGGCCACTTGTTATCAAAAATGCGCTACGTGTCGGCCCAACTACTGGCGCTTCTCGACCAAGACCTCAGCCATGACTTGGCCAAGACCGCCAATGATCGCGCTCAGGCGTTGGCAGAAGGCATCGAAGCCACCGGTCTGGCAACGCTCAAATGGCCCGTTCAGGCCAATGAAGTCTTTATTCAGGCCAAGCGCCCGCTGTTGGATCGCATGAAGGCCGCCGGCGCTCAATTTCATATCTGGCCAGGCTTTGAAGATGTCGCTCGCTTGGTGTGTCGCTTTGATACCAGCCCAGATGCCATCAACCAGTTTGTTACCTTAATGAAAGAGCAAGCCTAAACAATGGAATGGCTGATGGGTGATGCATTGCTTTGGTTGGGATGGTTCATGGCCACCTCTTTGGTGGTGATTGGCGTGGCTGGCATCATCTTGCCTATTTTGCCCGGGGTCCCTGTGATGTGGGTGGGATTGGTGTGGATGGCTTGGCTTGGAGGCTTTGAGTCCGTTGGGTTTGGAACGCTTTTTTGGCTTGGCTTGCTCGCGGTGTTCTCGGTCATTGTGGACTTTATCGCCACTGCCGAGGGGGCGCGGCGTTTTGGCGCTGGGCGTCTGGCAATACTCGGTGCCACCTTAGGACTTTTGTTCGGGATTTTCTTTGGCCTCGTGGGCATCTTGCTCGGGCCATTTATCGGCGCCGTGCTGGGTCATTTGATTGGCACGTCCACCATTGATGCATCCATGCGCGCGGGGGTCGGTGCGACGGTGGGCGTGGTCGCAGGCACAGTGGCCAAGGGACTAATTGCGGCTCTGATGTTGGTTTGGTTTGCCGCTGCTTGGTGGTTTTAGAATACGTGTCTTATTTAAGAGAACGCGCTGATACATAGTTTGATCAGGCCACTGGAAAATAGGCCCAATGCCAAAACACCCACCCCATTTAAGGTGAGCAGTGTCCGGAAATCAACCGGTGCTGTGATCAGACTGGTGTCTTCAGGCTCGTCAAAGTACATGACTTTGACCACACGCAGATAATAAAAAGCGCCCACCACGGCCATCACGACCGCCAAAATCGCCAGACCGGTAAAGCCGGCACTGATCGTGGCGGCAATCACCTGCCATTTGGCAAAGAACCCTAAAAAGACTGGGATACCGGCCAAAGAAAACATCAACATCAGCATCATAAACGCGTACCATGGGTTGCGTTTCGCCAAACCCTTTAGATCATCTATTTGATCTGCTTCTTGCTCACCGTTAGAGACCAAAATCACAATGGCAAAAGCGCCGGCTGACATGAAGACGTAGGCCAGCGTGTAAAACATGGCCGCAGCATAGCCTTCATTGGTGCCCGCCAAAATGCCCAGCAACATAAAGCCCATATGCGAGATGGTGGAATAGGCCAGCATCCGCTTGATGTTGGTCTGGGCAATGGCTGCCAGGTTGCCCAGAATCAATGACAGGCCTGCGATGATGGCCAACATCAACTGCCAATCGCCATGAAGGTTGCCTAAGCCATCCTCCAATAGCCGCACGACCAATGCCAGCGAGGCGATCTTGGGAACAGTGCCGATGAACAAGGTGGTGGCCAATGGTGCGCCATGATAAACATCGGGCACCCACATGTGCATCGGTACCACGCCCAACTTGAAGGCCACACCAACCACCACAAACACAAGCCCAAATGTCAGCAACAGGCTCTCACCTGCGCTGCCACTCAGGCCGGCTGATATGGTCGCCAACTCCAACGAGCCAGTCGCACCATAAATTAAGCTCATCCCATAGAGTAAGAGCCCAGAGGCCAGTGAGCCAAGAATGAAGTATTTCATGGCAGCTTCTGAACCTTGTAGCGAGTCTCGATTCAAAGCGACTAGGGCGTAGGTGGATAATGCCAAGAGCTCTAGGCCCAGATACAAGGTCAACAGCGATGCCGCTGAGATCATCACCATGATTCCCAAGAGGGCAAACAAACTCAGCGTATAAAACTCCCCCTTGTAAAGATTAAATTGCCGCAAGTAATGCTTGGCATAAACAAATACAGCAGCCAAAGTTAAATAACTAAAGACTTTTAGGATGTCACCAAAGCGGTCACGCACGAACGTACCACTGAAGGCATAGGCGATTTCACCGGGTGCCATCATCAGCCGGGCAGTCAAGATGGCCGCAAAAATCAAGACCAGCGTTGCCAGCAGATGTGTCAAGCCACGTCGATTGGCAGGAATAAACAAGTCAGCCAGCAAAACCACGCAGGCCATGGTCAGCACAAAGATCTCTGGGAGTGCAAGTTGTAGGTCAAGCAACATCATTTGAGTTTTGACTCCAAGATATGGTCAATGAGATGACTGACAGAAACTTCCATCATGTCGAGCAGCGGGAATGGCCAAACACCCACAGCAATGACAAAAAATGCCAGCGTGGTCAAAACCGCCCACTCGCGCGCGTTGATGTCTTTCAACGCAGCGACTGATTGATTGCCAACCTCACCATAAAAGACCCTTTTGACGAGCCACAGACTGTAGGCCGCACCCAGTAGCAGGGTTGTGGCTGCCACAAAGGCAAACCAGAAATTGGCATGGAAGGCCGCCAAGATCACCATGAACTCGCCCACAAAGCCACTGGTGCCCGGCAAACCGCTGTTGGCCATAAAAAAGAGCACCGCGAAGACGGCAAACCACGGCATGGTGTTGGCCACACCGCCATAGGCGGAAATCTCGCGGCTGTGGACTCGGTCGTAAAGTACACCGACAGCCGAAAACATCGCCGCTGAGATGAATCCATGGGAGATCATTTGCACCATGGCCCCAGAGATACCCAGCCCTGCCCCAACAAACTCACCACTGTGGCGGCCGATGGCGAAAGCCAAGAACAAACCCAGTGTGACAAAGCCCATGTGTGAAATTGAACTATACGCAATCAGTTTTTTCATATCGCTTTGAGCCAGAGCCACAAAGCCGATATAGGTAATCGCCACCAGAGACAAGCCGATCACCAACCAATCCAGCGCGGCCGCGGCATCGGGGGTAATCGGCAATGAAAAACGCACCAAGCCATACCCACCAATCTTCAGCATCACGGCAGCCAAGACCACCGAACCGCCCGTGGGTGCTTCAACGTGGGCATCCGGCAACCAAGTATGCACGGGCCACATTGGAATCTTGACCGCGAAAGCGATCAAGAAGGCCAAGAAAACCAAGATCTGCGCGTTGAGTGACATCGGCAACTGATGCAGGTCGGTGATTTGGAAACTGCCGCCGGCCAGGTACATCCAGATCAAAGCGATCAACATGAAGACCGAGCCGAAGAAGGTGAACAGGAAGAATTTGATTGTGGCATAAATGCGATTGGGGCCACCCCAGATGCCGATAATCAAGAACATCGGGACCAGCATGGCCTCAAAGAAGACATAAAACAACATGGCATCCATGGCGGCGAACACACCAACCATCAGGCCCTGCAAGACCAAAAATGCCGCCATATACAGATGGGGGCGGTCTTTGATGCCCCAACCACCAATGATGACCAACAGTCCAATCAGATTGGTTAATAAAATCAGCGGCAACGCCAGTCCATCGATACCGAGGTGGTAGTAGACGCTAAACGCCTCAATCCATACAACACGCTCTTCGAACTGGTAGGCAGCCGTGCTGCTGTCAAACCCCAAATACAAGATGACCGATAGGGCAAGCACCAACAGCGTGCCACCAAGTGCCACCGGACGAACCAGCGCCTCAAACGACTGCCCCAACATCACAACCAAGGCGGCAACCGCCAACGGCAACCAGATCAACAGACTCAACAGTGGCCAATCAAACATTGCTCATCAATCCCTTATCGAAGCCACGCAAAGGCCGCCAACAAGGCAACCAATCCAATGATCATGCTGAAAGCGTAATGAAACACAAAACCGGTTTGCAGGCGGCGCGTGAGACTCGCGCAATGACCCACCATGCGAGCGCAACCATTGACCAGTGCGTTATCGATCAAGCGGCCATCAGCCCACTTTGATAACCCGCCTGCCAACAACAACGAGCCGCCAGCAATGCCTTTTTGATAAAACTCATCAAAGCCGTATTTGTTATCCAAAATGCGCCATACCCAATGAAAACGCCGCTTGGCGGCTTCAGCGAGCTGAGTATTGAACAAGTACACATAGGTGGAGATGGCCACACCCAGCATCGCCAACCAAAACACCGGCGTCACAAAACCATGCACCCCAAAGGCAAACGCACCGTGGAACTTCTCAGACAACTTCGCCACCACGTCATTGGCTGGCAGCACCGTGATGGCGTCGGCTAACACACCGCCAAACAATAAAGGCTCAATGGTCAGATACCCAATCGCCACCGATGGAATGGCCAACAAGATCAGTGGGACGGTCACCACCCAAGGTGACTCATGGGCATGCGAACGGGTCTGTTCATCCATGCGGGTTGGGCCGTGGAAAGTCAAATACAGCATGCGGAAGGTATACATGGCAGTCACCACCACGCCCGCCATCACAGCGAAGGTGGCAAACCCAGCGCCCGCCCGATCAGAGGCTTTTACAGCCTCGATAATCATGTCTTTGGAATAAAAGCCTGAGAAAAATGGAAACCCGATGAGTGCCAGCGAACCCAACCAGGCCGTGGCCGCGGTGATGGGCATGTAACGCGCCAAACCACCCATCTCGCGCATGTCTTGCTTGTGGTGCAAAGCAATGATCACTGAGCCTGCGCCCAAGAAAAGTAGTGCTTTGAAAAACGCATGGGTCATCAAGTGAAAGATTGCCACCGAGTAGGCAGAAACACCCAGAGCCACTGTCATATAGCCCAGCTGGGACAGCGTCGAGTAAGCGACCACACGCTTAATGTCATTTTGGACAATCCCAATCAGCCCCAAAAAGAGCGCGGTGAAAGCACCAATGACGAGAATAAAGCTCAGGGCGGTGGCGGATTGCTCAAACAAAGGCGAAAGCCTGGCCACCATAAAAATTCCGGCGGTGACCATGGTGGCTGCGTGAATCAACGCAGAAATCGGCGTGGGGCCTTCCATGGAATCAGGCAACCAAACATGCAGCGGCGCTTGCGCGGATTTGCCCATGGCACCAACAAACAAGGCGATGCAGATCACTGTCATCACCGACCATTCCACACCCGCAAACAGGCTAACTTTCTCATCAGTCACGGCCGGGGCTGCAGCAAAGACTTCTGCATAATCCAGCGAGCCCATGTAATACGCCACGGCCGCCACGCCCAGCACCAGACCAAAGTCACCACCTCGATTGACCAAGAACGCCTTAAGGTTTGCCTTCACCGCCGATTCTTTCTTAAACCAAAACCCGATCAGCAAGTACGAGACCAGACCAACTGCTTCCCAACCAAAGAACAGCTGCAAGAAGTTATTGGCCATGACCAACATCAGCATGGCAAAGGTGAACAGATTGATGAAGGCAAAGAAGCGCTGATAGCCAGCATCGTCATGCATATATCCAACGGTGTAGATATGCACCATCAATGAAACAAAAGTCACCACCACCATCATCAAAGCGGTGAGGCTGTCAATCAGAAAGCCAATCTCAAACTTAAACCCGTCGACCAGCGCCCACGTGTAGACGCTGTAGTTCATGACTGGCAGGTCATTAAAAAAGACTTCCCAAGCCACCACAGAGGACAAGGCAAAAGACCCTGCAACCGCCAGAATCGTGACCCAGTGTGCGCCAGACCGACCAATTTGACGGCCAAACAGTCCAGCCAACAGGCTGCCGGCCAAGGGCAGCATCGGGATCAACAAAATCAGCGTTTTAATTGACACGACATCAACCTTTCAGATCGGACAGATCACCCACGGCAATCGATTGTCGGTTACGGAACAAGACCACCAAGATGGCCAAACCAATGGCCGCCTCGGCTGCAGCCACTGTTAGGATGAAAAACACAAAGACTTGACCGTCCATATGCCCCATGAACCGAGAAAGCGCCACAAAGTTCATGTTGACGGCCAGTAGCATCAGCTCGATACACATCAGAAGAATCAAAACATTTTTCCGATTCAGAAAAATGCCCGCCACTGCGATTGAAAACAGCAAGGCACCAAGGGTTAGAAAATGCGCCAAGGTCAACATCAAGAGCCCTCCTGCCCATTGTCATTCGCACCCGGTCGCTCACTGGGCATTGAAACCAAACGAACACGCTCTTCTTTGCGCACCGTAATCTGCTCTGATGGATTTTGGTATCGAGTCTCAGGGCGACGTCGATGGGTCAGCGCAATGGCGGCAATGATAGCAACCAACAGCAACACCGCCGCAATTTCGAAGGCATAGAGGTAATCGGTGTAGAGCAATTCACCCAGTGCTTTGGTGTGACTAAAGCCCTCTGGATAGGGCTCTGGCATGAACTGGGTCTCAAACCCTTGAGTCCAAATCACCAAAAATAGCTGACCGGCCATGGCCAACGCCACCAACAGACCCACGGGGAGATAACGCGCAAATTGGGCCTTCTTTTGCGTGCCACCGACATCGAGCATCATGACCACAAACAAAAACAGGACCATGACCGCACCGACATAGACAAGCACCAGAACAATGGCCAGAAACTCTGCCTCCAACAGCAACCAAATGCAGGCAGCGGAGAAAAAAGACAACACCAAAAACAACACAGCATAGACAGGGTTGCCCACCGTCACCACGCTCAAAGCTGAGGCCACCAGCACCGCGGCAAATAAATAAAATACGATTTCTATAATGGGCATCTCGTTGTTCTCTTAGCGGTAAGCTGAATCCTGGCGGCGGGCAGCTGCAATCTGTGGCTCATAGCGGTCACCGATGGCAAGCAACTGCTCTTTGGTCACAATGTGCTCGCCTCGGTTTTCAAAGTGATACTCACTGATGTCAGTCTCAACAATGGAGTCCACTGGGCAAGATTCCTCACAAAATCCACAGTAGATGCACTTAAACAAATCAATGTCATAGCGTGTGGTCCGTCGAGTCCCATCTTCTCGTTGATGCGAGTCGATGGTGATGGCAAGCGCTGGACACACCGCCTCACAAAGTTTGCAGGCAATGCAACGTTCTTCCCCATTGGGGTACCGCCTCAGTGCATGCAAGCCACGAAATCTCGGAGATTTTGGGGTCTTCTCTTCAGGATAATTCAGCGTTTCTTTGGGTGTTCGCCAGATGCGGAACGTGACACTGAGTCCCTTGAGAAGCTCAAGCAACATCAGTGACTTTAAGTATTGGGTAACCGTTTGCATCATCTTTGCAGTCAATCCTTTAGCCGTAGAATCCAGCCACACGAAGTGCACCCGCCACCATCACCCAAACGATGGTGATGGGAATAAAGACCTTCCAGCCCAGACGCATGATTTGGTCATAGCGATAGCGCGGGAAAGTGGCTCGAAACCACAAATACAAAAAGCAAAACACCACTGTCTTCATCAAGAACCAGTGGATGCCGCCCTCAGCAAGCCAGGTGTTGCCCAGGATCGGCATGCCCTCAAAAGGCGACAACCATCCTCCCAAAAACAGCAAGGATGCCAAAGCAGAAATCAGAATCATGTTGGCGTATTCGGCCAAAAAGAAGACCGCAAAGGCCGCGCCTGAGTATTCAACATGGAAGCCAGCCACAATCTCTGACTCACCCTCGGCCACATCGAATGGCGCGCGGTTGGTCTCAGCCACGCCTGAGATGAAATAAATCACAAACATCGGCAACAGTGGCAACCAAAACCAACTCAAAAACCCGCCCGATTGGGCCAGCACCACGCCAGTTAAATTAAGCGTGCCCGCCAAGACCACCACGCCCACCAAGGCAAAGCCCATGGCAATTTCGTAGCTGACCGTCTGTGCTGCTGACCGCAGCCCGCCCAAGAGCGCGTATTTGGAGTTCGAGGCCCACCCACCGATCAAAATCCCATACACGCCCATCGAGGTCATGGCCAAAACAAACAATAAGCCCGCATCAATATCAGCCAGCACCAGCCAATCATCAAAAGGCACCACTGCCCAGGCAGTGAGGGCGGGTGCGAGCGCTAAAACGGGTGCCAGCAAAAATAAAAAGCGGTTGGCGTTGGCTGGCAATATCAGTTCTTTAAACAGCATCTTGAACACGTCAGCAAACGGCTGCAATAGACCCAAAGGCCCGACCCGGTTGGGTCCGCGGCGGGCTTGCATGTAGCCGATCACCTTGCGTTCAAAGTAAGTGAAATAAGCCACACCAATGGTCACCGGAAGCACGATGGCCATAATCTTGGTGACAGTCCATATCAATGTGGTGAGCTGCTCAATCACTGCTGGCACCCCCGAATGTCAATCGCGCCATAACTCTCGCCCAGACCGACCACCTCTGACTGTGCACTTGGCAACCAAACAGCATCGGGCGCGATGCGGTCATCCACAGCCCAGTCAAATTCGAGTGTGTGTCCGTTCTGTGTCACCGCCACCCGTTGCTCAGCCACCAAGTTCAAGCGCTTAGCGGTCTCAGGGTGCATCCGGGCAATCGGTGCGCTGGCATGATCGCTGTCTTGCAAGGGCTTGGAACGTCGCACCAGGCCATCCACGTGATACATGGGAACATCGCCAATGCGTACAAGCCCTGAGCCATCGGTTGTGGGCACAGTGCTGGCAACAAAGGTGTCGGTGTTGGCGGCGTTCACCGGCTGAGGCTCGTTTAAGTGTTTGGTGATCGCCTCATTCACAGCCTCAATGCCGTTGAAATCAAATCCATCCAAACCAAGATCGGCACCAAGTCGGCGAAGAATTTTCCAGCCAGGGCGGGCATCGCCTGTTGGTGAGACGGCCGCGTCAAACGACTGCTCAACCCCATCAAGAGTGATATAAGTGCCCTCAGTTTGAGGAACAGAAGCCAAAGGCAGCAAGACATCGGCCACTGCCAACAAGTCATCACTGGCAAAAGCCGTGATCGCCACCACGCCGGTTGCTTCTTTGAGTGTCTGCAATGAACGACCAGAATCGGCTGTATCCGATGCAGGCTCAAAGTCATAGAGCAGGTAGCTTTTCAGAGGCGCCTTGAGCATGGCTTGGGCATTCAATCCCTCGGGCCCAGGCACGGCAGTCATCCGGTGAGCGCCCAGCGCATTGGCTGGACCACCCAAAACACACAAAGACACCTCAAGGGCTTGGGACAACCAATCAGCCAATGCCTGTAAAACTGATGCCTCAGGGTGATTCAAGCCGCCATCACCCAGCACCACTAGACCGCGATTTGCGACACTCAGGCGATCAACAATGTGCTCGATGGCCGGTTGGTGCTGCTTATTGTCAGGGCTGACCCGCTGGCTAATCCAATCGGGCAGGGCCACATTTTTTTTCTGAGCGACCGTCGCGGCCATGGCGGCTAAGGTGCCGACCATGTGCTGCGGCGCGGCAATCAAGCGCTGACTTAGATCGAAATGAAACTCATACGCCACCGGGTTGAGATCCATAATTTCTGCACCGGACTGACGCCAAGCGGTCCGTACTCGGTGCCCCAAGATGGGCTGATCGTGACGGATATTGCTGCCCACCAAAAAGATGGCATCGGCTGAGACCCAATCTGCGCTGGCCATGTCCATCCGGGCGCGACCAATGTGTGAGTTCCTAAAGTCACTCACCCGCAAACGGTGATCGATGTTTTCAGAGCCCAGTGCGCGAGTGAGTTTTTGTAAAAGAAAATGCTCTTGATTCGTGGCGCGCGGTGAGATCAGGGCACCCAGTTGACTTGGGTCATCTTGGGCAACACCCAATAGAAGTCGCGTGGCCGCTGCCAGCGCATCTGACCAACTGGCATCGACCCAAGTGCCGTTGACCTTAACTTTCGGTGTTTTCAGTGCGTCTTTAGCGGCCAAGCCAAAGTGGCTGTAACGGTCGCGATCGGGCAACCAACACTCATTGATGCGCTCATTATCTTTGGGCACGCTCCGCATGATCTGTTTGCCGCGAACGTGATAAAACAGGTTCGATCCAACATTGTCATGCCCAGCGACAGCAGGTTTGGCACGCATCTCCCAAGGCCTGGCGGAGAATCTAAAAGGCTTATTGGTGAGCGCGCCGACAGGACATAAGTCAATGATGTTGCCTGAGAGTTCAGAATTGATATTGCGCTCGACAAAAGTAGATATCTCGGTGTTTTCACCGCGTCCGATGCCACCAAGCTCCGTTGTTCCAGCGACTTCTTCTAGGAACCTGACACACCGGGTGCAGTGAATGCATCGGGTCATATCGGTGGCGACCAGAGAGCCTAAGTTTTTGTCTTTGACAACCCGCTTTCTCTCCGTAAAGCGCGAAACCGAACGGCCATAGCCCATGGCCAGATCTTGTAGCTCGCACTCGCCACCCTGATCACAGATTGGGCAGTCAAGAGGGTGGTTGATCAATAAAAATTCCATCACACCGCGTTGCGCATCCACCGCACGCCGTGACTCGGTGAACACGCGCATGCCATCGGCGACTGGTGTCGCGCAAGCAGGCAGTGGCTTGGGTGCTTTTTCAACATCCACCAAACACATGCGGCAGTTGGCAGCGATCGAGAGTTTGTGGTGATAACAAAAGCGCGGGATGTCCACTCCAATCTGATCGGATGCCTCGATGATCATTGAGCCTGCGGGCACACTCACCGATTGGCCATCGATCTCTAGTGTGACCATCTGCACGTCTTGTTTTTCCACCGTTGCCATAACTTATGCTGCCTCACCCACTGGGGTTTCGACCATGGAGCGGCCATGCTCAATGAAATATTCAAACTCATGCCTGAAATGGCGCAAGAAACCTTGGACAGGCCACGCAGCGGCCTCACCAAATGCACAGATGGTATGTCCCTCAATCTGACCTGCCGCTGACTCCAAAAGGTCTAAGTCACTGGCTTTGGCCTGTCCGGCCATGATTTTTTGTAGCAGGCGATACATCCAACCTGTGCCTTCTCGGCACGGGGTGCATTGGCCGCATGATTCGGCGTAATAAAAGCGTGCAATGCGGGTGCAGGCATTGACCATACAGGTGGTCTCATCCATGACGATCACAGCCCCTGAGCCCAAGCCCGAACCCGCTTTTTGCAGGGCGTCATAATCCATTGTGATGTCTTGCATGATGCTCGCTGGCAAGACTGGCATCGATGAGCCCCCGGGAATGACACCTTTCAAGGCGTGGCCATTTCGCATGCCACCGGCCATTTCGAGGAGCTCAGAAAATGGGGTGCCCAATGGAATCTCAAAGTTGCCGGGTCGCTCGACGTGACCCGAAACAGAAAAGACCTTAGGGCCACCATTGTTTGGCTTGCCAATATCCAAAAACCACTCAGCGCCATTTCGGATAATCGCAGGCACCGAGGCCAAAGTCTCGGTGTTGTTGATGGTGGTGGGCTTGCCATACAAACCAAAGTTGGCAGGAAATGGTGGCTTGAATCTGGGCTGACCTTTCTTGCCCTCCAACGACTCCATCAAAGCCGTCTCTTCGCCACAGATGTAGGCACCGGCACCCAAGGCATTGTAGAGATCAACATCCACCCCTGAGCCTTGAATGTTTTTGCCCAACAAACCGGCTTCATAAGCTTCTTTCAGTGCCGCTTCGATGCGCTCAAAGGGCTCATGGTGGAATTCGCCACGCAAGTAGTTGTAGCCCGCGCTGGCCCCCATGGCATAACAGCCAATGGCCATGCCCTCTAAAACAGCATGCGGGTTAAATCGCAAGATATCGCGGTCATGACAAGTGCCAGGTTCAGATTCATCAGAGTTACACAGCAGATATTTTTGCCCTGGGGCCGAGCGCGGCATGAATGACCATTTCAGCCCAGTGGGGAAGCCTGCACCACCGCGGCCACGGAGCGCTGAGTTTTTGACGGTCTCAATGACGGTCTCAGGCGGAGTTTTCTCTTTGAGAATTTTCTCCCAAGCCTGCCAGCCGCCACGCTTTCGATAAGACTCTAAGGTCCAGCTGTTCTTGCCCAAGTCTCCCAATACGACGTGATGATCACTCATCTGCAATCACTCCAATCCATCCAGGATGTCATCGATTTTTTCAGGTGTCAGGTGTTCGTGGTAATGGCCATCCACAATCATCATGGGCGCGCCCACACACGCTGCCACACACTCTTCTTCAATTTTGAGAAAGACTCGTCCATCCGGGGTGGTCTCGCCCATCTTAATACCGAGCTTTTTCTCGACGTGACTCACAACCTTATCGGCACCACACAACATGCAAGAAATGTTGGTGCAAATGGAAATTGAGTGGCGACCGACAGGCTCTGTCTCGATCATCGAGTAAAAGTTTGCAACCTCATACACCCAAACTTGTGGCACATCCAGATAATCTGCGACCGCATCCATCAACTCGGCGCTCACCCAGCCATTGTTTTGGTGCTGAGCTGCAACCAGTGATTGAATGATGGCCGAGCGCCGGCCCTCTGGGCCTTCTGGGAAACGACCAAGCCAATCATCAATGGTGGCTTTGGTGTGCGCGCTTAATAGATCGGCTTTGCCCGCCACAGGCGAGCTGGTGGCTTCGATACTCATCGATCGATCTCCCCAAAAACAATATCTTGTGTCGCAATTAGGGCGGCAATATCGGCCAACATATGGCCTTTAGCCATCTCGTTCATGGCCGACAAGTGCGCAAACCCTGGCGCCCTAAGGTGGACTCGGAAGGGTTTGTTTGCACCGTCTGAGACCATATAACACCCGAATTCACCTTTCGGTGCCTCCACAGCGGCATACGTCTCACCCTCAGGTACGCAGTAGCCTTCGGTGAATAATTTGAAATGGTGGATGAGCGCTTCCATGTCATCTTTCATTTCTTCGCGTGTCGGCGGAGATACTTTGAAGTTCCGAAGCATCACAGGGCCTGAGTTGTTGCGCAACCATTTGATGCATTGGCCAATGATGCGATTGGATTGGCGCATCTCTTCAATGCGGACCAAGTAGCGGTCGTAGCAGTCACCATTGGTACCGACTGGGATATCAAAGTCCATGTGCTCATAAGCCGCATATGGACGCTTCTTCCTGAGATCCCACGCCACGCCGCTGCCACGCAACATTGGACCCGTAAAGCCCAGCTGCAAAGCGCGTTCGGCGGTCACAGCGCCGATCCCCACCGTTCTTTGTTTCCAGATGCGGTTATCGGTCAACAGCGTTTCATAGTCATCGACCTTGTGATAAAAATCTTCACTGAACTGCTCTAGGAAATCGAGCAATGAGCCGCCACGCCAGCGGTTCATTCTTTCTAAATCTTTGCCTTTCCGCCACTGGCTCTCTGCCACTTTGGGCATGTGATCTGGCAGATCACGGTAAACACCACCCGGGCGGTAATAAGTGGCGTGCATGCGCGCACCTGAGACCGCCTCGTAGCAGTCCATCAAATTCTCACGCTCTCTAAAGGCATACAAAAAGACCGACATGGCGCCCAGGTCGAGTGCGTTCGAACCCAGCCACATCAGGTGGTTCAAGATACGAGTAACCTCGTCAAACAGTGTTCGGATGTACTGGGCACGCTCTGGCGCTTCAATCCCCATGAGTTGCTCGATGGCCATCACATAGGCGTGTTCATTACACATCATGGACACATAGTCGAGCCGGTCCATGTAACCAATAGACTGGTTGTAAGGCTTTGATTCAGCGAGCTTTTCTGTGGCGCGGTGCAACAAACCAACGTGTGGATCAGCGCGCTCAACCACCTCGCCGTTGAGCTCTAGAATCAAGCGAAGAACACCGTGGGCCGCAGGATGCTGCGGGCCGAAGTTCATCGTGAAGTTTCGAATCTCACTCATGCCTCTGCCCGTCCTTCTTTGCCCGACTTGCTCTCCAATTTCTCATCCACATAACGGGAGTCATGTCGAATCACCCGCGGCACCAAAACTCGAGGCTCAATCTCGACGGGCTCATACACCACCCGTCCCTTTTGTTCGTCATAGCGAACGGTGACATTACCAATCAATGGGAAATCTTTTCTAAATGGGTGACCAATAAACCCATAGTCTGTCAGGATGCGTCGCAGATCGGGATGGCCTTCAAAGATGATGCCAAACAAATCAAAGACCTCACGCTCATACCAATTGGCTGAATTCCAAACATCAATCAACGAAGGAATCACAGGCATCGCCTCATTGGGCGCGAAGCATTTCAGGCATAGACGCCGGTTGTGCTTCAAGCTCAACAATTGGACCACCACAGCAAAACGATTTTCGAGTAATTCCGCTTCAGGACGATCGGCCCAAGCAAAGCGCCCAGGCCCCATTGCATCAACACCTCTGGAGAACCCTTCGCCCGTGGCTTCGGCTGTCTCCCACTCGTCATCGCCATAGCCGAGATAATCGACGCCACTGAGATCAATGAGCTGCTCGAAACACAAACTGGGTTCGTCTTTGAGCTGCCAAGACACTTCAAGCCAACACTCGGGCGAGACCACAGCAGTCAGTTGTCCACGATGCTCACTGTAGCTGTCGATCTTTTCACCAAAGACATGGTCGAGCTGCTCAACGAGCGCTTGTGTGTGTGCAGAAAAAGAACTCATGAGCGCGCGATTGTATTGGTTCGACGAATTTTCTTTTGCAACTGTAAGATGCCATAGACCAAAGCCTCAGCGGTCGGCGGGCATCCTGGCACATAAATATCAACCGGCACGATGCGGTCACAGCCCCGAGTGACTGCATAAGAATAGTGATAGTAACCGCCACCATTGGCGCAGGAGCCCATAGAAATGACCCACTTGGGATCTGGCATCTGGTCATAGACTTTTCTTAATGCCGGCGCCATTTTGTTGACCAAAGTGCCCGCGACGATCATTACATCCGATTGTCGGGGGCTGGGACGAAAGACCATCCCAAATCGGTCGATGTCATAACGCGAGGCAGCCGAGTGCATCATTTCAACAGCACAACAGGCCAGCCCAAATGTCATGGGCCACATGCTCCCTGTCCGCGCCCAATTGATCAAGGCATCGGCGCTGGTGGTCACAAACCCTTTTTCAAGCAAGGGATTGTCACCATTGGGTCGAAGAATGTCGTCAACCTCACCTTCGACCATGGGGTTATGCAACAACGTGCTTATTCCCACTCCAATGCTCCCTTTTTCCATTCGTAGATAAAGCCAATCACCAGAATCAACAGAAAAATACCCATGGCCACCAAGCCGGTCATGCCAATGGTGTCAAGGGCGACTGCCCATGGAAACAAAAAGGCGATTTCTAAATCGAAAATAATGAACAAAATGGCGATCAGATAAAAGCGCACATCAAACTTCATGCGCGAGTCTTCAAAAGCCTCGAAGCCACACTCATAAGCAGAATTTTTTTCATCGGAAGGATTGCGCGGTCCTAGGATACCGCCCGCTGCCAACAGCACGAGGCCCATTCCAATGCCCACGCCCAAAAAAACCAGTATCGGAAAATAATCCGTTAGCATCGTCGTCTTCTAAACTCTCTTGAAGCCGCAAGCGGCCCATTTTTAAGTTAATTTAAGTTGGTGCCGAAGGCCGGACTCGAACCGGCACGGCTTTCGCCACTGCCCCCTCAAGACAGCGTGTCTACCAATTCCACCACTTCGGCTAATGCGTTTCTTCGTCTAGGGTGACCCTTGTTGGTTTGGGTCTTGCTCTGGATCGGGTCTTTGCTCTTCCACGGAAGGCTCGGCTGAGGCTTGTGGTGCGACCTCTTGGCTGTCCTCGCCTTCATCCGATGGCGGCGTTAGAAAAGCCTCTTCCGTGGCCTCGGATGAATCATCCCCGATCACCCCGTCGATGAGCTCATCGCCTGGGATCACCAATTCTGGCGTCTCAACCAGGCGCTCTGCCACGCCCAAGTCAGAAGCGCCAGAATCAGACCCGCCAGCTCTGGCCAATAAAATGGCCATCGATAAACTGATTAGAAAGAAAGCCACGCCCACCCAACCGGTGAGTTTGCCCAAAAAGCTCGCTGAACCCTTCGAACCAAACACAGTGCCCGATGCGCCAGCGCCAAAAGCCGCGCCCATGGTCGCGCCAGGGCCACGCTGCACCAAAACAACGGCAATCAGGCCGACTGCCAGAAGAATATGAATCACAATTAATGCGGTATACAGCATGTCCTAGGTCACTCGCTTCGATTCTTTATTAAATCGGTCTATGGTCAATTAATGGATCCTGCGACCCAACTCGCGCCTGATTTAGCGGGCCGCTTGGCAGATCCCCAGGAAGGAGGGAGCCTCCAGCGATGCGCCACCGATCAGGCCGCCATCAATGTCTTCACAGCCAAGGATTTCTTGGGCATTGTCTGGTTTGACACTGCCACCATAGATGACCCTGACCTGACCGCCTATTGTATCACTGTTGTCCCGAATTCGTGCTCGAATTGATGCATGAACCCGTTGCGCCTGATCGGGCGTGGCGGTTTGTCCTGTTCCAATCGCCCAAACCGGTTCGTAGGCGATCACCGCTTGCTCGAAGCTTGCAATACCGGCGGCGTCTATCACCGCATCCAGCTGCCCCAGAACCACTTCATCGGTCTGGCCAGCCTCCCGCTGGGCCAAGGTCTCTCCCAGACACACAATTGGGATCAGCCCAGCCCGCTGTGCCGCCATGAATTTGGCTGCAACCACCGCATTGCTCTCATGGTGATCCGCACGACGCTCAGAATGGCCCACCAACACGTACTGGCAACCCAAATCCTTCAACATCGCGCCACTGACCTCGCCTGTGTGCGCCCCTTTGTCATGCACGCTGAGATCTTGGGCACCCAGTTTAAAGTGCGCCTGGCCTGGGTCCATCGCATCTCTGACCACCGACAAATAGGGATGGGGTGGGATCAAAACCACCTCGGCATCCATTGATTTGATGCCCTCTGCCACGGCCTTGGTCAATGTCTGAGACATGCCAGTGCTGCCGTTCATTTTCCAATTGCCTGCAATGATGGGGACTCTTGTTGCTTGACTCATCAGATTGGTTTCGCTTTTGATGGGGTTGCAGGGTAGGATAAGAACTTCGTGGAGCCAACACAAGGTGTCTGATATGAACCAACAACCCATTGCATTGATCACAGGCGCCTCAGCCGGCATTGGGGCCGAGTTCGCGCGCCAATTGGCGGCTGCAGGCCACCACATCGCACTCACCGCCCGACGACGCGAGCGTTTGGATGAACTCGCTGCCAACTTGAAAGAAGCCCATGGCGTGGAATGCTTGGTGATTCCAGCCGACTTGGCAGACCCTAAGGCGCCTGAAATGATTGTCGAAACCATCGAAAAGGCAGGCTTTCGCGTGGAGATCCTCATTAACAACGCGGGCTTTGCGGTGGGTGGGTTCTACACGGCAGCGAGTTGGGACGAACAGGCCAGATTCATGCAAGTGATGGTCACTGCAGTCGCCGAGCTGACGCATCGCGTCTTGCCGGGCATGCTAGAAGCCAACACAGGTCAGATTGTGAATGTGGCCTCGGTGGCGGGCATCGTGGCTGGCTCCTCAGGCCATACTTTGTATGCCGCCTCCAAAGCCTTCTTGATCAAATTTTCTGAATCTTTGGCCATGGAGAACCACCACACGGGGGTCACGGTACAAGCGCTGTGCCCGGGTTTTACCCTATCCGAATTCCATGATGTCATCGGCAATCGACACCTGGTCTCACAAATGCCTGACTACATGTGGATGCGTGCCGATGAGGTCGTTGCTATCAGCTTGTCTGCTCTCGAGAACCCAAATGCCCCTGTCATGCTGGTGCCTGGGCGGGTCAATCGATTCTTGGCGTTTTTATCACGCAAACTGCCCTACCGCTGGGCTTATGCTTTAGTCAGAAAGCGAAGCGGTGATTTCCGGTTGCAGGAACCGGCGAACTAAAGCCCAATCATTCACCCTATCTTGGCACTGTCTGGGCTTTAATCCAGAATGATGGATATGAGATGGCGCAGTCTTACCGCGAAGCTGGAGCTTTTGAATAGCTGACACGGACGCTGCGATTGCTTCGGCTTGTTGGGTCTATGACGCCAACGGGTGCGCGTCTCGCAGTCAATATTTTTAAAGGAGCACAGAGCATGAAAACTTTCAGCAAAATAGCCTTATGTGGCGCATTTTTCTTGGTTGGTCTGAGCGCTGTCCAAGCTCAAGATAACGATACAAAAAGCACAACAACTGAACACTATGTGATTGATACCTCGGGTGCCCACGCCTTCATCCAATTCAAAATCAAACACCTCGGCTTTTCTTGGCTTTATGGTCGATTCAATGAATTTGAAGGCACCTTTAGCTATGACCCTGAGAACCCATCGGCCTCGCAGGTTGAGGTCACCATTGACACAGCCAGCATCGACTCCAACCACGAACGGCGCGACAATCATTTAAGAAATGATGACTTCTTGGCGGTGGAGACACATCCCGAGGCGCGCTTCGTCAGCACGGCTTTTGAGCACATCGAAGGCAATCGTTACACCATGACAGGTGACTTCACCTTTATGGGTGTCACCAAAAGCTTGAGTTTCGATGTGGAACAAATTGGAGCGGGGGCAGACCCATGGGGCAATTACCGCCGCGGCTTCCATGGCACCACGCGTTTTGCTTTGGCTGATTTTGGCATCGACTACAACCTCGGGCCCGACGCGCGCGAGGTCGAAATCATCTTGGATGTTGAGGGAATTCGTCAAGATCCAGAAGCCTGAGGCGAGCGATGGGTTGCTCGATTCCTGACTGAAGCCTCGAGCCATCACCCCAGTGGTGGTGGCTCCAGGTCTCTATTCTCTGACGGCGGCTTGGACAATTGTACTGGATCATCGTCTTGTTTCCTTTGATCATCCAGAGCCTCTTCATTTGATCCGTTGCTTGAATTTGATTCGATTTCTGCCTCGGGTGCAATGCGCGCATCCACCAATTCAATAACAGGCTCAGACCAAGGCCCGGTGATTGAGTAGCGCGCTTCACTGACGCCCTTCAGCGGCTGATCGAACAATGAGCGCAACAGCAGCCCTGCCGCCGCACCGACAGGCCCACCAGCCAAGCCACCAATGACCGGCAAGGTGGAACCAAGGCCCGGCTCAACCACAACGGATTGGTCATAGGATCTGGCAATCATGTCGGTGGTGCCTGCCAGAGTAATAACAGCAGCGGGCGATGCTATTTTGATGCCTTCGGTTCTGGCTTGACCATCGCTCATCTCGAATCGACCCTCAATGCCATCAAATTGAAAACCTGACGAGAAGACATCTCGAAAGTCCAGCATCAAGCGACGAGGCAATGCACTAAAACTCACCAATCCCAGTAAGCGCCCAGCACCCGCTGATGCCTGGGGAATGTTGCCCCCCCTTAGAACAAAATCCAAGCCACCCTCGAGTCGAAACAAGCTAAAGTCCAGTGGCGTTCCCGGCCAGTTGAGATCAAAATCGACCGTGGCTTGACGCGCCTGCAGACCTGCTTGATAGCCTGTGGCCCGGATCAGTCTATTGAAATTTCGGCTACTTAACCGCCCCGCCATGACAGACTCTGGCGATCCATCGGGAACGTTTACCCAACGGCCTCTGGCCTGCAATCTCAAATCAGGGCCATCAATATCAATCAGTTCAATCTCTAAGCCCTCGTTGGCCAAATGGGTTTCTACGCGTGTTGCACCCAGCGCCAAATCCCCCCAAAACAATGACTCAATCAGTAATGTCAACGGCGTCGCTTGCAGTGGATCTGAAAAGTTGGGTGGAGAGACCGACGCCTCCTCTTCCTCAGATTCGCTGGTCATTAAATACAAGTGCTCGAGGTCCACAAGAAGAGCTTGCCGGCTCTCGGGCAGCGCAGGCATCGAGATCTCGCCTTGAATGCGCTGACCCGTGACATCGAAAACCCAGCGCTCGTCAACAAGTTCTACTTCAACACTGGCCTGGTCTGGCACCACACCAGGCAGAACAAAGCGTTCAATATCGACATCCACCCAAATTTGGTCTTTAAATACCTGCCCCACCCACTGCTTGAGTGAGGCCGATGGCTCCATCTCGGATTGGTTGCCAAACCCAAACAGGCTCTGCCAAGCCCCCACATCCAACTCGCTCATTTGGCCCACAAATTCAAAACCAGGCTCCATGGGCGGGATGGGAATAGAATCGGGATCGCTCCCAAGCGCCACAGACCAGCCCGATGCATGGGGCTGCAACGCCATGCTCCAGCGTTCGTCTAAGCTGACTTGCCACTGTGAGGCCTCGGCTTGCCCCAGCCGTTGGACCCTCAGGGGCCATGCTTGCTCGCTGCTCTTGGTCAAAGGCGCGGGTAGATCCATCGCGAGCCCCACAAGATCACTGGTCACCTCGACACCAAGCGCTTGGTTCACTGGGGAGCGAGCCACCTCAACCAAGACATCGGCCTGACCTTGCAACCGATCACCAAGACTGCGCCCCCATTCACTGTCTCTTATCCATTGACCGGGATCCAAACGCGTGGCAATCGTCACCTTGGCACCCCTTCCCAGCCCAATCTCGGTGTCAAAGTTCAGCACTTGAGACCCGAGAGAGGCGCTAAGTTGCTCACCACGAATGGCACCCCGATCAATCTCAATCTCTCCGGTCAGATTGCTCACTGAAAAATCAATACCGGGCAAAGAAAAACCATTTTCTGAAAAAGCCACCCCTCCTTCGATCGACCATTGCTCCCGCGCTTGTAAAGGCACAATAAGCCCGACACTGGCATCCACCTCCCCCGTAAACGCCATGGCATCGAACACCCCAGACCAACCCTCAAATGGCAAGCCACCCAAAGTTGAAGACAAGGCTTGAGCGTCCACCGACTCGCCCAATAGGTCCAATTTCAAAACTGGCCGATCGAAGCGTTCAATTTCGATGGATGGCGCATTGAGATCAATCTCGCCAACACTGGCGTGTTCGACCTCAGCGCGCATTCCTGCACCCAAAAATGCGGCTCTGCCAGCCACAGAACTCGCACTGGGCCAGTCATTTAAATAGTTGAGGTTGAGATCTGAAAAATTCACCTCGGCACTGAAATGACCCGGATCGAATGCCGCTGTCTTAAGGCCTGCCGGGAAGTGCAACAGCGCCGAGCCATCGGCCTGCCCAATCCAAACCAAGGCCTGCTGCAACCAACCCATGGCTGGCGGGGGAATGATGGTGCGTGGTAAAAAGGGGCGCACATTGGCGTTCTCGATCCTTGGCGCCTCGATGAAAAGATCCAAAAATGGCCGGTCATTGGTGGCATAAATGGCCCCATTGAGCTTGGCTGAGAGCCCTGAGCTCTCGATATCAATCTGCTCGAAGCCCAGCTGTTGAGGCGACAACAAAACGCGCCCTTGAATCTGATCCACATTGATCTCAGCTTGGACAACCTCTGGCCAATTGAGTCTGGGCCCTCCCCCCAAATCAACCGCCAATCGATCGCCGGCTTGGATCAATCGTCCATTAAAGCCTTGCACTGAGAACTTAGGCACATCTAGCTCAATGCCCACACCTTCAAATTGCCCGCCGGCTTGATGCACGCGAAGGTCTCGATCACTGGCCAATGCCAGGCCATCGACTCGACCCGAGAGGGCTGTTGGCCATAGCTCATGGCTGTTTAACCAAGGGCCTAAGGCTTGATGTAAGACAGACAGATCAAGAAATTGCGCCCACAGCCCCTGCCCGTCATGGCCGATGGTCCATGCAAGGGATTCCATCACGGTTTCTCTATCAAATTTGAGGTCAAAAACCTCCGCAGCCCAGGCCCGCTCAGTCGATGCCAGGTCCCCAATGGGCCAACGCTCCATGGCCCCTTCACCTGCCAACACACCATGTGGCCCAGTCAAGGCCCACCGAGAATCGATACGACCACCGAAGCGCTCATCCCATGTCAACCAGGCCTCCAGTGTCAATTGGCTCTCAATTTCAATGGCCTCAGCCAAACCCACTTCGTTAAACCAATAATCGAGAGAGATCTCTTGAGCATTGAGCCAGGCTTGCGCTTGCACCCATCGGTCTTGTTGCTGAATCATCAGCAATCTAAATTGCACCTGTTCGTTGTCATTTGGGGCAGCCGCCAGCCAACCCGATAAGCGGTACTCTGATCCGCGTTTTGAGAAATCTGCCTCGGCCACATGCAATTCGATGGGCGCCTGCTCAAATGGCTCTAAGATTAAGGAGGCCGCTCGAACAGAGATGCCCAGCCAATCAGGAAGATCGGGCACCGAGGGTGCGGTGGACGCCTCAATGTCTCCAACGCGTGTCTCATCACCAAGCTCAGCAGCGGACATGGCCACTTGCCACTGACCTGGCGCTGTTTCGGTCAACCAAACGCTCGGACCAACCAAGATGATGCCAACAGGGGCTCGCTGCGGACGAAACAAACTGACCCAGTTGAGCTCAAGCACAGCAGTCTCTATGCTCAACCGCTCTCGGTCGACCTGAGAGACCGTCACATGATTGATTTGTAAGGAAGGCATCAAGCCAGGCCAAGTCGCCTCGATTGATCCGATGCGAACATCGGCATCCCACTGAGCAGACAAGCGCTGTTCGAGATCGGGCTTGAGCACCTCAACGTAGGGTAGGAATAAACGCCCGATACCGACCAAAACCGCCAAGCCAATGACGATGACCGCCACACCATTGAATAACCAAGCGCGCAAGCGACGCCAGCGATAATGGGTCGATTTCAGTGGGTCTGGGGCGCTCAAGGGCTCACCTCAAAGCAACACCACATCAAATTGATCGGGTGCATAGTCGCTGTGGGGCTGGAAACGAATCGCTGCTCCAAGCTTATCGGTGAGCTCTGCCACTGTGGCATCGTGCTCGTCCAAAATGCAATCGATCACAGCGGGCGTGGCCATCACTTGAAGCTGCCCTGTCTCAAATTGACGGGTGGCTCTGACCACTTCCCGAAACACCTCAGAACAAACGGTCTCTACGGTCTTAACACGGCCTGTGCCGCCACAAACTCGACAAGGCTCACACAAGCGGTGCTCCAAACTCTCGGTGGTCCGCTTACGGGTCATCTCCACCAGACCCAAGGGTGAAATGTCTGAGACAGATGTCCGAGCTGGATCGCGCTCAAGCGCGTGAGTCAGGACACGAAGCACTTGCCTTTTATGTTCTTCATTGGTCATATCAATGAAATCGACAATGATGATGCCGCCGAGATTTCTCAGGCGAAGCTGACGGGCGATGGCTTGCGCGGCCTCCAAGTTTGTTTTGAAGATCGTCTCTTCTGGGTTCTTGATGCCCACATAGCCGCCGGTGTTGACATCAACCGTGGTCATTGCCTCTGTCTGGTCGATGGTGAGATGGCCGCCAGACTTTAGCGGCGTGGTTCGACTCAAGGCACGCTCAATTTCTGACTCCACCCCATAGAGATCAAATAATGGCCTTGCCGCGGTGTAGTGCTCGATGCGCTCGACCCAGTCAGGAAAAAATTCTTGCGCAAACCCCATCGCACTTTGATGCGTGACCGCATCATCAATCCGCACTTTATCAATTCTTGCGTGCATCAAATCCCTAAGCGACCGGTATGGCAGAGACAAGTCCTCATAAATGCACTGCGCTGCCGTGGCGCTTTGCTGATCTTGGACCACCCGCTCCCAGCGTTTGAGTAGATACTTCAAATCACTCTCAAGGGCCTCTCTGGCAACACCTTCGGCATTCGTTCTGACAATAAAACCCATTGGTGGTTCGGAGCCAATGAGCTCTTCAATCAATTGCTTGAGACGGTCTCGTTCTGCCTCATCCTCGATGCGAACAGAGACCCCAATGTGGGTCGAGGTTGGCAACAACACCAAATAGCGAGACGGGATGCTCAGTTGGGTACTGAGCCTTGCGCCCTTGCTACCTAGGGGGTCTTTCATCACCTGCACTGGCAAGACCTGGCCTTGCGTCAACAGATCGCCAATCGCCGGCATTGGCTTGGGCTCAGACATGGCATCGGCTGCTCCAGAGACGGCCTCGTTGGTGAGCTCATCGGCATTGCGGGGCAGCAAATCAGCAATGTGTAAAAACGCGGTGCGCGCAAGACCAATATGAATAAAAGCGGCCTGCATGCCTGGCAACACGCGCTCCACTCGGCCCATGTAGATGTTCCCCACATAGCTGATCAACTCGCGTCTCTCAAGATAGAGCTCTTGCACAAGCCCACTCTCAACAGCCGCCACCCGACACTCGGTCGGTGTGACGTTGATTAGTATTTCGTCACTCAAGATGAGGCTCTCTTAGCTAAATGCGATCTCTCAGGATGCCACAAGCCGGCTTGACGCAACAACTGGCCTGTTTCGTACAAAGGTAAGCCCACAACGTTGCTATAGCTCCCCTCGATCCGAGATACAAATATACCCGCCTCATTTTGGATGGCGTAGGCACCGGCTTTGTCCATCGGATCGCCACTGGCTACATAAGATTCAATCCATGCGCTTGGCAGTGTGGCGAACCACACGGTGGTGACAGCGAAGGTCTCGAGCACATCTCCAACTGGTGTGATCAAACACACCGCCGAGCTCACCTCATGGCTTCTGCCGGAAAGGGCTTGGAGCATCTTGCAAGCTTCTTCTTTATTGTTGGGCTTTCCCATAAATTGCTGGTCCAACAGCACGCCTGTATCTGAACCAAGCAAGTAAGTATTCGGATGGCGCTGTTGCACCGCTTGGGCTTTTTCCCGAGCCACGCGTCGGATGAGCGCCACACCCGACTCCTCGGCAATGGGGCTCTCATCGATTGAGGCTGGCTCAATCTCAAATGACAAACCAAAACGTTGCAATAGATCGGCTCGTCTCGGTGAGGCCGATGCCAAAATCAAAGGTGCGCTCATCCATCACCTCGATGATAAGGGTGGCCTTGAGTCATGGTCCAGGCCCGATAAAGCTGCTCGGCGACCATCACCCGAACCAACATGTGGGGAAAGACCGCCGGCCCAAGCGACCAACGCTCCTCGCATGCCTCAACCAAATTGTGCGCCAAACCATCGGCGCCACCAATGAAAAAGCAGACTCCATCACCATCATGAAGCCAACGCTCCATCGAGGCATGTAGCTTTTCGGTTGACCACGCATTGGACCCGCCTTGGAGTGCCACACGCCGCGACCGCGGTGGGCATTTTGCCAATAAATGCTCTGCTTCGATCTGGGCGCGTTTGGGTTCTTTGGGATGTGCCGACTCAACTTCAATCAGTTGAAGCGGCAAGTGAGGTGGCATTCTACGGGCGTAGTCTTGCCAGCCTTCGGAGAGCCACGACGGCATGCGCGTACCGACACTGACAACGTCTAATTTCACCGAGCTTAACCTCTGGCATTGCTGCGCGTGCTGGGTGGCGTGGACCACAACTTCTCAAGGTTATAAAAAGCACGAGTCTGTGGAAGCATGACATGAACCACCACGTCGCACAGATCCACCAAGACCCATTCGCCCTCTCGCTCGCCTTCAATGCCCATTGGCCGCATGCCGATTTGCTTGGCGCGCTCAACCAAGCGCTCCGCCATCGCTTTAACCTGTCGGGTGGATGTGCCACTGGCGATCACCAGATAATCAGCGAATGCATTGCGATCGGTCAAATCAATGACTTCAATCTGCTCGCCCTTCATGTCTTCTAGCACGGTGACCACAAAATCACGCAAGGCCGAAGCGGACATCGGTGTCTCTGAAGTCAAGTGCGTACTCTAAGCTTGGAAGTTTGCATGTGGGCTTATTTTACCTTGTCTGGGGAGGGCGTGCTCGGCCGATACAGGCCATGCTTTTCAATATAAGTCAAAACCGTGGCGGGCAAAAGAAATCTCGGGCTATGGCCTTCGGCCACTTGCGCTCGAATATTGGTCGAGGAAATGGCCAACTGAGTCACTTCCACATGGCGCACCCCGCCTGCTGGGGTACTGACCAGGTCACGTGTTCTGTCCACGCGCCGCTGTGAAATGACAGCATCAAGCTCTGGTGGATAGTTTGATTGGCTATCTGGGCGTGTCATCACGACCAAATGCGCCAGATCAAAGATTTGTTCCCAGTCATGCCAGGTATCCAGCCGATTGGCAGCATCTTGACCCAGACACAAAAAGACCGGCACATCGCCCACGTCTTTGCGAATACTTTTTAGGGTATCGACCATGTAAGACGTGCCACCACGTCGAACCTCTCGATCATCCACTGTGAGGTCTTGGTACGGCGCCAATGCCAGTTCCAACATGGCCAAACGATGAAAGGCGGAGGCAAACGTTTGGCTTCTGTGGGGGGGCGATCCCACCGGCACCAAGCGAAAGTCGCTGACCTTCAACCACTCACTGACTTCGGCGGCTGCGCGCAGGTGCCCATGATGGACGGGATCAAAAGTGCCCCCAAAAACAGCCACCGCCCGATTTTGGATCGGGGTTTGTGTGCTGGGTTTCTTATGCGACATCATTGAAGTCCTCTTCGGTCAGCGAAGAGCCGACAAAAGCCATCGATTGGCCCGTGCACAACGCCACACAAAATCGCTCCAAGGTCATCCAAAAATAAGATGCTGACTTCGATTTCGCCATTCGGTCTAGGGTCGAGAGCTCGGCCAAAGCTTCCACCACGCGCGCCACGGTCAAACGTCTGGCTGCTGCTTGGATTGGGCCTTGTCGGCTCTGCCAGACGCGGAGCTCTTTAAATGCCCCTTGCTCCCCATAAGTTTTTGCCAAGTCCAAAAAAGACCCAATGATCTCGAGCTCTCGAGACAATGCTGAGACCGCAAGAGGCTTGTACACATCGGCCTCTTTAAGACCTCGGATACAGCGAAGGGCTGGGCCGCTTTGCCCCATTAACACCAGCTCGGTTAGGCGGTATGCATCGAATCGTGCATTGTCAGAAACGGCTTGTTTAAGCTCAGGCAATGTCAGACGGTGGCCTTGGGGATACAGCAAAGCCAGGCGCTCAACCTCTTGGGCCGCAGCCAATAAATTGCCTTCCAAGCGATCGGCCAGAAACTGAGCGCTGGTGCCATCAACACTCAGACCGCGCGAGCCCAAGCGCGCACCAATCCATTTGGGCAGTTGATGGGGCTTGATCGTCCAGCACGGCACAAAGACACCGGCTTGATCGAGTGCTTTAAACCAAACACTTTTTTCACTGGCCAGTTCCCAAGCCGCACACTTAATCAACAACACATCGTCTCGTGGCTCGCCAACCCACTCCCGCAACGCGCTGCCACCGTCTTTGCCTGGTTTGCCTGTGGGGAGATTTAATTCCACCAAGCGCCTAGAGGCGAACAACGACCCAGTCTCGGTGGCTTGGGTGAGCGAATCCCAATCAAAACGCCCATCGACATCTAATACCACCCGCTCGCTCAGTCCATGTACTTTGGCCGCAGACCGAATCGCATCGGTGGCCTCCTCGACCAACAATGCCTCAGGGCCAGCAACCAAATACACATTGGCCAGCTGCTTCTGCAGCATGCCAGGCAGGCGTTCTGGAAAAGCCTTCATAGACTCACTCGGGTTTGACCAGCCAATCGCCGAACCACTTGCGTGGCCATTTCGCGACTTAAATCTTGGGTCAACACCTCTTCTTCGCGACTGGAACCCAGAATGGATTGCTCATCGAACCGATACTCACGGCTCAAGCGAACCACCTCGTTATCAATGACTGGCTCCCCATCGGGGCCAATGAAGTCAAAGCGAACTTCGAGATAAAGCACATATTCGCGTACGCGCGCATCTTGTGAGATGGTCAACGCTTCTCGATAGACACGTTCTTGTTCGATCACCAAACGGGATGCACTGGGTGCCGCGCCATCGGTCAGCCGAACGCCATTGGCCCTCAACTGCGCACTCAACTCACGCACAAAATCTGTCGTGGCATCGGGGGAAGACAGAGTCATCTGGCGCATGGGTTCAGGCAGATCAATTTGGCCTCTGAGTTGGAAACCACAGCCACTCAAAGACAAGACCATAAAAGCCATCATCCACCAAACCCAACTGGGCTGGCCTTGTTGTGTGTTGGATAGCGAATCTAAGCCCTTCATGTCAGGTGGCCACAATGTTGACGAGCTTATCGGGCACCACGATGACTTTTCGAATGGTTTTACCCTCTAGAAAGCGCGCCGCATTTTCAGTGTTTTTGGCCAAGTCTTCCAACGTCGCTTGATCCAGCCCTGGTGCGACATCAATGCGATCTCGCACCTTCCCGTTGACTTGAATGACAACGGTGACTGTCTGACGCACCAAAGCAGATTCATCAAAAGCCGGCCAGCCGGATGCAAAGACCGATGTGGCGTGGCCAAGTTTTCCCCACAAGGCTTCGCTGATGTGTGGTGTAACGGGCCCGATCATCATCACCACCCCTTCCCAGCATTCTTGAACCAACGCGACCTCTGTTTCATCGGCTGGCTCAAACTTGGCGATCTCATTGGACAGCGCCATCACCGTTGCAATGGCTGTATTGAACGCATATCGGCGCCCAAAATCATCGCCGACTTTTTTGATGGCCTCATGCAATTGACGGCGAAGATCCAACGCCTGCTGGCGCTCAACCCCCGCACTTTGGCTCGCCTGTACTAAAGGATGAGCACTCACGTGGGTCTCAACACCCATCCACAGGCGCTTTAAAAACCGCCAAGCACCCTCGACACCCGCATCAGACCACTCCAATGACTGCTCGGGTGGCGCGGCGAACATCGAGAACAGTCGAACGGTATCGGCACCATAACGGGTGACCAATTGAGCTGGATCCACACCATTATTTTTTGACTTGGCCATTTTCTCGACCCCGCCAGGCATCACCACTTGGCCGTCACTGATCAGGCGCGCAGCCACCACGCGGCCTTTGGCATCGTGCTCGACCTCGACGTCTTTGGGGTTAAACCACTGCCGACGCCCAGAGTCATCCTCGCGGTAGTAGGTCTCGGCCAACACCATCCCTTGTGTCAACAAGTGCTCGAATGGCTCGCTGATTCCAACAAGGCCCTCGTCTTTCATGAGGCGGGTCCAAAAACGCGCGTACAGCAGGTGCAAGATGGCATGCTCAATGCCACCAATGTATTGGTTGACGGGCATCCATGCTTGCGTTTGTTCATCGACCATTGCCTGAGCATTGTCGGGGCAGGTGTAACGGAGGAAATACCAAGACGAGTCCACAAAGGTGTCCATGGTGTCGGTTTCGCGTCTGGCGGGTTGGCCACACTTTGGGCAATCCACATGCAAAAACGACTCACACCGATTCAATGGGTTGCCCGAGCCATCGGGCACCAGGTCCTCAGGCAAGACCACCGGTAAATCTTTTTCTGGCACAGGCACTGAACCACAATCAGCACAATGAATGATCGGGATGGGGCAACCCCAGTAACGTTGCCGGGAAATGCCCCAGTCACGCAACCGGTATTGAGTGGTCCGACGCCCCGCGCCCTTTTTTTCTAGATCCGAGACAATGGCCTCAAACCCGTCGGCACAGCTCATGCCATCGTAGCGCCCTGAGTGAACCAGAAAGCCGGTCTTTGCTGCATAGTCCTCGTGCCACTGGGTGGCATCATAATCGCGCCCATCGGGCAAACCAATCACTGGCTGAATGGGCAGATCATATTGGAGCGCGAACTCAAAGTCGCGGGCATCGTGTGCTGGCACAGCCATCACCGCACCCGACCCATAACTCATCAGGACATAGTTGGCGATGAACACCGGCAACAAATCGCCCGTCAAGGGATGCTTGGCTTTCAACCCTGTGTCAATGCCACGCTTTTCTTGGGTGGCCAGATCGGCCTCTGAGACACCGCCTTGTTGGCAGCTTTCAATAAACGCTTGGATGTCGGGCCGCCCACGGCTTGCTTCTTGAGCCAGTGGATGCTCTGCCGCCACGGCCATAAAGGTCGCGCCCATCAGGGTATCTGGCCTCGTTGTGAAAACCTCGATGCGGTGGTCACCGCATTCGAACACCACCTCTGCGCCCTCGCTTTTACCAATCCAATTGGCCTGCATGGTTCGGACCCGCTCAGGCCAGCCCGGCAAGTCGTTAAGCGCCTCCAACAGATCATCGGCATAGTCGGTGATGCGCAAGTAATACATCGGGATCTCGCGCTTTTCAACGATGGCGCCTGTTCGCCAACCACGCCCATCCACCACCTGTTCGTTGGCCAAAACCGTTTGATCAACGGGGTCCCAATTGACCATGCCCGTTTTTTGATAAGCCACCCCACGCTCTAAAAGACGCAAGAAAAACCATTGGTTCCAGCGGTAGTAGTCAGGATCACAGGTCGCCAGCTCACGGTCCCAATCGATCGCAAAGCCCAAGGCTTGCAACTGGTCTCGCATATGGGCAATGTTGTCGCGCGTCCACTGAGCCGGCGGCACCTTATTGGCCATGGCCGCATTTTCTGCCGGCAAACCAAAAGCATCCCAACCCATGGGCTGTAACACCTGTTTGCCTTGCATGACCTGATAACGCGAGATCACATCGCAGATGGTGTAGTTGCGCATGTGCCCCATGTGCAACTTACCTGAAGGATAGGGAAACATGCTCAAACAATAAAAGCGATCACCCTCGCCGCGATCGGCCTGATGAGCCCCTTCGTTTTGCCAGCGCTGTTGAATGGCCGACTCAATTTGTTGTGGGTTATAGGTCTGGGACACCCGCTTTAGCCTTTGTATTGCACACACATTGGCTTAGTGTACAAGGATGGGGCGATTAATGGTGGTTGAGATCCCAGTCCAGCACATCGGTGAGTGTGACTTGCTCATTTTCTAGACGTTGACGTAAAGGTCCAGCCAAGCGCTTGCCCTCTTCCACCCCCCATTGATCGAAGGCATTCACACCCCAGAGGATCGACAAGCTGTAAACCGCATGTTCTAAGCTCGCCAATAAAAAGCCCAAGCGCCGTGCAGTCAATTGTTCGGTCAACAAAAGTGCCACGGGGCGGTTGCCGGGCATGTGCTGATAGGCCTCACCCGCCTCCCGACCACGGGCAAAGGCTTGCCGCTGGGCCAAGAGATGCGCCATCTGGATGTGCGCGCAATCAGACAAGGATCCTGGGTCTTGCAAAGTCCCCACCAGCAATAAGGGGTGAGTATCGAGACCTTGATGCAAGGCTTGGAAAATAGAATGTTGCAGATCGGTGCCCCGTCCACCAAATATCAATGGGATGGTGGGCTGATCGATGGGCTGGTGCTGGGCATCCACCCGTTTGCCCAGGCTCTCCATGAAAAGCTGCTGGCAGTAGTCACCCAACAAGGCCAGGCGGGGCTCATAAGCCACCACACCCAGCGTGGTGAGATTCAAACCACGACGCAAGTGATCGATGCTCAAGCCAATCCAAACGGCTAGGCTCTCATACAAATCCCCAGGTGCCTGATGATAGGCCTGATCGGCCTCGTGCGCGCCCTCGAGCAGCTCAGAAAAAGCGTGTGCGCCAATGAGCGCGGCGGCGCTCACACCCACCGAAGACCAAAGAGAAAACCGGCCCCCTGTCCACTGAGGGAAGGCAAGCACGTGGTCCCCACGGACACCAAAAGCCATGGCGCGCTCAGGATTGGCGGTGGCCGCCCAAGCGTGGTCTGTGAATCGCTCACCCAACCAGGCTTTGAGATGCGTGGCCTGGGCGAGGGTCTCTTCGGTTGAAAACGACTTAGATGCAATCACCACACCCGTGGTCTCTGGGTCTAGGGTATCCATCAAGCGCTTCAAACGCCGCCCATCGGCCGTCGCCAACCAATGAACTGCCAGCGCTGACTCACCCTCATCGAGCGCATCGGCCACCAAACGGGGGCCCAGATCCGAGCCACCGATGCCCAGATGGATCAGATCTGTCAGGCCCGACTGGCCAGCGTACAAGCGCTCAGCCAATGCCAAAAATTGGTTTTTTTGTGCCAAGACCTCGGCGTCTTCGGCCGATCGCAGACGCGAATGCAGCGCCGGTTGCGCCTCAGAGCCATTCACCGGCTCACCGTGAAAAAGCGCCTCAATGGCTATTTTGGGGTCGCGCTTTGCAAACGCATCCAGCAGTGCCTGTTTGTCGCTGGATGAGAGGGGTAAGTGGCTAAAGTCGTAGAACCAATCCCCCTGACAGAGACGAAACTCTCTCGCTCTGTTGGGTTCTTTGGCAAATAATTCAACAATGGTTGGGTTCATGGTCACCGCCCGTTTTGATCTGCCATGTTGTTTTTATGCAACATTGCCAGTTTCCCCCTCAAACCGCGCCTCGAGGCCAAAAAAAACCCCTCCCAAAAGGTCGGGAGGGGCAATGTTTTCGGAGTGATGTATCTCGCTTAGCGCCCTGCAACCTTGCCATAACTGTCAGCGTGATGCCAAGATTGGTGGTAACTATACCACACTATTTTCCAAAATCCAAGCCATTTGCTTCACCCAAACTTCACTCGACCTCGCCGATACTAAAACCCGTTCGGCACAGTCTCTGGCTCCTCTGACTCCCTCCTGCTGAGCCGAACGCATCCCTTAGAGCCCCGGCTGGCACGATCAGTCGGGGCTTTTTCTTGACCGAGGGGCCAGTAAGATGGTCGAATCTGGTGACATTGGCTGCCTGAAAACGCGCCAGATCAGGCCATTTCATCTGAGAATGCTTTGATTTGGGGCTTTCGGGGACTTTTGAGTACTTTTTTCAAGGGATTGTTATGAACGATGTGACACCACCGCCACCGCTGGACCTGAATGCCCGAAAAACCGCAAAAACATTGGGCTGGTTGGGCGTTATTCCCTTTGTGGCACTGGCGGCCACCAGTGCCTTTGGGGGCCCACTGTGGGCTCAGCAGGCCCTGATCGCTTACAGCGCGCTGATTTTGGCCTTTATGGCTGGCACGCTTTGGTCTGTTTGGATTCATGCCATCCGCACCTCAGCCAAAGCCAACGTTCACTTGCTGGTCTCCAATGTGCTCGTCTTGCTCGCTTGGCCAGCGTTGTGGTTTCCAAGCGCTTGGGCCAGTCTGTGGTTGGCTGCTTTGTTCGCCGCGCACCTCGTTCTGGATGCGCCTTGGCAATCCAACACCGGGCCTGCCTGGTACCGCCACATGCGTCTTGGCATCAGTTTGGTGGTGATCACATTGCTGATATTGAGTGGCGCCATTGGCTTGGGGATGCGCTTAGGCCTCGGGGTTGGCGCATGAGTCTGTCCTCATCAACGGCACCTGTGTTGGTGCTCGAGCATTTGGGGCGGGTTATTGAGGGCAACGCACTGCTCAACGATCTCAATCTTGAACTTCACTCAGGCACGCGACTGGCCATCATGGGTCAATCGGGTTCTGGAAAAACGACGCTGTTGCATTTGGCGTCTGGGATGGATCAACCCGACCAAGGGCGCGTCCTGGTTTGTGGGGAAGTTTTAAGTGAATTGCCCGAGCCCCAACGCACCCACTGGCGTGCCTCGCAGATCGGTTTGGTGTTTCAGGATTTCAATTTGATTGACAGTTTGACGGTGGCTGAGAACATCGAGATACCGTTGTGGTTGTGTGGCCACTCGAACAGGCAAAGCCGCATTGGAGATTTGGCCAAAGCCCTTGAAATCACACCCCTCCTAGGACGCTTACCGCAGGCCCTATCGGGTGGAGAAAAACAACGCGTCGCGATAGCCCGAGCGCTGGTGCATGAGCCCGCTTTATTACTGGCTGATGAGCCAACCGGCAGTCTGGATGAGGCCAATGCAGCGGTGGTGCTGGACCTTTTCTCGCAGGTAACAAAGCGGCTCAATTGTGCCGTGGTGCTGGTCACACATGACGCCAAAGCCGCCGAGACTTGTGATCGGGTGCTGCAACTCAAAGGCGGTCAACTCGCACCCGTGAGCCCATGAAACTGCTGGCGCTCTCATCGCATCGATTCATTCGATCGCACCCAGGTCAATGGCTGATGGCCTTGGTGGGAATGGCGGCAGGCGTTGGGGTGATGAGTGGTGTTTGGCTCATGCAGCAGGCCCTGTTGGGCTCTCTGGAACTGGCCACCGCTCAACTGGTTGGCCAAAGCACGGTCCGCGTGCAACCCACCAGTGCCCGTTTGCCAGAAGCGGTCTATCGTGACTTGGCGCTGCTGCCGGGTGCGCCTTTGTTGTTTCCTTTGGTGGAGGTCAATGTTGCGATTCAAACAAAAGAAGACACCACCATGCCGATGCAGGTCCTGGGTGTCGAACCGTTGTCTGGCGTTGGCGACTCTCACGCTTTGGCAGGCACTGCCATTGCCGGTGCCTTGATGGGCTCCAACAATGGTGTGGTCATCAACACCCACACAGCCGAGCGGCTGGGCGTATCTGTCGATGAGTCTTTGCTGATCCAACACCAAAATAATTTAATAACGCTGCAAGTGATTGCGATTATTGAAACCGGCCCTGGCCTTGATGGGCGATTGATCACAGACATTGGCATCGCGCAATCACTGTTTGGCTGGGTGGGGTTCTTGAGTGCCATTGAAGCGCCCGCGGATGCCCAAGATTGGTTAGAAAACGCAGCCAGCGATGGGTGGGTGATAGAGACATCGGCCGAACGTCGAGCATCCGCTGCCGATTTGAGCCGTGGCATGCGCATCAATTTAATGGCGATGAGTTTGTTGGCACTCGCGGTGGGTTTGTTGGTGGTCTATGCGGTGTTGTCTTTTTTGTTGGTGCAACGCCGTAAGACGCTCGCCCTAATGCGCGCGATCGGCCTCACCCAAGCTCAGGTGGTTTTGGGCCTCGGCCTTGAAGTCGCGGTGTTGGCCATCTTTGGTGCAGGCCTTGGTTTGGTGCTCGGCACCGAATTGGCCAACGCGCTGCTTGGCTTGGTCAGCGCACCCTATGAAGCGATCTATCAGGTCACCCCCGCCACCGCTGTTCAACCCACCTGGGGACTGTATGCCAGCCTTTGGCTGGGGGCATTCATGATGGCCATGGTCACGGTTGCCTCCGTTCTCAGAGAAGCCTTCCTCGTGCCCCCAGGGCAATTGGCCAGGCAACACAGTGGGCCCGCCCCGCAAACCACGCACTGGGCGAAATGGGCACTGATGCCTGGTGTGGCCGGGTTGGCCTTGCTGGTCATTGCACCCAGCCTCACAACCGCCTTGCTGGGCCTTTTTTTGGCCTTGGTTGCGCTGGGCATTTGGTTGCCCAAACTGGGATTTTGGGGGTTGGCGCGCATGCGGGTCTGTTTGGGCGATGGCCTGATTAAAAGGGCGTGGTTGATGTTGTTGAGTGCACGCCATCGGCTGATGCCGGCGGTCTCGGCATTGAGCTTGGCATTGGCCTTAAGTGCAGGCATTGGCATGATGGTCTTGGGTTTTCGTGGCGCGGTGGGCGACTGGGTCGAAAAGCTGTTACAAGCTGAGGTCTATCTCACCCAAGACGGCGCCAGCATTGCACCGGATCTCCACGCCCTCGTGGCCGAGACACCTGGCATTGAAGCCATCAGCAGCGTTCGCCGTGCGCGCACCAGCACTGGATTTGATGTGTTGGCTTATGACTTGCCGACACCGGCTTGGCGTGGGTTTGAGTGGACATCCATCGCACCCGATCTGGCCAACCAAGCCGCCATTGCCACCGCGTTTGAAGCGGGCCAAGGGGTATTGATCACCGAACCCTTGGCCACCAAGCAAAACCTCACCGCCGATGATGCGGTCTCAGTGATGACGCCAAAAGGCGAAAAAACTTTTCGGGTCTTGGCCGTCTTTAGAGACTACGCCAGCGAACAAGGCGCGGTGGCCATTGATGATGCGCTCTATTTCACTCTTTGGGAAGACCCTCTCAAAGACAGCTTGGGTTTGTATTTTTCCTCGGATGACATTGAAGCCACTTTGGCGCGTTTACAAGAACGCCTCAGTCCCGAACAAGCCATCACGCTGACCACACGCCAAAGCATCAAAGACCAAACATTGGATGTGTTTGATCAAACCTTCCAAATCTCTTGGGCGCTGGCTTGGTTGGTTGGATTGATCGCATCGATCGCATTGATCAGTGCTTTATTGGCCATTGGCATCGAGCGCGCCAGAGAATACGCCACCTTGCGTGCTTTGGGCCTGAGCCCGGCGCAATTGGGCCGACTGGTGATTGCACAAACACTGGGAATGGCGGTGATGGCGGCCCTATTGGCGTTGCCATTGAGCTTGGTGATTCATGGTGTCTTATCGGCCGTCATTCAGCCGCTGGCCTTTGGTTGGCACATCGACTGGCGCCTGCCATTGACGCCTTGGGTAGTGACAGGATTGGTCGCACTCGGTGTTGGGTTGGTCGCTGGCCTCTATCCAGCTTATGCCATTCAAAAAACCCCGCCTGCCCGTTTGTTGAGGTCGCTCTGAGATGAAAAAAACGCTCGCTTTCTTGCTTGTGGCTTTTGTTGTCATGGTCGCCTGGCTCAATCAGCAGACGCATACAAACAAGCCAGACTCAGCGGGCTGGTCTTTGTCCACCTTGCTCGGCGATGCACCCGATGGTTTTAGGCGTGTCACAGCCGTGGTGCCATTTGAGTTTCCAAAAGACCATGGCGCCCATTTGGACTTTCGAAATGAGTGGTGGTATTTCACGGGTCGCCTGGATTCTGGCGATCGCGAGATGGGCTTCCAGTTCACTTTGTTCCGCTTCGGCATGAATCCACCAGACGATGGCACAGACAGTGCCAGTCAAACCGCTGAGGCCTCTGCTTGGGCCAGTGATCATGTGTGGATGGCGCATTTGGCGCTGAGCGATGGTGGAACACCCCACACGCCGCCACGCTTTTATCAATCCGAGCGCTTTGCTCGCGGCACATTGGATTTGGCGGGTGCCGATGAGCAATCTTGGTGGCTTAAAGACTGGCGGGTGACCGCCACACAAGCGGGTTGGAAACTGGAAGCAAACACCGATGAGTTTGGCTTGTCTCTCGAGTTAGAGCCCATGCGTCCGATCACTTTGCAGGGCGATCAAGGGTTTAGTCAAAAAGGGCCTGAGGTGGGCAATGCATCGCATTATTACTCCCTGACCCGAATGAAAGCCTCTGGTGAGGTCATACTCAATGTGCCCAACGAAGAACGATTGGCGGTCGAGGGGTTGGCTTGGCTGGATCGCGAATGGGGTTCGGGACAACTGTCTGATACCCAAAGCGGGTGGGACTGGTTTGCCATCCATTTAGATGATGGCAGGGACCTCATGGTCTATCGCTTAAGAAACCTCGATGATTCCATGTCGGTTTTCTCAGCCGGCGTGCTGGTTGAACCAGATGGGACCACCCACCCTTTGGGTCACGATGACTTTGTGGCCGAACCACTCAATTGGTGGACTGATTCAAGCGGTGTCGCGTGGCCAACGCACTGGCAAGTCATGGTTCCAGCACATGGCTTGTCTCTCATCACACGCCCTTTGTTCGAGGCGCAACGCTGGACAAAGTCGGTGGCGTATTGGGAAGGGGCGATCAATATTTTTGATGCCAATGAAAGCCGCATCAATGGCGAGAGAGCCTCGACCCAAGTGGGCCGAGGCTATTTGGAACTCAGCGGGTATGCGGGGCGTGAAACACCTCGCCGTCGCGCATCACAAAAGAAACCGACTCAAGGCGAGTGACATCGGCCAACGGATTGCCCTCGACAGCAATCACATCGGCAATAAAGCCAGGCTTGATTTGTCCAAGCTCTTGTTCAACGCCCAACAACTGAGCTGCCGACATCGTGGCTGACCGAATGGCTTCATCGGCTGGCATGCCCGCCTCGACCATCAAAGCAAACTCTTGGGCATTGGTCCCGTGTGGACTCACGCCACAATCGGTGCCAAAGGCGATGTTGACCCCCGCGCGATAAGCACGGCCAAAGGTTTCCTGAATCAATGGGCCAATCGCGGCTGCCTTGGCGGCCACCATGGGTGGGAAGTAACCATCAATCTGAGCTTTTTCAGCCACAAAGTCACCGGCTAGAATGGTCGGCACATACCAAGTGCCCTTCTCGACCATCAACGCCATGATTTCTTCATCCATGAAAGTGCCGTGTTCGATGGAATGCACACCGGCTTCTACCGCTCGCCGCATCCCCTCGCCACCATGGGCGTGGGCCGCGACATGCATGCCGTAGTCATTGGCGATGGCAATGATGGCATCGAGTTCGTCATCGGTGAATTGCGGGTTTTGGCCACTTCTGGCCACACTCAATACACCACCGGTTGCTGTGATTTTTATGGCATCGGCCCCGTCTTTATAACGTTGACGGACCGCCTGACGGGCCTCATCCACACCATTGATCACACCTTCTCGCGGACCGGGCCGCCCCATGATGTCCGCTCGCCATGAGTTGGTTGGGTCAGCATGGCCACCGGTGGTCGCAATGGACTTGGCTGCCGTATAGATTCTAGGGCCTGGAATCTGGCCTTGGTTAATGGCGTTTCGAAGCGCTACTGTCGCGTTGAAAGAATCCCCAAGATCGCGCACGGTGGTAAAGCCTGCAGCCAAAGTTACTCGGGCGTGCTTGGCGCCCAACAAAGCCACATCGGCCTCATTCATGGTGAAACGATTGATTTGTGATCTGGGCGAATACTCTGAGGATAAGTGCGTGTGCATGTCCATCAAGCCCGGCAGACAGGTCATGTCTTTAAGATCAACTTCTTCAATACGCGCCCCAGCCTCGGGTGCCGGGTAACCAGACCACACCGAGGCGATGCGCCCCTCTTCAATGGCGATGGTGTGTGCACCCACCAACTGACCCTGGTCAACATCCAAGACCTCACCACAGCGTAGCCAGGTGCTCTGGGCCCATGAGGTAGAGACCAGACCAAGACACAAAAGACAGGCGAAGGCTAAGGCTTGGACTCCAAAAGCTCTGTTGTGTTTTTTCATTGTTCTTCTCCCATGGGCCAATAAATTTTTAAGACAGTAAGCCGGTCAATAGCAGCACACTCAAGACCACCAGCCATAAGATCAGCATGCGCCAAACAAAATGATGCGCCAACTGAATGCCCCCGCGTTGGTCCAGCCCTTCTGGTACAACCGCATCTGAGAGTGCCTCAAGCAGCTCCCGGTGGATCATCCACGCGCCCTGGCCTTGATCGGTCCGTTGCTTTCGATAACGGTGCCATGCTTGATAGACACGATCAAAATCGTTGGTCATCGCACTCGAGACCATCATGAAAACGAGCACCGGCCACTCGAGAAAAAATCTCAGGCGAAACAGCCACTCGCTTTCTTTGCCACCTGAGTCTCGCTGACAAAGCCGTTCTGTGATTCGATAGAGCAATGCACCAGGAATGCCCAACAGCACAAACCAAACAATCACCGCAAACCACCTGGCCAGAGCAGCGGTATAAACACGCAGACCAGCCGCGTGGGCATCGTCTGTTGCAACAATACCCAGCCTCTCGTGGTCGCCTTGTTGCAAAGCCTGATCCACGTCTCGATCCAAATCCTTGGGTCCCAAACAAAAGATCAAAACAATTAAGGCAATCAAAGCCCACAGAAACTCACCGCCAAGGGCATAGCCGATCGCGGAGAGCAGTCCCCCGCCAAGCACACTCACCCCCAACACCCAAACCAAAGTCAGCCAAGAGGGCCCAGACCAGCGCTGGGGCAAGGCCTCAATCCAATCAACAAAGGTCTCAACAGATGCGCGCAGCCGATCAATGCCGGTGGCGTAGTGACTGATCAAAAGCGCGGCAAACAGCACCAAGATATTCATTGAACCCTACCTGCGTGATGTGTGACAGAGGGCATGTCGGCGCAACGTCTCAGGCGACGCCAAATGAAGACCCACAGCTACAAGTGGTGGCAGCATTGGGGTTTTTAATCACAAAACGAGCACCTTGAAGGTTCTCGGTATAGTCCACTTCAGCACCTTCTAGATATTGAAAACTCAAAGGATCCACGACCAAAGTCACCTCATCGCGCATCACCGCAATGTCGCCTTCATCGGTGGCTTCATCAAAGGTAAACCCATATTGAAACCCAGAGCACCCCCCGCCTGTGATGTAGACGCGGAGTTTGAGGTTCGGGTTGGCTTCTTCCAAAATCAATTCTCGGACCTTGGAGGCCGCTGCTTCGGTGAAAACAAGAGGTTCTAGATCATCCATAGCCTATTAGCTTAACGAAGCCAAGCCGTGGCGTCTACCAGTAGCAGCATTGGTCACTTGGTCAGCGTAAAGACCGCCCCCACCGCCGCCAGTTTTCGGCATCAACTAGATCTGGCCATGGGCCATTAAATCTCGGGCCATGTAAAGCGCGGCGATGCTCCGACCTTCAGTGCAATCGGGCCGTTGCACCAGACTCACCAAATCGTTCATCGGCCACTGAATGACTTCCAATTCTTCTGGCTCATCGCCTGGCAAACGCGAGGGGTATAGATCTCTGGCCAAGATGACATGGGTGGCATGACTCATGTAACCCGGCGCCAAGCTCAACTGGCCCAATTCCGTGAGCTGATTGGCCGCAAAGCCACACTCTTCTTGCAGCTCTCTGTTGGCGCCATCCAAAACACTCTCATCTTTGTCGAGCCGCCCTTTGGGTAGGCAAAGCTCGAAGCGATGGAAGCCACAGGCATACTCGCGGATCAATAAAACGTTTTCATCATCGACCATTGGAACAACGATGACGGCCCCAATACCACGTGAGACCAAGCGCTCATACTGCCGGCGTTGGCCATTGGAAAACTCCAAGTCCAACTGCTCGACTTTGAACAGATCGGCGGGCCGGTGCTCGCGGCGGTCATGAATGATGGGTAAAGGTCGGCTAAAAGGCTTTGAGGTCATCTCTAAGAGGATAGCAGGTCTTTCAACAGCGTCGCATGCAAGCTGGGGCACGCCGCCAAAATTGAGGTGGTGTTTGCACCGATGGGTTGACCTTGCAAATCGGTCACACAGCCCCCGGCCTCACGCACCACCACGGTTAAGGCAGCAATGTCTAGAATGTTGACATCGCTTTCAATGACCACATCCTGCTGGCCAGCCGCCAAGCGGTGGTAGGAATAAAAATCCCCATAGCCTCGGGTTCTTGCTGCCTCATCAATCACACGGCCCACCCAAGGCCATTGTTTGGAACGGGCCAAAGATCGGATGTTGCCAAAAGAGACATCGGATTGGTGCAATGCCTCCACAGAGCGAACCCGCACCGGCGCATCATTGATTGTCGCGCCCTGCCCCACCAAGGCCGCGGCCCGCTCTTGAAACGCAGGCGCTGAAGACACACCCAATACCAGCTCCCCATCGACCATCAGCGCTATTTGGATTGACCAAAAAGGCAAACCCCGAATAAAACTTCGGGTCCCATCAATGGGGTCAATCAGCCAGACAAAGCGCCCCTCATGCTCACCCCCATACTCCTCGCCCACCAAGGAATGCTCTGGGAAAGCCCCTGAGATCACAGACCGAATGGCGCGCTCACACGCTCTATCGGCTTCGGTCACTGGGCTCTCATCGGCCTTGGTTTCGACCTGGACATCCCCATTAAAAAAAGACATGGCGATGGATTCAGCCGCAATGGCAGCTTCAACAGCCACCGCCAACCAATGTTTTTTCACTGCCTCTGATGTGGTCACTCAAATACCCCCAGTTGTCCTGAACGCTCTATTTTAATCGCGCCTTCGCTAAAGCGCCCCAGTGGCAGCAAGTATGGCAACAAATCCAAACGCTCCGGACTGGGCCTCAGTCGGATGGCCGCTTGATAGCGATCGCCATTGGAACTGAGCTCCCCACTGACGCGGACCGCCCCACTTCTATTGGATTGAATGTCGGCCAGAGTATGACCCGCTAAGGCCTCATCGGGGCGCAAGGCAATCGTTAGATCACCCAAAGCCTCGTTGACCAATCCAGCCAAGCGCGCCTGTCGCCACAGTATCTGGCCTTCACTGGCCAAAGAGACCATTGGCTCGAATTCAATATAAGCGATATCCAAAATCAATTCCCCCTCCGGCCAAATGACCACCAACCATTGAGCAATATCCAAATATTGAATGTCAATCTGGCCGGTGATGTTTTCCAAGCGATCGCGGTTTGATAAGCGCCATTCGCCCTGCACCTGGATGTCCTGATTCTCAATCGACCAACGCCAACCCAGCCCGCCACCCCAGGACCATGAGACTGGCAGGGGTGATTGCTGCGGAAGCTTTAAGCGCGCCTGCCCCGACCAGACCGTCCCAGTGACTTGCTGGAACTGAACACTCCCCTCATCGGTGGGCAGAAACAATGAGGCGGGGAGCGTGACCAAGATGCCCAGCGGCACGGCCAATAAAACCACCCAAATCAAGCGGCGTTTCATGGTCTAGCGCTCAAGCAACAACGACACACGCACATCCACAGCTGAACCATCCATTTGACGGGTGGCAGACATTTGCTCGACTTGTATGCCTGTGCTGATCGAGAGCTCACCCAGCCAGGTCATGACCTCTTCAAAGCCTGCGCCGTCCAACCAGACATTGACTTGATCCTCGCTCACCGGTTCGATGCGTGTCAAAAAGCCCGCCAGCCCTGCGGCCCGCGCACTCTCATCGGCCAAACGAAGTAAGGACTGATCAGGATCAATGGATGTTTGTGCTTGTCTGGCGCGCAAGACCTCAATGTTTGATTGTGCCGATTGAAGTAAGTTGAGGGTCTCTTGATGGTGCGCCACTTCCAAACGACGCGCCTCGCGTGCTTCTGACAAAGGCTCCCAAACGCCCACATAGAACAGGGCACCGACAACCACCACCAAAAGCACACCAACCAGGCGCTGCTGTCTCATCGGAAGCGAGGTCCACCAGGCTTTCATGAGCCACTCCTGCGAACAACAACGCGACCATTGG